>NZ_JACWCT010000006.1:33617-60146 GCF_016613415.1 Methylobacterium ajmalii | reverse complement strand
TGCTCGTCCACGCCCTGCTGGAGCACCTGCCGAGCCTCGCCCCCGAGCGCCGGGCGGCCGCCGCCGAGGCCTTCGTCGCCGCCCGCGCGCCCGGCCTCGATGCCGGGCGGCGCGCGGCCACCGCGACGGAGGCCTTGCGTCTCCTCGACGATCCCGACCTCGCGGTGCTGTTCGGGCCCGATGCGCGGGCCGAGGTGACGCTCGCCGGCAGCATTCCGGTCGCGGGCGTCGCGCGTCCGGTGCACGGCCGGGTCGACCGGATCGCCGTGACCGGGGAGGCGGTGTGGCTCGTCGACTTCAAGACCGGTCGCCCGCCCCGGGACGGCGCCCCCGCCCCGCGCGGCCAGGCGGCGCAGGTCGCGCTCTACGCGCGCCTCCTGGCGACGATCTATCCCGACCGGCCGGTGATCCCGCTGCTGGTCTGGACCGCCGGGCCGGTCGTTCGCCGCCTCACCGCGGAGGAGTGCGCCGCTGCGCTCCACACGCTGGCGTGAGCGGGAGTGCGCCATCACACGAGCGGACCGGGGATGGCGCAGCCGTTAAGCTTGATCGGCCCCGGCCCCGTTCTTACGTTCATCCCCACGCGGGCCGGTCCGCGGCGTCGGCCGGCTTTCAAGGACGCAGAGAAGGATTTTGGCGATGGCAACCGTGAAGGTGACCGACGCGAGCTTCGAGCAGGACGTGCTGCAATCGGCCGAGCCCGTGGTGGTGGATTTCTGGGCCGAGTGGTGCGGCCCCTGCCGGGCGATCGGCCCGGCGCTGGAGGAGATCTCCAGCGAGATGAACGGCCGGGTGAAGATCGCCAAGGTCAACGTCGACGAGAACCCGGAGATCTCGGCCAAGTACGGTATCCGGTCGATCCCGACCCTGATGATCTTCAAGGGCGGCGAGCTCGCCGGCCAGAAGGTGGGTGCGGCCCCCAAGGGTGACCTCTTCCGCTGGATCCAGGCCAGCGCCTGAGCGCTTCGGCAATCGAACGACAAGGAGCTCGGCCGCAAGGCCGAGCTTTTTTCCATCGTTGCCTTGCACGGACGATCCGGCGGCTTTCGGCAACGCTGTACGCCACTTCATTTCATCGAAGAATTGAATGTTCTCCGAGCTTTACCGGGGCGGCGGTGGTGCCCGGACGCTCCTCCCGGATTTCTCATGAGACGCGCCCCGTTGCGGCCTGCCGAGCAAGCGGTAGCGCAGGACCTCACGGCATCGCGTCCATCAAAATCGGCAAGCAAGCGTTGTTTCCATAATAATCAATCAGCGATATGATCAAAGACAAATATAAAGAAAATAAAAAATTATGCGATTGCTAGAGAATGGCAATATAATAAGGAATAAGTTTTATATCATAGCGTCAGATTATATGAAGACAGAATTATCAACCCGGCGCTGGCGAAAACATGATCCGCACCCGCAAGCCCGGACCACCTCTCGTACCATCATGAAGCGTGACCGCTGCGCCGATCCGGTCGGCGAAGGCGCGAACGACGGCGAGGCCGAGGCCGCTGCCCTGCGATTCGTCGCTGCGGGCAATGCGGTAGAACCGGGAAAACACCCTCTCCCGATGCTCCAGCGGAATGCCCGGGCCGTCATCCTCTATCTCGGCGAAGGCGCCTTCGTCCGACACCGCCACCCGCACCATCACGTGGGCGCCGGGCCCTGCGTAGCGGACCGCGTTGTCGATGACGTTGCCCAGGATCTCGCACACCACGGTCGGGTGACCCGTCACCATCACCGGCCCGTCAGGCCGCACATACTCGACCTCGATGCCGGCGTTGAGCGCCCGCGGGACGTGGTCGGCCAGCACCGTCGCGGCGAGTGCGGCAAGGTCCAGGTCGGTTAGGGCGATCGCATCCTGGTCCTCGTCGGCACGCGCGAGCGCCAGGAGTTGCGCCAGCAGGTGCTCCAGGCGCCGCGCCGCGCCCTCGATGTCGTCGAGAGCAGCGCGGGCCTCCGGCGGCGCGGCGCCGCTGTGGCGCCGAGCGAGGTCGACATGCATGCGCAGGACGGCGAGCGGCGTGCGCATCTGGTGCGAGGCATCTCCGGTGAAGCGGCGCACTGCCCCCATCACCTCGTCGAGGCGGCCGAGGAGCGTGTTGAAGGCGAGGACCGGGGCTCGCGCCTCCACCGGTACCGGCGAGACATCGAGGGGCTGCAGGCCGACCGCGCCGGGAGCGGCGCGGCCGGCGATCTCGGCGCTCAGCCGGTCGAGAGAGGCGAGGCCGCGGCCGATCCCGTACCAGGTGAGGACGCCGACGAGGGCGAGGAGGACGCCCTCGAGCAGGAGCAGCCCGCCGAGGAGCCGCCACTCGAGGCTGCGGCGCGCCTCCCGGGTCTCGGCGACCTGCACCAGCACCGCGCCGGGCTTGCCGTAGATCGTCCGCGCCTGGGCGGCGATCCGCACGGCCGCACCCCGCATCACCGCGTCCCGATGCCGGGTGGGGCCGGGCTCGACCTCCCCGGCCGGCCGGGGCAGGTCGCGGTAGCCGGTGACCAGCCGGCCGTGGTAGCTGACGCTGTAATAGACACGGTCCTGCGACTGGGTCTCCAGCATCCCGAGCGCCACTCGCGGCAGGTCCACCGTCACCTCGTAGTCCTCGTCGAGCGCCAGGCGCTCGGCGATGGCCAGCACCGAGCCGTCGAGGAGGCGGTCATGCGTGGTCTCGACCACGTTCCGGATGACGAGGGCGCCGCCGAGGCCGAGCACCCCCGCGAGCGCCGAGGCCGGCAGGAGCATCCGCAGCATCAGGTCGCGCTTCAGGGAAGGCGGGCGGCGGCTCATCGGGCGTGGAGGAGGTAGCCGAGGCCGCGGATGGTGCGGATCTCCGGCCCGTTCGGCTGGAGCTTCTTGCGCAGGCGCGCGACGTAGAGCTCGAGGGCGTTGGGCGCCACCTCGTCGTCGAAGCCGAACACTTCGCCGGCGAGCCGCTCCTTCGGCACCACCTGCCCGGCCTTCGCCATCAGCACCTCGAGCACGGCGAGTTCCCGGCGCCGCAGGCTCAGGGTCTCGCCGTCGAGGGTAACGGTCCCCGTCGATCGTTCGAGAACGAGCGCACCGCATTGCAGGACGGGGCTGCGCAGGCCCTGGCCGCGGCGGATGAGCGCCCGCACCCGCGCCTCGAACTCGGGGAGCGCGAAGGGCTTCGCGAGGTAGTCGTCGGCCCCGAGATCGAGCCCGTGCACCCGGTCGGTCATGCCGTCGCGGGCGGTGAGGATCAGCACCGGGACGGCGCTCGCCGCCCGGATGCGCCGCAGCACCTCGAAACCGGACAGGCCCGGCAGGCCGATATCGAGCACGATCAGGCTGTAGGGCTCCGACAGGGCGATCACGGCGGCCGCCTCGCCGTCCGTCTCGTGATCGACCGCGAGCCCGGCGGCCCGAAGCGCCGCGACGAGGCCCCGGGCCAGAGCCGCGTCGTCCTCCACGACGAGCACCCGCATCCCGCCGTCCCCCCTCAGGCTCGTCGCGCTCTGCGCGTGCGTAGAACTTCGCCGCGCGAGCCTGTAGCCTGCGATCTTCGCCGCGGCCACCGCCGCGGGCAACCGCACGCCTCGGGGCAGGAAGGGTATTTGGCGCGCGTGAGAACCCTGACGGCCCCCTGGGTGAGCCTCGCCCTCATCCTCGGCCCGGGCTGGACCCAGGCGACTTTGGCCCAGGCGACTTTGGACGAAGTGAGTTCGGGCCGAGCGACTTTGGCTCAGATCGATCCGCCCATCGACGCGCAAACCCAGGATCGCGCGGAAGCGGTGCGGGAAGGCGTGGTCGTGATCCGTGCGACGACCGACGAGGCGGAGGCCTCGGCCCTGCTCGCGGGCTTCCGGAGACGCTTCCCGGGGGTCGCGGTCGCCTACACGAAGATGAATTCGTCGCGGCTCTACGACGAATTTTTGGCCGAGGCCGGGTCGGGCGGGGGCACGGCGGATCTCCTCTGGAGCTCGGCCATGGACCTCCAGATCAAGCTCGTGAATGACGGCTATGCCGAGCGCCACGTGTCGCGCGAGACCGAGGGGTGGCCTGCCTGGGCGGTGTGGCGCAACGAGGCCTACGGCATCACCGCTGAGCCGATCGCGATCGCGTACAACAGGACATTGCTGCCTGAGGCACGGGTGCCCCGCAGCCACGCAGACTTCCTTCGGAGCCTGACCCTGCATCCCGAGGACTGGCAGGGCAAGGTCGCGACCTACGACCCGGAGCGCAGCGGCGTCGGCTTTCTCGTCCTGACGCAGAACCTCGAGGTGACGCCCCGGACCTGGGATACGGTCCGGGCGATGGGGCAAATCGGGGTGAAGCTCTTCACCGCCACCGCCACGATGCTCGACCGGCTGTCGGCCGGCGACGCGGTCCTCGCCTACGACGTGCTCGGGTCCTACGCCCGCGAGCGGGCAAAGCACGACCCGGCCCTCGGGGTGGTGCTGCCGAGCGACTACACGCTCGTCACCTCGCGCATCGCCCTGATCCCGAAGGCGGCCCGGCACAAGACGGCGGCGCGGCTGTTCCTCGACTACCTGCTGTCCAGGGAAGGCCAAGCGCTGCTCGCCGCCCGCTCGGTCACGCCCGCCCGCGCGGACGCCCGCGCCCCGGACGATCCGCTCACCGGCTCCACTGCCCTGCGGCCGATCCCCGTCGGGCCGGAGCTGTTGACCTCCCTCGATCAGATCAAGCGCAGCCGCACGCTGCGGCAATGGCGACGAGCGATCGAGGGGCGGTGAGAGCAGGCGCCGCCAGGGCTGCGCGCCGTCACCCGCCGTCCCGTCCAGGAAGACGCGCTGAATCCTCCACTCCGCAGGCCTTTTTCCCCGCCCGAACGCCCCCACCCGCCCCGCGACAGGTTGCTGACAGTTTCGCCCTCTACCATGCGCTCCAACAAGCACGGAGGAAACGGTGCAAGTCACGGGCATGCTGCACGGCGCCAAGCTCCTGCGTTTCGCAGGCTTCCCTGCGGCCGAGGTTCCGGGACCGGACGCGGGTGACGAAGGGATCGGGTGTCTCATCGGCCGCCACGGCTCGGTTTTCGTCACGCCGGCGTTCAAGGATGGCGTCGGCAACAAGGGTAAGGCGGGCCTGCTCGGCCGCGCCCACGACCTGAAGACGGCTTTGCGCGAGGAGGGGCGGCGCTCCATCGTCGCCGGGTGTGGCGGGCCGATCTTCACCGGCGGCATGGGGAGCTTTGCGAGACATCGCGGAAGCGCTCGACCTGCCCTTTCGGCGGTTCGGCTTCGAATGGGACATCAACGAGGTCGTCGCCTACACCCGCCGGGCCGACCGGTCGATGCGCCAGGGCGGCCGGGAGCAACCGGGCGCTGGGGCAGGCCCCGTTCGACTCCGGCCCGTCGCGCACCGTCGATCACGTCAACATCGATGCGGTGATCGCGGCGCTTCTCCGAAGATGCCGTGGCAGCCCAACCGCGACGGCACCCTCTCCGGCTCGGCGCGCGAGACCGCGGCGTTCACCGTCATTCCTGTCCGCCCGGATGCTCGGCTGCGCGGCGCAGGTCCACAACCGCGGCCGCAACACGGACACGCGGACGGCCGCCTCCCGCGGCCTCTTCGCGGCCCGGCGGCGCATCCGTCCATCACTGTCCCCCTGGTCGGGCCGGTGACATAGTATCCCGAGAGGGCCAACTTGACTTAGGGTCTCTGCAATGTGAACAGTTCATTATCTTTCCGTTCCTGGTTGTTTACCTACTACCGGAACGGGGTAATCGTAAAGACGGCCGGATAGGCCCCAAAATATCACTCGAAGCATATCGCTCGGAAGAACAGCGTTCGGGAGGACACCGATGGCATCTGGAACCGTACCCCTTGCCAAGCCCGGCGAGGCCGCCGCGCCGGCGGCTGTGCCGGCATCCGGAAAATTCTGGCCGCACGGCTGGTGGCGGCTGATGGACATCAAGATCGGCATCATCCCGATCCCCGTCTACCTGATCCTGGTCGTGCTCCTGACGATCCTGACGCTCGAGCGCGAGATCAAGCCGGATTCGCCGACGATGATCGCCGTCCTGGTGCTCGGTGGCTTCACCTGCGCCGAGATCGGCAAGCGGCTGCCGATCCTGCGCAACATCGGCGCCGGCGCCATCTTCGCCACCTTCATCCCCTCGGCGCTCGCCTACTACAAGCTGATCCCGCCGCAGATCGAAAAATCGATCATCGACTTCACCAAGTTCACGAACTTCCTCTATCTCTACATCGCGGCGATCATCGTCGGCAGCATCCTCGGCATGGACCGCGGCGTGCTGATCAAGGGCTTCCTGAAGATCTTCGTTCCGCTCGGCATCGGGTCGATCGCGGCTGGCATCGTCGGCACCCTGGTCGGGATGGCTCTCGGGCTCGGCGCCTACCACACCTTCTTCTTCATCGTCGTGCCGATCATGGCCGGCGGCGTCGGCGAGGGCGCGATCCCGCTCTCGATCGGCTACGCGGCGATCCTCGGCGCGTCGCAGGGCGACCTGTTCGCCCAGGTGCTGCCTCCGGTCATGCTCGGCAGCCTCACGGCCATCGTGTTCTCGGGCATCCTGAACTTCGTCGGCAAGAAGTACCCGCACCTGACCGGCGAGGGCCGGCTGCAGCCGGGCGAGCACGACGACATGGATCCCAAGGACGAGGCGGTGACCGCCGAGAAGGGCGGCGGCGCCATGGACGTCTCCACCATCGCGGCGGCGGGCCTGACGGCGGTGACGCTCTACCTGCTCGGCGTGATGCTGCACCACGTCATCGGCCTGCCGGCGCCCGTCGCGATGCTGTTCCTGGCGGTGCTCGCCAAGCTCACCAGCGCGGTCTCGCCCCACCTCCAGGCCGGCGGCTTCGTGGTCTACAAGTTCGTGCAGACCGGCATGACCTACCCGCTGCTCTTCGCCATCGGCGTGTCCCTCACCCCCTGGGACAAGCTGATGTCGGCCTTCACGGTGCCGAACCTGATCACCATCATCGCGACGGTGTTCACCCTGATGGTCACCGGTGCCTTCGTCGGGCGGCGCCTCGGCATGTACCCGATCGAGGCCGCGATCGTGAATGCGTGCCACTCGGGCCAGGGCGGCACCGGCGACGTCGCCATCCTCACCGCCGCCAACCGCATGCAGCTGATGCCCTTCGCCCAGATCGCGACCCGCATCGGCGGCGCCGTCACCGTCACGGCGGTGCTCGTGGTGATGCGGTGGATCGCCTGAGGGCAAGGTTGCCGGTTCGCTGCGCGGGCTCCCTCGAGCCCGCTCGGAACTCAGCCCTCCCCCGCCGGTGGGGGAGGGCACATAACCCGCGTCCGCCTTTTTTCTCGACGGCCCCCCGCATGCAAGTCGGCATCGTCCGACACTCGGCGTAGGGCGGCAGGCGGGCATCGATCCGCACCCCGGCCGCCTGCCCAGGACCCCATCCGCCGCCAGCCGTGAACCGCCCCGGGTTTCCCGGAGGCTCCGACTTCTGAGAGGTGGGAGCCATGACGAAGCGAACAGCTCCGTTTTCCCCCGAGGTGCGCGAGCGCGCCGTGCGGATGGTGCGCGACCATGAGGGCGAGCACGGCTCGCAATGGTCGGCGATTCAGTCGATTGCGGCCAAGATCGGCTGCTCGGGCGAGACGTTGAGGAACTGGGTGCGCCAGTCCGAGCGTGATCAAGGTGTGCGACCCGGGCAGACGACGGGCGAGCGCGAGCGGATTAAGAGCGCCTAACCGAACGGCTCGATCGGGTCGGTTGGGCGTTGTCTGGTATGGCTTGCCGGCTTCTTCCCGACGATCTCTGGACTGCGATCGCCCCGCTTCGGCCGCCAGACCCGCCTCGGCCCAAGCGTGGGCGTCGTCGGCTGGACGATCGCGCCGCCCTGACCGGCATCCTGTTCGTGCTGTGCTCGGGCATCCCCTGGGAGATGCTGCCGGCCGCGATGAAGTGCGGCTGCGGCATGAGCTTCTGGCGCCGGCTGCGCGACTGGCAAGCGGCCGGCGTGTGGCGGCGCCTGCATCAGGTGCTGCGCGAGCGCCTGCATGCGGCGGGGTGAGATCGACTCGGTGCCGGCGAAAAAAGGGGGGCGGCCAACGGCCCGAACCCGACGGATCGGGGCAAGGCGGGGACCAAGCGCCACCTCATCACCGACGCGCGCGGCAGGCTGCTCGGCCTCGTTCCGACCGGTGCCAACTGCCACGACAGTCCGCTGATGGCCCCACCGCTGGACGCGATCCCACCATTGCGCAGCGGACGGCGCGGACGCCCGCGCCCGCGACCCGGAGGGCCGGCGCACCGCGGATCACCACGACGAGGACGGCCGCCTCGAGCGCCTGATCGACCCCGCCGGCCAGGCCTGGGAATGGACCTATGACGGGCGCGGCAACCTCGTCGCGGCGGTCGACCCGCTCGGCACCCGCACCGACTACACCACCAACCAGGCCGGCCTGCCCGTTGCGATCATGCGCCACGACGGCTTGATCGAGCGGCGCGACTACGATGCGCAGAACAACCTCGTGCGCCTCGTCGACTATCGCAGCGGCACCACCCTGTTCACGCGCGGCGCCTTCGGCCGGCTCGCCGCCCGCACCGACCCCCTCGGCTACGTCACCCGCTTCAGCTACGACGAGCGCCCGGGCGCCGCCTTCTGGACCCCTACCGCCCTCACCCGTCCCGACGGCGTCACCGTCCGACGCGAGGCCGAACCGCACCGGGCCACCCTGACGCTGACCGACGGCGAGGGCCGGCGCACCCTCTACCGCTACGGGCCCTTCGATCTGCTGGAGGCGATCGAGGATCCCAAGGGCGGGCACCTGCGCTTCGCCTACGACGCGGAAGAACGCCTGGTGCGGGTCGAGAACCAGCTCGGCCGGCACTGGAGCTTCGCGCGCGCCGCCGCCGGGCGGGTGGTCGCGGAGGCCGACTTCTCCGGCCTGACCACTGGCCACGCCTACGACCGGGCCGACCGGGTGGTCGAGGCCCGCCACGCCGACGGGGCGCGGATCGCCTATGCCTACGACCGAACAGGCCTGCTGGTGCGCAAGGAGGCCTTCGCGCCGGGCGCGGCCGCGCCAGCGGTGACGACCTACCGCTACGACGCCTGCGGTCGGCTGGCCCAGGCAATCAACGCCGACGCCGCGGTGGCGTTCGCGCGCGACGCGCTCGGGCGGGTGATCGCCGAGACGCAGAACGGCCGGCGGATCGAGAGCGCCTAAGATTGCTGCGGCAACCGGACCGGGCGGCGCATCGGCGAGCGGCTGGTGGCGACGGCCTACGACCCGCTCGGGGCGCTGTCGGGGCTGGCGATCGGGAAGCGGGCGCCGTTGCGCATCACCCGCGACGCCGCCGGCCGGGAGGTGCTGCGCGAGAGTGCGGCGGGGTTCCGGCTGGCGCAGGCCTGGGACGCGGTGAGCCAGCTGACGCGGCAGCGGGGCGGGCGCGAGCCGGGCCTCGTGGGGATGCCGCCGGGGCCGGGGGTGGAGCGGGCCTATGCGTGGTCGCGCGACGTCGCCCCGCGGGTGATCCGGGACGCGCGCTGGGGCGAGACGGCCTACGACATCGACGTGGCCGGACAGATCGTCGAGACGCGGTTCGGCGACGGCGAGGCGGAGCGGTTCGCCTACGACCCGGCGCTGAACCTGTGCGGGTTCGGCGATGCGACCGCGCGGGTGCAGGCCTGGCAGCTCGCGGCGGGCGGGTGGAGCGGGCGCGCGGCCCGCACAGGGAGACGATCCACCTGGCCTACGACGCGCGCCGCCGGGTGGTGGAGCGTCGGGTGGAGCGGGACGGGTTCCGGCCGAAGACGTGGCGCTACGGCTGGGACGCGCAGGACCGCCTGGTCGCCTGCGAGACGCCGGAAGGGGAGCGGTGGGCGTACGGCTACGACGCGTTCGGGCGTCGGGTGTGGAAGCGGCGTCTTCTGGAAGAAGCGGAGGAAGCGTGGGTGCGGGGGCGGTTCCCGCATCTGGTGCGCAGCGTGGCGGCGGGAGGGCGCAGCGCGCTGGACGTGTGGCCGCGTCGTCCTGCGGGGGCGAGCGAGGTGGACGCGGCGCCGCCGGTGGTGGGAAACGGGGGGCACGTCACGACCGCGAAGGGAAGCGCGTGACCCGCGGGAGCGACACACTCGGACCAGGAAACATCGATCAGGAGACGCTTGCCTCACAAACCCCGATCAGAGAACGCTCTCGTTCGAGGTCGGCCGATCTTCTGTCGGGTGACGCCTCGGAATGAGGCTGGAACAGAACAAGCCTCCCAGGAAGGTCGGGCGGGCTGCGAACGCGCAGGCCCGGGAACCGGCCCCCGAAACGTCCCCGCGACCCAGGCTCCACCCCATCCGGTTGACCTTCTCGCCCATACCGGTAGAAATCCTGCCGTCAGTCGAGATGTCGGGCGCAATGCGTTCGATCTGTCTCCGCTTAGCCGGCACTTCGATCGATGTGCCGCGAAGGACGATGCCCGATCGTCTTGCGATCGTCCGACGTGCCTTGCGTTGCGTCGGCCTCTGATCTCCCGCGCGTCAGGAGGCGACCATTCCCGAGGCAACGATTCCACGCGCGCCGTCGCGTCCGCGCGCCCTGGCCGGCCTCGTCGCGGCCACCATCCTGCTGCCGCTCGTCCTGCTGCTCCTCGGCCTGTGGGAGTGGCCGCGCGGCCTCGACGACCGCGCGGCCTTCGCCGCCGAGCACCGGCGCCTCGCCGAGGTCGTCGCCGACCTGGAGGCCCGCACCCCCCGCGACGGCCGCGTCGATTTCCGCCTGCAGTTCCGCCATCACGGCCAGCTCTACGGCGGTCCCCTCGCGGTGACCAAGGCGCGCGAGGCCCGGGATGGCGCCGGCACCCTGGTCACCGTGATGGAGTGGCGCCGCCTGCTGCCGCTGGTGGCGATCGGCGGCGGCGCGGTCGCGGCCGGGCTCTCGCTCCTCGTGCTGCTCGCCGGCGCCGGCCTCGGCCGGCTCGGGCGCGGCTCGCGCGACGCGCTGGTGCGGGGCTTCGCGCTGATGCGCCGGCTCCTGCCGGCGGCCCTCGCGGTCCAGATCCTGTCGGCGACCGCCGCCTTCGTCGCCGTCGTCACGTTCGAGGCCGGAATGCTGGTCCAGGGCGGGCTGACCGGCGACGGGATGAAGCTCCTGGCGGTCGCCGCCGTCGCGGTCGGCGCGACGCTCATCGCCGCGGGCGGCGCCGTGCTCGGCCTGCGCCGCGCCCTCGACGCGTTCGAGCCCGATCCCCTGCCGATCCTCGGCCGCGCGATCTCCCCCGCCGAGGCGCCGGGGCTCTGGCGCCTGGTCGAGGGGCTGGCCGAGCGGATGGGCGCGCTCAAGCCCGAGGCCCTGGTCGTCGGCCTGACCGACGGGTTCTTCGTCACGGCGGGCCCGGCGGTGCTGGAGCCCGGCGAGCGGCCGGTCTCCGGGCGCATCCTCCACGTGCCGCTGCCCCTTCTCGCCCTGATGCGGGGCGACGAGGTCGCGGCGATCGTCGCCCACGAGCTCGCGCATTACGCCGGCGGCGACACCGCCTACAGCCAGCGCTTCCTGCCGATCTATGCCGGGGTCGGGCGCTCGCTCGAGGCGGTGGCGGCGCGCCGGGACGGGGCTCTCGGCGTCCTCGGGCCGTCCCTGCGCCTCGGCGCGTTCGTGATGGAGCGCTTCCACCTCGCCGTGCGCCACTGGAGCCGCAAGCGCGAGTTCGCCGCCGACGCGGCGGGGGCCGCCGTGACCTCGACCGACGCCTCCGCCCGGGCGCTCCTGCGCAGCGGCGCCTTAGCGCCGCGCGTCGCCGAGACCCTGGCGGCGGCGGCCGAGGCGCCGGAGGCGGCCCCTCCCGACCTCGTGGCCGCCGTGCTCGACCGCGCGGTGGCGCGGGGCCTCGACGATCCGGCCGCGCACCTCCAAACCGGGCAGGCCCACCCGACCGACACCCACCCGCCGACGAGCGAGCGCCTCGCCGCCCTGGGCCGGGCGGTCGATCCCAACCTGCTGGCCGCCGCCGGGATCGCGCCGCCGCCCCATGCCCTCGGCCAGCTCGCGGCCTACTTCGCCGACCCGGCCGGCCTGTGCCGGGCGGCGAGCGCCGACTTCCTCGGTGCGGTGCGGGCCCGCGACGCGGCGGTCCGCGCCGACCTGGAGGCGGCCGTCGCCGAGATCGGCACCGGGGAACGGGTCTTGCGCGCCAACCACCGGCCCCGGGGCCTCGTCCTGGTCGTGGCCGGCGGCCTCTTCGCCGCCATCGCCCTCGCGATCATGATCTTCGGCGTGCCCGGCATCCCGCCCCGCCAGATCGTCGTCGTGGCCGGCGCGGCCTTCGCCCTCGCGGTCCTGATGGGCGGGGCCGGGGCGCTGGTCCTGTCGCGCGGCGCGCCCGTCACCCTGGTCCTGAGCCCCGGGAGCCTGTCCTCGCCCGGGCTCGACCGGCCCATCGCCTGGGGCGAGATCGCCGACCTCGACATGACGGCAAACCATGCCGGCGTGGTCACCCGCGTGCTGCTGCCGCCGGGCGCATCGCTTCCCGGTCGGCGCCCGGGCCGCCACGGCGTGCGGCTCGACGCCAAGCGCCGCATCGTCACCCTGGCGGTTCCGATGCCGCGGGGCATGAACCCGCAGGGCTTCGCCGACCTGATCGCCGCCTACCGGACCGCCGCCGAAGCGCGGCGGATCCTCGCCGAGGCCGCCGCGTCCCGGCCCGCCCCGGCCCGGGCCGACACCGCCGGGACCTTGCCGACCGAAGCGTCCCGGCCGGTCGAAGCCCAGCCCGCCTGAAGCCCGGCCCGCCCGAATCCCATCCATCCGAGGAGCCCCATGAGGAGCCCCATGACCCGACCGCCGGAGACCGCCACGCCCCCCGAAGCCCTGCGGCTGCCGCCGCGGCGGCAGGGCTGGCTCAACACGTTCTGGATCCTGTTCGGCATCGTGGCGCTCGGGGGCATCCTGGTCGCCTGCGCCGTCTACACCGCCCCGGCGGTGATCTCGGACTGGCAGGTCCAGGCCACCGCGAAGCCCGCCGCCGAGGCACGGGTCAGCGACGGCAAGTGCAGCGCCAAGCTGTTCATCCATATCTGCGACGCCACCCTGGCGCTGCGCACGCCCCAGGGCACGGTGACCCGGCGGGTCAACTACGTCTTCTCCGGGCTCGAGGCCGGCGATTACCGCGTCGGGGTGATGGCCGACCCCGCCCGCCCCGACCTCGTCACCACCGATCTCGGCCTCGACCGGCTGTGGAACCGCACGATCACCCTGCTCGCCATCGCCGGCCTGACCGCGGCGACGATCGTCGGCGCCTTGCTCTCGATGGTCCGGGACCGGCGCGGGGCGGTCGCCGCCTGAAGGGGGCGGCGCCTGCGCCGGAAGCATGGCGGCGTGCCCGGGGCCGGGTGCCACGCTCGCCGCCGCCTTGCTTTCGCATCAATTTGACTGCCCATGCTGGGACCGCCGCGAGGGGCCGCGCCGGGCTTTTCGCACGACGCTGCATGAGGTCTTAATCGCCGTGACCGCCTCCCTCGATCGCCTCGGCTACGCCCACAGCCTGCTCGAGCGCCACTCGGCCGAGCGCACCGGCCCGACCCCGACGCTCGCCGACACGCCGGACGCGAGCCTGCTCCTGTTCTGCGGCGACGTGCCGGTGCTGCGGGTGACGGAGGGCGGGGCGACCTGCCTGCTCGCGCCCGAGGATGCCGCCCGGGCCGGCGCGCCGTCGCCCGAGCTGTTTCTCGGCCGGGTCGGCGGCCGGCCGGCTTTCGCGGGCGCGCTGCCGGCGGATGCGGCGGGGCTCTTCGCGGACGATCCGGCCTACCGGGTGCTCGATGCCCGCGCGGTCGCGGTCGAGGGGGCGGTGCCGGCCCCCGAGATGGGGGTGATGGCGACCGCGAAGTCGCTGCTCGGCTGGCACGCCCGCCACGGCTTCTGCGCCAATTGCGGGACCGCCACCACGCTCTCCTGCGGCGGCTTCCGGCGCGACTGCGCCGCCTGCGGCACCGAGCATTTCCCCCGCACCGATCCCGTGGTGATCATGCTGGTGACGCACGGCGACCGCTGCCTCCTCGGCCGCCAGGCCCGCTTCGCGCCGGGCGTCTATTCGTGCCTCGCCGGCTTCCTCGAGCCCGGCGAGACCATCGAGGACGCCGTGCGGCGCGAGACCTTCGAGGAGGCGGGCGTGCGCGTCGGCGCGGTGCGCTACCACCTCTCGCAGCCCTGGCCGTTCCCGTCCTCGCTGATGATCGGCTGCGAGGGCGAGGCGCAGGGCGATGCCCTGGTGCTCGACCGGACCGAGCTGGAAGACGCCCGCTGGTTCACCCGCGACGAGGTGCGGCGGATGCTGGAGCGCACCCATCCGGACGGCCTGATGACCCCGCCTCCGATGGCGATCGCCCATTCCCTGGTGCGCCTCTTCGCGGAGCGCTGAGGGTGGCGCGGTTCCACGGCATCATCCCCTACCTCGTCACGCCCCTCGACGCCGAGGGGCGGATCGAGGCCGGGGTGATGACCGCGCTCTGCGACGACCTGATCGCGGCGGGCGTCCACGGCCTGACGCCGCTCGGCTCGACCGGCGAGTTCGCCTATCTCGACGAGGCGCAGAAGCGCGAGGCCGTGGCGGCGGTGGTGGCGGCCGCGGGCGGCCGGGTGCCGGTCCTGCCGGGGGTGGCCGCGACGGCGATCCGCGGCGCGGTGGCCCAGGCGAAGGCCTGCCGGGCGGCTGGCGCGGACGGGATCGTGCTGATCCTCGACGCCTACTTCCCGCTGACGGAAGGGGAGGTCGAGCGCTACTTCCTGAGCGTCGCCGACGCCACCGATCTGCCGATCATCCTCTACACCAACCCGAACTTCCAGCGCGCCGACCTGTCGGTCGCCTCGATCGCGCGGCTGTCCCGCCACCCAAACATCGTCGGCATCAAGGACGCCTCGACCAATACCGGGCGGCTCCTCTCGATCCTCAACCGCGTCGGCGACGACCTCGACGTCTTCGCCGCCTCCTCGCACATCGCCGCGAGCGTGATGATGCTCGGCGGCAAGGGCTGGTTCGCCGGTCCCGCCTGCGTCATCCCGCGGGAATGCCTGGCGCTCTACCGGCTGTGCCGCGAGGGGAACTGGCCGGAGGCGGTCGCGCTGCAGAAGCGGGTCTGGGCCTTCAACGAGGTGTTTGCCCGCTACAACCTCGCGGCTTGCGTCAAGGCGGCGCTCCGGATGCAGGGCTACGCCGTCGGCGATCCCGTGCCGCCCCAGAGCCCGGCCTCGCCGGAGGCCTGCGCGGCCATCGCGGCGGCGCTCGCCGCCGTCACCGGCGCGGACGCATCCGGACTGCCGTCGCATCACTGAGACGAGCGGCCGTGTAGGACGGCCGCGATCCCGTTCGAAGGAATCCCCATGACCACCGAGACCGCCCGCGCCCGCTACGACGCCGCCCTCGCCATCGCCCGCGCCGCCGGCGAGACCGCGCTCGGGTTCTTCGACGCCCGCGACCGGCTGGTGATCGAGCAGAAATCGGGCGCCCAGGACCTCGTCTCGCAGGCCGACCGCGAGGTCGAGCTGCTGATCCGCGCCCGCATCGCCGAGGCCTTTCCCGAGGACGGCGTGATCGGCGAGGAGCACGATCCGGTCCCGAGCCGGTCGGGCTACGTCTGGGTCGTCGATCCGATCGACGGCACCAGCCCGTTCCTCAACGGCCAGCCGAACTGGTGCGTGTCGATCGGCGTGCGCGGCCCCGAGGGCCTGGCGGCCGGCGTGATCGAGGCGCCGGTGATGCGCGAGACCTACGCGGCGCTGGCCGGCGCGGGCGCGACCCTCAACGGCCGGCCCCTGCGCGTCGATCCGTCGGCCTCCCTCGCCTCCGCCAATATCGGCTTCGGCGCCACCCAGAAGACCCCCGCGGCGGAAGCCGCCGCCTTCGTGCGGGGCCTCTACGAGGAGGGCGGCGTACTCTTTCGCAACGGGTCCGGCGCCCTGATGCTGGCCTACGTCGCCGCGGGGCGCCTCGCCGGCTACTACGATCCCGGCCTCAACGCCTGGGACTGCTATGCCGGCTTGCTGCTCGTGCGCGAGGCGGGCGGGGTCGCGGAGTATCTCGGCTCCGACGACATGCTCACCGGCGGCCTGCTCTATTCGGGCAATCCGGCGGTGGTGGCGGACCTGCGCCGGCTCGGCGAGGCGTCGCGCCGGGGGTGAGCGAGCGGACCGTTGCGAGCGGGGGGCTTGCGCTCGCCGACAGGCGATCCGCAGCGTAGGGCCTGCGGGG
Organism: Methylobacterium ajmalii; assembly: GCF_016613415.1. GTDB lineage: Bacteria > Pseudomonadota > Alphaproteobacteria > Rhizobiales > Beijerinckiaceae > Methylobacterium > Methylobacterium ajmalii. The sequence continues at coordinate 44,006 of NZ_JACWCT010000006.1, read as the reverse complement.
CGTGAGATCCCACCCTCGACCTCGTCCTGAGGTGTCGGTCCATCAGGGCCTGTTTGAGTGCGAGAGTGGATCCAAGACCCTCCATCGTCATCCTGGGGCCCGGCGTAGCCGGGAACCCGGGATCCATAACCGCTGACGAAGCAGGAAAAACGGAACGCTGATCGCCTGACCCTGCGCCGTCAGCGGTTATGGATCCCGGGTTCCGCTTCGCGGCCCCAGGATGACGAGGTGAGGGGGCGATCTCTGCGCCAGATCGACTCGAGAAGCCAATCAAACTGGCTCTGATACCCAGGATGAGTTCGAAGGCAGAAAAACCGTTTGGTAAAATTAAAGCATAGTATTGATTGGAATAATTTCTGATATTCAATCCGACATTCTTAGCAGTTCCGGTCTCGGCGTGGTCGTTCCAAGGCCACGCAGCGAAACCCGGAGGCCGGCCTTCCCGCATCAGGCCAGCGCCGCCCCGAGCGTGATCGCCACCGCGAGCGCGGCCATCCAGACCAGCGCCCGGGGCCGGTACGACAGCGTGACGACGAGGAGCAGGTCCGCGCCGATGAGCGACCCGAGCCAGTGCACCGGACCGAAGACCCCGCCGTCGATGTGGAGCGCGGCACCGAGCGAGAGGGCGATCAGCGCCCACCCCGCGACGCGAAGGCCGATCGCGCGCCGTCGCGTCGGCGGGTTGGGCCACAGCGCCTGATGATGCCGGCCGAGGCTCAGGCAGAGGGCGGCGAGCCCGAGGAAGCCGAGGGCCCCGGCGACGAGGAGGGTCATGCCCGCTCCATCTCCGCCGTGCCGGCGGGGACGGCGGCCTGCCGGCGTGCCCGCCCGGGCGCCCGGAAGCGGTCGACCTTGTGCGAGATCAGCGCGAAGCCGGCGGCGACGGCGAGCAGCGCGGCGTCGAAGCCGAGGAACCAGGCCGGATCGTCCCACAGGCCCCTGGCGAGGACGAGGTCGGCGAGCGCCGCGGCGACGAACAGGCCCGCGACCGCGGCGAGCGCCCCGCGCCAGGCCCGCCGCGGCGCCGGCCAGGCACCCGCGACGGCGACGAGGAGCCAGACCGCGAAGAAGGCCTGGACCTCGCGCGCCGACCGCCCCGCGAGGTCCGCGGGCAGGAGCCGGTTCGCGAGCAGGTAGGCCGCGATCCCCGCCGGCAGGCCCGCGATCGTGCCGAGGTTGAGCGTGTGGACGAGGCGCCAGCCGAGCCCGGCCGCGGCGCCCGCCTTGGGCAATCGAGCCACGGTCCACAGCACGAGCCCGCTCCCCACCAGGGCGCAGCCCATCAGGCCGCAGAGAAAGAACAGGATTCGCAGGGCCGGCCCGGCGAAATGGGCCTCGTGGAGGCCGACCATCGTGGTGAAGGTCTTGGCGGCGGGGCGCAGGCCGCCGGACAGGACCTCGACGACCTCGCCGCTCGTGCCCGCGAAGGCGACCTGCGGGTGCTCGTGCGAGAGGCCGTGCGGCTCCTCGAACACCGCGACGACGGTGGAGTTCGCGTCGCGCGGGTTGGCGACGACGAGGCGTTCCAGGGGTTCGGGGATGGTCGCGAGCGCCCGGACCACCATCGGCCCGACCGGGGCGAGGGTGCCGGGCTGCCCGGCGGCCGGGCGGGGCTGCGTGATCTGGCCGGTCTCGGCGAAGTAGGCGGCCTGATCGCCCTTGTATGCGGCGGTGACGCCCCAGGGCATGTACATGATCGCCAGGGTGACGACGCCCGTATAGGTGATCATCAGGTGGAACGGCAGCGCCAGCACGCCGCTGACGTTGTGGGCGTCGAGCCAGCCCCGCTGCGCCGCCTTGTCCCGCCGCAGGGTGAAGAAGTCGGAGAAGATCCGCCGGTGGGTGACGATGCCGCTCACCAGCGCCACCAGCATCACCATCGCGCAGATCCCGACGATCCAGCGGCCCCAGAGCGGCGGCAGATGCAGCTCGAAATGGAAGCGGTAGAGAAGGTCGCCGCCCCTCGTTTCCCGCATCGCGGCCGGCGCCCCGGTCCGCGGGTCGAGGAGGACGTGGCCCGGCGGCGTCCCGGGCCGCGTGCGCCAGAACAGCTCGACGAGCGGCCGCTCCGGCGTCGGCAGGCCGACGAACCAGCTCCGCGCCTCGCCCGCATGGGCCGTGAGATGCGCCACCGCGAGGTCGGCGGAGCGGGCCAGGGCCTCGGGTCCGATCGCCGCCTCGCGGTGCAGCTCCGGCTGCATCCAGCGCGTGATCTCGGTCCGGTAATAGGTCGCGGTGCCGGTGACGAAGACCGCGAACAGCACCCAGCCGACGACGAGGCCGGACCAGGTGTGCAGCCAGGCCATCGACTGGCGGAAACCCTGCTTCATGAGCCGAATCCGAACGGGAACGATCCGGCGACGAGCCGGAGGGCGAGCGCGAGCGCGAGGGCGACCCCGCCGAGGATCGCCGCGGCGCGCCCGAGCGAGCGGGCCGCGAAGGCGGCGACGACGACCGCCACCATGACGGCGAAGCTCGCCAGCGTCGCCGCCGTCACGGCCTCGGCCCGCGGGAGCGGAAGGGTCAGCGACAGCAGGATCGTGGCGAGCGCCGCGATGCCGTAGCCGCCCCCGACCGCCAGGACGACGCGGGCCGCGACCGCGGCCCGTGCTGCGAGGGTGAGTGATCGGCTCATCGCTCCCCTTACCAGCGGTAGCGCAGGGTCGCGTAGACCGTGCGCGGCAGGCCGTAGAAGCAGGAGGCGTAGGAGAAGCAGCCGGTCACGGTGCGCTGGTCGAGGAGGTTCTGGGCATTGACCTGGAGGTTGAAGCCCGAGAGCTTGGGATCGATGTATTTCAGGTCGTAGCTCGCCACCGCGTCGAGGAGCACGTTCTCGGGGACCCGGAAGGTGTTGGCCGGATCGCCCCAGGAGCCGCCGAGGTAGCGCAGGCCGCCGCCGAGGCTGAGGCCCGTGAGCGGGCCGGACTGGAACCGGTAATCGACGAACAGCGAGGCGGTCCGGTCCGGCACCTGGACCGGGCGCAGGCCCACGATCGGCACCTGCTGGCCGGTGACCTGGTTGAAGGTCGTGGTGGTGTCGCGGGTGTTGCGGATGTCGAGGAACGAGACGCCGCCGACGAGGCTCAGGCCTTCCGCCAGGGTGGCGCGGGCCTCGAACTCGACCCCCTGCACGCCGACCTCGCCGGTCTGGAGGCTGAAGTTGATGTTGTTCGGGTCCGGCGTCAGGGAATTCGAGCGCTTGATGTCGAAGGCCGCGGCGGTGAGCAGGATGTCGGTGCCGGGCGGCTGGTACTTGATGCCGGCCTCGTATTGCCGGCTCGAGATCGGTTCCGGGATCCGCCCGGCGGTGCCGAAGGCCGGATCGAAGATGCGCCCGTTGACGATCGGCTCGAACGCCTCGCTGTAGGAGACGTAGGGCGCGATACCGCTGTCGAAGAGGTAGAGCAGGCTTGCCCGGTAGGTCAGCGCGTCGGCCGGAATGTCCTGGGTGGCGACGGCGCCGGTGGCGAGCGTCCGGGTCGGGCCGGACTGGCGCGCGGTGTCGTAGCGGCCGCCAAGCGTCAGCACCAGGCGGTCGAGCTTGATCTGGTCCTGCAGGTAGACGCCGGTCTGCTCGGCGCTGATGCGGGCATCCGTGGTGTAGGCCGGCACCGCGAAGTTCTGGTCGTAGTTCGGCGCCAGCGCGTTCAGTGCCGCGGTGGCCGGGAACGGACCCGACAGGGTGCGGGTGCGGATGGTCTGGTGGTCGACGCCCAGGAGCGCGGTGTGGCCGAGGATCCCGGTGTCGAACTTCGCCTCGAAGTAGTTGTCGATGGTGTAGGCGTCGACGCCGACCTGGGTCGAGATCCGCGAGCGGCCGATCAGCGGCCCGGTGGTCAGGGAGGTCGGCGGGAACAGCGGCGTGTTGGAGCTGAACGCGGTGTAGACGCTGCGGTAATCGCCCTCGGTGCGCAGGATCCGGCCGGCGGAGTGGAACCGGAACGCGTCGCTGAAGCGGTGGTCGAGGATGTAGGTGACCGAGCCCTGCGTGCGGTCCGACTGCTCGAAGCTGCGGTCGCCGTCGTAGAAGTTCACCGGCAGCCGTCCGACGATGCCGTTGCCGAAGTCGCGCGGGAAGACAGTCCCGTAGGCCGGGAAACTACCGTAGAAGCCCGAGAACGGATCGCGCTCGTAGGCGCCGAGCACCGTCAGCGAGGTGTCGGCGGAGGGGCGCCAGGTCAGGCTCGGGGCGATGAAGGCGCGCTCGACGGTCGTCGTCACCGCCGGGCCGTCGCCCTTCCAGCCGAGCCCCGTCACCCGGAAGGCGAATTCCTCCGTGCCCGGCACCGTCGTCTCGGAGGCGATCGGCCCGCCGACGTCGAACCCGCCGCGGACCTCGCTGAAGCCGCCGCCCTGGACGAAGACTTCGCCGTGGCGGACGAATTGCGGCATCTTCGACGTGAAGTTGACGATGCCGCCGGGGCCCGACTGGCCGTAGAGCACCGAGGCCGGGCCCTTGACCACGTCGATGCGCTCGATCCGGTACGGGTCGATCGACGGCGCCGCATCGCGGCCGCCGGGCAGCCGCAGGCCGTCGAGGAAGAGCGGCGCCTGGAAGCCGCGGATGTAGAACTGCTCGAGCCGGGTGGCGCCGGCGCCGCCGCGCTGCTCGGTGGTGACGCTCGGGCTGTAGCGCAGGGCCTGGTTGATGGTGAGCGCGTTCTGGTCCTCGATCTGCTTGCGGCCGATGACGGAGATCGATTGCGCGGTCTCGAGGATCGGGGTGTCGGTCTTGGTCGCCACCACGCTGCGCGAGGCGACGTAGCCCGGCACCGGCCCGCGGGCACCGCCCGGCTGCGTTCCGGCCGCGGTGGCGGTCACGGGCCGCACCGCGCCCTCGACCGTGATGGCGTCGAGCGCCAACTCCGCCGCATCCTGGGCCCGCGCCGCGCCGATCCCGGCCGACAGAACCACGCCCGACAGGAGCGACCGGGTCAATCGACGCCCCGCGAGACGAGGGGACGGGACGCGACGCGGCGACGGAACGGGCATGACGGAATCCGGGAGGCGAACGGGAATACTGGCGACGGCCGAGGGCTCTGCATTGAAAGCGACGACGGCCGCGCCTGGAAACCAAATGGCAAAACTATCATGATCGAACAAGAACTATGTTTTATAGCTATTACAATGAGAGTATTGATCTATGACGAGAGATATCCTGACGATTGCGCCGCGAAGACGGCGATTCGATTTATGTTTCGTGATCGGATGTCGTCGATGGACAAGACGCCTGGTTCGCGCCCGGATGCACTGGTACCGGCGTTCCGCCGACGCAGGGTCGCGAAAGGTTTAGGCCGAACGGCTTAGCTTGAGTCGGGCGCGCGCCGGCCCTCGCGAGGTCGCGATCAGGCTCGCTCATGACACGCGCGCGATCCCCTCTCCCGTCCGGGAGAGGAGGCGGGATGAGAGGGGCGCTTTCGAGTCGAACGCGAGCGTCGGGCTGCCGATACTACTGTCCGCGCTCATCATGAAAACGCATCATCGTCATGGACGATCGTCGATCGCCGTGCCCCACTCCCACGCGGGAGAGGGGAAATGTTGCGATTTACTGAAGAGCGCGCGAGTAACGGACGCGACGCCCGCGTGCATCGCCCGGCACCGGGCTGTGGACGAGGGCGGGCGGCCTTGGAGCATTTTTCGACGAGGCGGATGCCGGCTCGTCGAAGACGATGCGGCAAAATCAAAAATCCAGAGAGCTTCGCGATTGCAACGCGATCGTGAGGCTCTCTAGCGCCACAGGTTGGTCTTGGCGAGGTCCAGGATCTCGTCGCCGCGGCCGTTCATCACCGCGCGCATCACGTAGAGGCTGAAGCCCTTCACCTGCTCGGCCTGGATCTTGGGCGGCATGGCGAGTTCCTGGCGGTTCGTCACCACGTCGAGGAGGGCCGGGCCGTCATGGGCCAGCATCTCGGCGATGGCGCCCTCCAATTCGCCCGGATCCTCGACCCGGCGGCCGTGCAGGCCGGCGGCGCGGGCGATGGCCGAGAAGTCGGGATTCCGGAGCGCGACGCCGGTATCGAGGTAGCCGGCGGCCTTCATCTCCATCTCGACGAAGCCGAGCGTGCCGTTGTTGAACACCACGACCTTCACCGGCAGCTTCTCCTGCACCAGGGTGAGGAGGTCGCCCATCAGCATGGTGAAGCCGCCGTCGCCGGCGAGCGCGATCACCTGGCGGCCGGGCAGGGCGGCCTTGAGGCCGATCGCGTGCGCCATGGCGTTCGCCATCGAGCCGTGCGACCAGGAGCCGATCAGGCGTCGGCGTTCGGTCATCTTCAGGTAGCGCGCCGCCCAGATGGTCGGCGTTCCGACATCCGCCGTGAACACCGCGTCGGGGGCGGCGGCCTCGCTCACCAGCCGGGTCAGGTATTGCGGGTGGATCGGCGCGCGGCCGGGGGTGCCGGTGGCCATCTCGTCGAGGCCCTCGCGCGCCTTGGCGTAGTGCTTGAGGCACTTGTCGAGGTGGCGCGAATCCTCGCGCGGCGTGAGCCGGGTCAGCAGGCCGGCGATCGTCACCCCGACATCGCCGACGAGGCCGAGGTCGAGCCGGCAGCGGCGGCCGAGATTCTCCGGCCGGATGTCGACCTGCGCGATCCTGGCCTTCTCCGGGTAGAACTGGCGGTAGGGGAAATCGGTGCCGAGCAGCAGCAGGGCGTCGCAGGATTCCATCGCGGCGTAGCCGGAGGAGAACCCGATCAGTCCGGTCATCCCGACGTCGTAGGGGTTGTCGTGCTCGACATGCTCCTTGCCGCCGAGCGCATGGACCACCGGCGCCTTCAGGGTCTCGGCGAGGCGCAGCACCTGCTCGCGCGCCCCGGCGCAGCCGCGGCCGCAGAACAGCGTCACGTTCTTCGCGCCGTCGAGGAGGGCGGCGAGCGCATCGAGCTCGGAGGCCGGCGGCAGGACGATCGGGGCCTGCGGCGCGAGCGTGGCGGGGGCGGCGAGCGCCCGCTCGGGCGCTTCCTTGAGGGCGACGTCGCCGGGGATCACCACCACCGAGACGCCGCCTTTCGCCACCGCCGTGCGGATCGCGATCTCGAGCACGTAGGGCAGCTGCGCCGGGTCCGAGACCATCTCGCAGTAATGGCTGCATTCCCGAAAGAGCGCTTCCGGGTGGGTGGCCTGGAAGTAGTTGGTGCCGATCTCGGCCGAGGGGATGTGGGCGGCGATCGCCAGCACCGGAGTGCGCGAGCGGTGGGCGTCGTAGAGGCCGTTGATGAGGTGGAGGTGACCCGGGCCGCAGGAGCCGGCGCAGACCGCGAGCCCGCCGGTGCCCTGCGCCTCGCCGGAGGCCGCGAAGGCCGCCACCTCCTCGTGGCGCACGTGCACCCAGCGGAGGCTGCCTCGGGCCCGGATCGACTCGGTGAGGCCGTTCAGGCTGTCGCCGACGACGCCGTAGACGCGCTCCACGCCGGCATGTTCGAGGGTTTCGACGACGAGGTCGGCAACGGTGCGGCGGGCCATGGCAGTCTCCTGAGCGCGAGGCCGCGGCGGGGGCCTCAAGGCGGCCGATCCGGCGCGGGCGAGAACGACGTCTCTCCCGGGCGCCTCCTTCCCGAGGCGGAATCTAGGGCGCGCCCGCCGGAAGGGGACGAGGACCTGAGCGAGGGGAGGGGCGTGAGAGGCGCCGTGTCGCGCAAACGGGGCGGCCGCGGTATCGGCGGCTGCGCGCGAGGGGCCGGCTGCACCAAGAAAAAAGGCCACCCTTGCGAGTGGCCCGAAGTCTAGGGAGGAAACGCCCAAGAGGGCTGGCAAGTCCGCGACGCCATCGCGTCCTTGCGTGCCTCTTGTCTCGCACGCTCTTTCGCACTGCACAATCCGGGATCGCCGCCGGGGCTGGCATGCGCGCGGCGCATGAACGGCGAAGCTCGGCGCCGGCGACTCTCACCCGTCGACGCCGATCTCGAACTCCATCCCGCGGCCGGGACCCTGGTCGGCATAGTCGACGAGCGTGTAGCCGCGCTCGGCCAGCGCCGCCTCGAGGTCGTCGCGGTGGCGGCGGAAGAGCTGCCCGATCGCCAGCGGCGTCAGGCGCGGGCTCGCCCGGCGCAGGGCCTCGACGCCGATCTGGAGGGGCGCGCCCTCCCGGTCCGCGATGCGCACCAGCGCCGAGGCCAGTTCCGCCGCCTTGGTCTCCGCCGCCGATTTCGCCTTGAAGGCCATGGTCGTCCTCCTCGTGTGACGGGTCAGCCGCCGGTCAGCTGCTCGGCGAAGTCCTCCGGGATCTCCCCGAACTGACCCAGGATCTCGACGCTCTCGAGCTCGCCGGTCTCGTCGTCGGCAACGATGCGCAGGGCGGCCGCCCCCGGCATCCGGCCGGCGATCGCCTCGGCGCGCTTGAGCGCCCCGCTCTCGGTCGGCGCCACGTCGCGCGCGCCGGGGCGCAATCGCTTGCGATGCACCTCGAAGGTCTGCACCACGAAGGTCGTCCGCATCGCCATGTCCCGCGTCTCCCGTTCCCGTCGTCCCGTGCCCGATACCGGCACGGAGACCCGACCGGAAGCCGCCGGCCCAACGTTCTTCGTCCGTTCTAGAGCACTTTCCGATGAAGTGGGTACCGGTTCGTCGAAAGAAAATGCGGCATAATCAAAGGCCTGGAGATCGAGGACCCGGAGCGGCGCCCGGTCCCCGCGCGATCGGGCGCCGCCCGGCCTATCGGCCGACGCGCCAGGATTAAGCCGAGCGGTCGAACGTATGGTGACGTCCGCGTCACCGAACTGTTGCCCGCCCACGTCTATGTGCCGCCTTGGAAACATTCCAAGGACTCTCCCCATGGCCATCGGCCCCTCGACGACCCAGACCCCCTACCTGGTGCCGAGCACCGGCAACGTCAGCTTCACGTCGCTGCTGAGCGTCGGCGACACCGTGCCCGGCTCGGTCAAGGCGGACGGCACGCCCTGGCGCTTCGTCGGCATCCCGGACGGCATCGGGGCCTTCGACAACGGGGACGGCACCGCCACGGTGCTGGTCAACCACGAGATCGGCGCCACCTCGGGCGTCGTGCGGGCGCACGGCTCGGCCGGCGCCTTCGTCGACCGGCTGGTCGTCGACAAGGCGAGCCTGAAGGTTCTGTCGGCGGGCGACCTCGGCACCAGCTATTACGGCTTCGACGCCGCCACCGGCGCCTACGTCCAGGGCACCACGGCCCTCGCCCGGCTGTGCTCGGCCGACCTGCCGGCGGTCTCGGCCTTCTACGACGCGTCGACCGGGCTCGGCACGAAGGCCCGCATCTTCATGAACGGCGAGGAGACCGGGGCCGAGGGCCGGGCGCTCGCCTGGGTGGTGAACGGCCCCGAGGCCGGCCGGATCTACGAGCTGCCGCGCCTCGGCAAGTTCTCGATGGAGAACTCGCTGGCGAACCCGGCCACGGGCGTGAAGACGGTGACGATCGGCACCGACGATTCCGCGACCGGCCAGCTCTACGTCTACGTCGGCACCAAGCAGGCGACCGGCTCCGAGATCGACAAGGCCGGCCTGACCAACGGCAAGCTCTACGGCATCAAGGTGCCGTCGGTGCTGGTCGAGACCAACGCGACCTCGGTCGCGGCGGCCGGCGCCGCCTTCTCCCTGCAGGAGATGGGCCCGAACGGCGACGTCTCGCGGATGACCGGCGCCCAGCTCCAGGCCGAGAGCGACGCCGAGGGCGTCACCACCTTCCTTCGGCCCGAGGACGGCGCCTGGGATCCGAGCAACCCCAACCGCTTCTACTTCAACACCACGAACGCCATCACCAGCCCGTCGCGGCTCTGGGCGCTCGAGTTCACCGACGTCACCCGGCCCGAGCTCGGCGGCACCGTCAAGGAGGTGCTGCGCGGGACCGAAGGGCAGGTGATGCTCGACAACATGACGGTGACCGCCGACGGGAAGGTCATCCTGCAGGAGGATCCGGGCAACAACGCCCGCATCTCGAAGATCTTCCAGTACGATCCGGCCAACGGGTCCCTGACCGAGCTCGCCCAGCACGATCCGGCCCGCTTCGGCACGCCGCCGACCGCGCCGTTCAACCAGGACGAGGAATCCTCCGGCATCGTCGACGTCAGCACGATCTTCGGCGGCCCGGGCCGGCAGGCCTTCCTGCTCGACACCCAGGCGCACTACACCCTGGGCGGCGAGCTGGTCGAGGGCGGCCAGCTGATGCTGATGACCCAGGACCGCTCGATTCGCGGCACCGACGGCAACGACACGCTGACCGGCAGCGCCATCGACGACCTGATCGACGGTCGTGCCGGCACAGACACCCTGGTGTTCGGCTCGCGGCTCGCCGACGCCACCGTCACCCGCGACGGCGCCTACACGCTGATCACCGGGCCGGAGGGCCGCGACCGGGTCGCCGGCTTCGAGCGCTACCAGTTCACCGACGCCACCGTGGTCACCGGCGACGGCGCGCCCCTC
>NZ_JACWCT010000006.1:33277-33595 GCF_016613415.1 Methylobacterium ajmalii | reverse complement strand
GTGAAGGCCGCCGGCGTCGACCCGCTCGCGCACTACCTCCTCTACGGCCAGGGCGAGGGCCGCGAGACCTTTGCCGCGGTCGGCAGGACCGCCGACCTCGGCGGGCATCCGGGCTTCGACGCCGAGTACTACCTGCTGTCGAACCTCGACGTGGCGCGGGCGGCGACGAGTTCGGGCCGCGATCCGTTCGCCTTCGCCTACGACCACTACCAGCTCTACGGCTGGAAGGAGGGCCGCAACCCCAACGCGGTGTTCGACACCAAGGGCTACCTGGACGCCTATGGCGACGTGAAGGCGGCGGGCGTCGACCCGCTGCTG
>NZ_JACWCT010000006.1:0-33245 GCF_016613415.1 Methylobacterium ajmalii | reverse complement strand
CGACCCGTCGAAGGCGTTCGACACCACGGCCTACCTGGCGGCCAACGGCGACGTGGCGCGGGCGAAGGTCGACCCGATGCTGCACTACCTGCAATACGGCGCGCTCGAGGGCCGCGCGGCCCCGGGCGACACCACCTTCGGCTACGGCAACCAGGGCTGATCCAAGGTCGAACCAAGAGACCGGTCAAGGACCGACCCGCCGGCCCCGCGTCCCGCCGCCCTCCGGCGGCGGGACCTCGCCCCGCGGCCGGCGCAGGGCTCACGCCCTTGCGCCGGCCGCGCCCCTGCACCAAAGCGGCTCTCGCCGGCGCCCCGCCCGGTCCCGGCGCTCCCCCGATGCAGGCCGTCCTCAACGCCGCCCTCCCGATCTTCGCCCTGATCCTGGCGGGGTTCCTGTCCGGGCACACCGCCCTGTTCGGGCCGGCGGCGGCCGACAGCCTGAACCGCTTCGCGATCTACCTGGCGCTGCCGGCCCTGATGTTCGGCGCGATGGCGAAGATCACCCCCGCCCAGGTCGCCCAGATCGGCTTCGCGGCGGCCTTCGCGGGCGGCATCGCGGCGGCCTTCGCGGCCGCCTTCCTGCTCGGGCTCGGGCGCGCCCTGCGCCCGGCCCAGGCCTGCATCGAGGGGCTGGATGCCGGCTACAGCAACGTCGGCTTCATGGGCATCCCGCTCTGCCTTCTGGTCTTCGGGCCGGCGAGCCTGCCGGCCGCGGTCATCGCCACCCTGTTCACCGCCTGCGTGCTGTTCCTGTTCGCGATCGTGGTGATCGAGCTCGACCTGCAGAAGGGGGCGGGCTCGGGCACCGCCCGCAAGGTCGTGCTGGCGCTCCTGCGCAACCCGCTGCTGATCGCGCCCCTCGCGGGGCTCGCGGTCGGCCTCACCGGGACGCCGGTGCCCGGGCCGGTCGAGCGCTTCGCCACGCTCCTCGGGGGCGCGGCCTCGCCCTGCGCCCTCGTCTGCATCGGGCTGTTCCTGGCCCAGGAGCGGGTGGTGCTCTCCGACATCCGCCCGATGGCCGTGCTCGTCGTCCTCAAGCTGGTGCTGCAGCCGGCGGTGACCGCGCTCCTCGTCTACCAGGTCTTCGCCGTGCCCGACCTCTGGGCGCGGGCGGCGGTGCTGCTCAGCGCGCTGCCGATCGGCTCCGGCCCGTTCACGCTCGCCAAGCTCTACGGGCTCGAGGCCGGCGTGACCTCCGGGGCGATCCTGCTCTCGCACCTCGCCTCGGTAGTGACCGTCTCGCTCCTCGTCGCCTGGCTCGCCTGACCGGCAGGGGTCGATCGCGGGATCGCGGGGCGTCGCCACTGTCGAGCCCACGCGCCTGACGCAGCGCATATCCGCATCGCACCGGTCGCGCGGGCTGGGGACGGGGGTTCGACGGAGATTGGACGGCGACGTCGTTCGTGTACGATTAACTCGATCTTGAAGGTCTGACGCGAGTATCGTCCGACCGGGCCGGACGGGACTCGCACAGGAAGACATGGTAGGGAAGAACCGTCGTCCCCGGCATGACGCGGCTCGTCCCGCGACCGCCCTCTTGCTGCCTCATCTTGTTCGGAGCCGGGTCTAGGGCATGACGATCCTTCGCTCCATTCGTACGGTCCTCGACGGCGGCCCCTCATCCCGGGACCGGGCCCTCGCCGGCCGCCTGATGCGGGTGATCTTCGGCTGCTACGTGATCGTCGCGGTCGGTCTGACGGCGGTGCAGATGACGGTCGCCTACCGGGCGGCGAGCCAGCGACTGCAGGACGACGTGGCGGCCCTCCAGCGCACCTTCACGCCCGGCATCGAGGACGCGATGTGGCGCTACAACGCCGAGGTGCTGCGCGGCATCCTGGCGGGCATGCAGGAGATCCCGGCGGTCGTCGGGGTCGAGGTGCGCGACGAGACCGGACGGCGCGTCCAGGCGACCGGCACCTTCACGGACGAGGCCGGCGCGGTCCGGCATGTCGGCCGCAACGAGGAGGCGAAGCTGGCCGCCCGGCCCTTCGGCACGCCGTTCAGCCGCACCTTCCCGGTCGTCCACACCGACGAGAACGGCCGCAACTATCCGATCGGCTCCTGGACCGTCCATTCCGACGACAGCATCGCGATCGAGCAGGTCAAGAACACGCTCTACGTGATCCTGATCAACTCGGCGATCAAGTCGGTCATGCTCTGGTTCATCTTCTACCTGGTGATCCGCACCATGGTGGGCCGGCCGCTCGGCCAGATCCGCGACTACCTCGCCCGGATGGACGCCGATTCCCTCGGGGCGCCGCCGCTGGTGATCGAGGCGGGGGGGCGCAACGAGCTGCACGCGCTCGCCGGCGCGCTCAACACCATGCGCGACCGGCTGCGGTGGTCGTTCGAGGAGAACGCCGCCCTGATGCGCGACCTGCGCGAGATGAACGCGACGCTGCAGGACCGCATCGCCGAGCGCACCCGCGACCTCGAGGCCCTGGCCCATACCGACCTGCTCACCAGCCTGTTCAACCGGCGCAAGCTCGACGAGGCCCTGGCGGAGGCGACCGAGGACCGGGAGCGGCCGCTCTCGCTGATCCTCGGCGACATCGACAACTTCAAGTCGGTCAACGACCGCCACGGCCACAAGGTCGGCGACCAGGTCCTGATCGCCTTCGCGGGCCTCCTGCGCGACGCCGTGCGGCCGACCGACATCCTCGGCCGCTGGGGCGGCGAGGAGTTCATGGTGCTCTGCCCCGACACCGACCTGGCCGGGGCGGTCGCCCTGGCCGAGCGCCTGCGCCAGCGCGTCGAGGGGACGGCCCTGCCGGAGGCCGGCACCCGGACCTGCTCGTTCGGGGTCGCCACCCTGGCCCCGGGCGAGAGCACCGACAGCCTGGTCGGCCGGGCCGACGCGGCGCTCTACCGCTGCAAGCGCAACGGCCGCAACCGGGTGGAGGTGAGCGCGTCGCTGTGGTCCGAGACGGGACTGAAGGAGCGCGGGGCGGCCTGAGACCGGACTTCGCGCAACCCCGGCCGTCCGACCCTCCGGTCAGCGAGCACCCGAAAGACCAGCGCCGCGTCCGGGGTCGTTCCGACGGGATGTGCGGCCGCTATCCGGCGCCGAATGCCCGCCGGATTCTTTTGCGATGCGGGATGTGCAGTGCCGAAATCATGACGGACGACACGAACCTTGTCGACGTTCCATGTGCACGGCGCATGGTGCCGTTGCGTCCATTCGTCCGGTTCCGGCGCCCGGGGTATTGGCAGAGTGCGCGTCTTGCCGCAGTCTCGGGGTGGATGAAGCCGCCGCAGAGCGGTCCGTCCGGAACGGAGGTACGCCGATGGTCAACCCGAACCGCCTCGTGAAATCCGCCTGGATCGCCGCGGAGGTCTCCCGCGACAAGGCCGAGAAGGTCCTGGTGGTGGAAGCCTACATCGCGGTCAGCCCGCTGGAGGCCGGCTTCGATGCCGGGCGCTACGGACGCCTCGTCGAGGACGTGCGCCGCATCCTCGCCGACAACCCGGACATCGACCGGGCCTCGATCCTGAGCGTGCACCGCGAATCGCGCTGCGCCGCCCTGTTTCGCCGCGGCGCCTGCGAGGAGGGGCGCCGGACCGAGCTGCCCGAACTCGTCGCCTGAGATTCCCGATCTCGCCGATGCGGCGGGGCCCTGGGGCCCCGCCGGTGTACCTCAGAGGCCCTCGAACAGCGCCGACGAGATGTAGCGCTCGGCGAACGAGCACGCGACCGTGACGATGCGCTTGCCCTTGAACTCGGGCCGGGCCGCGATCTCGAGCGCCGCCGCGACGTTGCCGCCGGTGGAGATGCCGCCGGGGATGCCCTCGATCCGGGCGAGCAGGCGGGCGGTGTCGAAGGCGGTCTGGTTGGAGACCGTCACCACCTCGTCGATCACGCCGCGGTCGAGCACGCCCGGCACGAAGCCGGCGCCGATGCCCTGGATCTTGTGCGGGCCGGGCTGGCCGCCGGACAGGACCGGGGAATCCTCCGGCTCGACCGCGACGACGCGCAGCGACGGCAGGCGCTGCTTGATCACCTGGCCGACGCCCGTGATGGTGCCGCCGGTGCCCACGCCCGCCACGAAGGCGTCGAGCTGGCCGTGCGTGTCGGCCCAGATCTCCTCCGCGGTGGTCTTGCGGTGGATCTCGGGGTTGGCCGGGTTGTTGAACTGCTGGGGCATGATCGCGCCCGGGATCTCCTTGAGGAGTTCCTCGGCCTTGGCGATCGCGCCCTTCATGCCCTGCGGGCCGGGGGTCAGCGCCAGCTCGGCCCCGAGATAGGCCAGCATCTTGCGCCGCTCGAGCGACATCGTCTCGGGCATCACCAGGATCAGCCGGTAGCCGCGGGCGGCGGCCACGAAGGCGAGCGCGATGCCGGTATTGCCGGAGGTCGGCTCCACCAGGGTCCCGCCGGGCTTCAGCACGCCCGAGGCCTCCATGGCGTCGATCATGTTGACGCCGATGCGGTCCTTCACCGAGGCGATCGGATTGAAGAACTCGAGCTTCAGCAGGATCTCGGCGTCGATCCCGCGCTCCTTGGCGAGGCGGTTGAGGCGCACCAGCGGGGTGTTGCCGATGGTCTCGGTGATCGAGTCGTAGACCCGGCCGTGGCCGATCGTGCGGCCGGATTCCGAAGTGGCGGTGGCGTCGGCCATGCGATGTCTCTCCCTTGGGGACTCGTGCTCCGCCGCACGGGTAGCCTAAATCCGGCGGGCCGTCGAGGTAAGCTGATTTATACAGTTTATATCTGTAGATTAGGCGTCCGACGGATTGTCCGCCCCGCCCGCCCGGCGATCGCAACCCCGCCGATCCCGACGGATCGACCTGCCGTCTCCGCCAACGCGGGGGGTACTCCCCGGGCTGTGGTCTGGTAACCTTGGGTGAGGGAGGCGCCCCGGCAAGGTTCCCCGCGGCGCCCCGCTCGTAATTTCCGCAGCAGGGCGTCGCCGAGGCCGCAAGCCCGCCACCCGGATCCCCGAGGCCAGAGAGACTGCATGACCGAGATCCCGAACCCCTCCGCCCGCGATCCTGTGCCCGTCGAGGTTCCGGGCGCCGATCCGGCGGGCCTGCGCGTGCCGTCCTCCGGCGCGCACCGGGTGGTGATCGTCGGCGGAGGCTTCGGCGGGCTCACCATGGCGCGCGGCCTCGGCAACGCGAAGGACATCGAGGTCACCCTCATCGACCGGCGCAACCACCACCTCTTCCAGCCGCTGCTCTACCAGGTCGCCACCGCGGTCATCGCGCCGGGCGAGATCGCCGAGCCGATCCGGGCGATCCTGCGCCGGGACCGCAACGTCCGCGTGCTGATGGGCGAGGTCGAGGGCATCGACGTGGGAGGCCGCGCCGCGATCCTGCGCGACGGCACCCGCATTCCCTACGACACGCTGGTCCTGGCGACGGGAGCCACCCACAGCTATTTCGGCCACCCCGAATGGGAGCGCTACGCGCCGGGCCTCAAGACCCTCGACGACGCCCGCCGGATCCGGGCCCGGGTGCTGCTCGCCTTCGAGGCGGCCGAGCGCGAGGACGACCCGGCCGCCCGCGAGCGGCTGCTGACCTTCGCGGTGATCGGCGGCGGGCCGACCGGGGTGGAGATGGCCGGCGCCATCGCGGGGCTCGCCCACCACGCCCTGTCGCAGGATTTCCGCCGCATCGACCCGAAGCGGGCCCGCATCCTCCTGATCGAGGCGGCACCCCGGATCCTCGGCACCTTCTCGGAGGACCTCTCCGCCTACAGCCGCCAAGCGCTCGAGCGCCTCGGCGTCACGGTGCTGACCGACCACGCGGTCGAGGACGTGTCGGAGGCCGGCATCACCGTCCAGGGCCGGCTGATCCCGGCCGCCACGGTGGTCTGGGGCGCGGGCGTGCGCGCCTCGCCCGCCGGCGCTTGGCTCGGGGTCGAGACGACGCGCCAGGGCCACGTCCCGGTCGGGCCGGACCTCGCGGTGATCGGCCGCCCGGGCGTCTACGCGCTCGGCGACCTCGCCCAGGCCAAGGCCGAGGACGGCACGCCCCTGCCGGGCCTCGCCCAGGTCGCCGACCAGCAGGGCCGCTATCTCGGCCGCGCACTGCGCGACCGCATCCTGCACGGCCGGGCGCCACAGCCGTTCCGCTTCCGCAGCCGCGGCAACCTCGCGATCATCGGGCGCAATGCCGGCGTGGTGCAGTGGGACCACGTCAAGCTGAAGGGCTTCCTCGCCTGGCTGGTCTGGGGCGTCGCCCACGTCTACCTGCTGGTCGGCTTCCACAACCGGCTCGTCGTCACCCTGCGCTGGCTGTGGGCCTATGTCAGCTTCCAGCGCGGCGCCCGGCTGATCTCCGAGCGCGACGAGGCCACGATGGCGCTGATCAGCGGCAAGCCCCCGGCGAAGGCGCCGCTGCCCTGACCGGAGCGGGGAGGGCGCCTCACCGCGCCCCCCGGGCGACGAAGAACGGCGTCGGCTCCAGCTCCGCATCCTCGTGCGCCATCATGCGGGGGAAGTGGGCATCGGCCTGCGACACGAAGAGGTCGCGCACCAGCGCCTGGGCGAGGCGCGTCGCCCCGATGCCGAGGCCCGGGATGTCGCCGGCGAGCGCGCCGTGGCTGAGGCTGACGCCCCAGTTGAAGACGTGCAGCAGGCCGAGTTCCGGCAACCGGCCGGGCACCCGCTCCAGCATCTGCATCCCGTCGCCGAGATAGGGGAAGCGGGCGGCTTCCGGGTGCGCCTCGGCCTCGGCGGCCGGGACGCGATCGCCCCAGGTCAGCACCGCGTCGCGGAAGCGGTCGAGCTCCGGGCGCCGCGTCAGGTCGATGTCGAAGCCCACCGCCACCACGGCAGCCTCGACCGGGTAGCGGCCTTGGCCCGTCTCGATCACGAGACCGTCGGGCGCCTCCTCGATTCCGGTCCAGCCCTCGCCGAACCGCACCGCGAAGTTCGGGTGGCGGGTGCAGCGCAGCACCGATTCGTGCGGCGGCGGCGTGCCCTCGCCCATCAGGTAGGTGGTGAAGGCCCAGCGCCGGGCGTCGTCGAGGGCGGCGTAGCCGCGCAGGAAGCCCGGGAAGGCGGCCCATTTCGACTTGTTGACCTGGGGAAACCGCGAGCGGCGCACGAACAGCGTCACCTCGGCGGCCCCGGCTTCCAGCGCCGTCGCGGCGTTGTCGATCGCCGAGGCCGAGGCGCCCAGCACCGCGACCCGGCCGCCGCGGAAGCGGGAGAAGTCGATCGGGTCGGAGGAATGGAACAGGCGGCCCTCGCCGCCGGTGGCGAAGGACGGCATCCGCCGGCCGCCGGACCCGTCGCGGCCTGCGGCGAGCACCACCTTGCGAGCGTACAGGGTCTCGGGCCCGGCCGGCCCGTCGATCCGCGCCCCGATCAGCCCGTCCGCCGGCCAGAGCTGCAGGAGGCGGGTGTCGTTCTCGACCGGGATGCCGACGGTGTCGCGCACGAACAACAGGTAGCGCAGCCAGTCGAGGCGCGGAATCTTGTAGAGGTCGGCCCAGCCCGCCTCGCCGGCTTGCGCCTCCCACCAGGCCCGGAAGGTGAGGGAGGGGATGCCGAGATCCGGCCCGGTGAGGTGCTTGGGCGAGCGCAGGGTCTCCATCCGTGCGAACGTGCCCCACGGCCCCTCGGCGCCCCGGGGCGCCTGGTCGATCACCCGGATATTCGACACGCCCTCGCGCAGCAGCGCGAAGGCGGCAGTCTGGCCGCACATCCCGGCGCCGACCACCAGCACGTCGAGGGCCGGGCGCCCTTCCGGTCCATCGATCGGCAGGGTCCAGCGGGCGGGCGGGTGATTCAGGCGGGCGAGGTCGCGCCGTACCTCGGCGGCGAGGAGTGTTAGTCCCTTCACGGCCGCGCTGTCCTGGTCGATATCCATGCCCGTGCCAATCCTGGAGGTCCCGATGCCCGATCTGTCCTGCTTCTACAGCCTGTCCTCGCCCTGGGCCTATCTCGGCGGGCCGCGGCTCCAGGACATCGTGCGCCGCCACCGCGCCCGGCTGGTGCTCAAGCCCTTCGACTTCCAGGAGGTGGTGCCCAAGACCGGCGGCGTACCGATCCGGACCCGGCCGCAGCCGCGACGCGATTATCATGCCGTCGAGCTCGCCCGCTGGCGCGACTATCTCGGCCTGCCCCTCAACGTGACGCCGCGCCACTACCCGATGCAGAACCCGGCGCCGAACTGGAACAAGCATGCCGGCTGGACGGTCATCGCCGCGCAGGCCGCCGGGCTCGACGCCTTTCCGCTCTCCCACGCCATCCTGCGCGCGCTGTGGGCCGAGGAGCGCGACATCGCCGACCCGGCGGTGCGCCGGGCCATCGCCGACGAGAACGGCTACGACGGCGCCGCGCTGGTGGCCGCCGAGGGCAGCGAGGCCGTGCAGGCCCAGTACCGCCGCAACGGCGAGGAAGCCGAGGCGCTCGGCGTGTTCGGCTCGCCGACCCTCGTGCTCGACGGCGAATTGTTCTGGGGCCAGGACCGGCTCGGCTTCCTCGACCGGGCGCTGGCGCGGCGCGCGGCGGCCAGGAACTAAGCAGATTTCGCCGAAGCGGTTGCCGGTTCGGCGACGAAAATCTGCGACAAAACAAGAACCTGAGCGGGCGAAGCGTTGGCCTGCTAACGCAAGTCTGCTTAGAGCATTTTCCGATGAAGTGGATACCGGTTTGTCGCAGAAAATGCGGCAAGATCAATAGCCTAGAGAGCTTCGCGATTGCAGCGCGATCGTGAAGCGCTCTAGCGCCTTCTCCGGCGAGGTGGATGCCGGTTCGTCGCAGATGATGCGGCGAAATCAAGCGCATCGAGCGGCGCCTGATGCAGCGCGCACGGTACACGGCAGTGACGCCTGGGATGTCAGAGCACTTCACGATCGCATTGCGATCGCGAAGCTCTCCAAGTCATTGTTTCGTCGAATTCTCTGCGACGAACCGATTTCCGCTTCGTCGGAAAATGCTCTGGTTCAGCGAGGGGTGCCGCCCTGCTTGTGAGCGTTGCGTCCAGAGTTCCGGCAGGGCAGCCCGGATGGCGGCGATCTCCGCGTGCATGTCCCCTCGACGGCCCGTATCCGGGACGCCCGGACCCGCCGCCTCTCGCGGGCCGCCGCGCCCGTGCGCTACGCGGGCGGCGAGGTCGCCTCGATGGCGGTGAAGCGCTCAAGGATGCGGTAGGTGTGCTCGGCGCCCGCCGGCACCAGCCAGGAATCGCCGGGCTCCAGCCGCACGGTCCGGCCCTCGACGACCAGCTCGGCGCGGCCCGAAATCACGTAGCCGACGGTCTCGTAGGGGCGCGCCGCGCTCGGCTTGTCGTCGGTCGGCGCCTCGTCGACCCACATCCGCATCGCGACCTGCTTGCCGGTGGCGAGGTGACGCTGGCCGTCCGGCCCCTGCGGCGCTTGCGCGCCGGACACCTTGTCGATCGTCGTGTCGCTCATGATCCTGCTCCTTTCGGGGACGTCTCGCGACGCCAACGGAAGCGGAGGGACGGCGTTCCCACGCCTTATGGGTCAGCGCAGGGTCGCGGCGATCGCCCGCTGGATGCCGCGGATGTCGGCACCGCGCTTGAGGGTGCGGGCGATCGGCTCGGGCCGGCCCGAGACCCAGATCGTCAGCTCCGAATCCATGTCGAAGCTGCCGGCATTCTCGATCGAGAACGAGGTGATCGCCCGGTAGGGCACGGTGAGGTAGGAGACCTTGCGGCCGGTCACGCCCTGCTTGTCGACCAGGATCATCCGCCGGTCGGTGAAGACCATCAGGTCCCGGATCACCCGGAAGGCGACCTGCACGGTCTCGCCCGGGACGAGCATCCCGTCGAGTTCCTGCGCCACCGCCTCCGGCGCCGCGTCGCTTCCGTGGCCGAGCAGGCCGTCGAGCAAGCCCATCGGCGCGTCTCCTCGAATGAAATCGGGTCAGAAGTCCGACGCCAGGCCCTTCACCTCCCAGTCGTCGTAGCGCACCGGCTCCAGGCCGCCGCGCCCGTTGATCTCGCGCTCGCTCCGGATCTCGGCGGCGTGGGCGTCGATCGCGGCACGGCGCGCCTCGGCCTCCGCCAGGGCGCGCTGCGCGGCGGGCGACAGCACCCGGGACGGGGCCTCGGGCCCGCTCGCGACCGGCTCGGGGGAAGGGGCGTCGCTCTCGCTCATCGGTCGGTCTCTCGTGTCGCGGCGCTTGCATCTCGGGCGGCCGGATGCCACCCCGGCCGAAAGGCCGCGCGATCCCTCCGAGGTGGAGGGCGCGGCGGGCAGCGTCAAGGTCGGGGCGCGGGCGACGATCCGCCCCGGCGCGGGTGGAGTGGGGATGGACGGATTTGACAACGCGGTCGCCGGCTTGCCGGCGCGGCGCCTCGCCTGGGAGACCGTGGCGGACCTCATCGGCAAGAACCGCGGCACCGCGCTCGAGGACGCGATCGAGCCGGCGACCCAGCGCGCCGCCCTGCCGCCCCAGGATGCGGGGCTCGCCCGCGCCATCGCGGCGACGACCTTCCGGCATCTCGGGGTGATCCGCCACGCCCTGCACGCGCGACTGGCCAAGGGCCTGCCCGAGGACCAGCCGGGCCTCGTCGCCCTCCTCGCCACCGGGGCGGCGCAGATCCTCTACCTCAACGTCCAGGACCACGCCGCCGTCGACCTCTCGGTCCGCCTGGCGAAGTCGGAGCCCGGCCTCCAGCACCTCGCCGGCCTCGCCAACGCGGTGCTGCGCCGGATCGCCCGCGAGCGCGACGCGATCCGCCAGGAGGGCGACGCCGAGCCCCTGGCCCTCAACACACCGGCCTGGCTGGCGAGGCGCTGGGTCGCGGCCTACGGCGAGGAGACGGCCCGCGCCATCGCGGCGGCCAACGCCCGCGGGGCCGGACTCGACCTCACCCTGCGCCCGGGCGTGCCGGTGCCCGAGGGGCTCGTCGGGCAGCGCCTGCCCGGCGCCGGCAGCCTGCGCCTCGACGACGCCCGCACGCCGGTGCCGGACCTCCCTGGCTTTGCCGAGGGCGCGTTCTGGGTCCAGGACGCCGCCGCGGCCCTGCCGGCCCACCTCCTCGGCGTGCGGCCGGGCGAGCAGGTCGCCGATCTGTGCGCCGCACCCGGCGGCAAGACCGCCCAGCTCGCCGCGGCGGGCGCCGAGGTGCTGGCGGTCGACCGCTCGGCCGCGCGCCTGCGCCGCCTCAACGAAAACCTCGCCCGCCTCGGCCTGACCGCGGAGGTGCTGGCCGCCGACGCCCTGACGCTGTCGGAGGCCCGGCTGTTCGACGCGGTGCTGCTCGACGCGCCCTGCAGCGCCACCGGCACCCTGCGCCGCCACCCCGACGTCGCCTGGGGCAAGCGCGAGGACGACCTCCTGCGCCTCGTCGCGCTCCAGCGCCGGCTCCTCGACAAGGCGGCGCGGCTCGTCCGCCCGGTCGGGCGCCTCGTCTACTGCACCTGCTCGCTGGAGCCGGAGGAGGGCGAGGCCCAGGCCGAGGCGTTCCTGAAGCGCAACCCCGCCTTCGTGCGCCGCCCGGTCACCGCCGAGGAGGCGGGCGATCCCGCCTTCGTCACCGCGGCCGGCGACCTGCGCACGCTGCCCTCGCACTGGCCCGGCGAGGGGGCCGGGAGCCGCGGCGGGCTCGACGGATTCTACGCCGTGCGCCTGGAGCGCCGGGACGCGTGAGGGCCGGAACGCGGCGGCCCGACCGGAATCCCTGTTCACGGCGCCACTCGGCGGTTTGACCCCACGATGATCCTTGACCATTCCTTGACGGGGGACGGCGCCGCGGGGCGGCGGCCGGGCAGGAGGTGGCGTGGGTTGGGGGCCTGACCGCTGGCGGTTCTACCGGCTCGTCGGGCGCGCGGCCGGCCGCTCGCTGCGCCGCGTCGCGGCCCGCGCGACCTCGCGGCCCTCGGCGCTGACGCGCCTGCGTCCGACCGGCCTCGTCATCGCGCCGCAGGACCTGCGCACCAGCGACGCCACCATCGCGGCGGACATCTATGCCGGCCTGTTCGTGTTCGCCGGCCGGGCGCTCGCCACCGGCGGACGCTCGCCGTTCGATTTCGCGCCGCCCTCCGCGGAATGGGGCGAGCAGCTCTACGGCTTCGGCTGGCTGCGCCACCTGCGCGCCGCCGAGAGCGCGCTCTCGCGTGCCAACGCCCGGGCCTTCGTGCAGGACTTCATGGCCGGCCGCGGCGACCGGGATCTCGCCGAGCGCCCGGCGGTGGTGGCGCGCCGCCTGATCTCGCTTCTGAGCCAGTCGCCCCTGGTGCTGGAGGGCGCCGACCATGCCTTCTACCAGGCGTTCCTGCGCCAGATCGGGCGCTGCACCCACGCCCTCGACCGGGCGCTGCGCCGCGGCATCCTGCCGGGCGACCGGCTGCTCGCCGCGGTGGCGCTCGCCTATGCGGGCCTGTGCTGCGAGGGGTTCGATCCGGTGCTGCGCCGGGGCACCCGGCTCCTCCACCGCGAGCTGACCCGCCAGATCCTGCCCGACGGCGGCCACCGCAGCCGCGATCCGGGCTTTGCCAAGGACCTGCTCCTCGACCTGCTGCCGCTGCGCCAGAGCTTCCTGAGCCGCGACATCGCCCCCCCGGAGGCCCTGCTCAACGCCGTCGACCGGATGCTGCCGCTCCTGCGGCTCCTGCGCCACGGCGACGCCTCGCTCGGCCACCACAACGGCATGGGGGCGACCGCCGCCGACCAGCTCGCGACCCTGCTGATCTACGACGGGGCGCTCGCCCGGCCGCTGATGCACGCGCCCCATTCGGGCTATGCCCGCCTCGAGGGCGGGGGCGGCACCCTCGTCGTCGCCGATGTCGGGCCCGCCCCGCCGCCGGCCTTCTCGGCCCGGGCGGGCGCCGGCTGCCTGTCGTTCGAATTGTCCTGCGGCCCGCAGCGGCTGGTGGTGAATTGCGGCATGCCGGCGACCGGCGAGGAGCTGCGCGCGCTTTCCCGCACCACCGCCGCCCATTCCACCGCCTGCCTCGCCGACAGCTCGTCCTGCCGCTTCCTCGGCGTGAAGCAGGCCGGGCTGATCCATCCCCTGGCCGCCTGGCTCAAGGCCCGGATGGGATCGATCGTCGTGCGCGGACCGGCCGAGGTCGCGGTCGAGCGCGGCACCGATGCGGCGGGCGTCGACGTGCTCGCCGCCCGGCACGACGGCTACGCCCCGGTGCTCGGCCTGCTGCACGAGCGGCGCTGGCGCCTGCACCCCGACGGCGCCCTGCTGGAGGGCCATGACGGCTTCGTGCGCGCCACCGGTCCGCACGAGGCGAAGGGCCGGCGCGAGCCGGTCGAGGCCGCGATCCGCTTCCACCTCCACCCGAGCGTGCGGGCGAGCCGGGTCGGGCGCGGCGTGCGCCTCGCCGGGGCCGGTGCGCCCTGGCTGTTCGAGGCCGACGAGATCGACCCGGTGATCGAGGAGAGCGTGTTCTTCGCCGCCTTCAACGGCGCCCGTCGCACCGAGCAGATCGTCCTCCACCTGACGGTCGGCGACGGCACCCGGGTCGCCTGGCGCTTCCGCCGCCTCGCCGGCTAGGCCCGCCGTTAGGAAAAAAGCACCCGTCATCCCCCGTTTGGGGGTTGTACCGGCCGAATCGGCAACAACCGGACGCACGGCCATGATAAGGTCGCCAGAATCGAGGTCGGGCGGGGCGCAGACGGGATGAAGCTGGACGCGCCGACCCTGGTGACCGTGACCATCTTCGTGATGGTCGTGATGGGCGGCCTCTATCTCCTGTCCTGGTCGCAGTCCCGGCAGACCCGGGCCCTCGGGTTCCTGGGCGCCGCCCAGATCGTCGGCGCCGGCGCGGTCGCGCTGTTCGGCCTGCGCGGCCACGTTCCGGACTGGCTCTCGATCGGCTTTGCCAACGCCGCGATGCTGCTCGCCTTCGGGCTGATCTGGGCCGGCGCCCGCTCGTTCGAGGGCCGCCGCGTCACCGCTCGGCAGACCGGCGCCGGTGCCGTGCTGTGGCTCGCCGCCTGCCTGGTGCCGCCGTTCTACGCCTCGCTCGGTGCCCGGGTGATCCTCGCCTCGGCGGTTGCGGGGCTGTACTGCGCGCTCGCCGCCCGCACCCTGTGGCACCACCGCGGCGAGCGGCTGCCCTCGCGGGCTCCGGCGGCGATCCTGCTCGCTAGCGAGGCGTTGCTGTCCTGGGCGCGGATTCCCGCCACCCTGGTCCTGCCGGTGCCGCCGGTCGGCACCCCGACCGATCCGTTCTGGGTCGCGGCCCTGTGCTTCGTCGCCCTGCTCTACACCGTGGCGGTCGCGGTCCTGTTCATGGCGCTCGCCAAGGAGCGGCTCGAGGCCGAGCAGCGCCGCGCCGCCGAGACCGATCCGCTCACCGGCATCGCCAACCGCCGGGCGCTCTCCGGGCAGGCGCGCCGCATCCTGGCGGCCGGGCCCGCCGCCCTGCTGCTGTTCGACCTCGACCACTTCAAGCGGGTCAACGACACCTTCGGCCACGCGGTCGGCGACGCGGTGCTGGTCGGCTTCTGCGCCGCCGCCCGCCAGGTCCTGCCCGGCGACGCGGCGTTCGGGCGCCTCGGCGGCGAGGAATTCGCCTGCCTCCTGCCCGGCGTCGCCGTCGGGGAAGCGGCCCGGATCGCCGAGACCGTGCGCCAGGCGGTGGCGGCGATGCGCCCGGACCTGGTGCCGGACCTCGCGGTCACGGTCAGCGTCGGGGTCGTCCGCGGCGCCGGCGACTTCGAGACCCTGCTCGATCTCGCCGACCGGGCCCTCTACCAGGCCAAGGCCCAGGGCCGCGACCGGGTGGTGATCGCCGGGCCGGGCCTGCGTCAGGTCGCGTGACCTCGACCTGACGCCCCCGCGCCCCCGCCCGGCATCGGCCCGGCTTGTCGTTGCCTGGACGCGACCTAAGACACCTCCTCATCCCACGAGCATCCGGGCGTATCGCCCGGCCCACGGACGAGGGCTTCCTCCATGGACTATCGTCAATTCGGACGCTCCGGCCTCAGGGTCCCGGTCCTGAGCCTCGGCACCGGCACCTTCGGGGGCAGCAACGAGTTCTTCGAGCGCTGGGGCCGGACCGACGTCGCCGAGGCGAGCCGGATGGTCGATCTCTGCCTGGATGCCGGCGTCAACTTCTTCGACACCGCCGACATCTACTCGCAGGGGGCCTCCGAGGAGATCCTGGGCCAGGCGCTGAAGGGCAAGCGCGACCGGGCGCTGATCTCCACCAAGGCGACCTTCCCGATGGGCGAGGGCCCGAACGACAAGGGGTCGTCGCGCTATCACCTGGTGCGCGCCTGCGAGGCGAGCCTGAAGCGCCTCGGCACCGACCACATCGACGTCTACTTCATGCACGGCTTCGACGCGCTCACCCCCGTCGACGAGACCCTGCGGGCCCTCGACGACCTCGTCCGCGCCGGCAAGATCGGCTATATCGGCGCCTCCAACTTCTCCGGCTGGCAGCTGATGAAGGCGCTCGGCACCTCCGAGCGCTACGGGCTCGCCCGCTATGTCGCCTACCAGGGCTACTACTCGCTGGTCGGCCGCCACTACGAGTGGGAGCTGATGCCGCTCGGCCTCGATCAGGGCGTCGCCCTGATGGTCTGGAGCCCGCTCGGCTGGGGCCGCCTCACCGGCAAGATCCGTCGCGGCGCCAATACCAGCGGGCGCATCGCGGCAGGCGGGGCCGAGGGCGGACCGCCGGTCTCCGACGAGGCGCTGTTCCGGGTCGTCGACGTCCTCGACGAACTCGCCGCCGAGACCGGGCGCAGCGTGGCGCAGGTGGCGCTCAACTGGCTCCTCTCGCGCCCGACGGTCGCCAACATCGTGATCGGCGCCCGCAACGAGGAGCAGCTGAAGCAGAATCTCGGCGCCGTCGGCTGGAGCCTCGACCCGGCCCAGATCGCCCGCCTCGACGCGGCGAGCCACGAGACCCCGATCTACCCGTACTGGCACCAGAAGGGCTTCGACGAGCGCAACCCGAAGCCGACGACCTGGTAGTTTCCCGGAGAGATCGGCCTCGAGATAGGGGTGGGTGGCCGGCCCCGTCCGTCGCGCGGCCGCGCAGCCTGAAGTAGAGTAACCCGATCGACGCTCCCGGCTCCGCCGAGCCGGGGCCGTCCGCGCCCGCCCCGAGGTGCACGATGGCGCATGCCGGCCTTCACGATCCCGCTCTCGTCGGCCTCTCGGTCGCGATCGCGATGCTGGCCGCCTTCGTCGCCCTCGACCTCGCCGACCGGATGAAGGCCGCGGCCGGCTGGGCGCGCCGCGCCTGGCTGATGGCCGCCGCCCTGGTGCTCGGCGGCGGCGTCTGGTCGATGCACTTCGTGGCGATGCTGGCCTTCCGCCTGCCCGGCATCGAGATCACCTACGACCTCGGCCTCACCCTCCTGTCGCTCGCCGTGCCGGTCGCCGTGACGGCGCTCGGCCTCTCGATCGCGAAAGGACCCGGCAGCGAGGGAGGGGACGGGACCCGGCCTCGGACGGCGCGGATCGCGCTCGCAGGCCTCGTCACCGGGCTCGGCATCGTCTCGATGCACTATACCGGCATGGCGGCGATGCACCTGCCGGGCGCCCTCCGGTACGATCCGGCCTGGGTCGCCGCCTCCGTCGTGGTGGCGGTCGTGGCCGCCACGGCGGCGATCCGGCTGGCGCTCGCCGAGAGCGGCGTCGGCCTGCGGATCGCCGCGGCCGGGGTGATGGGGCTCGCCATCGCGGGCATGCACTTCTCGGGCATGCAGGGGCTGACGGTCGCGCATCACGCCGCGGCGCTGCCCGACACCGCCGCGGCCGGGTTCGGCCAGGCCCGCCTCGCCGTCGGCGTCACCGCGGTGACCGTGCTGGTCCTCGTCCTCGCGCTCTCGGCCGCCGCGATCGACCGGCGCTTCTCCCAGAACGCCGCCCGGGAGGCGGCGGCGCTGCGGGCCAGCGAGGAGCGCTACCGCCTGCTGCTCGAGAGCGTGACCGACTACGCGATCTTCATGCTCGACCGCGACGGCATGGTGGCGAACTGGAATGCCGGCGCCCGCCGGATCAAGGGCTACGAGGCCGAGGAGATCGTCGGCACCCATTTCTCGTGCTTCTACACCGAGGAGGAGCGGGCGCAGGGCGTTCCGGCCCGGGCGCTCGCGACCGCGCTCGCCGCGGGCAAGTTCGAGGCCGAGGGCTGGCGCCTGCGCCGCGACGGCACCCGGTTCTGGGCCAGCGTCGTCATCGATCCGATCCGCGACGGCGATGGGGTGCATGTCGGCTTCGCCAAGGTGACCCGCGACATCACCGAGCGCCGCCGCGCCCAGGAGGCCCTGGCCCAGGCGCAAGGAGCCCTCGCCCAGGCCCAGAAGATGGAGGCGGTGGGCCAGCTCACCGGCGGCGTCGCCCACGACTTCAACAACCTGCTGATGGCGGTGCTGGGCAGCCTGGAGCTGATGCGCAAGCGCCTGCCCGACGATCCCCGCCTGCTGCGCCTCCTCGACAACGCCGTGCAGGGTGCCGAGCGCGGCGCGGCGCTGACCCAGCGCATGCTCGCCTTCGCCCGGCGCCAGGAGCTGCGGCCGGAGCCCGTCGACCTCGCCCGGCTGGTGCGCGGGATGGCCGACCTCCTGCAGCGCTCGATCGGGCCGGAAATCCGGATCGAGACGCGCTTCCCGCTGCGGCTGCCGCCCGCCCTGGTCGATGCCCACCAGCTCGAACTCGCCCTCCTCAACCTCGTGGTGAACGCCCGCGACGCGATGCCGGGGGGCGGCACCGTCACGATCGCCGCGCGGGCGGGCGAGGACGAAGGGGCCGAGCGGGAGGGAGCCGGTCCGGACGAGGCCGGCACGATGCTGTGCCTGTCGGTCGCCGATACCGGCACCGGCATGGACGAGGCCGTCCTCGCCCGGGCGCAGGAGCCGTTCTTCACCACCAAGGGCGTCGGCAAGGGCACCGGGCTCGGCCTCTCGATGGTGCACGGGCTCGCAGCCCAGTCGCACGGCCGCCTGGCGCTGCGCAGCCGGCCGGGTTCCGGCACCACCGCGGAGATCTGGCTGCCGGTGGCGGCGCAG
This sequence comes from Methylobacterium ajmalii, assembly GCF_016613415.1. Lineage (GTDB taxonomy): Bacteria > Pseudomonadota > Alphaproteobacteria > Rhizobiales > Beijerinckiaceae > Methylobacterium > Methylobacterium ajmalii. The sequence continues at coordinate 15,336 of NZ_JACWCT010000006.1, read as the reverse complement.
GCCGTCGCCGAGCCGTCGCCGCGTTCCGTCGCAGGCCCCCGCGTCCCGCCGTCCCAGACCTTGCTTACGTCCCAGGTGGTCCTCGTCGTCGACGACGATCCCCTGGTGCTCGAGAACAGCGCCGCGATGCTGGAAGACCTCGGCCACCGGGTGATCGAGGCCCGGTCCGGCCGGGAAGCCCTGGCGCTGATGCGCCGCGCCCGCACCCTCGACCTGGTGCTGACCGACCACGCCATGCCGGAGATGACCGGCGTCGAACTCGCCGCGCGCATCCTCGCCGAACGCCCGGGCCTCAAGGTCATCCTCGCCACCGGCTACGCCGATCTCGGATCCGGCGAGGGAGCGCAGCTGCCGCGGCTCGCCAAGCCCTACGACCAGGCGGCGCTCGCCCGGATGATCGAGACGGTCATGCGCGGCGCCGAACCGGGCGACGACACGGTGGTGCCGTTCCCCCGGAGCGCGTGAGACCGGCGTGAGCGGGAGCCGGCCGGGGCGCCGGCTCCCTCGCGCCTCACGCTGCCGGCAGCTTCCGGGCCTTCGCGTCGCGCAGGAGCGCGAGCCCCTCGGGGCCGAGATCGACGGCGAGGCGCAGCACCTCGTCGGCATAGGCCTGCGGCGTGGTGCCGGCCTGCTTGGCGGCGCGCGACAGGCGCAGGCCCAGCGCCCCGTCCACCGGGATCGAGGTACCGCGGGGGGCCGGCTCCGCGGGCGGAGCGGAGGGCGCCGGGGCGGCTGCCGGCACAGCCGTCTTGTTCGTGGCGGCGGATGTCCGCGCCGGCGCGATGTCGGCCCGGGGCGGCAGCCCGAGGGCCTGGCGCCGCCCTTGGGCCGCCAGCCGGTCGGCGCGCTCGTTGCCGGCCTCGCCGGAATGGCCTTTCACCCAGACCCAGCGCACGTCGCGCCGCGCCGCCAGCTCGTCGAGGCGCTGCATCAGCTCGACGTTCTTCACCGGGCCGGTGGTGGTGCGCCAGCCCTTGAGCTTCCAGCCCCGGATCCACTCGGTGACCGACTTCACCACGTACTGGCTGTCGCACCGCATCTCGATCGCGGCGCCCTCGGGAAAATGCTCCAGCGCCCGGATCGCCGCGGTCAGCTCCATGCGGTTGTTGGTGCTCTGCGTCTCGCCCCCGCACAGCTCGATCGGGCCGTCCGGGGCCTGGATCACCACGCCCCAGCCGCCGGGACCGGGATTGGGATCGCAGCCGCCGTCGGCATACACGATGGTTCGCATGGTCTCTTCGCTCGAACGTCACGACGGAATGCGGCCGCGCCCGGGCTCCGGCGCGGAGCCGCGGGCTGCCGGCCGCGACGGCAATGTCGGCCCGGAATGGTGAACAAATACCCAGGCGGTCCCCTGCGCAACCCGGTCCCTCGCGTGCGCCCCGGCATCGCCCGTAGGCTTCCCTGGCACGCCGCTTGCGGGCCGGCAGGGATGCGCGATGATGAGGGCACGGTCTTTCCGCAAGGGGGCCGCAGTCGATCCGTCCGCGTCGATCCGCCCGCCACAGACGAGACACGCCCCATGCCAGTCGAGCCCGCCGACGCCGTCGAGGAGAGGCTGCCGCCGGCCCGCCTGCTGCCCCTGGCGCTGCAGCACGTGCTCGTCATGTATGCCGGCGCGGTGGCGGTGCCGCTGATCGTCGGCCGCGCGCTCGGTCTTCCGCCCGAGGACGTCGCCTTCCTGATCAGCGCCGACCTGTTCGCCTGCGGCCTCGCGACCCTGATCCAGTCGGCGGGGTTCCCGGGCGTCGGCATCCGCCTGCCGGTGATGATGGGGGTGACCTTCGCGTCGGTCGGCCCGATGCTGTCGATGGCGGCGACCCCGGGGGTCGGGCTCCTCGGCATCTACGGCTCGGTCATCGCCGCCGGCCTGTTCGGCCTCCTGGTGGCTCCCTATGTCAGTCGCCTGCTGCCGCTGTTTCCGCCGGTCGTCACCGGCACCATCATCCTGGTCATCGGCATCTCGCTGATGCGGGTCGGTATCAACTGGGCCGGCGGCGGCCAGCCGACGATCACGAGGATCGTCGACGGCGTGCCGGTCGCCTTCCCGAACCCGAACTACGCGCAGGCCGGCGGCCTCGGCATCGCCCTCCTAGTTCTGCTGACGATCCTCGCCCTCATCCGCTGGGGCCGCGGCTTCCTCGCCAACGTCGCGGTGCTCGCCGGCATTGTCGCCGGCTCGGTGCTGGCGGCCTGCCTCGGGCTCATGCACTTCGAGAAGGTCGCGGCGGCGGCCTGGTTCGCCCCGGTGCTGCCGTTTCATTTCGGCTGGCCGCACTTCCACCTCGTGCCGGTCGCCACGATGTGCGTCGTGATGATCGTGGTGATGATCGAATCGACCGGGATGTTCCTGGCGCTCGGCGAGATCACCGGCCGGCCGGTGACCCGGGCCGACCTCGCCCGCGGCCTGCGGGCCGACGGGCTCGGCACGCTGGTGGGCGGGGTGTTCAACACCTTCCCGTACACGTCGTTCTCGCAGAATGTCGGCCTCGTCGGGGTCACGGGGGTGCGCTCGCGCTTCGTCACCGTGGCGGGCGGGGTCGTGATGCTGGCGCTCGGCCTGCTGCCGAAGCTGGCCGCCCTCGTCGAGGCGGTGCCCCAGGTGGTGCTCGGCGGTGCCGGCCTCGTGATGTTCGGCATGGTGGCGGCGACCGGCGCCCGCATCCTCGGGGGCGTCGACTTCCGCGGGCAGCCGGGGAACCAGTTCGTGGTGGCGATCGCGGTCGGCTTCGGCCTGATCCCCCTCGTGGCGCCGACCTTCTTCCGCAACCTGCCGCACGCGCTGCACCCGCTGCTCGAATCGGGCATCCTGCTCGCTTCGATCGTCGCGGTCGTGCTCAACGCCTTCTTCAACGGCGTCGGCAGCGCCGAGCGGGCGGACCGGGAGGCCTCCGCGGCGGCGGCCGCCGTCGAGCACGTCTGATTCGAGAGAGGAAACCATGACCCTGCTGCACAAGACCTACGGCAAGGGCCGGGTGCGGGTGATGCGCGTCCATCGCGACGGCGACCGGCACGCGGTGCGCGAGCTGACCGTGCAGGCGATGCTGACCGGGGCGTTCGATCGCACCTTCACGCAGGCCGACAACAGCGCCACCGTCTCGACCGACACGATCAAGAACGTGGTCTACATCGTCGCCCGCGAGAATCCGGCGCTCGCGACGGAGGCGTTCTGCCGCGCGGTGGCGCAACGCCTGCTCGACAGCTACCCGCAGATGGAAACCGCCACCGTCACCGGCCACGAGACCCGCTGGGCTCGCCTGACGGTCGACGGCGCGGCCCATCCCCACGCCTTCACGCTGGACGGCAACGGCCAGCCCTTCGCCCGGGTGGAACTGTCGCGCAGCGGCGCGGTGGTGGAATCCGGCCTGTCGGGCTTCACCTTCCTGAAGAGCACGGAATCCGGCTGGGCCAACTACGTGAAGGACCCCTACACCACGATCCCCGAGACCCACGATCGCATCGCCGCGACCAGCATGGAGGCGTCCTGGGCCTGGAGCGGCGAGCCCGCCGACTACGAGGCCGCCAACGCCCGCATCCTCGACGCGCTGATGCGGGTCTTCGCCGGCAGCTACAGCCACAGCCTCCAGGACAGCCTCTACCGCATGGGGACGGCGGCCCTGGCGGCGGTGCCGGAGATCGCCACCGTCACGCTCGCCTGCCCGAACAAGCACTACCTTCTGGCGAACCTGACGCCTTTCGGCCTCGACAACCCGAACCAGGTCTTCATCGCGACCGACGAGCCGCACGGCCAGATCGAGTGCACGGTCGGGCGGTGAGGTGCAGATCGTTTAGGCCGCGCCTCAATGCCGCGTCGGGTTCGCCCCCACGGTCTCGGCGGTGAGCCAGTCGACCACCTCCGCCAGCGCCTCGCGGGGCGGCAGGCCGCGGCCGTGCGCCTCGGTGAAGAGCGCGAGCTGGCGGTCGGCGCTGGTGCCGCGGGCGACGATCCAGCGGGCGAGGTCGAGCTCCGCCGCGCAGCCGAGCGCACGGGCATCCTCGGCGACGAGGGCGAGCGTCTCGGCGAGCACCGTCGCCACCGGCCGCGCCGTCCGGGTCGCCTCGCAGACGAAGCTGCCGTGGATGCCGTAGCGCTGCGCCCGCCAGCAATTCTCCGCCGTGATCGCCTGCGAGGCGCCGGTGAGATCGCGGTGGAGGTCCGGATGCCGGGCGAGGTGACGCACCAGGCAGCGGTAGAGGGCCGCGATGGCGAGCGCGTCGTCGAGACGGGTGCAACTGTCGGCGATGCGCAGGTCGAGGCGCGGACCTGCCGGGGAGGGGCAGACCACCCACCAAACGTGGCGCGGATCGTCGATGGCGCCCGCCGCCACCACCGTGTCGAGATAGCGGGCGTAATCGTCCTCGCCGCGAAACAGCGGCGGCAGGCCGCTGCGGGGCAGCTCCCGCGCGGCGGCCAGCCGATAGCCGAGGAGCCCGGTGCGCTGCGCCTGCCAGAACGGCGACGAGGTCGAGAGCGCGAGCAGCAGCGGCAGGAACGGCTGAACCCGGTTCATCAGGTCGATCCGCGATACCCCCTCCGGCACCCCGACCCCGACGCTGAGGCCGCAGACGACGGTGCGGCTGCCGATCATCTGGAGGTCGCGCAGCACCCGGCCGCCCGCGGCCTGGTCGCGCGGGCGCACCCGGCTCCACAGGGCGAGGGGGTGGGTACCGGACGCCATCAGGGCGAGGCCGCGGGCGGAGGCGAGGGCCCCGAGGTTGCCGCGCAGGTCTGTCAGCGCCCGGCGCGCCTCGGCAAGGTCGGCGACCGGCGCGATCGCCCAGACCAGCTGCGGCTCCATCAGCTCGGTGCGCACCAGCGGGGAGGCGGCCCGGCAGGCGGCGAGGAAGTCGCGGGTGCGGGCCCGGGCGGCGTCGCGCTTGCCCGCATCGTTGATGAACACCTCCTCCTCGAGGCAGACGTCGAATTCCGCTCGCATCAGCAGGATCTCCGGCAACAGCGGGCCGCGGCGCGCCGGCGGCCGAGCGGCCGCGAATCGGCCTCGGCCGCGGGGGCGGCTCCGTTATCAGGGTGTGGCGGGCGGCGCGAGTCCGGGCCCGGCGCCGCGGGAGCGGATCAGTCCCCGGGCCGGCCGTCGCCGAGCACGGCCTGGACCAGGGCGAGCACCGCCACGGCGGCGGTGTCGGCGCGCAGGATCCGCGGGCCCAGGGAGAGGCGCACCGTGTTCCGGCGATCTCCGATCAGGGCGCGCTCCTCCGGCGTGAACCCCCCCTCGGGTCCGATCACGACGGCGAGCGGCAAGGGAGCGTTCCCGGGGCGGGTCCCGGCCGCCTGCTGCAACGCCGCGACGGGATCGGCGAGCGGCGCGTCCTCGTCGCAGAACACCAGCAGACGCTCCGGCGCCAGGCCGGCCACGGCCTCGGCCAGCGGCGCGGCCTCGCGGATCTCCGGCAGGGCCAGGATGCCGCATTGCTCGGCCGCCTCGATCGCGTTGGCGTGCAGCTTGTCGAGCTTGATCCGGTCGCCCTGCGTGCGCCGCGTCACCACCGGCTGGATCAGGCTCGCACCCATCTCCACCGCCTTCTGGGCGACGTAGTCGAGGCGGGCGGCCTTGAGCGGGGCGAACAGGTAGTGCAGGTCGCCCGGCGGGGTCTGCGGCCGGGTCTGCGCCCGCAGCACCAGGTCCGCCGCCTTGCGGCCGGTGGGCTCGATCTCGGCCCGCCACTCGCCGTCGCGGCCGTTGAAGACCAGCACCGGCTCGCCCGCGGCGCGGCGCAGCACCGAGAGCAGGTAGTTCGCCTGCGCCCGGTCGAGGGTGTGCCGGGCGCCCTCCCTCATCGGGATGTCGAGGAAGAGCCGGGGAGCGTTGAAATCGTAGGCCGCCATGGCCCCGTGCTCGCCGAGGCGGGGGGCGGCTGTCAATCGCCCCGCCTGTGGCTGTGCCGCAACATTCGCCAGCAACCGCGTCGGGCTACGGAACGAACCGGGCTTCGCCGCACGAAGGCGCCACATTCCTGTGCAGAAACCTGTCCGAGGCCGGGAGCGGCAGGGATTTCTTACGTATGCCCGAGGGGCGACACGCCGGACCGGCGAACGACGTTCGGCGGCAATCCCGGCAAGCCGGGGCCTCGGGGATGGATTTTTTGAGGGGGTGGAGATGACCTGCATGCGTGTGACCGTGGCGGCGCTGGCCGGAAGCCTGCTCGGCGCGACGCTGCTCGGCGGGGCGGCTCTCGCCCAAGGGGCCGACTGCACGTCGATCCAGAAGACCCTGACCGAGCGCAAGGACATCGTCGGCAAGGTCAACGCCGCCTCGCAGGGCAAGAAGGCCAAGATCACTGCGGCGGCCGCCTGCACCCTGTTCAGCAAGCTCCAGGCCAACGGCACCGAGGGCCTGAAGTGGATCAGCGCCAATAAGGACTGGTGCTCGATCCCCGATTCGTTCGTCGAGGGCTTCAAGGCCGATCACAGCCGGGTCTCGACCCTGAAGACCAAGGTCTGCCAGGCCGCCGTGCAGCAGGCGGCGATGGAGAAGAAGGCCCGCGCCATGGCGGCCCAGCAGCAGCAGGGCGGCGGCGGTGGCGGCCTTCTCGGCGGTCCCGGCCTGACCGGCAGCTTCCGGGTGCCGCAGGGCGCGCTGTGACGTTCGTGCACGGACCGGTGCGGCGCCCGTCGGCATGACGACCGCCCCCGATCGTCCCGTCGCCGATGCGGTGACGGGGCACTGGGTCGACCGGCACGCCCCCGAGGCCGTGCGCCCCTACCTGCGCCTCGCCCGCATCGAGCGGCCGATCGGCTGGTGGCTCCTGCTGCTGCCGTGCTGGTGGTCGGCGGCGCTCGCGGCCATCGCGACGGGACGGCCCGGCCCGAGCCTGTGGCACCTCGCCCTGTTCCTCGTCGGTGCCGTCGCCATGCGGGGCGCGGGTTCGACCTACAACGACATCGCCGACCGCGACCTCGACGCCCGCGTCGAGCGCACCCGCCTGCGGCCGCTGCCCTCCGGACGCATCCGCGTGCGGCACGCCCTGGCCTTTTTGGTGGTGCAGGCGCTCGTCGGCCTCGCGGTGCTGCTGCAATTCAACAGGACGGCGATCCTCGTCGGCATCGCCTCGCTCGCGCCCGTCGCGATCTATCCGTTCATGAAGCGGGTGATGCCGGTGCCGCAGGCGGTGCTCGGCCTCGCCTTCGCCTGGGGCGCGCTGATGGGCTGGGTCGCCCTGGTCGGGCGCCTCGAGGCCCCGGCCTACTGGCTCTATGCCGGCGCGATCGCCTGGGTCATCGGCTACGACACGATCTACGCGGTGCAGGACATCGAGGACGACGAGATCGCCGGCATCAAGTCCTCGGCCCGCTTCTTCGGCTCCCAGGTGCGGCTCGCCGTGGCGGGCTGCTTCCTCGCCTGCGTCCTGTGCATCGGCCTCGCCCTGTCCGGGGCCGGGGCCGGGCCGATCGGGCTTGCCGGTCTCGCACTCTTCGCCGGCCACCTCGCCTGGCAGGTCGGGCGGCTCGATCCGCGCGACGGGGCGGAGGCCCTGCGGCTGTTTCGCTCGAACCGCGATGCGGGTCTGATCCTGTTCTGCGGCCTCACCCTCGACGCGATCTGGCAAGGCCTGATGTAGCGCGGGCGACGGAGCGGCGGCTCGTTCGGTTTCCGACCGGTCGCTTCGCGACGCGGAAACCGGCTTCGCTCGAGCGTCGCGCGGGCTGGCGATCCCGTCTCCGGAAGGGATCCTCCGGAGGCAGGGTCAAAGGCTGCCGCCGTCGGTCATCAGGGCCTCGTCGCGATAGACCAGGGGGCGTAGCGGCAGCCGGGCGGTCTTGCGGCGGGTGAGGAAGCGGGGCCGGCGGTGCGCGAGCAGGCCGTGCCGGCGGCGGATGCGCACCGCGCCGAGCTTCAGCCGGCCGACCTGCTGGCCCATGCTCGAGACGGCGCCGTCCTCCTGGATCACCACCATCGGCAGGCCGGTCTCGGCGCCGAGGCGCCGCCACACCGCCACCACCTCGTCGTCGCCGTAGAGGCCGAGCCGCATCACCGGGTCGCCGTCGCGGTCGAGCAGCAGGACGGCGAAGCGGTCCTCGCCGGCGGCGTCGCTGGCATCCCCGTCGAGGCACAGGGCGAGGCTGCCGGCGACCGAGCCGCCGGGCACGCCGCCGACGATCGGGAGGGCCGAGGCCTCGGCCTGGACCGGGCCGCGGTGGATGACCGGGAGCTCGACGTCGCGGCGGACGGCCTGGCTGCCGGAGGAGCGACGGTTCGAAGAGGGGAATCTGGTGACCATGGTTCTGCTCGACGCCCTGTCCGCGTGAGGCGGCGACCTCTGTCGTGTCGTCCGCCGTTGAGAGGAGATTGCACCCCCGCCGGCTCAGAACGCCTTAAAAGGCAGCGTTAAGCGATGGTTGTCGCGAGCCGGATGCGTCGAATGCTCAATAGATCCTTGTCCGGACGGGATTCATTTATCGTTCACGCCTTGCACAAGGTCGAGCGATGCTCGCGCGCGCGCGAAACGACGGTGCGGCTTCCCCGCACCCGGTGGCGGGCGGCGGCGTCCTTGTGGCGTCCGGTGGCGGGGCCTACAACGGAGGGACCGACGTCCGCCCCACGCATCGCGGGGGAAGCCGGGCGCTCCCCCTCGAACCTTCGCGGCCGACCATGCCTCTCCCCGACGACGTGCGCGCGATCCTGCCCGAGGGGCTCGTGCCCGAGGACTTCCTGCCGAAGGTCCGGGCGATCATCCGCGAGGCCGCGCTCCTGGCGCTGCCGTTCTTCCGCCAGGGCGAGCGCACCACCGCCCGGGTCTGGAACAAGTCCGGCGGCTCGCCGGTCACGGAAGCCGACGTCACCGTGGACGCCTTCCTGAAGGTGCGCCTGAGCGAGCTCCTGCCCGGTGCCGCCTGGCTCTCGGAGGAGACCCGGGACGATCCGGTGCGCCTCGCCCACGATCTCGTCTGGATCGTCGACCCGATCGACGGCACCCGCGCCTTCCTGTCGGGCGATCCCGACTGGTCGATCGCCGTGGCGCTCCTCGCCCGGGGCGAGCCGATCCTCGGCCACGTCGCCGCGCCGGTGACCGCGACCCTCTACGAGGCGGTGGCCGGGCAGGGGGCGACGAAGGACGGCGTGCCGATCCGGGTCTCGGCCCACGCCACGGCGGCGGGCGCCCGGGTCACCGGGCCGAAGCCGATGGCCGACCGGATCGAGCGCCGGCTCGGACTCGGCGGCACGCCGGGCGAGCTCGTGCGCCTGCCCCGCATCCCCTCGCTCGCCCTGCGGCTGGTGCGGGTGGCCGAGGGGCTGGTCGATGTCGGGCTGGTCTCGTCGGACGCCCGCGACTGGGACCTCGCCGGCGCCGACCTGATCCTGCGCGAGGCCGGCGGCACGGTGGTCGGCCTCGACGGCCGCGCGCCCGTCTACAACCGGCGCGAGCCGATCCACGGCGAGCTGATCGCGGTGCCCGAGGCGCTTCGGGCCGAGGTGCTGGCGGGCCTGGGCTGACGCCGCCGGCCGGCGCCTCTTCGCCGTAAACGCGAAGGTCGAGATCGGCCCCCGGCCGCGGCGCGATCGCGCGCGGCTCTAGGGAACGTCGCGATCGCCTAGCAATCGTGACGTTCCGTCGGTCTTTGAATTCTCCGCATTTTCTGCGGCGAGCTGGCATCCACTTCGTTGGACGATGCTCTGGAGCACTTCACGATCGCGTTGCAATCGCGAAGCTCTCTAAGTCTTTGTTTTGGTGCATTTTCTGCGACGAATCGGTTTCCACTTCGTCGGAAAATGCTCTAGCGCGACTCGCGCTTCTCCAGCGCCGTCTTCACCTGCTTGAGCTGATCGAACACCGCGCTCGGCGTGGTACCGAAGAAGGTGAAGCCCGCGTTGATCGCCCAGTAGCAGCACAGCACGATCACCGGCACCAGGATCCAGCCCAGGATCTCCTCGCCGATCTTGCGCCGGCGGCGGCGCTGGCGGCGGCGTTCGCGTCGCGTCACCTTCGGGGAGGGCGGGGTCACCGTCGCGGCCGGGGCGAGGGGGCCCTCGTTGAGATCTCCGCTCATGGGAACCGTCTCACGTTTCCTTGCGCGGGCGCGGAGCCCGCGGATCCATTCGCCCTGCGAACCCGCGCGGGACGCGGCCAGGGCCTCAAACGAACATCCCGGCGGGGAGGGCCCCGCCGGGATGCGTGCGTCTCTGGTTGTGCCTCATACACGGGAGGCGGGCCGGGATCGAGGGGGCCGTCCCCGATCCCGGCCATGTCTTCCCGTGCCGGTCAGGCCCGGACCAGCGGCACTTTCGGCACCGTGCGGATGCCGCCGCCGCCGTCGCCCGAGCCGCCGTCCTTCGGCTTCTTCGAGGCCGCGCGGGGGCGCCGCGGCTTCTTGGCCGGGCCGCCCTTGTCGGCCTTCTTCGTCGCGTTCGTCACGTCCTTCTCGGGACGCGGCATCACCGGGCCGGCCGGGAAGACGAAGCCGAGGCTCGGCTTCTCGCCGTCGGGCCGCTTGACGATCACCCGGACGGCGCCGCCGTCCTTGAGCTTGCCGAACAGCACCTCGTCGGCGAGCGGGGTCTTGATGGTCGACTGGATCAGGCGGGCCATCGGGCGGGCGCCCATGGCCTCGTCGTAGCCGTTCTCGACCAGCCAGTCCCGCGCCTCGTCGGAGAGCTCGATCGTGACGTTGCGGTCTGCGAGCTGCGCCTCGAGCTGGAGCACGAACTTGTCGACGACCTTGGCCACCACCTGCTTCGGCAGATGGCCGAACGACACGGTCGCGTCGAGGCGGTTGCGGAATTCCGGGGCGAACAGGCGGTTGATTGCCTCCTGGTCGTCTCCGGTGCGCTTGTTCTGCGTGAAGCCGAACGCCGCCTTGGCGAGGTCGGCCGCGCCCGCATTCGTCGTCATGATGATGATGACGTTGCGGAAGTCGACCTGCTTGCCGTTATGGTCGGTGAGCTTGCCGTGGTCCATCACCTGCAACAGGATGTTGAACAGGTCCGGGTGGGCCTTCTCGATCTCGTCGAGCAGCAGCACGCAGTGCGGATGCTGGTCGATGCCGTCGGTGAGCAGGCCGCCCTGATCGAAGCCGACATAGCCCGGAGGGGCGCCGATCAGCCGCGAGACGGTGTGCCGCTCCATGTATTCCGACATGTCGAAGCGCAGCATCTCGACGCCGAGGCTCGAGGCGAGCTGCTTGGCGGCTTCCGTCTTGCCGACGCCTGTCGGGCCGGCGAACAGGTAGGCGCCGATCGGCTTGTCGGGATCGCGCAGGCCGGCGCGGGCGAGCTTGATCGAGGCGGTCAGCGCGTCGATGGCCGCGTCCTGGCCGTAGACCACCCGCTTCAGGTTGTCGGTGAGGTGGGCGAGCACCTCCGCGTCGTCCTTCGAGACGGTCTTCGGGGGAATGCGGGCCATCGTGGCGATGGTCGCCTCGATCTCCTTCACGCCGATCGTGCGCTTGCGGCGGCCTTCGGGCACCAGCATCTGCGAGGCGCCGGTCTCGTCGATCACGTCGATCGCCTTGTCCGGCAGCTTGCGGTCGTTGATGTAGCGCGCCGACAGCTCGACCGCCGCCTTCACGGCCTCGGTCGTGTACTTGAGCTTGTGGAACTCCTCGAAGGACGGGCGCAGGCCCTTCAGGATCTCGATCGCGTCCGGGATCGACGGCTCGTTGACGTCGATCTTCTGGAAGCGGCGCACGAGCGCCCGGTCCTTCTCGAAGTACTGGCGGTACTCCTTGTAGGTGGTCGAGCCGATGCAGCGCAGGGCTCCGGAGGCGAGGGCGGGCTTCAGGAGGTTCGAGGCGTCCATCGCGCCGCCCGAGGTCGCACCGGCGCCGATCACCGTGTGGATCTCGTCGATGAACAGGACGGCGTTCGGGTGCGCCTCGATCTCCTTCATCACCTGCTTGAGGCGCTCCTCGAAGTCGCCGCGGTAGCGGGTGCCGGCGAGCAGCGTGCCCATGTCGAGGGAGAACACGGTGGCGTCGGCCAGAACCTCCGGCACCTCGTGCTGGATGATCTTGCGGGCCAGGCCCTCGGCGATCGCGGTCTTGCCGACGCCGGGATCGCCGACGAGCAGCGGGTTGTTCTTCTGCCGGCGGCAGAGGATCTGGACCGTGCGCTGGACCTCGGTCTCGCGGCCGATCAGCGGGTCGATCTTGCCCTCGCGGGCTTTCTTGTTGAGGTTGACGCAGTAGGCGTCGAGGGCGTCGCCCTTCTTCTTCTGGCCGCCGCGCTCGTCCTCGGCCCCGCTCGGACGTTCCGTCTGACCCTCCTCGTCGGCGCCGCGCACCGGCTTGCCCTCGGACAGGCCGGGGCGCTTTGCGATGCCGTGGCTGATGTAGTTGACCGCGTCGTAGCGGGTCATGTCCTGCTCTTGCAGGAAGTAGGCGGCGTGGCTCTCGCGCTCGGCGAAGATCGCCACCAGCACGTTGGCGCCGGTGACCTCCTCGCGGCCCGAGGACTGGACGTGGATCACCGCGCGCTGGATCACCCGCTGGAAGCCGGCCGTCGGCTTGGCGTCCTGGCGCCCGTCGCCCGTGAGGTTGGCAAGCTCGGTGTCGATGTACTCGACGAGGTTGCGCTTCAGGAGATCGACGTCGACGTTGCAGGCCCGCATGACCGCGGCCGCGTCCTGGTCGTCGACCAGGGCGAGCAGGAGGTGCTCGAGCGTGGCGTATTCGTGTCGGCGCTCGCCCGCCAGCGCCAGGGCGCGGTGAAGAGCTTGTTCAAGGCTGCGTGAGAAGCTGGGCAAAGCGGGCCTCTTTGCTGGTGCCTGTCTTGATGAGTATCCGTCTCGGTCGGTGTCCGTCTCGGCTGGCGCCTACTTCTTTTCCATGACGCATTGCAGAGGATGTTGATGCTTGCGCGCAAAGTCCATGACCTGCGTCACCTTGGTCTCGGCGACCTCGTAGGTGAAGATGCCGCACTCGCCGACGCCGTTCTGGTGGACGTGCAGCATGATGCGGGTCGCGTCCTCGCGCGACTTGTTGAAGAAGCGCTCGACCACGTGGACCACGAATTCCATCGGGGTGTAGTCGTCGTTGAGGAGCAGCACGCGGTAGAGGTTGGGCCGCTTGGTGCGCGGCTTCGTCCGCGTGATCACGGCGGTGCCCGATCGCCCGTCGCCGTTGCCGGGAGCCCGGGGGTTGGCCGCGACCGGCCTGGTGGAGGGTTCTCCCTGCCTCGGGACCTGAGCCATCTGAATCGTACCGACCTCGCTCTGGCGACCGCGCCAGGACGCGCTGGCCCCCGCGAGACGAGGGCCGCGGACGACCTGCCGGCTGGCAGCCTATCATGTCGGCTGCCGGTGCCGAGCCTAATCTATAGGCCGAGTCGGCGCTTCGCCAGTCGGCTGCGCTCTCTTGTCGTGCAGGGGTCGCACGGGGGTCGTGCGACGGTCATGAAACGCGCGCGACCGGCACGGGGGGCCCGTGCCGGTCGCGGTCTCTCGACGATCTCTCGGCGATCCCGCGCGGGGGCGGCCGTCCGGCCGGCGCCCTCGCGGGATGTGCGGCCTGCTTACGCGGCCTGCTTGGCCTCGTCCTCGATCTTGTTGAAGCCGTCCTTGGCCACCGCGAAGGCGCGGTCCTGGGCCTTCGAGGCCTGGTCCTGGGCCTTGGCGACCATGCCCTCGAACGGCTTCGCCATCTCCTTGGCGAGGTTCTGGTACAGCTCGGTCATCTTGGTGGACTGGGCCACGAGACGCTCGTACGAGGTCTTCATGTACTCGGTCTGGATCTCGAGCGCCTTGTCGAGCGAGCGGACGCCGGCGAGCTTCTCCATGGTGGCGGTGCCGAGCTCGAAGGACTGCTTGGCGAAGTCGGTCGCCTCGACGGCGATCGCCTGGCTGGCCTTCGACAGCGAGCCGAAGCTGCGCAGCATCGCGTCCATGCCGTCCTTGCCGAGCTTCTGGGCGGCCTCGGCCTGCTGGCCCATATACTGCTGGTTCATGGTGTCGCGTGGCACCCGGACGGGTGCCCCCTCTCGCGCGGCGGTCGGGCTCGACGGGGACGCCCGCGCGTCGCGCCCCGCCGACCGCAATATGTGCACCGCACAAAATTCGTCAAGGGTCGTTGTGCGTCGCACAATCGAGACAATTCGAGTCGAATTAACCGGGGCGTAACCGCGCCTCCCTAGCCTGATTGACAGTGATGCCGCCGCGCCACGCCGTCTCGCAGGGCGCCGTCGGTCCAGGGTGCCGCCCTCCGGGGCGCGGGCGCCCTCTGCAATCGAACGGGGTATGTGCGTGATGCGTTGCGTTCACGGCCAATCTGGACCCGCGCTGCCGGCCGTGCTCGCCGCCGCGGCGGTGCTGACGGCCCTCACCGCCTCGCCCGCCGAGGCGCGTCGGCGGGCCCACCACGGCGGGGGAGGGGGCTACAATCCGCCCTACGCCGCCATGGTGGTGGATGCCAAGACCGGCCGCGTGATGCACGCGGTCAACGAGGATGCCCTGCGCCATCCGGCCTCGATCACCAAGGTGATGACGCTCTACCTGCTGTTCGAGCAGCTCGAGCGCGGCAAGATGGACCTCGACACGCCGCTGACGGTCTCGGCCAACGCCGCCCGGATGCCGCCCTCCAAGCTCGGCGTGCGCCCGGGCTCGACCGTGACGGTCGAGGAGGCCATCAAGGCGCTGGTGACGAAGTCGGCCAACGACATCGCCTGCGCCATCGGCGAGAACATCGCGGGCTCCGAGCCCGCCTTCGCCGAGATGATGACCCGCAAGGCGCATTCGCTCGGCATGAGCCGCACGCACTACGCCAACGCCTCCGGCCTGCCCGACTCCGACCAGATCACCACCGCGCGCGACCTGACGATCCTGGCGCGTGCGATCCAGGACCGGTTCCCGAAATACTACCGCTACTTCCAGACCCGCTCCTTCGCCTTCAAGGGCCGGGTGATCGGCAACCACAACCACCTGCTCGGCCGCATCGAGGGCGTGGACGGCATCAAGACCGGCTACACCCGCGATTCGGGCTTCAACCTGATGACCTCGGCCCGCACGAGCGACCGCCACATCGTGGCGGTGGTGCTCGGCGGCAAGTCGGGCGCCAGCCGCGACAACATCATGGCGAAGCTCGTCCAGGCCAACCTGCCGGTGGCCTATGCGGGCGCCCGCACCTCGGCGCCGGTGATCGAGGTGGCCGAGCGGCCCCGCCCCGCGGTCGTCGCCGAGCGGCCCGCCGCGACCCGCACCCTCGTGGCGTCGGCCGACGAGGACGACGCGGTCGAGACCACGAACTCCACAGGCCAGCCCCTCGACATCGCCCCGCGCGGCGGCGCGACCCCGAAATGGCGCGCCGGCGCCCCCGGCGCCGTGCCGGCGAGCGCCCAGGCCTACGCCCCCTCGGCCGCGCCCGCCTTCCCGGCGCCCGGCGGCAAGTAC
>NZ_JACWCT010000066.1:107386-132633 GCF_016613415.1 Methylobacterium ajmalii | reverse complement strand
TACGGCCCCTGGCGGTACTACGGGATGCCGCTATCAACCCTGGAGGCCGATTTGGAGGCGGGGCTACTGTGAGCCCCTATCAACCCCGAATGACGAAGAACCGATATTTCGCATGACACCTCCGACCACACCCCAGCCGGGCTTCCCGCCGGCCAGTCCCGTTGAACGATCATTCAATACACCGCTTTGCCCAAAGTCACGCAAAATTTTTCATCATTCCCTGCATCATCGCGTGGCTTTCAGGAGTTTTGTTGTGCGTCGCAGCATGTCGAGCGAAGTCCTCGGGGTGCATAGGCTTTCCCTCCTACCGCGGGCGGCCTTGCCGTCTGTAAGATTTTGAATGATCATTCAATCCGTCGTCGGCGGAGCGGCCACCCACGGGGCGAGGGGCGGATGAATCGGCAAGAGTCACGGCGAGAGACTCGCCAAGAGACCCTGCAGAGCTTCGAGGCGGCCCGGCGTCGGCACCTGATCGAGGCGACGATCGAGACCCTGGCGGAGGTCGGCTTCAAGGCCGCCTCGCTGAGCGAGATCGCCCGGCGGGCCAACGTCTCGACGGGCCTCTTCGCGCATTACTTCGGCGACAAGGACGGGCTGCTCGAAGCGACCCTGCGCTTCATGGCCGCCCGCCTCGCCCGCGCGACCGCGGCGCGGCTGGCGGAGGCCACGACCCGGCGCGACCGACTCTTCGCCGTCGGCGACGCGGCGCTCGCCGACGAGGAGTTCGACCGGCGCACCAGCGCCGTCTGGCTCGCCTTCTGGGGCCAGATCACCCATTCGACGCGCTTCCAGCGGGTGCAGCACGTCTACCAGCGCCGGATGGTCACCAACCTGAGCCACGCCCTGCGCGGCCTGGTGCCGGAGGAGTGCGTGGCGACCTACGCGACGATGATCTCGGCGATGATCGACGGGCTCTGGCTGCGCTCCCACGTCGCGGCAGGCCGCGACGGGAGCGAGGGCGACGCCGCGCGGGCGCGCCGGACGGTTCACGCGCTGGTCGACGGGCTGCTGGCGGGCACCTCGCTCCGGCCGGGATCCGGGGAAGCGCCGGCGATCCGCGTCTCCCGCCCCGCCGACGCGACGCCCCTCGTCCGCCACGTCAGCCCGGCGACGGGCGAGGAGATGGCGCGCTTCTCCCCGGCGCGCGCGACCGAGATCGACCGCGCGGTCGAGGACGCGCATCGCGGCCTTTCCGCCTGGAAGGCCCTCGGCGCGCCCGGGCGGGGACGGGTCCTGCGGCTCTGTGCCGAAAGGCTGCGGGCGGAAGGCGCGGACCTCGCCCGCCTGGAGAGCCGCGAGACCGGCCGTCCGCTGCGCCACACCGCCGGCCGCGACCTCGCGGAGGCGCTGCGCCTGCTGGACGCGGCCGCCGCCCTCGCCGAGGGAAGCGGCACGACCTGGACGGATCTCGGCGACGGCCGGGTGGCCCGCCTGCGACGCGCGCCCGCGGGGGTCGTCGGCACCGTACTGCATTGGAGCGCGCCCGTCCCCGGCCTTTGCGCGCGGGCCGACGCGCTCGCCCGCGGTAACGCCCTCGTCGCCTGTGCCGATCCGCGCGCCACGCGGACGCTGTCCCACCTCGCCGCGCTCCTCGTCGGCGCGGGCTTTCCCGAGGGCGTGCTGACCGTCCTGGCCGGCGACGCCGAGAGCGCGCGCCTCCTGCGCGGCCATCCCGGGCTCCTCGCCGAGCCGGACCCGTCGCGCGGGGCGGACGACCTCGATCTCGGCGCCGGGATCGGGGCGCCGAAGGCCGGGACGATCGTGCTGCCGGGCGCCGACCCCGCCCGCGTCGCGGCCGCGATCCTCGGCGGCGGCCGGAACTGGACCGGCTCCACCTTCGCGAGCCAGGCCCGCCTCCACGTCCACGCGCAGGCGCTGCCCGGCCTGCTCGACGCCCTCCGGGCCGGGGCGGCCGCGATGCGCGCCGGCGATCCGCTCGACGGGGCGACCGAGATCGGCCCCCTGGTGTCGCGCGAGCTCGGGACCGGCCTAGACGCGGCGCTGGCGGCCGACCTCGCGGCCGGCGCCAGGCTGATCGCCGGCCGCCCCCTGGGCTCTGCCTGGCCGGGATTCCTGGTGCTCGACCGCTGCACGGAGGCGATGCGGCTCGTGCGCGGCCACGCCTTCGCGTGCGTCGTGGCGCCGATCCCGTTCGACGACGAGCGGGCGCTTGCCGCCCGCTTCGCGCGGGAGCGGGGGCACGGCGGCGAGGCGCGATCGTTCGGTCTCTTCTCCGGCGATCCCGGACGGGCCTGGCATCTGGCGGACGCCCTCGAGGCGGATCTCTGCGTCATCGACGGCGATTGGCCGGGCCGGGACGCGAGGGCCGGCTCCCTCGACCGGGCGGATGCCGGATGGGAACTGGATCGCGCGTTGCGCGTTGTCGGCCCCGTCTTCGGCCCGGCCGGATGAGGCGCGCCCGGCGTTCGGCCGGGCGTTCGCGCGCGGAACGCGAACCGTCACCCCTCGAAACCGATGCGCCGACAGTACTCCGGGAGGATCGATCTCGTTGACGCTCTCTTTTGGAGCAGGAGACGTTCCAGTAATATTCTATTACGTCGCCATCTCAACCCATGTAATAAACGTCGCGCAGCAGCATAGATCGATTTTTAACCTTGTCGTACCGGGCCGCAGGGCGGCGCGATGGGTGGCAGCACGGCGTCGGACAGCGAGTGTTGCACGAATGCATCGCCTTGCCGTACGTCACTTTTCATCCCGTTTGAACGCGTGACAGGATGCCGCTGCTGCGAAACAAATGAAGTGCTCAGGATGCGTTCTTCGCCGAAGGCGAAGATCCGCGGAGCCAAACACCACGCCAGTATCTACGCCTCGATCATGGCGACCGCTGTGCTGTTTTCCTCCAGCTTCCGGACATTCCGATGTCGCCTCGCCTCGCCTTGCTGGCCCTTCCCCTCGCCCTGGCCTTCCCGTCGGTGAGCCGCGCGGCCGACGCGCCGGTGCCGAAGCAGGCCCCGACCGTGGTGCCGACGCTGCCGGCGGTCGACCCGCAGATGGTCTCGGCGGCCTTCGGCTTCCGCTTCGTGTCGGATTACAACTCGCGCGGCATCTCGCAGACCAACCGTCATCCGGGCGCCCAGGGCTACCTTGAGTTCCAGATGCTCGACGGGCTGTTCTACGCCGGCATCGCCGGCGAGCAGGTCGACCTGCCGAACCGGCCCACGATGGAGATGGACTTCTCCGCCGGTATCCGGCCGACCTTCGGCGCCTGGTCGTTCGACCTCGGCTACCTGTTCTACAACTATCCCGGCGAGCGCGCCCTGATCGGGCCGGACGGCATGATCTACACCGCCAACAACGCCGATTACTACGAGTTCGTCGGCAAGGCCGCCTACGCGGTGAACGACGCCCTGACGCTCGGCCTCAACGTCTACCACTCGCCGAGCTACTTCGGCACCCACGCGCCGGGCACCTACGTCTCCGGCATCGCCAAATACACCATCCCGGAGGGCACCTTCGGGGTGATGCCGAGCGGCTTCCTCGTCTCGGCCGAGGTCGGACAGTACTTCCTCGGCACGACGAAGGCCTCGTTCGGCGTATTCAAGCTTCCCGACTACACGTACGGTAACGTCGGCATCGCCTACACGGTGAAGAACTTCACCATCGACCTGCGCTACCACAACACCAGCATGACGAAGAGCGAGTGCGGGCTGATCACCGCCGATCCGCGCAGCATCCTGAACGGCACGTTCCGCTCCAACTGGTGCGGCGCCGCCGTGGTGGCGACGGTCTCGGTCGACGTGACCTCGAAGGATCCGGGCATCTTCGCCGGCCAGGAGACCCTGGCCCCGTCGGTCCCCGGCCGCACCAGCGACGCGGAAGGACCGGCGGTGCGCTGACCGCACCAGCCGGGTGCCGCCGTGCCGCAGCGGCGCGCCCGCCTGTCGCACGGCCGCCTCGCCGCTTGACGCAGGGGCGTCACCGATCTGTAATCCTTGCGGGTCCGTCAAGAAGACCCGCGAGGATCACGGCCCGATGCCCTTTCCGAGACGGCAGATCCTGGCGGCCCTGATCGGTGCCGCGCTCCTGTCGGGACCTGTCGCGGCGGGGGACGGCCGGCTCGCCGCGCTCTATCCGCAGGACGGGCGCCGGGCGATGGCCGGGCCGGACTTCGCCCGCTTCCCGGGGGCCGGCATCCTGTTCTGCCGCGACGCGGGCGGCGTGCCCAAGCGGGCCGCGGCGGCCTGGCTGATCGCCGGGCCGCGGGTGGTGATGCTGAACGCCCATAACTTCCGCAGCCGGCGCCTCGAGGTCACCCGCGCGGTGGTCGATTGCTTCTTCCAGATCGCCGGCCGCAACCACGATTTCGAGCCGGACAGCCTGCACCTTGGCGTTGCGCCCGGGGCGAGCGCCCTGCACATCACCGACGACTGGGCGCTCCTCTCCTTGCGCGAGCCGGTCACCGCGGTGGCCGCGCAGCCGGTGCCGGATGCCGCCGCCCGGCTGCCCACCGGCGGCGGGACGGTGCCGGTGACGATGGTCTCCCCGGCCGGCCACGAGAATTTCGGCAGCGCGACGAGCCTCGAGACCTGCGCCATCCGGCGGATCGACCGGCCCGGCGAGGACGGGATCCGCATGGCCCGGCACGATTGCAACAACGGCTACGGCGGCTCGGGCTCCGGCCTGTTCGATGCGGCCGGGAACCTCCTCGCCATGCACAGCGCCTCGCTGTCGATGAACTCGCGCCGCGCCTACGACGACGAGTTCCATTACGGCTCGGCCCTGCTGCTCGAAGGCCCGCTCCTCGACGCCCTGCGCGAGGCGGCGGCGCGGACCCGGTAGGTCCGGGTCAGCCCGGCCCGATCAGGCCGGGCACCACCGTGCCGTTCGGGCCGAAGCGCTCCTGCGCCTGGCGGCAGCTCGCCTCCGGGTCCTTCTGGTAGGCGTGGGTGTAGGTGGCCGAGCGGATCAGCGCCTCGCCGTGCGACAGGGCCGCGAGATCGGTGCCGAGCCGCTGCACGACCTCCCGGAACCGGGCGTAGTCCGGCTTCGTGCCGGGGCAGGATTCGGCCACGAACCGGACCAGGCCCGAGAGCTTGACCGCATCGTTGCTGACGGCGTTCGGCGTCTCGGCGGCGAGGACCGGGCTCGATGTCAGGGCGAGGAGGATGGCGGCGCGGCGCATCGGGGTTGTCTCCGGAAAGGGGCGGGTCATCGGGGCGACGGGGAGCGAGGGTCTTCGGGGCGAGGGTCTTCGGGGCGAGAGTTTTCGAGGTGAGCGTCTTCGGCGCCGGCGGTGCTCCGCTCGCCGGGATCGGGCCCGTCCTGGGCCCCGTAGCTCTCGCGAAGCCGGTCGAGGGCGGTGCGGTGCTCGGCGCCGGCGGTGCGCAGGTTGACGTATTGCTGGCACAGGGCGCCGTAGAGTTGCCGGCGACCGGTCGGGGCCACGACCGCGGTGAGGCCCGAGACCAGGGTCTCCGGGTCCGGCACGCCCGTGACCATGCGGGCGACCTGCGCCGTGCGGTTGGCGATCATCCGCTCGTCCTCGACGAAGTGCGGGCGGGCCCGGATCAGGGCCGCCCGGAGGGTAGCCACCGTGGCGTCGGCGCCCGGCACGGGATGGCCCGCGGCACGGGCGGCGAGCCACAGCGCCGGATCGGTGCGGTCGTCGGCGCCGAGCCAGTCGGAGCGGGCGGCCGTGTCGCGGCGGGCGACGACCGGGGAAGCCTCCTCGCGGGCCGGCTCGTCGCCGCAGCCGGCGAGCACGAGGAGGATCGGGAGCGCCGCACGCGGAAGGATCGCCACGGCCCACCTCACCGGAGCGAGGCCGCGAGGCCGCGGGGACCGTCGGCCAGGGGCAGCCGCGCGAGCTCCCGGCGCGCCTGCGGATCGACGAAGGACAGGTCGCCCGAGAACCAGTTGGCGACGGCGACGCGGCCGTCCTCCAGCGCCAGCACGCCCTCCGGGTAGCGCCCGACCGGAACATCGCCGAGGGTCGAGAGGCCGTCCGCCGCGATCACCGCGACGGCGCCGGCATGCTGGCGGCTCACCACCACGAGGCGGCCGTCGGCCGTCGCGGCGACGCCGTAGGGCATCGCCCCGACCGGCACGGTGGCGAGCGCCGTCAGCGTGCCGGTCGCGATCACCGTGAGGTCGCCGCTGCGCACGTTGGCGACGTAGAGCCGCGCGCCGTCCGGGCTCAGCGCCAGGGCGAAGGGCCCCTCGCCCGCCGGCACCGTGCCGGCGATCCGCATGGCGGCGGTATCGATCGCGACGACCCGCCGGTGCTCGCGGTCGGCGACGTAGAGCCGTCCACCCGACCGGTCGAGGACGAGGCCGGCGGGATCGGCGACCGGCACTGCCGGCCCCGTGGCCGCGCCGGTGCGGGGGTCGCGCCGCACCACCTCGCCCCGGCGCCAGTCGCCGACATAGAGCGCCGACCCGTCCGGCGCCGCCGCGATGCCGAAGGGCGAGCCCGGGTGGTCGAGGCGGGCGACGACGCGGCCCGCGGGCCCGTCGATCACCGTGATCGCCCGGTGGTCCGGGTGGGTGACGTAGACCCGTCCCCCCGGCCCGGTCGCGAGCCCGGCGGGCCCGGGCCCGACCGGGATCGTGGCGACGACCCGGTTCGTCGCGGGATCGACCCGCGACACCACACCGGCCTCCTGGCCGGCGACGTAGATCTCGCCCGCCAGGGCGCCGTGTGCGCAGGCCAGATGGGCGAAGGCCAGGACGGCGAGGAGGCGGGCCCGCCTCACCGCCTGCTCTCCACCTTCGCCTTCAGGCCGGCGAGGCCGGTCTCGAGATACGCCTTCATCGCCGCCCGGCCGGCCGCGTCGCTCAGCTCGTCCGGCGGCTCGTTACCGGTGTCGCCGCGGTAGAACCGGCCGAACCACGCCACCTTGCTGCCCGTCCCGTCCGGCGTCACCGTGAGGGTGGCGGAGTAGGACGACACCGGCAGGGCCTTCAGGTCGGGATCGTCGAGGCGGTAGGAGTAGCTGCGCTGAGCGGCGTCGTACTCGTCCAGGCTCTCGTGCAGGGTCCCGCCGTTCTTCAGCGTCAGGGTCCGGGTGTCGCCGTTCTTCGTGCCGTCGCCGGTGCTCCTGCCGCTCGCGACGAGCGGGTTCCAGTCGGCCTCGGCCCCGAACTTGCCGGCGATGGCCCAGACCGCGTCGGGCGGCGCCGCGATGGCGACGTCGGCCTCGATCTTCTGCGGGGTCGGCCCGTGGGCCAGCGCCGCGGACAGGCCGGCGCCGATCGTCAGCACGACGAGGGCGGCGCGGCGGGGGGGGCGAATTGGGAAACGACGCATGATCACGCTCCGTGACGAAGGCGGGAGACGGCCCCGGCCAGGCGCGCGCGCCACGGCAGGAAGCCGAACAGGACGGACAGGAGGGCGAGCGCCCCGGCGCCGAGCACCGGACGCGGGTCGAGCAGGACCGGCCGCGGCCGGGGCGTCGCCGCCGCGGTGAGCGCCGCGGCCAGCCCCGCCGGGTCGTCGAGGGGCGCGTAGGAGAGGCCGGTCTCGGCGGCGAGGCCGCGCAGGTAGGTCTCGCGCACGGTCGAGAGATGCTCGGTGCCGGGCGTCGCGACGCCGCCGAAGGGGGCGTTGCGCGGGTTGTAGCCCTCGCGCGTCTCGGCGCCCGGGGGCGGCGGGCCGAAGCGGTTCTCGTGCGGCACGTCCTCGGGCCCGTAGAACCCGATCTCCCGGCCGCGGTCGTCGTAGCGGGGGATGGGCGACGGGACGTGGCCGCCCGCCCCGACGATCAGCCCGCGCACCGCGCCGGGCTTGCCCTCGAAGGCGGGCCCGCCCCGGGCCGGCAGGGGCGGCGCCTCGTGGCCGTCGGTGACGAAGACGAGATCGCTGCCGAGCTCGCCCGCGAGGGCGACGGCGCGAAACAGGCCGGCGGCGATCCGGCTGTCGCCCTCCCAGCCCATGCGCCAGTCGAGGCCGGCGATCGCCCCGTCGAGGGCGGCGAAGTCGGCGCAGGTGTCGATCGGCTCGAACAGCAGGAAGGTGCGGCGCTCGGCGAACAGCCCGAGGCCGAGCCGCGAGCCGCAGGGCAGGTCCGCGGCGAGCGCCCGCAAGGCAGCCTTGGCCTTGTCGAGCCGGCTCGCCGGCCTGCCCCCGAGGGTTTCGTCGCGGGTGTTCATGCTGCCGGTGATGTCGACCACCACCACCGCCTCGACCCGCCGGCCCGTCACCGGCAGGCGCGGCGCCACCGCGGTGAGGAGGGTGAGGCCGAGGGCGCAGGCGAGCAGCCGTCCGCGGGGCTCGCCGAGGAGGCGCGCGACGGCACCCGGCAGAGGCTTCGGGACGGTCACGGCAGCCCCCGCGGCTGGCCCGGGATGTCGGTCCAGATTTTCTTCGGGTCGGCCGGCATCTCCTCGCCCCGCTCGCGGCCCCGCTCGGGGAGGTCGCGCACCAGGCGCGAGGCGACGTCGAGGTTGAACCTGGCGTCCCAGGCCTCAGGCCGCAGGGTGAGCGCCCGGCGATAGGCCTGGCGGGCGAGGCCGACCAGGGGGGCGGCGGGGTCGAGCTGTCCCGCCTCCAGCTTGGCGAAGGCCTGCCGCAGCCGCGCATTGGCGAGCGAGACCTGGGCGCGTCCGCGCAGGTCCGCCGAGCCGGTGCGGTCGAGGGCGGCGAGAAGCGGCTCGGCCTCCTCGAACCGCTCCCGGGCGGCGAGGAAGCGGATGCGGGCGAGGAGCAGCTCGGGCGGCGCCTCGGCGCCCACCGCCCGGTCGGTGCCGGCCTCGAGCGCCGCGATGGCCCGGTTGGCGCGCGCATCGCGCCAGGCGAGGCCCGCGCAGACGATCGCCCCGGCGGCGGCGGCGAGCGGCAGCGCGACGAGGAGGCCCGAGCGGACGGGCCCCCGGGCCCGGCGCCAGAGGGCAGCGATGGAGTGAGCCGCGACGGGCTTGATCCTGGTCCTCATGCGGCGCGCCGGGTGGTCTGGGCCGAGCCGGGCGCGGCCTCGCGGGAGGCGGGGCGCCGGCCGGCGAGGTCGGTCTCGGCGAGCTTGCCGGCGACGAGGAGCCCGAGCGCCAGGGCGGCGAGGCCGTAGGCGAGCCCCGAGAGGTCGCGCTGCGGGCGCCGCTCGACGAAGGCGATCGGCTTGCGCTCGAGCCGGTCGATCTCGCGGATCGCCTCGTCCACGGCCTGCGCGTTCTCGGCCTCGAAGGCGCGGTAGGGCACGCCGAGGCTCTTGAAGAACAGGTCGAGGTGGCGCTCGGGCGCGGCCTGCGGCGAGTCTTCCCCCGCCGGCCTGTCGGCGAGGCCCGGGGAGCCGGCGGTGCGCAGGAACAGCCAGTACAGGGTCGGGTGGATCTTCGTGAATTCCTCGCGCAGGAGCGGCTGCACCCGCCGGTCGATGACCGCGGCGCCGTCCGAGACGAGGAGCAGCACGCGGGAGGCCTGCGGCGCGCCCGGCCCGAACTGCGACAGCGCCAGGCCGAGGCCGCGGGCGACGTTGGTCGCCTCCAGGCCGGGCCGGTCGATCGCCCGGATCGCCGCCCGCACCGCCTCGTGCCGGTCGGTCATCGGCAGCACCGCCATCGGCGAGGTCGAGAAGGCCGAGACCGCGACGAGGTCGTGGGCGCGCCGCCCGACGAAGGCCTCGAGGATCCGCCGGGACGCGGCGGCCTTCGATTCCTCGGCTCCCGAGGGCTGACGGCCGGCAAACGTCTCGTTCATGCTGCCGCTGCGATCGATCAGCAGCGAGACCTGCGCCCCCTCCCCGGTCCGCGCGACGCTCTCGCCGGCGAGCCGCGGCCCGGCGAGCGCCAGGACGAGGAAGCCGATCGCCGCCATCCCGGCGAGGGTCAGCACCGCGTCGACGAGACGCGACAGCCCGTCCGCCGGCACCAGGGCGAGCGAGGGCACCGGCACGCGCCGCTGCGCCGTGGCGACGAGCGGCAGCAGGGCGAGCGGCAACAGCCAGAGCCAGCCCGGCGCCGTCACGCCGAATCGGGCGAGCAGGGTCACGATGCGGCCTCCGCCCTGCCCGGCGCCCCCGCCCGCTCCGCGGCGGCGAGCCGGCGCGCGGTGGCGACGAGGTCCGGGAACGGCCAGTGGCGTCGCGCCGCCGCGGGATCGCGGCCGAAGAAGGCGGCGCGGGAGGCGGCGAAGAACCGGTCGAGCGGCTGCGCCAGCGCACCGTAGGCCGGATGCCGGGCGAGGAAGGCGGGCAGATCCTCGCCCATCACCCGCCGCCCGTCGGTGCGGTCGAGGCCGCGATGGAGCGCCAGGAGCGCGTCGCGATAGGCGGACTCGTCGCCGGACCGGGCGGAGAGGCGGCGCACCTGCCGGGCGGCCGCCGCGAAGGCCCGGGCCGGACGGCGATGGAGCGGCCACCAGGCCCGGTCGCGGGCGAGGAGCGCGAGGCCGGCGAGGCCGAGCGCCGCGAAGGCCCAGGCGAGGGCGCGGGCCGGCCCGGGATCGCGCCGCGGCACCGGGCTCTCGGGCCGCATGTACTCGGTGGGATCGGCAACGGGCGGCGGCTGGACCTCGCGCAGGGGCGAGACCAGGATCGGCCAGCTCGGAACCTCCGCGGCCGCGCTCGTCGTCGAGCGCGCGGCCTCGCTGGCGAAGGTCACGGTGAAGGCCGGGATATCGAGGCGGCGCACGTCGAGGGCGGCGTAGAAGGTCTGGTAGGTGAGCGAGAGCCGCCACAGCCGGTTACCGTCCCGCAGCGGCCCGGGCGCCACCGCGACCGATCCGAGATCGAGCCAGTAGGTCAGCGGCCCGGGCTTCGGCAGCGAGGCCGCCTGGGGGGCGAACCCGTCCGCGGCCTCGATCTCGACCGTGGCGTCGAAGCGGTCGCCGAGAAACAGCCCGAACGGCCGCGGGCTGCGCACCGTCACGGCGCCGATCTGGGCGGCGGCGGGTAGGGCCGTGAGCAACAGCACCGAGGCGGCCAGGATACCGGCCCTGGCGATCCGTGCCGGCGATGGCATCCGATCCGGCGGCATGGTCGCACGCGCCCTCATCGCACGAGCCCTCATGCGGCGGTCCCGAGGAGGTGGCGGGAAAAGTCGTCGCCGTCGAAGCGGCCGGCGAGGCGGTAGGGCGGCCGGCCGTGCCGCAGGGCGAGACGGCGCAAGGCCTCGCGGCGCTCCGCCTCGCGGGCGAGCCAGCGCGCACGCAAGGACGGGCGCATCAGCACCCGGCGACGCCCGCCGCCCTCCAGGTCCTCGAGCTCGATCAGCCCGAAGGCCGGCAGGCCCGCGTCGAGGGCGCCGTCCTCGATCGCCACCGGCACCACGTCGTGGCCCTGCAGCGCCTCGAACAGGCCTGCCAGCACGGGTGCGGGCACGCGGAAATCCGAGATCGCCACCACGAGCTTGCGCCGCCCGGAGAGCCCGGCGGCGGCCTGCGCCAGCCCGGCGGCGCTCGCCCCGCCCGGCACCACGGCGGCGAGGGCATCGGCCACCGCCTCGACGGTGCCGCGGCGGCGGGAGGCCGGGACGAGGGTCTCGGCCCGCGCGCCGCAGGCCACCAGCCCGAAGGCGTCGCCGATCCGGGTGGCGGAGCGGGCGAGCGCGGTGCACAGCTCGGTCACCAGCGCCCAGGCCTCGCCCTCGCCGCGGAACCGCATCGAGGCCGAGACGTCGACCAGCGTCCAGACCTCCAGGGCGCGGCTCTGCTCGAAGCGACGCACCACCGTGCCCTCGAACGGGTCGCGAAGGGTCGCCCGCAGGTCGATGCGGCGCGCATCCGGGTGGCGCCAGAATGGCACCTGGTCGCGGAAGGTGCCGAGCCCGCCGGTGTCGCGGGCGCGGTGCGCGCCCGGCCCCGGCCCGGCGGCGGGCCCGCGCAGGCGGTAGACGATGTCGGGGCTCACGGGGCCGGCACCGTGGCGAGCACCGCGCGGCAGAACTCGGGCAGGATCCGCTCCCGGCGCATCTCGTAGACCGGCTCGAGGAAGATCCGGTGCGCCATCGTCTCGTGGAACACCGCGCGCAGATCCTCGGGCAGCAGCACGTCGCGGCCCTCGAGCCAGGCCCGGACCCGGGCGGCGCGGATCAGGAAGGCGATGCCGCGCGGGCTGGCACCGCCCTGGACGAGGGAGTCCATGGCGACATCCGGCAGGACGATGCCGGACTTGGCCGGCTCGCGCACCGCCGACCACAGCCGGACGACGTACTCCTCCAGGGCCGGGCTCGCGTGGATGCCGTGCTGGAGCGCCGCCGCGATGCCGGAGACCGCCCCCTGGTCGATCACGTCCGGGGCGACCTCGGCCACCAGGCTGTCGGTATCGTGGAATCGCGGGTCGAAGGCGAGGCGCCGGCGCAGGTCCGGATCGGTCGGCGCCTCCATGCCGATCTCCATCAGGAACCGGTCGCGGGCCGCCGCCGGCAGCTCGAAGGTCTCCTCGCGCTCGACCCGGTTGCGGTCGGCGAAGACCTGGAGATGGGGGAACCGGTACTCGCGGTCGAAGGCCTGGACGCTGCGCTCGGCCATCAGGCGCAGGAGAAGGGAATGGACCTGCGGCCGCGCCCGGTTGATCTCGTTGAAGAAGAACACCGAGAGGTCCTGCGACCGGCGCAGCACCGGGCCGGGCTCGATCCGCGGGCGGCCGTCCTCGGCAAGGTAGGTGTGATAGATCAGGTCCGCGGGCATCATGTCGACGGTGCCCTCGACCCGCTCGTAGGCGCCGCCGAGCGCTCTTGCCACCGCCCGCAGCAGGGTGGTCTTGCCGACGCCGACATCGCCCTCCAGCAGGACGTGCCCGCGGGCAAAGATCGCGATGGTGACGAGGCGGATGGCCCGCTCCTGGCCGACCACCGCCTTGGCGATCTCCGCCTCGAAGCGCAGGGCGGCCTGGCGCCAGTCGGTCAGGGCCGCGTCGGCCGGCCTGATCTGGTTCATGCGGATCGCGGACTCCGGAATCGGTCGCAGAGGAAGCGGGGGGGCGGCGCGAACAGCGCCGCGCCGAGGGCATCGTCCGATCGCAGCCGCGATCGGACGATGCCCGGATCTTCGATCTCGCCGCATTGTCCGCGGCGAACCGGCATCGACGTCGTCGGAAAATGCTTTCGGGACCTACTGGGCCGCGATCTTGTTGACGTCGTATTCGAACTTTCCGGTCTTCTTGAAGGCCTCGACGCGCTTCTTGTTGCGCTCCTCCATCGCCTTGATGGAATCGGCCTGCTTGTTCAGCTCCTTGGGATCGTGCTTGGGATCGTACTTCGTCCCCGCGACCTTCTCGGGGAAGCCGGGCTTGGGCTCCCAGCAATTGCCGGGGGCCTTGCACTTGGTGCCGTCATAGGCGAGGGCCGGCAGGGCCGAGCCGGCGACGAGGGCGATGACGGCGAGGGTCAGGCGCATGGTGTTCCTCCTGTCGGGTTATCGTTGGGGGTGTGCGGGTCGGGAGACGGAGCGAAGACCGGCTCCGGCCCCGTCGGCCCGGGTCGTGAGGCGACCCGGGATCGGTCGCCGTCAGGACTTGCCGGTCTTGGCGCACATCCCGGGCGGGTTGTCGGGGAAGGTCTCGCCGAGCTTGTAGGGCTTGTAGGCCTTCTTCTGCTCGTCGTTCAGCCACTCGGCATCGGCCACCGGGCCGCTGTAGAGATGGCGGACCCAGGCGGTGACCTGGAGCATGTCGTCGAGGGTCAGGCTCTCGTTGTGCGGGCCCATCTGGCCGTTGGCACCGCCGAACACCGTCGAGAACAGGCCGGCATCGGTCGTGTTCTGGGGGTAGGTCCAGTAATTGTCGGCGAGGCCGGGGCCGATCTTGCCCTCGCCGATATGGCCGTGGCAGCCCGAGCAGGCGGCCAGGAAGGTCTGCTCGCCCTTCTTCAGGCAGCTCGCATCGGTGATGTAGGGATTGTGGCCGGTGGCGAGGAACTGCTTCACCCCCGGCGTGTCCTTGCCCTCCGGCAGCACGTCGCTGAAATCGAGCTTCTCGCCGGTGACGACGTTGCGCAGGTCGACGGCGCTGCTCTGGGCCGTGGTGGGCCGCGGCAGGGCGCCGAGGCCGGCGATGACGATGACGAGCCCGAAGCTGGCGCCGAGGGCGGTCCTACGCTGGATCATGAAGTGACGCTCTGTTGAGGAAAGGGGCAGCCTCCGGCGGCCCGCAGGACGAGGGATGAAGCGGGGGATCAGGACCCGGTCGGCACCGTCGGCACGCCCTCGTCCTTCAGGATCGCGTCGATCGCCGGTCGGGCCTTGACGAGGGCCTGGTCGAGGGCGGCGAGCAGCGCCGCGTCGTCGCGGCGCACGCCCATCGACTGGTCGAACCGCATCGCGACCTTCTGGCCGTCGCCGCGGGCGGCGTCGTCGGCGACGAGCGTCATGCGCAGCGGCACGCTCGAGGCCTTGACG
This sequence comes from Methylobacterium ajmalii, assembly GCF_016613415.1. Taxonomy (GTDB): domain Bacteria; phylum Pseudomonadota; class Alphaproteobacteria; order Rhizobiales; family Beijerinckiaceae; genus Methylobacterium; species Methylobacterium ajmalii. Next base: position 118,346 of record NZ_JACWCT010000066.1, on the reverse strand, counting down.
AAGCGGGCGACGTCGGGACCGAAGGGCACCGCGACGTCGGCCTTGCCGCTCGCGACCTCGCCGACGAGGCGGGCCGGATCGATCTGGGTGTACTGGTTGCGCGGCGAGCGGAAGTTCACCAGCGAGTAGAGGTAGGCCATGTCCTCCTCGTAGCGGCCGATGTTCTTCAGCATCACCTCGCTCGGCGAGCCGAACGGCACCGCGACGTGGCCGACCTGCTTGAGGCGCGGATCGGACCACGAGGTCAGGTCGAGCCCGTCCTGGGCCCGGGTCACGAAGACGTAGCCGCTGCGGTAATAGGGCTTCGTCGTCAGCACCCGCGGGTCGCCGGTATCGAGCCCGGCGACGACGTCGCAGAGCTTCTTGTCGAGGAAGTCGCGCACCAGGTAGATCGCCGGCTTGTCGGACCAGACGAACTGGACCTTGCGCCCCATCGCCTCGGCGACCGCGCCGGCGATGCGGTTCTCGAGCCCGCTGCCGTCCTTGAGCGACAGCGGCGGCTGGGCGGCGGAGGCGCAGACCCGCAGCACGCCCTCGTTGGGGCGGTCCTGCGCGGCGGCCTCGGCCTGGCCGGGGCCCGGTTGCTGGATCCGGGCGGGCGGGGTGGTCGCGGGTTGGGCCTGGGCGAAGGCCGGGGCGGCGAGGGCGGCGGCGAGCGCCGTCAGGCCCGCCAGGCGCAGGCGGAATCGTCCGAACGATCTCAACATGATCGGATCCGTCGTCACGAGATGAGGCAGCGGGTCGCTCCTCCCCGCGGGCGGGGAGGAGCGCTGGATCGGCGGATCAGTTCGCCGAGTACTCGCCGACGTTCGGGTCGTCGTACGGGCCCTTGCCGTCGAGGGAGAACACCGTCACGCCGCCGCCCATCTGGGTGTAGTTGGCGAGCTTCTTGAAGGCGCCGACGGCACCGAGGCCGGCGGTCGGGTCCTGCAGGTCGAAGACCAGGCCGACGCCCGGCCAGCCGCCGACACCGTAGTAGATCGCGACGTATTGCGTGCCCTTGTGGGTGTAGGTGATCGGGTAGCCGATCGCGCCGGACGGCAGCTTCGACTTCCAGAGCAGTTCACCCGTGTCGGAGTTGCGCGCCTTGATGTAACCGTCGAGGGTTCCGTAGAAGACCAGGTTGCCGGCCGTCGCCATGGTGCCGCCCCAGACCGCGAAGCGCTCCATCTTCTCCCATTTGAACTTGCCCGTGATGGCGTCGTAGGCCTTGATCTGGCCCAGCCCCTCGGCGTTCTGGCGGTCGCCCTTCGGGCCCGGATACATGTTCAGCGTCGCGCCGACGAAGAACTGGCCGGCCCGGTAGGGCAGCATGAAGGGCTCCCAATCCATGCAGATGTGGTTGATGCCCATGAAGAAGAGCTTGCGGTTCGGATCGTACGAATCGTGGCCCTGGTTGTGGTAGCCCATCGCCGAGGGACAGATGTCCTTGGCGAGGTGGTCCATCCGGGTGCCGTATTCGGGGTCGCGCACCGGCAGGCCGGACTTCAAGTCGACGGTCTTGAAGACGTTGACGGTGTCGTCGATCTTGTGCGCCGAGACGAGATCGCCGTTGGTCCGGTCGAGCGTGTAGACGATGCCGTTGCGGTCCGGGTGGGTCAGGAGCTTGCGCTCCTTGCCGGCGAGGTCCTTCTGGGTCGACAGCATCATCACGTTGACGCCGGCATAGTCCCACTCGTCGTGCGGCGTCTTCTGGTAGCCGAACTTCGCCTCACCCGTGTCGGCGTCGCGGCCGAAGATCGTCATCGTCCACTTGTTGTCGCCCGGCCGCATCGTCTCGTTCCACGGCGCCGGGTTGCCGGTGCCGAAGTAGATCAGGTTGGTGCCGGGATCGTAGGCGTACCAGCCCCAGTTGGTGCCGCCGCCGATCTTCCAGGAATCGCCCTCCCAGGTCGAGGTGCCGAGGCCCTTCTGGCCGTAATGGGCATTCTGGATGTTGAAGTCCTTGGCGAGCAGCAGGTCGGAATCCGGGCCGGTCGCGTAGGCGCGCCACTTCTGCTCGCCGGTCTTGACGTCGTAGGCGGTGAGGTAGCCGCGCACGCCGAGCTCGGCGCCCGACGAGCCGATGATCACCTTGTCCTTCACCACGTAGGGGGCGATGGTCAGCGTCGAGCCGACCTTGATGTCGGAATTCTCGATCTTCCACACCGTCTCGCCGGTCTCGGCGTTGAGCGCCGCGACGTGGCCGTCGAGCAGGGTCTTGAGGATCAGGGCCGGGGTCTTGCCGTCGCCCGGCCAGTAGGCGAGGCCGCGGTTGACGAGATCGCAGCAGGCCACCGAGCGCGCGGCCGGGTTCTGCTTCGGCTTGTCCTGCCACAGGATCTTGCCCGGATCGTCGAGGCCGAGCGCGAAGGTGTTGTTCGGGAACGAGGTGTGGACGTACATCTTGTTGTCCACGACCAGCGGCGCACCTTCGTGGCCGTTAAGCAGACCGGTCGAGAACTGCCAGGACACCTTCAGGTTCTTGACGTTCTTGTCGTTGATCTGGGTCAGGCCGCTGTAGTTGTCCGAGTCGTAGTTCTTGCCCGGCATCACCCAGTTGTCGTCGCTCTTCGACAAGTCGACGAGCTTGTCGTTGGCGAGCGCGGCATGCGGCAGCGCGAGCGGCGCCAGCGCCATCAGGGCTGCCACGGAAACGGAGTTCACAAACTTGCCCATGTTCAGCGTCTCCAATCGGCGTCTCACGTTCACGCGGCCGGCGGGCCGCACGTCGGAGCGTGTTCGCATGATGGGAAATGTCTGGCCCGAGAGAGAATGGCCGAGCCGGCGGCTCGATCATAGATTTCTCTCATCAAGTCACCTTATAAATAACTTATTACATTTCCTCACCGAAGCCACCCTAGCATCGAGTCATTCCGATGTCTTCCGTAGAGTCGATCTATAGATCGGGAACAAGCGGCAATGCATCTGGGTTATTATCTCGAACCATATCTCGCGGGCCCGAGGCCGGATGCGGTGGACGGGCGTCTTAGCGGCTTCACAAGCGATTGGAATCGCGGCGGATCCCGGCGCGGGACCGACCGCCCCTGCAATGCCGCAGAACCGGTGCCGCACTGCAGCAAGGTCGGAATCCCGATTCGTCCCGCCTCGGCAAACTTGTAGCCTATTGACAGCAATGGCCTTTCTTGGCACCGCCCAGCCGCCGCGCGCCCGCGCGGGCCGGAATCCCGCGCGCGCCGCGCCGGATCGGGGCGGCACGGCGAAAGCAGCACGGTGACATCGGCATGGCGAAGATCGTGGCTCTCCACTACTTCGCCGTCGTCACCCGGTGCAGCTCGCTGCGCGACGCCGCCAGCCAGCTCGACATCCATCCCAACGTGCTGGCGCGGCACATCTCGCAGCTCGAATATTATATGGACGCGCCGCTGCTCGAGCGTGGTCCGCTCGGCATCCGGCTCACCGCCGCCGGGGAGCTGCTCGCCGCCAAGCTCGACCGCACGATCAACGAGCTCGACCACGTCGTGCGCCTGATCGACGACCTGAAGGGCCTGCGCGGCGGCGTCGTCGGCGTCCACGCCGCCGAGGGCATCGCCTCGGCGATTCTGGTGCCGGTGCTCGCCGGTTTCGCGAGCCGCCACCCCCATGTCCGCGCCCGGTTGCGCACCGGCACCGCCAAGGACGCGATGCGGGCGATCGAGGACGCCTCCTGCGACCTCGCCCTCACCTTCTTCGCCCCGCCCTCCGACGCGGTCACGGTGGTGCAGCGCATCTGGCTGCCGCAATTCATCGTCGCGCCGCCCGACCATCCGGTGACCCGGACCGGCGGCGCGGCGCTCCCGGCACTCGCGGGCTACCGCTGGGTCCTGCCGGGTCCGGATTTCGGCGCCCGCACCTTCTTCGACCGGGTCGCGACCGAGGCCGGATGCCGGATCGTCCCGACCTTCGAGGCCTCCTCCCTCGACCTGCAGCGCACCCTGGTGGCGCAGGCCGGGGCCCTGGCGGTACTGCCCCGCGCGGCGGTCGCCGAGGAACTCGCCGCCGGCACCATGGCGGCGGTCCCCTTCCCCGAGGCGATGCCGGTCGAGACCTCCCTCGACCTCTGTGTCCCGGCCGACCGCCAGCCGAGCTTCGCCGCCGAGCGCCTGCGCCGCGACCTCGAGACCGCCCTCAAGCGCCTGCGCGCCTGACTGCACCGCGGTTCGTCACCCTGCGGCAGGCGTGCAACGAAAAACGGCGCACCGGTCGCACGCTTTCGTCGTAGTCAGCCCGCACGGGCTCCCGCATCCTGCCCCGATCCGCAGCGGCAAGGTCGCGTGACTATTTCGGTGGTCTCGACGCCGCTTTCCTAGACTTGTCGAGCGCACAGATTTGCGGCGCCGTCGATCAGCGTCGCAGGTCGCACGCGAACTGGTCTGTCGATTGCATGGTCGGCGCCGCGACGGACGCGGTCCGACGCGCTGGTTTCACCGCCGCACCGGCGGCTCGATTGCGAAGGAGACAACTTGATGGCGTTTCGTCGGTCCGTTCTCGGCCTGGTCGCGGCAAGTGCCGCCCTGCTCGCGCCCGTCGGCGCGCCGGCGCAGACGCTCAAGGCGGTGATGCATTCGGACGTCAAGATCGTCGACCCGATCTGGACCACCGCCTACATCGTCCGCAACCACGGCTACATGATCTACGACACGCTGTTCGCCCTCGACGCGAAGGGCGAGGTCAAGCCGCAGATGGTCGACACCTACACGGTCTCGCCCGACAACCTCACCTACACGTTCACCTTGCGCGACGGGCTGAAGTGGCACGACGGCAAGCCGGTGACCGCGGAGGACTGCGTCGCCTCGATCAAGCGCTGGAGCGCCCGCGATTCGCTCGGCCAGAAGCTGATGACCTTCGTTGAGGGCATGAGCGCCGACGACGCCAACCGCTTCACCGTCAAGCTGAAGTCGCCGACCGGGCTGCTGCTGTTCGGCCTCGCCAAGCCGTCCTCGAACGTGCCCTTCATGATGCCCAAGCGGGTCGCCGAGACCGACCCGAACCAGCAGATCTCGGACTTCACCGGCTCCGGCCCGTTCGTGATGAAGACCGACGAGTGGAAGCCCGGCGACAAAATCGTCTACACCAAGTTCAAGGACTACAAGCCGCGGCCCGAGCCGGCCTCCGGGCTCGCCGGCGGCAAGGTGGTCAAGCTCGACCGGGTCGAGTGGCTGGCGATCTCCGACCAGCAGCAGGCGGTCAACGCGCTGCTCGCCGGCGAGATCGACGTGATCGAGCAGCCGGCCTACGACCTGATCCCGCTGATCAAGGGCGATTCCAACGTCGCCCTCATCGACTACAACCCGCTCGGCCTGCAATATTCGATGCGGCCGAACCACCTGATCAAGCCCTTCGACAACCCGAAGGTGCGCCAGGCGCTGACCTACGCCCTCAACCAGACCGACTTCCTCCAGGCGGCGGTGGGCGATGCCGACTACTACAAGGCCTGCAAGGCGCTGTTCGTCTGCGGCTCAGCCCTCGCCACCGAGAAGGGGATGGACGGGCTGCTGGAGTCGAACTTCGCCAAGTCGAAGCAGCTCCTCAAGGAGGCGGGCTACGACGGCACGCCGATCGTCCTCCTGCACTCGACCGACCTGCAGACCCTGACCAATCTCGGGCCGGTGGCCAAGCAGCTCCTCGAGAAGGGCGGCTTCAAGGTCGATATGCAGTCCTCGGACTGGCAGACCGTGGTGTCGCGCCGGGTGCGCAAGGATCCGGCCGACAAGGGCGGCTGGAACCTGATGAACACCTCCTGGGTCTCGGCCGACATCCTGAACCCGGTGATGTCGAGCTTCGTGAACATGAGCTGCGACAAGGCCCCGTTCGGCTGGCCCTGCGATTCCGAGATGGAGAAGCTCCGCGACGACTTCGCCCGCGAGGTCGATCCGGGCAAGCAGAAGGCGATCGCCGAGGCCGTGCAGGCCCGCTGGCGCGAGGTGGTACCCTACGTCCCGCTCGGCCAGTTCTACATCCCGATCGCCGCGCGCAAGAACGTCACCGGCATCCTGACCGCCGCCGTGCCGGTGTTCTGGAACGTCGAGAAGAAGAAGTAGGGCGATGGCCGGCTACATCCTGCGGCGGTTGCTCGCCGCCATTCCGGTCCTGGCGATCGTCGCGGTGCTGGTGTTCCTGATGCTGCGGCTCACCCCCGGCGACCCGGCGGCGGTGATCGCCGGGGACAACGCCTCGAGCGAGCAGATCGCGCAGGTGCGCCAGAAGCTCGGCCTCGACCAGTCGCTGCCGGCGCAGTTCGCGATCTGGATCGGCAACCTCCTCCACGGCAACCTCGGCGAGTCGTTCTTCTTCAAGAAGAGCATCGGCGAGCTGATCCTCGGGCGGATCGAGCCGACCCTGTCGCTCGCCGCCGCCACGATGCTTATCGCGGTCTGCGTCGCGATCCCGCTCGGGGTCGTGGCCGCCTACCGGCACGGCTCCTGGCTCGACCGGATCGTGATGGGCATGTCGGTGCTCGGGTTCTCGGTGCCGGTCTTCGTGATCGGCTACCTCCTGATCTACGTCTTCTCGATCACGCTCGGCTGGTTTCCGGTCCAGGGCTACCAGCCGCTCTCCGCGGGCCTCGGCGGCTACCTGCACCGGCTGGTCCTGCCGGCCGTGACCCTGTCGGTGGTCTACATCGCGCTCATCGCCCGCATGACCCGGGCGAGCGTGCTGGAGGTCCTGAACGAGGACTACATCCGCACCGCCCGTGCCAAGGGCCAGGTCGAGCGCAAGATCCTCTTTCGCCACGCGCTCAAGAACGCCGCGGTGCCGATCGTGACGGTGGTCGGCATCGGCATCGCGCTCCTCATCGGCGGCGTGGTGGTGACCGAGAGCGTCTTCGCCATTCCCGGCCTCGGCCGCCTCACGGTCGATGCGGTGCTGGCCCGGGACTATCCGACGATCCAGGCGCTGATCCTGATGTTCTCGGGCGTCTACGTCCTCATCAATCTCCTGATCGACCTCACCTACAGCCTGTTCGACCCGAGGATCCGCCATTGAGTGCCGAGCCCGTGAGTGCCGAGCCGACCCTCCTGGCGCCCGTCGCGGCCGCACCCCTGCCGCCCGGCCGCACCCTCGCCGCGCGCCTGATGCGCAACCCGGTCGTCGCGATCGGCGCCGGCTTCCTCCTCCTGATGGCGCTGATCGGCGCCTTCGCGCCGCTCCTCGGCACCCTCGACCCGGGCGCGATCAACCCGGCGACCCGCAACCGCCCGCCGGGCTTCGAGCGCACGATCCGGGCCGAGGACGGCTCGACCTCGACCTTCCGTCACCGGATGGGCACCGACAGCCTGGGGCGCGACGTCTACAGCCGGGTGCTCTACGGCGCCCGGGTCTCCCTCGCCATCGCCGTCTCGGTGGCGGCCCTGTCGCTCGCCGTCGGCCTGCTGCTCGGGCTCGTCGCCGGCTACATCCGCCCCCTCGACGGGCCGATCATGCGGCTGATGGACGGGCTGATGGCGATCCCCGGCATCCTGCTCGCCATCGCGGTGGTGTCGCTCTTCCGGGCCGGCCTCCCGGCGGTCATCGCCGCGATCGTAGTGCCGGAGATCCCCCGGGTGGTGCGGCTGGTGCGCTCGATCGTGCTCTCGGTGCGCGAGGAACCCTACGTCGAGGCCGCGATCATGGCCGGAACCCGCCTGCCGCTGCTGATGGCGCGCCACATCCTGCCCAACACCGTCGCGCCCCTGATCGTGCAGGGCACCTTCATCGCCGCCTCGGCGATCCTGGTCGAGGCGGTGCTCTCCTTCCTGGGCATCGGCATCCCGCCGGAGACGCCGAGCTGGGGCAACATCATGGCGGAGGGCCGCAACCTGTTCCGGGTCTACCCCCACAACATCCTGTATCCGGGCATCGTCCTCGGTCTCACGGTGCTGGCCGTGAACATGCTGGGCGACGGCCTGCGCGACACCCTCGATCCGAAGATGACCGGCCGATGAGCGCTGCGCCCTCCCCCGTTCTCGAGATCGAGAACCTCGCCATCGCGCTGCCGGGCGGCGGCGACCGGTCGCGCGCCGTCGACGGGGTCTCGTTCACGGTGGCCCGCGGCGAGATCGTCTGCGTCGTCGGCGAATCCGGGTCCGGCAAGTCGGTCACCGCCTTCTCGGTGATGGGGCTCCTCGCCAAGGTGCTGAAGCCCGTCGCCGGCGCGATCCGGCTCAACGGTGAGGACGTGCTGACGGCGAGCCCCCAGCGCCTGCGGGCCCTGCGCGGCGACCGCATGGCGATGATCTTCCAGGAGCCGATGACGGCGCTGAACCCGGTGCTCACCGTCGGCGACCAGATCGAGGAGGTCCTGCGCATCCACACCGACCTCGGCGCGAAGGAGCGCCGGGCCAAGGTGCTGGCGATGCTGGACGCCATGCACCTGCCCGACCCCGAGCGGATGCACGCCTCCTACCCGCACCAGCTCTCCGGCGGCCAGCGCCAGCGGGTGATGATAGCCGCCGCCCTCATCCTCGACCCGGCGCTGCTCATCGCCGACGAGCCCACGACGGCGCTCGACGTCACCACACAGGCCCAGATCCTCAAGCTGATCCGCGAGATGCAGGAGCGCCGCGGCACCGGCGTCCTGTTCATCACCCACGATTTCGGCGTGGTGGCGGAGATCGCCGACCGGGTGGTGGTGATGCAGCGCGGCCGCGTCGTCGAGCAGGGGCCGGCCGCCCAGGTGCTGGAGCGGCCCCAGCACCCCTACACCAAGATGCTGATCGGCGCGGTGCCGACGATGACGCCCGCCCGGCGCCCGCCGGTCACCGGCGCCCTGGCGCTGGAGACCGCGAGCCTCGAGAAGACCTATCGCAGCGGCGGCCTGTTCAAGACGGAGCGGGTCGTCCACGCCGCCGCCGACGTGGCGTTGCGCATCCGCCGCGGCGAGACGGTCGGCATCGTCGGCGAGTCGGGCTCGGGCAAGTCGACGGTCGCGCGCTGCATCGCCCGGCTGATCGCCCCGAGCCGGGGCCAGATCATGGTCGGCGACCGGGACATCGCCCGCCTGCCCGAGCGCCGGCTGCGGCCGATGCGCCGGAAGATCCAGGTGGTCTTCCAGGATCCGTTCCGCTCGCTCAACCCGCGCCGCACGGTCGGGGCCTCGATCATCGAGGGGCCAATGAATTTCGGCACTAGCCCGGAGGCCGCGACCGCGAAGGCCCGGGAGCTGATGGGCCTCGTCGGGCTCGACCCGTCGGCGCTCGCCCGCTACCCGCACCAGTTCTCCGGCGGCCAGCGCCAGCGCATCGCGCTCGCCCGGGCGCTGGCCATGGAGCCCGAGATCCTGATCGCCGACGAGGCGGTCTCGGCGCTCGACGTCTCGGTGCAGCGCCAGGTGCTCGCCCTCCTCGACGACGTGCAGCGCCGCTTCGACCTCGCGATCCTGTTCATCACCCACGACCTGCGGGTGGCGGCCCAGATCTGCGACCGGCTGATCGTGATGCAGCGCGGCCGCATCGTCGAGGAAGGCCCGACCGCCGAGGTCTTCGCCCGGCCCTCGGCTGCCTATACCCGGGCGCTGATCGAGGCGGCGCCGGGGCGGGAGTTCGGGCGGGGGGAGCATCTTCCGGAAGCGGCGTCCGCCTGACACCGGCAAGTAACGATGCGGCGCGGGATCCCCTCTCCCGTGTGGGAGAGGGGTCGGGGCGATCGAAGATCGCACGAGGGTGACAGGCTTCCGTGCGAGACGCCGAGCGTCGTACCGGCAGCTCGACGGTACCGTTTCGTCGCGGAAACCGGGCCACCCTCACGCGGGATCTTCGATCCCCTGACCCCCCTCCCATGCGGGAGAAGGAACGCGCCCGATTTTTCGATACCAGTGACAACAACAACGGGACGACACCAATGACCCTCGCCATGACCTGGGAGGAATGGGCGCAGCACGACGCCTGCGGGCTCGCCGCGCGGGTGCGCGCCGGCGAGGTGACGGCGGCGGAACTGGCCGCCCAGGCGGCGGCCGGCGTGGCGCTGACCAACCCGGCGACGAGCGCCGTGATCGAGCTGTTCGACGATTGCGTCGCCGACCCGGCGACGGACGGCACCAACCTCGACGGCGCCTTCGCGGGCGTGCCGTTCCTGATGAAGGACCTCGGGCCGACCCTGAAGGGCCGGCTGCAGGAGATGGGCTCGCTCCTGATGCGCGGCAACCGCGCGACGAGCGACAGCCACCTGACGGGCAAGATGCGGCAGGCCGGCCTCAACCTCGTCGGACGCACCACCACGCCGGAATTCGGCGTGTGCAGCTCGGCCGAGAACCCGGCGGTCTACGTCACCCGCAATCCCTGGAACCTCGACTACACCACCTGCGGCTCCTCGGCGGGATCCGCCGCCGCGGTGGCCTCGGGCGTGGTGCCGATGGCGCACGCCACCGACGGCGGCGGCTCGATCCGCATCCCGGCAGGCGTCAACGGCAATCTCGGGCTCAAGCCCTCCCGCGGCGTGTTCTCGATCGCGCCCTACGGCTCGGACCTGACCAGCGTGGTGTCGATCCAGGGCTGCCAGTCGCGGACCGTGCGCGACACCGCGGTCTTCGTCGACCAGTGCCGCGGCGGCGCTCCGGGCGAGTTCATGCCCTACTGGGCCGCGCCCGAGCCCTACGCCACGCTGATCGAGCGCGATCCCGGGCGCCTGCGCATCGCGCTGTCGCACGAATGGGGCGATTACCGCGCCGTACCCCGGCACGTCGCCGAGCTGGAGCGGATCGGCCGCTTCCTCGAAGGCCTCGGCCACCACGTCGAGTGGGCGCTGCCGGCGGTCGACATCCGGGCCGCCTTCGCGGCCCAGACCACCTGCTACATCACCAACTTCGCCCAGACCATCAACGGGCTGCTGGCCCTGAAGGGCCTCGAGCGGCCGCCCGAGGACCTGATCGAGCCGATGAACATCCGGATCTGGGAAGCCGGACGCCATGCGAGCTACGCGGAGCGGACGGCGATGCAGGCGGCGTTCAACACCACGGCCCGGAGTTTCGGCGCCTTCTTCGAGGAATGGGACATCATCCTCACCC
>NZ_JACWCT010000066.1:84684-107289 GCF_016613415.1 Methylobacterium ajmalii | reverse complement strand
GCCGACGGGCTGCTGCTGCAGCTCGCCGCCCAGGTCGAGCGCGCCATCGGCGGCCGGTGGAACGACGGCAAGCGGCCGGGGGTGCACGTGGCGGCGGCGGGGTGAGGGCCGGCCCCTCGACAGAAACGTGGAATCAGGGTCATCCCGGGGCCGAAGGCGAGCCCGGGACGACGGCGCGAGCATGAGGCGCGCCGCCCCGACCCGGCTCCGTCTCGAAGACCATCTCCCAGAGGAGACCCATCCGTGAAGCTCTTCATCGCCGCGCTCGGCACCGAGACCAACACCTTCTCGCCGATCCCGACCGGGCGCGCCGCCTTCCTCGAGGACCTCTACGTCGAGACCGGCGCCTCCCGCACCTCGGATCACTGGTTCGCCGGGCCGCTCAAGGTCTGGCGCACGATGGGCGAGGCCGCCGGCTACGCGGTGGTGGAGAGCCTGGCGGCCTTCGCCCCGCCGGGCGGGCCGACGCGCCAGGACGTGTGGGTGGACCTGCGCGACCGCGTGCTGGCCGACCTCAGGGCCGCCGGCCCGGTCGACATGGTGCTGTTCGACCTCCACGGCGCGATGGTCGCCGAGGAGCAGGACGATTGCGAGGGCGAGCTCGTCGCCGCGGCCCGGGAGATCGTCGGCAAGGGGGTGACGGTGGGGGTCGAGCTCGACCTGCATTGCCACCTGAGCGAGCGCATCGTCGCGGCCTCCGACGTGCTGCTCACCTACAAGGAATACCCCCACATCGACGTCGACGACCGGGCGCGCGACCTCTTCCGCCTCTGCGACGACGCGCGGGCCGGCCGGATCCGGCCGACGATCGCCGTCGCCGATTGCCGGATGCTGGCGGTGTGGCGCACGCCCAACCAGCCGACCCGCGGCTTCGTCGACCGGATGAGCGCGGCGGAGGGGCGGGACGGCATCCTGTCCCTGTCGCTCGCCCACGGCTTTCCCTGGGCCGACCTCCCGGATGTCGGCGCCAAGGTGGTGGCGGTGACCGACGGCGACCCGGACCTGGCCCGGGCCACCGCCGAGGCGCTCGCCCGCGAATTGTGGGAGATGCGCGAGGCGACCACCGACCGGCTCCTGACCCTCGACGAGGCGGTGCAGGTGGCGCTCGATCCCCCGGCGGGCGTGACGGTGCTGGCCGACGTGTCGGACAATGCCGGGGCGGGCGCGGCGAGCGATTCGACGTTCCTGCTGCGCGCCCTCGTCGAGGCCGGCGCGACGCGCTGCGCCATCGGCAGCTTCTGGGATCCGGTCGCGGTCCGGCTCTGCCGGGAGGCCGGCCTCGGCGCGCGCCTGGCCTTGCGCATCGGCGGCAAGACCGGGCCGATGTCGGGCGATCCCGTGGATCTCGCCGTGCGGGTGATCGGCATCCAGGCGGACGCGGTCCAGACCTACGGCAACGGCAAGCAGCCGATGGGCGATTGCGTGATGGTCGAGGCCGGCGGCCTGCACATCGTGCTCAATGCCCTGCGCACCCAGGTCTTCCAGCCCTCGGCCTTCGAGCAGTTCGGCGTCTCGCTCACCGACTACGCCACCGTGTTCGTGAAGTCGGCCCAGCACTTCAATGCCGGCTTCGCGCCGCGGGCCGACCGTATCCTCCACGTCGCGGTGACGGGCAGCGCCAATCCCGACTTCGCGGCGCTCGTCCTGCCGCGGGCCGGCCGGCCGCTCTGGCCGATCGTCGCCGATCCGTTCGCCTGAGCGGGGCTGGCGGCGGTCAGCGCTCGACCGCCGCCAGCCGACCGGCCTCGTCCATCCGGCAGCGGACCCACTCGCCGTTGGCCAGGCTGCAGCCGGTGACCGCCATGATGAACACCCAGTGGCACACGACGAGGGTGTGGGCCCAGTCCGGATCTTCGGCCATCGCCGTGCCGAAGGCCGCGACGCGGGCCTCGAACAGGTGGTCGGGCTCCTCGTCCGCCTCGTCGGCTCCGCGCCACCAGACCTCGTCCATATGACTGAGATCGAGATGCGGCCAGGCGCGGGCGAGGTCGGTCCGGCAGGTGCCGGTGTCGCAACTCGCACCCCGGCGCTCGCGCACCATCGGGGTGACGAGGATCGGCAGGCCGAGACGCTCCGCCACCGGCGTCGCGGTCTGGAGCGCCCGGGTCAGGGGGGAGCACAGGATGCGCCGCACGCCCTCCCCGGCGAGCGACCGGGAGGCGGCCTCCGCCTGCCCGTGGCCGAGCGGCGTCAGAGGCGCATCCACGATGCCGGGATCGACCCCCGTCGCGTGGAAATGCAGGTTGAACTCACTCTGGCCGTGGCGAAGCAGGATCATCGGGCCAAGGTAGGGCGCGCCGTCGCGTCGGCGCCGCGACGCGCAGCCGCGAGGCACCGGCCGTCGCGCGGCCATCGCCGAGCGACCAGGCGGAAGCCGTACGATGAACGGCATGGGGGGCTCGGAATCGACCGCCGGCAAGGAACCGAGATTTTTCCGGACGGTCGAACCCCCGTTCGCGTCCTCGATCGAAGACGTTGTTTCGAGGGTGCGAACTCGCAACATCTGCTGAAATCGAGTAGAGTATTTGTTCCGCGCCAGACCTCGTCATGAGTTTTCGAAGCCTGCGTGATTCACGACGACGCAATCGGGGGGTACTTTCCATCCAACCCTCCACCCCAGAGTGAGGTGGAGGGTTGGATGGTGTATGGCGCTCGGTCAGACGGACTTTCAGAGCCGCGCCCGCACCTCCTCGACGACCCGCTCCGGGGTAAGGCCGAAATGGCGGGCGAGGTCGGCCTCCGCGCCCGAGGCGCCGAAGCCGCTCATGCCGACGAAGCCGCCGTCCTCGCCGAGGTAGCGGTCCCAGCCGAGGCGTACCGCCGCCTCGACGCCGACCCGGACGGTCCCGGGCCCCAGAACCTCGCGGCGATAGGCGGCGTCCTGGCGCTCGAACAGCTCCCAGGACGGCATCGAGACCACCGCGGTCGGGATGCCCTCTTCCTCCAGCCGCCGGCGCGCCTCGACGGCGAGCGCCACCTCCGAGCCGGTGGCGAGCAGCGTGACGCGGCGGGGGCCGGTGGCCTCCTCCAGCACGTAGGCGCCGCGGGCCGAGCGGTTCTCGCCCGAGCCGTCGCGCCGAACGGCCAGCAGGGCCTGGCGGGCGAAGATCAGCGAGGACGGGCCGGTGCGGGTGTCGAGGGCGATCTCCCAGCACTCGGCCGCCTCGACGGCGTCGGCCGGGCGCAGCACCAGCATGTTGGGAATGGCGCGGAGCGAGGCCAGGTACTCGACCGGCTGGTGGGTCGGGCCGTTGCGGCCGATGCCGACCGAATCGTGGCTGAACACGAACGGCACCGGCAGCCCCATCATGGCGGCGAGCCGCAACACCGGGCGCAGGTAATCCGAGAAGACCAGGTAGGTGACGCCGACCGGCACCACGCCGCCATGGGCGGCCATGCCGTTCATCATCGCCCCCATGGCGTGCTCGCGGATGCCGTAGTGGACGTAGCGTCCGCCCTGGTCTTCGGCCGTGAAGGCCTTGAGCTTGCGCTTGTGCTGGGTCGCGCCCTCGAGGTCCGGCGCGCCGGAGAGAAGTTCGGGAATGGCGTCGGCGAGGCGGTCGACCAGCTCGCCCGACAGCGCGATGCCGGATTGCGCCCTGCCCGACCGGGCCGCCTCGTCGCGGAAGGCCCGCAACGGCGCCTCCCAGCCCTCCGGCAGCTTGCCCTCGCGCAGGCGGTCGAGCAGGCGGCGGCGCTCCGGTGGCAGGGCGGCGACGCGGCGGGTCCAGGAGTCGAATTCGGGGGCGTTGCGCTCGCCGGCCTCGCGCCAGGCGGCACGGATCTCGTCCGGGATCTCGAAGGCGGGGTGCGGCCAGTTCAGGGCCTTGCGGGCGGCCTCGCTCAAGCTCGCCGGGATGCGGGCGGAGTGGGCGGCCCGCGTGCCCTCGACGCCGGGCAGGCCGCGGCCGATCACCGTGGTGCAGCGGATCATCGAGGGGCGCGGGTCGGCCTTGGCGAGCAGCAGCGCCGCCGAGACCGCCTCGATGTCGTGGCCGTCGACCTCCTGGACGTGCCAGTGGCTGAGGCGGAAGCGCGCCGCCATGTCGTCGCTCAGCGCGAGCTCGATCGCGCCGTCGTCGGTCATCTGGTTGTCGTCCCAGAGGAAGGTCAGCTTCCCGAGCCGCAGGTGGCCGGCGAGCGAGATCACCTCCTGGCCGACGCCCTCCTGCAGGCAGCCGTCGCCGACGAGCGCATAGGTGCGGTGGTCGATGATGTCCGGCCCGAGCCAGCGGTTGAGATAGGCCTCGGCCAGCGCCATGCCGGCGGCGTTGGCGATGCCCTGGCCGAGCGGGCCGGTGGTGGTCTCGATGCCGTGGGCGGGAGCGAATTCCGGGTGGCCCTCGCAGGGCGAGCCGAGTTCGCGGAAGCGCTTGATGTCGTCAAGCCCGATCCCCGCATAGCCCGACAGGTGGAGCAGCGAGTAGAGCAGCATCGAGCCGTGACCGTTCGACTCGACGAAGCGGTCGCGGTCGAACCACAGGGGCTCGCGGGCCAGGAACTTGAGGTGGCGGGTGAAGAGCGCCGTTACCGTGTCGGCGGCGCCCAGCGGCGTGCCCGGATGCCCCTCGCCCACCCGCTCGATGGCGTCGATGGACAGGAAGCGGATCGCATCCGCGAGCGCGCGCGGCTCGGTGCCGGTCATCTTGGGGTCCCTCCCGGGGATTGTCGGGTGCTCTTGAGGCACGATCACCCAACAATCGCCCGGGGCGGAACTCAAACGAGTTTTATCCGCGCCGAGATGAGCGGGATTCATCTCCCGCTCGGTCCCGCGTCAAGCGGCGATCAGCCCGCCCATCCGGGCGACCCGGCCGAGATGGTGGTCGGCATCGCCGAAGAGCTGGTCGATCATCGTCACGCGCTTGAAGTAGTGGCCGACGCTGTACTCCATGGTGACGCCGACGCCGCCATGGAGCTGCACCGCGCCCTGACCGACGATGCGGCCGGAGCGGCCGATCTGCACCTTGGCGCCGGCGACGGCGCGGGCGCGCTCCTCTGCGTCGTCCTCGCCCGCCATCATGGTGGCGAGGAAGGCCATCGAGCGGGCCTGTTCGAGCGCGATGAACATCTCGGCGGCCCGATGCTGGAGCACCTGGAACGACCCGATCGTCACCCCGAACTGCTTGCGGGTCTTGAGGTACTCGACCGTCAGGTTGTGCATCCGGTCCATGGCGCCGACCGCCTCGGCGCAGAGCGCGGCGATCGCCTCGTCGGTGACCCGCTCGATGACGGGGAGCGCGCCCGCCGTATCGCCGATCGCCGCGTCCGCCCCGACGCGGACCGAGGACAGCGAGACTTCCGCCGCCCGCAAGCCGTCCTGGGTCGGGTAGCCGCGGCGCGACACGCCCTCGGCATTGGCCTCGACCAGGAACAGGCCGATGCCGTCGCGGTCGCGCCGCGAGCCCGCGGTCCGGGCGGAGACGATCAGCCGGTCGGCGCTGTCGCCGTGCAGGACGAGCGACTTCTCGCCCTCCAGCACCCACCCGTCGCCGTCGCGGCGCGCGGTGACGCCGACGTCGTTCAGGTCGTAGCGGGCCTGGCGCTCGCTATGCGCGAAGGCGTAGCGGGTCTCGCCGGCGATGAGGCCCGGCAGCCATTCGGCCCGCTGCTCCGGGCTCGCGGCATGACGCAGCACGCCGCCGGCGAGCACGACCGTCGCCAGATAGGGCTCTAGCGCCAGGGCGCCGCCGAACGCCTCCATGACGATCATAGTCTCGACCGGCCCGCCGCCGATGCCGCCATCCTCCTCGGAGAACGGCACCGCGAGCAGGCCCTGCTCGGCGTAAGCCGCCCACATCGCCTTGGTGAAGCCCTCGGGCTCACGGCCGTAGCGCTTGCGGGATTCGAAGTCGTAGCGGTCAGCGAGAAGTCGCTCGACGCTGTCCTTGAGGAGGCGCTGCTCCTCGCTCAGATCGAAATCCATCGGGTCGTTTCCGTTCTCGCCGGCCTCGAAGCGCGGCTTTGTTCGATTCGTCCCGATCGCAACCTCATCCTGAGGTGCGACCGAAGGGAGCCTCGAAGGAGGGCTCCGGATGTCTCGGTGGTCCCTGGAGCCCTCCTTCGAGGTCAGTCCATCTGCGATGGACCGACACCTCAGGATGAGGTCGAGGGTGGGAGGGATCGGGTTGTTCTGCTGCCCGGCCCTGCCCCAACCTGTCCTCAGAGCCCCAGAATCGCCTTCGCGATGATGTTCTTCTGAATCTCGTTCGAGCCGCCGTAGATCGAGATCTTGCGCCAGTTGAAGTAGGTCGGCGCGGCGGGCCCCGCCCAATCCGGTCCCACCGGTGGCTCGTTGCTCAGGTGCTCGTCGCCCTCGTCCTCGGCCGCGTATGGCAGGGCGTAGGGGCCGACCACTTCGAGCAGCAGCTCGGTCGTCGCCTGCTGGATCTCAGAGCCCTTGATCTTGAGGATCGAGGAGGCCGGGTCGGGCTTGCCCTTCTCGCGGGTGCGCTCGGCGGCGACCACCCGCAGCTGCGTCATCTCCAGCGCCTTGAGCTCGATCTCGAGCGCCGCCAGCTTCTCGCGGAAGCGCGGGTTCTCCAGGATCGGGGTGTCGCCGACCCGCTCGATCGCCGCCAGCTCCTTCAGGCGCCGGATGCGCTGCTTCGAGACGCCGACCCGGGCGATGTTGGTGCGCTCGTTGCCGAGCAGGAACTTGGCATAGTCCCAGCCCTTGTTCTCCTGGCCGACCAGGTTCTCGACCGGCACCTTCACGTCGTCGAAGAAGACCTCGTTGACCTCGTGGCCGCCGTCGATGGTCTGGATCGGCCGTACGGTGATGCCCGGCGTCTTCATGTCGATGAGGAGGAAGCTGATGCCCTCCTGCTTCTTCACGGTGGCGTCGGTGCGCACCAGGCAGAAGATCCAGTCGGCGTACTGGCCGAGCGTGGTCCAGGTCTTCTGGCCGTTGACGATGTAGTGGTCGCCCTCGCGCACCGCCTTGGTCTTGAGCGAGGCGAGATCGGAGCCCGAGCCCGGCTCCGAGAAGCCCTGGCACCACCAGTCGTCGATGTTGGCGATGCGCGGCAGGAAGTGCTTCTTCTGCGCCTCGTTGCCGAACTGGGCGATCACCGGCCCGACCATGTAGACGCCGAACTGCAGCGGCGACGGGGCCGGGAAGCTCTGCAGCTCGTCGAGGAAGATGTACTGGCGCACCGGATCCCAGCCGGTGCCGCCCCACTCGACGGGCCAGTTCGGTACCGCCCAGCCCTTCTTGTTGAGGATCTTCTGCCAGGTGACGATGTCGTCCTTCGACGGATGACGCCCGTCGATCATCTTCTGGCGGATCTCCTGCGGGAGATTCTCTTGGAAGAAGGTGCGGACTTCCTGGCGGAAGGCGCGCTCCTCGGGGGTGAAGCGAAGGTCCATGGGGTGCCTCCTGGATGGCTTGTTGTCTTGAATTGGGTCGGCGCGACGCCTGAGCCCTCCCCCCTCTGCGGGGAAATGGATGGCGCGGGTTTCCCCTCTCCCCGCCCGCGGGGAGAGGAGAGGATCCGCACCCTTCTTTTCCCCGGACAACCCTGCGGCAGAGGGGGGAGGGCTGAACGACGCTACAGGTCCTTGAAGCCCTTGCCCTCGGCCGCCAGTCTTTCCAGCAAGGCCGACGGCTTGAACGCCTCGCCGTACTCGGCCTCGTAGGCGCGCAGGCGCTCCAGCACCTTGGGCAGGCCGATCGTGTCGGCCCAGAACATCGGGCCGCCGCGATAGACCGGCCAGCCGTAGCCGTTGATCCACACGATATCGATGTCCGAGGCCCGGATCGCCTTGCCCTCCTCAAGGATCTTCGCGCCCTCGTTGATCATCGGGTAGAGGGTGCGTTCCAGGATCTCCTGGTCGGTCGCGGCCTTCCGCTTCACGCCCTGGCGCTCGGCGACACGCGCGATGATCTCCTCGGTGACCGTGGAGGGCGTCGCCTTGCGCTTGGCGTCGTAGTCGTAGAAGCCGGCGCTCGTCTTCTGGCCGCGGCGGTCCTGCTCGCAGAGGAGGTCGCGCACGCTCTCCGACTTGTTGGTCTCCCGGCTCCAGCCGATATCGAGGCCGGCGAGGTCGCTCATCGTGAACGGGCCCATCGGCAGGCCGAACTCGTAGACCACCCGGTCGACGTCCCAGGGGGTGACGCCCTCGAGGATCAGACGGTTGGCCTCGCGCTGGCGCTGGGCCAGCATCCGGTTGCCGACGAAGCCGTGGCAGACGCCGACCAGCACCGGGATCTTGCCGACCTTGCGGCCGATCTGCATCGCGGTCGCGATGACGTCCTTGGCGGTCTTCTCGCCGCGCACGACTTCCAGAAGGCGCATGACGTTGGCCGGCGAGAAGAAGTGCATGCCGATCACGTCGGCCGGCCGGCTGGTCATCGCCGCGATGGCGTCGATGTCGAGGTAGGAGGTGTTGGAGGCCAGGATCGCGCCGGGCTTGGCGATTTGATCGAGTTTGGAGAAGATCTCCTTCTTGATCCCCATATCCTCGAACACGGCCTCGATGATGAGGTCGCACTCGGCGAGCTTTTCCAGCTCCAGGGTGTCGGTGAGGAGGCCCATCCGGGTCTCGACGTCCTCGGGCTTCAGCCGGCCCTTCTTGGCGGTATTCTCGTAGTTGGTGCGGATGGTCTTGATGCCGCGGTCGAGCGCGTCGCGCTTCGTCTCGACGATCGTCACCGGGATGCCGGCGTTCAGGAAGTTCATCGAGATGCCGCCGCCCATCGTGCCGGCGCCGATCACGCCGACGCGGGCGATCGGGCGGGCGGGCGTGTCGTCCGGCACGTCCGGGATCTTGGCCGCCTGGCGCTCGGCGAAGAAGACGTAGCGCTGCGCCGCCGACTGGGTGCCGGAGACGAGCTTCTGGAACTCCGCGCGCTCGAAGGCCAGCCCCTCGTCGAAGGGCAGCCGGCAGGCGGCCTCGATGCAGGCGATGCAGGCTTCCGGCGCCTCGAAGCCGCGGGTCTTGCGGGCATTCTCCTCGCGAAACGCGGCAAACAGGCCCGGATTCTCGCGCCCCTCGGCGATCTTGTCGTCTCGGTCGCGGATCTTCAGGAGCGGCCGGCCTTCGGCCACCACCCGCTCGGCGAAGGCGACCGCGTGGGCGCGAAGCGAATCCTCCGGCGCCAGTTCGTCGATGAGCCCCATCGCGGCGGCCGCCTTGGCGCCGATCGGCGAGCCGCCGACGATGACGTCGAGGGCCTTGCGGGGCCCGACCACCCGCGGCAGGCGCTGGGTGCCGCCCGCACCCGGCAGGATGCCGAGCTTGACCTCCGGCAGGCCGACCTTGGCCGAGGGCACCGCCACCCGGTAGTGGCAGGCGAGCGCGGTCTCGAGCCCGCCGCCGAGCGCGTTGCCGTGGATCGCGGCGACGACCGGCTTGGTCGACGCCTCGATGCGGTTGAGGAGGTCGGGCAAGCTGATTCCGCTCTGCGGCTTGCCGAACTCGGTGATGTCGGCCCCGGCCGAGAACATCCGGCCGCCACCGATCAGCACGATCGCCTTGACGGCGGCATCGGCCTCCGCGGCCTCGACCGCCGCCAGGATGCCCTGGCGAAGCGCGGTGCCGAGCGCGTTGACCGGGCCGGATTGCAGCGTCAGCACCGCGACCGCGCCCTCGCGGGCGGTCGACACGACGTTGTCGTTCGCGTTCACGTCTTGAGCCATCTTCGGCTTCGTCCCTCTGCCGGTCTCCTCCGGGCACCTCTTGGCGGGCGCCGTCACGAGCCGGAATGTGGCAGGATCAGTAGATCTCGAACAGGCCCGCGGCGCCCATGCCGCCGCCGACGCACATCGTCACCACGCCGTACTTGGCGCCCCGGCGGCGGCCTTCCAGCAGGATGTGCCCGGTCATGCGGGCACCCGACATGCCGTAGGGGTGGCCGATCGAGATCGCGCCGCCGTTGACGTTGAGGCGCTCGTCCGGGATGCCGAGCGTGTCGCGGCAGTAGAGCACCTGGCTGGCGAAGGCCTCGTTCAGCTCCCACAGGTCAATGTCCTCGACCCTGAGCCCGTGCTGCTTGAGGAGCTTGGGCACCGCGAAGACCGGGCCGATGCCCATCTCGTCCGGGTTGCAGCCGGCCACCGCCATGCCGCGATAGGCGCCGAGCGGCGTCAAGCCGCGGCGCTCGGCCTCGCGGGCCTCCATCAGCACCACCGCCGCCGCGCCGTCGGAGAGCTGGCTGGCATTGCCGGCGGTGATGAACTGCCCCTCCTTGATCCGCAGGCCGTCCTTGAACACGGGCTTGAGGCCCTGGAGATCTTCCAGCTTGGTCTGGGGCCGGTTGCCCTCGTCCTGGGAGAGCGTCACGTCCTTGTGCGAGACCGCGCCGGTCGCCTTGTCGACTACCGCCATGCGGGCTTCCATCGCCACGATCTCGTCGGCGAACTTGTTCTCGGCCTGCGCCCTGGCGGTGCGCTGCTGCGATTGCAGGGCGTAGGCGTCCTGCGCCTCGCGGCCGATACCATACCGCGCCGCGACGTTCTCGGCGGTCTCGATCATCGTCATGTAGATCGCCGGCACGTGCTCGACGAGCCACGGGTCCTGGCCGCGGAAGCGGTTGACCTTGTCGTTCTGGACGAGCGAGATCGATTCGAGGCCGCCGCCCACCGCGACGGCGAGCCCGTCGGTGATGATCTCCTTGGCGGCCGTCGCGATCGCCATCAGGCCCGAGGCGCATTGCCGGTCGAGGCTCATGCCCGCCACCGTCTCGGGCAGGCCCGCCCTGAGGGCGGCCTGGCGGGCGACGTTGCCGCCGGTCGAGCCCTGCTGGAGCGCCGCGCCCATCACCACGTCGCCGATCTCGGCCGGGTCGATGCCGGCGCGCTGGACCGCGTGCGCGATGGCGTGGCCGCCGAGCGCCTGCGCTTGCGTGTCGTTGAACGCGCCCCGGTAGGCCTTGCCGATGGGGGTGCGCGCGGTGGCGACGATGACGGCTTCCCGCATCTCGGTTCCTCCGATCATCCCGGTGCCGCTCTTCACGGCGGCCCGGGGTTCTGCCTCATTATCGGGGATTGGGTATGGTGCTGCAAGGGCCCCGAAACCGGGACCTGAACGAGGGACAAGTCCCCCGGCCATCCCTCCCCACGGCCGCGTTTTCGAAAACACGGCTTGCTTAATCGTCATACGGGGCTAAGGTCGGCGCAAAAGCAAGGCCTGTTTTGGCAAAGGCCCACCCGGGAGGACGCTCCATGCAGACGCCGCTCTTCGATCTGACCGGCCGCGTCGCCGTCGTCACCGGCTCGTCGCGCGGCATCGGCCGGGCCATCGCCGAGCGCCTGGCCGAGCACGGGGCCAAGGTGGTGATTTCCTCGCGCAAGCCGGAGGCCTGCGCGCCGGTGGCCGAGGCGATCAATGCCCGCCACGGCGAGGAGCGGGCCGTCGTGATCCCCGCCAGCATCTCGTCGAAGGCCGATCTCGAGCGGCTGGCCAAGGGGACCGAGGACCGCTTCGGCCGCATCGACACGGTCGTCTGCAACGCCGCCTCGAACCCGTATTACGGGCCGATGAGCGGCATCTCGGACGACCAGTTCCGCAAGATCCTCGACAACAACGTGATCGCCAGCCACTGGCTGATCGGGTTCTGTGCCCCCGGCATGATCGCCCGCAAGGACGGGTCGATCATCCTGGTCTCGTCGGTGGGGGGCCTGAAGGGCTCGGGCGTGATCGGCGCCTACAACGTCTCGAAGGCGGCCGACTTCCAGCTCGCGCGCAACCTCGCGGTCGAGCTCGGGCCCCACAACGTCCGGGTCAACTGCATCGCGCCGGGACTGATCCAGACCGATTTCGCCCGCGCCCTGTGGGAGGACCCGAAGTCGCGGGCCGCCTACACGGCGCGCACGCCGCTCGCCCGCATCGGCCAGCCCGACGAGATCGCCGGGGCGGCGGTCTTCCTCGCGAGCCCGGCCGGCGCCTTCATGACCGGCCAGAGCATCGTGATCGACGGGGGCCAGACCATCACCTGAGCGCTCCGTCCCTCCCGCGTCACCCGAGAATCCACCGATCACGAGCCCGCCGATGACCGAGCCGCACATGACCGCGCCGCTCTGGCCCGCCCTCTCCTTCGCCGAGGCGACCGCCCGGCTGACCGCGCCCGGATCCCCCTTCGCCGTCGCCGAGACCCCGATCCGCGGCGTGCCGACCCGGATCTGGGCCAACGCGCCGCTGACCCTGCGCGACGTCTTCGTCGCCGGGCGGGCGCACGGCCAAAAGACCTTCCTGGTCTACGAGGACGAGCGCGCGACCTTCGAGGCGTTCGGCCGCGCCACCCTGGCGCTCGCGGCCGACCTGATCCGCGGCGGCGTCCGGCCCGGCGACCGGGTGGTGGTGGCGATGCGCAACCTGCCGGAATGGCCGGTGGCGTTCTTCGCCGCGATCCTGGCCGGCGCGGTCGTCACGCCGCTCAACGCCTGGTGGACCGGCCCCGAGCTCGATCACGGCTTCCTCGATTCCGGCGCCCGCGTCGCCATCGTCGACGAGGAGCGCTGGGCCCGCATCGCGGAGCGCCGCGCCGCCTACCCGGCGCTCGCGCGGGTGCTCCTCGCCCGCGCGCCGGCCGCGCCCGGTACCGAGAGCCTGTCCGACATCATCGGCCCGGTCGCCGACTGGGCCGGACTGCCGGAGGGAAGCCTGCCGGAGGTCGCGGTCGGCCCCGAGGACGTCGCCACCCTGTTCTACACCTCCGGCACCACCGGCCGCTCGAAGGGCGCGATCGGCACCCACCGGGCCGGCGCCTGCGGGGTGATGGCGCATCCGTTCTCGGCCGCGCGGGCCTTCCTGCGCCGGGGCGAGCCGGTGCCGGCGCCGGACCCGGCCGCGCCCCAGCGGGTAGCCCTGCTGTCGATCCCGCTCTTTCACGTCACCGGCTGCTTCGCCACCCTGGTGCCGAACCTCTATCGCGGCGGGCGCCTGGTGATGATGCGGCGCTGGGACCTCGCCCGCGCCATGGCGCTGATCGAGCGCGAGCGCTGCACCAGTGCCGGCGGCGTGCCGACGATCGCGTTCCAGCTCCTCGACGGGATGGCGGCCGGCACCCACGACCTCTCCTCCCTGGAGACGATCAGCTACGGCGGCGCCCCGGCCCCGGCCGAGCTGGTCCGGCGCCTGCGCGCCGCCTTCCCGAAGGCGCAGCCCGCCACCGGCTGGGGCATGACCGAGACCTCCGGCACCTTCACCCACCACCAGGGCGAGGATTACGTCCACCGCCCCGACAGCTGCGGCCCGGCCCTGCCGGTCTGCGAGACGCGCGCCGTGGACCCGGAGGGCCGCACCCTGCCCCCCGGCGAGGTCGGCGAATTATGGGTCAAGGGCCCCAACGTGGTGGCGGGCTACTGGAACCGGCCCGACGCCGATGCCGAGGTGATGCGCGAGGGCTGGCTGCGCACCGGCGACCTGGCGCGGATCGACGCCGAGGGGTTCGTCACCATCGTCGACCGGGCCAAGGACATGCTGATCCGCGGCGGCGAGAACATCTATTGCGGCGAGGTCGAGAGCGTCCTCTACGAGCACCCGGCGGTGGTCGACGCCGCGCTGGTCGGCATCCCGCATCCGACGCTGGGCGAGGAGCCCGGCGCCGTGGTGGCGATCGCCCGCGGTGCGCAGACGAGCGAGGAGGAGCTGCGCGCCTTCGTGGCCGCCCGCCTCGCCTTGTTCAAGGTGCCGGTCCGCGTCCTGCTGCACGAGGAGATCCTGCCGCGCAACCCGAACGGCAAGATCCTGAAGAGCGAGCTGAAGAAGCTGTTCTGAACGGAAACTCGCTGTCCGGATCGCGATGGTTCCCATCCCCCAACCTCCCCCCGAGGCCGGGGATGGGGCGGGGTCGCCGAAGCCGGGCGAGCAGGTCCTCGATCTCGCGAACGTGGCCGCGCGGCCACCGCCGAGCGATCGACCGGCTGTGGGAGGGATAGGCGACGATCCCGGCCCGGCGGGATCGGCCATCCTTCGGGGCGCTCCGGGGCCGCGCCCGCTTCGCGCCGAATCCAGGCGCTCGGCTGGACAGTGGATCGGGTGGAGGGCCTCGCCCCGAAACGTCCGAGCGTCTGGATCCCGTCTGCCGGCGCGACCGCGGCTGTCGAGCGTCTCGCCCGTCCCTGGGCCCGCCTCGCGCGGACGCGCAGCATCACCGCGCGCCTTTCTGCGTTTAGCATGTATTCCAGCTTCGCCATCTGCGATGAGCCGCATCCGTTTACTGTTAGATGCTGGCTGTGCCACATCCTATCCTTTACCGTTCAATAAGGTTCACGCCGCATCGTGCCGGGCAAGTCCCCCAGAGGCCGACGCCGTGCCCTTCCTGCAATCCCGCCACGCCGCACTCCTCGCGGCGGTCGACCGATCCCAGGGCCGGATCGAGTTCGATCCCACCGGCACGATCCGGGACGCGAATGCCTGTTTCCTGGTCCTCACCGGCTACTCGCTGGCCGAGCTCCGCGGCCGTCACCACAGCCTGCTGATGCCGCCCGACGAGCGCGAGAGCCCGGACTACGCCGCGTTCTGGCACGGGTTGCGGCAGGGCCGGTTCGAGACCCGCGAGTTCCGCCGCATCGCCAAGGACGGCCGGTCGATCTGGATCCAGGCGTCCTACAACCCGGTACTCGATCGCCGCGGCCGCGTCGTCCGGGTGGTGAAGCTCGCCTCCGACATCACCGCCCGCAAGGAGCGCGACGCCTACCTGGCCGGGCAGGTCGCAGCCCTCGACCGATCGCAGGCGGTGATCCACTTCACGCCCGCGGGCGTGATCACCGAGGCCAATGCCGGCTTCCTCGCCACCATGGGCTATGCCCGCGACGAGGTGGTGGGGCAGCACCACCGCCTGTTCGTCCCCGAGGCGCAGCGCGACGACCCGGCCTACCTCGCGTTCTGGCGGGCGCTGGCCGAGGGCCGCCACCAGGCCGGGGAGTTCCGCCGCGTCGGCAGGGACGGACGGGAGGTCTGGATCTTCGGCGCCTACAACCCCGTGCTCGGCCTCGACGGCAAGCCCTGCGCGGTGGTGAAGTTCGCCACCGACATCACCCGCGAGGTCCGGGACCGCGAACGCCTGGCCGCTGGCCAGCGGGCGATCGAGTCCGACATCGCCGCGGTCACGCTCGCGGTCACCGACGTGTCCGACCAGGCCCGCGCCAGCGCCGAGCAGACGGTCCGGGCCGCCGACAGCGTCGAGGCGGTGGCCGCCGGTGCCGGCGAGTTCTCGGCCTCCGTCGCCGCGCTCGGCCGTCACGCCGAGGAGGCTCGCGCCGCCTCGGAGGTCGCGCTGCGCCAGGCCCGGGACGCCGGCTCCATCGTCAACGGGCTGGCCGAGGCAGCCGGGCGGATCGGCGAGGTGGTGTCGCTGATCCGCGCCATCGCAGACCAGACCAACCTGCTCGCCCTCAACGCCACCATCGAGGCGGCCCGGGCCGGCGAGGCCGGAAGGGGATTCGCGGTCGTGGCCGCCGAGGTGAAGGAACTCGCCGGGCAGACCGCCAAGGCGACCCACGAGATCGGCACGCAGATCGCGGCCGTGCAGGGCGCCACCGCGTCGGCGGTGTCGGCGATGGACGCCATCGCGGCGGCGATCGGCCAGGTCAGCGCCATCTCGGTCGGCGTCGCCTCCGCCGTCGCGCAGCAGGCCGGCGCGACCCGCGACATGTCGGCCAGCATGCAGGGCGCCGCCGAGGGCGTCGCCGCGGTACGCCGGACGGTGGAGCGGATCAGCGGCTCGGCCGAGTCGGTCGACGTCTCGGTGCGCAAGATCGCGCAGGCCGCACGGGCGCTGCTGTGACCCGGATACCGGCTCGTGCGGGCGCGAGCCCGCGCGACGGCAGGCCGCCCGGATGCGAGCCCGTCAGGCGCTGAGCCCGAGCAGCACCACGAGGGCGATGCCGAGGGCGAGGCAGGAGCCTGCGGCGAGCAGCACGGGCATCGGACGACCTCCGGGACAGCGGCGATGCGCCAAGGGTCTAGCGCTGGAGCGAGGGCTAGCGCCGGAGTGCGGCCTCTCCGTGACGATGCGGCAGCGCGGTCCGGACGATCCCGCCACCGCCGCCGACTCGCTCCGACAGGCATGTTCCGGTAGTATGGCTCCTGCGACAGACAGGGAGAGCCATGCATCTTGTTGTGACGGCCCATACTGCGGATGGGCATCTTTCCTACCAGCGGACCTCGCCGCAGGCGGCCCTGGACAAGGCCGACGAACTCGCGGCGGACGGTCACGAGTGGGTCGTGATCACCGACATCACCGGCCGCGACTACGAGCCCGGCGAGTTCGACAGCCTGTTCGTCAACCCGGGCAGCTGAAGAGTGCCGCCTGGCCGGTGTCCGCTGGCGTCGGAGATTCTTTCACGCCCGCGCGCCCGCTCTGGATCGGGCGCCGGCCTCGCCTTGGTTCAGGCGCCGACCTGGAGCAAGCCGGCCGCAGCGGACGGAGCCGACGGCTGCGAGCGCTTGGGGAACGGGATGATCAGGCAACTCTGCTCGGTCGCCTCGGCGTCGCGGCTGCGGCCGGTCCGCCGGATCGCGGCGGCGATCGCCACCATCGCGCGGGGGGAGTAGCCGCGACGACGCAGCCAGGCCGGGATCGAGGAGGAGCTTCGCTTCGACATGGTCGGATGAGCCGCTGCAGGTTTGTGACGGCTCAAGTTCAAACACGGATGCCGGATGCGGGATACGTCGCTGCGTCCCGATCTCTTGCCTGAGAATCTCAAGCCGCGAACCGCGCCCTTGAAGCCGCGGTATCGCAGCGCGACATTGTCAGACCGCACTTGAGAAGGGACGCGGCACCCGTCGCGACGCCGTCCCGGGCCCGCGCCATCCGGCGACCGGGCGTCCCGCCCGCCGGATCGGCGCCGCCAGGATCGCCTCAGCGTCCGGCCTGCTTGCGCGTGGCCAGTTCCGCCGCCTTGCCGGCGGCCGCGTAGAGGTTGAGGCGCGAATAGACCCCGAAGGCCGAGCCGTCGTCGAGGAAGCCGCCGCCCGGCCCCTGCGTCTCGGTCAGGATGGCGTTCGCCTCCGCCAGGGACAGGGACGGGAAGGCCGCGGTCAGGAGGTGGCCGGCCTCGGGGGCGAGCTTGGCCACGTCCTCGACCGTGCCGGCGGTCTCGGCATGGACCACCGGCAGGCCGTAGGTCTGGGTCGTCTCGTAGAAGGCGGCGTTGGCGGTGGCGTCCCGGAACCGGCCTGTATCGGCCTGCGCGCAGGTCGCCAGCGCGTCGCCGCAGACCTCCTTGAGCACCCGGCCGAGGTCGGAGCGGGCGGCCTCCAGGGCGGCGCGGTAATCGGTGATTGCGACCGCGTCGTTGGTGGCCCGGCTCATCTCGCCGATCACCGCCGGATTCTTGCGGATCTGGCCGACATAGGCCGGATCGTTGGCGAGCAGGTGGGCGACCGCGTGGAGCGCCACCGTGCGCCCGCCGAGCACGTCCATGGCGTAATGCGCGCCGACGACGACGCGGTTGTTGCCGTACTCGGCCGCCCGCACGATCATCTGCTGGTAGCGCTCGGGGACGAGGAGCGCGAGGACCAGGGCCTCGGTGTAGCCATAGGTGGTGTGGCCGCTCGGATAGGACGGGCTGTCGGTCAGGTTCTGGCTCGGCCCGTGCAGCCAGTCCAGGCTGTGCGACGCTTGCCCGAAATAGTCGGCCCCGCGATAGGCGGTGAGCCGCGCCAGGGTCTGGAACGGGCGGGAATTGCCGTAGGCGTCGGCGCCCTTGGCGCCGGCCGGCCGCTCGTAGGCCTTGCCGAACACGTCCACGACGCCGCCGCGCGCGGCGAGGATCGCCGCGGCCGCCTCCGAGACCGGCGCCTTGCCGTCGGTGGTGCCGTTGGCGAAGAAGTATTTTCCGGAGTTCGAATCCGACTTGGTGATGTTGTTGGTGTAGCCGATCAGGTCGGCGACCGACTGAGTCACGTTGCCGAAGGTCTTGTAGTCGGTGTAGCGCGCCCGCTCCTGGTAGATCGTGCCGAGCCGGCTGCCGAGCCCGTCGGCGAGCTCGGTGGCGTTGCCGTCGGTGATGAAGCAGTCGCGCAGGGCGAGCTGCCGCTGCTCGTCGAAGGGCATCAGGTAGGGCTGCTGCCCGGCGCCCGACTGGATGTCGCCGGTCACCCTCAGGTTGGCGGCGAGCGCCGCCCGCCCCGCCTCGGTCCGCGGCAGCGCGCTCACGGTGGCGAGCCCCTTCAGGGCGGTGAGGTTCGTCGCGGTCTGCGCTTCCGCCGGAAGCGGCAGCAGCAGGCAAGCGAGGGCCGCACCGCGAACCGCCGCACCGTGAATCGTCGCCCTGCGCATGATGTCGGCCTCCCGCCGCGTGGCTCGATGGCGCCGCCGCGAGACGGGGCCGCCCGCCTCCTGTTGGGCGCGGTGGCCGCCTCCTGTCCAGCCCGGACCGCGACCTTTCATGTCGCGACGGGTCGGGCGGTGGGCATCGCAGGTCGAAAGCGGATCCGGCCCCTCGCCGCTCTGCGCCGCCGGCGTCAGGCGGCCCGCTCCACCCGGTTCCGCCCAGCCGCCTTGGCGGCGTAGAGCGCCGCGTCGGCCTGGGCGAGCAGCGCCTCCAGGGAAGGCGGCCGGTCCGCGTCGGCGACCGCGAGGCCCAGGCTCACGCTCATCCCGGACAGGGGCGGGACGGATCCGCCCGCGCCGTCCTCGGCCGGCACGGACAGCGCCGCCACCCGCAGGCGGAGGCGCTCCGCGGCGAGCCAAGCCTCGCTCGCCTCGGCCGCTGGCAGCAGCACGGCGAATTCCTCGCCGCCGAGCCGTCCCAGGATCGCGCCCTCGCGCAGGCTCGCCTGCAGCCCGGCGGCGACCGCCGCCAGCACCCGGTCTCCCTGCGCGTGGCCGAAGCGGTCGTTGATCTGCTTGAAGTGGTCGATGTCGATCATCAGCACCGCCGCCGGCCGCCCCGCGGCGGCGAGGTCGGCCAGGATCACGCCGGCCCGCTCGAAAAACGCTCCGCGCCGCAGGACGCCCGTGAGGTGATCGTGCCGGGCCAGGTGGTCGAGCCGGCGCAGCAGATCGTTGCGGGCGCCGTTGACGATGGCCACCGCCATCGGCCCGAGCGCCACCAGGGCGATGCCGAGCCGGGCCGACATCACCGAGTTGATGTAGAGGAAATTGCTGTCCGGCAGCCGCAGCAGGCCCACCGCGATGGCGAAGAGCTGCACGACGCTGATCGATGCCGTCAGCACCAGCGTCGGAAAGACCGGATAGCGCAGGGCGCACCAGATCAGGGCCGGGACGGGCAGCGCCAGCACTCCCGGCCCCCCAAGGACGACCGCGCAGGCCAGCGACAGCGCGAGGGCGGCCACCGGCAGGAGGTCCTCGCGCCGGCACCGGGGCCCGGCGCGCAGCCGCTCGAGAAGGAGGTGCAGGGGCCGCCGCGGCGCCGCGAGGAACGGCGGCAGCAGGATGATCGCCACGGCGAGCTGGCCGTTGAACCAGTCGAGCAGGCTGGCGACGAACCCGCGCCCGAACACCACCGCGCCGGCGGCACCCCCGATCAGGGCCTCGGCCGCGGCGCTGGCAAGGCAGACGACCAGCACCGACGGCATGGCCCGGGGCTGGTCGAGGCGGTGCGCGCCGGCCGCCAGGACGCGGCCGGCGACCATGTAGCCGGTCCCGACGCCGGCCAGGTTGGCGAGGGCGAGCCACACGGTCGGGAGCCAGGCGGTGCCGACGGCGAGATCGGCCGCCAGATAGGCCGCGAGGGCGCCGAGCCACGCCGCCGGGGTGGCGCGGCCGGGATGGCGCAGCAGCATGCCGAGCAGCACGGCGTTGGCCGGCCAGAACAGGGCGAGCGGCCCCAGCATCCGGGTCGCCAGGACGGCGAACAGGGCGCAGGGCAGCACGATCGCCCCGGCCCAGGCGAAATCCCGCACGGCCCGCCCCGCCGGCGACGCACCCGGCCCGGATCGGCGGAGGAAGGGAGCGGGCAAAGGGGTCATGACGGCCTGCGAACGCGCCTCGCGACGCGGCGGGGCATGCCGCATCGCCGGTCCCGCGTGGTGCCCGGGGACCGTTCCGTGGCTTCCGTTACCACGACGGCGCCGGGATGGGAGCGTGCCGCGACCGTTCCCACACCGGATGCCGGCCCTTGCCGCACGTGGTATCGCCGCACCGCCTCGTCCGGCCTCCGCGCCGGCATGCTTAGGCAAAAATTAACCGTGATGCCGCAAGCAAGGGTGGGAAAAAAGTGCTCGATTCATGGCCCTGCGCATCGACCTCAAACCGCACGAGCGGCTGATCATCGGCGATGTCTCGATCCGCAACGGCGGTCGTCGCGCCTCGCTGACCTTCGAGACGAAGGCGAAGTTTTTGCGTGAGAAGGACATCCTGACGGAAAGCCAGGCCAGGACGGCCTGCGAGAAGCTGTACGTGATCCTCCAGGCGATCTACCTCACCGACAAGGATATCCTGATCGAGAACGAATTCGTGCAGCACGCGAACGAAATCATGACCAGCGTGCCGTCGATGGGGCTGTACATCGCCGACATCCATAAAAAGATCGAAGATGGCGATTACTACCTGGCCTTGAAGGCCGGGCAGGATCTCATCACTTACGAAAAATACTTGACGAATCTGGTCGAGTGACGCGAGGCCGGTCGCGCGGCGCCGGACCTCCTCTCGTCACGCCGCATCGCGACGGCGATTCTCGCCTCGGACGTCCCCATGCGCCACCGCGCATGGGTCGGCGGCCAGGGCCGCTCGCGTGCGCGCCACTCGATGCCCCGGCGCGCCGCGCGTCTCACCCATCGCCTTGAGCGAGGGGTTTCGGCCGGACGGCACGCCGACCGCGCTCCGCGGCGCCGAGGGCACCGGCGGCACGATCCTGCCCTGCCCTACCGCCCGACGACATCGGCGAGCCGGCCCGTTCCGCGACAGGGCGGCGGGGCTCGGGGATGCCGCGATCGCAGATCGCCGTTTCGATCCGCCCCCCCCGGGACGGCGCGGTCGCTCTCCCGGCATCCATGCCCTCTCCTCCGGACGACGGCCGCTCGACCGGGCGGCCTAAGACGTGATGCCTAGGAAGACCGGGGTACGCCGGCGGAGATCGTCGGTCGCGAGCGTCTCGTCCCATCGGGAAAAGAGTAAACGCCAAGACCGAACGGGGCTGTCTGCGCTGCGCCCGCCTCCGTTTTTCGTGGGCGGATTGTGAATAAGTGGTGCGAAAGCCGCTGGTCCGCACGACCGTCCGGCGACCAGTTCGCGGCCCGTAGTTTGGTATAGACCTAGACATGATCATGCGCGCGAGCGCTTCGGGCCGCGCCGAAGTGTATCGACGAGGCCGTCGACATCAATATCTGCATTTTTTAGTACAATAAAATTCATCGAAAACGAGTCTTAATTCAATAAATGATCCAAAAATCTTGTTTTATCTTGATATAAATAATATATATAATCGATTGATGTTTTGCAAAATCACCAATCGAGACGTTGTATTCCGATATGAAGAATTCGATCCGGCAGGATCGAGGTGTGGTGATCGTCGTCATGTCGTTTGCTCCCATCCGCCCCGGTCGATGCAATCCGGGGTAATCCCGGAACACATGGTTGTCGTCGATGACGCTGCCGAGATCCGCATCAGGCGCTGTTCCGGAGGCCCATGGTACGGCCGCGGCGGGGCAAAGAGAACGTTTTATTAATGATTAACGCCGTACAACACGGCAACTGGCTTGACGAAGTGGAAATCGACCCATGCCTGTGACGCTTTCTGCGGGTATCCGCGATACCCTGGTGACCATTCAGCAGACCGTTGCCGACGCGACCATCGCCCAGAATCGGCTGGCGACCGGCAAGAAGGTCAACTCCGCCCTCGACAACCCGCTGAACTATTTCGCTGCCGCCGGCC
This sequence comes from Methylobacterium ajmalii, assembly GCF_016613415.1. Taxonomy (GTDB): domain Bacteria; phylum Pseudomonadota; class Alphaproteobacteria; order Rhizobiales; family Beijerinckiaceae; genus Methylobacterium; species Methylobacterium ajmalii. Next base: position 85,501 of record NZ_JACWCT010000066.1, on the reverse strand, counting down.
TCGACCAGCGGGCCAGCGACCTGTCCGGTCTGCAGGACAACATGCAGCAGACCGTGCGCACCATTGCGGCCGCGAGCGCCGGCATCGACGGCATGACCAAGCTGTTCCAGACCGCCCAGGGCCTGGCGAACGCCGCCGCCGCCGAGAGCGATCCGACCCGCCGCAACACCCTGACCACCCAGTTCAACACCATCCTCTCCCAGGTCGACGAGTTGATGAAGAACTCGGGCTACGGCGGCACCAACCTGCTCAACGGCGACAAGCTGAACGTCTCGTTCGACCCGAAGTCGACCACCTCGACCCTGTCGATCCAGACGAATGCCGGATCGATGGGCACCGGCGCCCTGACCTCGAGCAACCTCGGCGTGCCGACGTCCGCCGCGGGCGCGTGGACCAACGCGACGACGGTGGCCGGTGGCACCTCGGCGACGAGCAACACGGTCGGCGACGCGGCGATCGCCGCCAAGCTGACCCAGCTGAGCACCGCGATCGGTACGCTGCGGACGGAGTCCAGCGGCCTCGGCTCGACGCAGGCGATCATGGCGGCGCGCCAGGCCTTCACGACCTCGATGGTCAACACTCTGAAGAGCGGCTCGGGCGACCTCACCCTTGCCGACCTGAACGAGGAAGGCGCCAAGCTGAGCTCGCTCAACACCCGCGGCCAGCTCGCCCAGACCGCCCTGTCGCTCGCCACCCAGCGCGACCAGCAGGTCCTCCAGCTTCTGAAGTAAGCCCCGTCCGGCCGCCATCCGCGGCCCGGCGACGAGTCCCGCACCAGCCTCACGCGACCTTCCGCGGTCGGCCAGCCTTCGAGCTC
>NZ_JACWCT010000066.1:80768-84546 GCF_016613415.1 Methylobacterium ajmalii | reverse complement strand
GACGATCGCCGACCTCTTCGCCAAGGCCGACCGGCCGGAGCGCGTCACGGTCGGGCTCGTCCGGCAGATGGACCCCGTCGAGGACGTCGAGCACCTGTCCGGCCCCGAGATCCCGGTCGATCGCGTCCGCGAGCTGCGCTTCGATTGGCGGGAGAGCCGGGGCGTGTGCTGGGCCCGCTTCCTGGCCCAGAGCCTGTGGCGCGGCGAGGCGTATTTCCTCCAGATCGACGCGCACATGATCTTCGCGAAGGGCTGGGACACGGCGCTCGTCGACGAATTGCGGCGCTGCCCCAACGACAAGTCGCTGCTCTCGTTCGCCTCGCCGCCCTACCTGTCGCCGGGCGACGTGCTGTCGGACCTGTATCCCGGCCTCCTGTCCACCGGACCCTTCCACGATTGCGGCGGCATCCGCTTCACCGGCGTGTGGCCGACCGAGCCCGTCGAGGAACAGTTCCGCATGCCGTTCCTCCTGGCGGGCGGCGTGTTCGGGCCGGGCGAGATGATCCAGGACGTGCCCTACGATCCCTACCAGTGCTTCGCCCTGGAGGAAGCCTCCTACGCCGTGCGCCTCTTCACGCATGGCTGGGACGTGTATTCCGTCACCAAACGCACGATGTGGCATCAGTACCGTCAGAACAACACGCTCAAGCGCAAGACCAACTACGACGCCGCCCACGAGGCGCGCACGATGGACATGACCCGGCGCGCCTACATGCGCTTCGACCACATGACCCGGCACGGGCGCTCGACCCATCCGAGGGACACGGCGGACCTCGACATGTTCGGCCTCGGCGAGGCCCGCACCCTCGCCGCGTACGAGGATTTCTCCGGGGTCGATTTCCGCAACAAGCAAGTCAGCGAATACGCGCTGCGGGCGCGCTACATCCCGAACATCAGCGAAGTCGTCAAGTTCAGCGTCGCCTGCCTCGATTCGGCCTCGCATGCGCCGCCGGCCATGATGAGCGAGACGGAACGCCTGCTGCGGATCGCGATGCGGGAGTGGTCCATCGAGCAGCTGTCGGACGAGATGGTCGGCGTGATGCTGGCGATCGCGAAGTCGGATCTCGCCGACGTCTTCCAGATGCGCAAGGGGGCCGAGATCTTCGCGCGCCGGGATGCGCTGAAGCACGACTTCATGAACTGGGATCATGCGGCTCTCGTCTCGGAACTCGCCCGCCTCGTCGCCTCGGTCGAGCGCGTCAACGCGGCGGCCGAAGTGCCCGATACCCGCCAGGCGCCCCCGCAGGCCCTGAGCGCCTGAGACGACCTCCGCCTTTCGAGCTTCCAGGATACCGGCGATGCAGCTCCTCCACACCAAACCCGCACCGGGTGAAGATTGCTTCGCCCGCGTCGGCGGGGTCAACTACCTCGAGATCCTGAAGGCGATCCACCGCAACCTGCGGCCGGCGACGTATCTCGAGGTTGGAACCTTCACGGGCAACACGCTGCGGCTGTCGCATTGCCCGACGATCGCGGTCGACCCGGAATTCCGGATTACCGGCGGGCTTCCCGCCGAATGCCAGGTGCTCCACCTCTTCCAGAAGACCAGCGACGCCTTCTTCAAGGACCACGATCCGACGGCGATCTTCGGTGCGCCGATCGACCTGGCGTTCCTCGACGGCATGCATCGGTTCGAGTTTCTTCTTCGCGACCTGATCCACACCGAGGCTCACTGCCGGCCCAACTCGGTCGTCGTCCTGCACGACTGCCTGCCGGGGGACGCGCACATCACCGCCCGGAGCATGAACGACCCGCGGCGGGCCCAGTCGCGCAATCCCGATTTCTGGGCGGGCGACGTCTGGAAGCTCCTGCCGATCCTGCGGCGCTACCGGCCGGACATCCGCGCCCTCGCGACCGATGCCGCCCCGACCGGGCTGGTGTTCCTCACCAACCTGAACCCGGCCTCCACCGTCCTGCAGCAGCACTACTTCGACATCGTCGCGGAGTGGCTGGCCGTGGATCTCGCCGATTACGGCGTCGCGCGCCTCATCGACGAAGCCGAGCCCGTGGCCGCGCGCCAGCTGGTTTCGCCGGAATTCTGTGCCAACCGTTTCTGGCTCTGATCCGTCCTCCCTTCGCGCCATCCCGGGTCCACTCTGTCAGGCAGCTTCGGAGCGCCTCATGTCCCTCGCCCACGCCGCCGCCGCTACCGCGCGGGATACCTCCCCGTCGGACGAGTCGTACGGCATCGCCGAGCCGCAGCTCGCCCGGCCGGTGCTCTCGATCGTCCTGCCGACCTACAAGCGGACGGATCTCCTCGACCGGTTCTTCAAGCACCACGTCAAGATGCTGGACCAGATCGGATTCAGCTACGAGATCCTCGTCGTCGACGATGCGTCTCCGGACAACACCCAGGATATCGTCGCGTCGTGGGCGGAGACCTGTCCGCACATCCGGTCGATCCGTCACGCGACGAATGTCGGCTTCCGGCCGAACTACCTCTCGTGCCTGCGCGAGGCGAAGGGCCATTTCACGGCTTACGTCGGCAACGACGACCTGCTGATCGGCGAGACCCTGCGCCAGCACATCCTGCGGATGGCGCAAGACCCCGACATCGTCATGGTGCAGGCTCCGTGGTTCCTTCTCGACGAGTACAGCGACAACAAGATATCCGGTCGTTCGTACGAAATCGACAGCGAAATGCGCTTCTATCGCGGCGAGCACGGACGCTGCCTCGACTTCGTTCTCGATCGACACGTCTTCCCCGAGTGGTACATCATCCGGACGAACGCGGTGGCGGACATCGCCGGTCCCTACGACCGGACGACCTACCATTTCTTCTCGCAGCTCTCGAACGCGCTCGAGATCGGCGACGTCGTGTTCGCCCCCGAGCCGTACGCGATCGTGACGGCGGTCTCCCGCGGGCACGACACCCATGTCGGCAACGTGGAGACTTTGTTCGGCTGGGACGAGTACCGGGGGGGGATCGAGCATCTCGCGGCCGCCGCCCGGCGCCACGACCCGTCGTGGATCCAGGGGCAGCCCGATCTGCTCAAGCGGATCCAGCACTTCACCAACGTCCGGATGGAGGTCGCGCTGAACCTGCATCTGTATTCGGGCAACAAGAACTGGCTGCACGCCTGGCACCTGAAGTGCCGCCTCGAAGCCTATGGGATCACGCCGCTGGCGCCGTCGGTGTGCGCGGAGTTGAGCTCGCTCGCGGCCATGGAGGCCTGCGTGCTGGAACTCGTCCGCACCGGACACCGCTCGATCGTGGTGAGCGAGCGCTGCTTCTCGATCTTCCGGGAGGTCATCAAGGTCGAGCCGGACGTCACGCTTCTTTGCCAGGGCGACACGCGCGAGGCGGAGGCGACCGCCTACATCGCCTTCGGCGACGCCCCCGACTTCCCCTGCAAGGCCGTCATCGACCTCGCCGCCGCCATGCGGCGCTATCAAGCCTGATATACGCCAGAAACGACCTCGTCCGGAATCGCATAGAAACCGTCCGAGGGCATGAAAATGCTTTTTTAACTATAAATGGTGGGTCGATCTTAACGTTCTGAGGCTAGGGTATCAGTTAGCACGAAAATGTGCTCCTGGAATTCAAAAGGATAAACCATGCCTGTGACGCTTTCCGCGGGTATCCGTGATACCCTGGTGACCATCCAGCAGACCGTTGCCGAGTCCACCCTGGCGCAGACGCGCCTGGCCACCGGCAACAAGGTCAACACCGCCCTCGACAACCCCCTCTCCTTCTTCGCCGCTGCCAGCCTGAACCAGCGCGCCGACGACCTGTCCGGCCTGCAGGACAACATGCAGCAGGCCGTGCGCACCCTCA
>NZ_JACWCT010000066.1:80143-80659 GCF_016613415.1 Methylobacterium ajmalii | reverse complement strand
ACCGCCGCGAGCTCCGGCATCGACGGCATGACCAAGCTGTTCCAGACCGCCCAGGGCCTGGCGAACTCCGCCGCCGCCGAGAGCGATCCGACCCGCCGCAACACCCTGACCACCCAGTTCAACACCGTCCTCTCCCAGGTCGACGAGTTGATGAAGAACTCGGGCTACGGCGGCACCAACCTGCTCAACGGCGACAAGCTCTCGGTGTCGTTCGACGCCAAGTCGACCACCTCGACCCTGTCGATCCAGACGAATGCCGGCTCGATGGGCACCGGCGCCCTGACCTCGAACAACCTCGGCGTGGCGACGGCGGCGGCCGGCGCGTGGACCAACGCGACGACGGTGGCCGGCGGCACCTCGGCGACGACCAACACGGTCGGCGACGCGGCGATCGCCACCAAGCTGACCCAGCTGAGCACCGCGATCAGCACGCTGCGGACGGAGGCCAGCGGCCTCGGCTCGACGCAGGCGATCGTGGCGGCGCGCCAGGCCTTCACGACCTCGATGGTCAACACG
>NZ_JACWCT010000066.1:78792-80080 GCF_016613415.1 Methylobacterium ajmalii | reverse complement strand
GCTGAAGGCGGGCGCCGGCGACCTGACCCTGGCCGACCTGAACGAGGAAGGCGCCAAGCTGAGCTCGCTCAACACCCGCGGCCAGCTCGCCCAGACCGCCCTGTCGCTCGCCACCCAGCGCGACCAGCAGGTCCTCCAGCTCCTCCGCTGATCGAGCTCAAGCATTTCCAGACGACGTGAAGACCGGGTCGTCGATACGAAATGCGGCAACCCAAAGACCTGGAGTAGCGCCCGGTTGCGAAGCGATCGGGCGCTACTCCAGCGTCGACACCCAAGGCGATCGGCCATCGCGAACTCCGGGCACCAGGGTGCCCGGAGTTTTTCGTCCTTCGGACGATGCCCTGCCGAGGGGCCCTCGGCCCCGCCGGATCATTGCCGATTATCGACCCCGCCCCGATGCCTGGAGCGGAGGCTCCGCCGAGCGGCCGTCGATCGGTGACGATCTTGTCACGGCTGCGGTGTCCCGACACGGCGCGCGATCGGATCCGTCCCAGGCTGCGAGCCTCGCGCCGGCTCGTTTCCACCCGGATCCGATCGGCGTCGCGAGCGCGAGACGCTCGCATCCGGCTCATGCTGCCGGGTTTCGGCGGCGATCGAAAAACCCTTGCCACCACCGGTACCTCAGGAGCGGCATCGGCGCGCCGCGCTCTCCGCTGCGGCGATACCTGTGCGCCCCGGGCAGCCGCGCCGTGACTTCGCTTCGCGATGTTGCGTTTCCAATTCCAACACGAGCGGCATTTTGTCGGAAGATTTCTGGCGTAACAGAGCGTTATATTGCGTTATTTTGGCGGTATCGATCGTATTTGCTCAACTTTCCAACCTGTCTCCCGTCGATTACGACAGAATTTGCATTTTTTTATTTGCTTTCCTTCAGTCGATCGACGGGAGAAAAATCAATGAAACGATTTGTTAACTGAGATTAGTTGGTTGTTTTTAACGAACGGGCCGTATGGTGAGAGCCAGCACGAAAATGTGCTCCTGGAATTCAAAAGGATAAACCATGCCTGTGACGCTTTCTTCGGGTATCCGCGATACCCTGGTGACCATCCAGCAGACCGTTGCCGAGTCCACCCTGGCGCAGACGCGCCTGGCGACCGGCAAGAAGGTCAACACCGCCCTCGACAACCCCCTCTCCTTCTTCGCCGCTGCCAGCCTGAACCAGCGCGCCGACGACCTGTCCGGCCTGCAGGACAACATGCAGCAGGCCGTGCGCACCCTCACCGCCGCGAGCTCCGGCATCGACGGCATGACCAAGCTGTTCCAGACCGCCCAGGGCCTGGCGAACTCC
>NZ_JACWCT010000066.1:78322-78692 GCF_016613415.1 Methylobacterium ajmalii | reverse complement strand
GCCGCCGCCGAGAGCGATCCGACCCGCCGCAACACCCTGACCACCCAGTTCAACACCGTCCTCTCCCAGGTCGACGAGTTGATGAAGAACTCGGGCTACGGCGGCACCAACCTGCTCAACGGCGACAAGCTCTCGGTGTCGTTCGACGCCAAGTCGACGACGGCGACCCTGTCGATCCAGACGAATGCCGGCTCAATGGGCACCGGCGCCCTGACCTCGAACAACCTCGGCGTGGCGACGGCGGCGGCCGGCGCGTGGACAAACGCGACGACGGTGGCCGGCGGCACCTCGGCGACGACCAACACGGTCGGCGACGCGGCGATCGCCACCAAGCTGACCCAGCTGAGCACCGCGATCAGCACGCTGCGGA
>NZ_JACWCT010000066.1:0-78106 GCF_016613415.1 Methylobacterium ajmalii | reverse complement strand
CGGAGGCCAGCGGCCTCGGCTCGACGCAGGCGATCGTGGCGGCGCGCCAGGCCTTCACGACCTCGATGGTCAACACGCTGAAGGCGGGCGCCGGCGACCTGACCCTGGCCGACCTGAACGAGGAAGGCGCCAAGCTGAGCTCGCTCAACACCCGCGGCCAGCTCGCCCAGACCGCCCTGTCGCTCGCCACCCAGCGCGACCAGCAGGTCCTCCAGCTCCTCCGCTGATCGGCTCGGGCAACCGCCCGCACCGCACGGTGGACGAAACGAAGGGGCCCCGGGTCGTCGCGACCCGGGGCCCCTTTCCTTTGGGGCGTCCCGCCCGGCGCGAGCGCTCGGACATTCCAGGGCGGCGGCCCCCGCCGGGGATCCGATGCCCGGTCGGGCGCGCCTTCAGAGCGATGGGCGCGCGTGCTCCGGCGTCGAGACCAGGCGCGCGGCGGCCGCGTTGGCGGCGTGCAACGCGGCCTCGGGACCGTCGCCCCGGGCGAGGTGCGCCGCGAAGGTGCCCACGAACATGTCGCCGGCGCCGTGGGTGCTGACGACGGTGATCGGCAGGGCCGGCAGCGCCACCGGGTCCGCGGCGGCGCCCGCCATCGCCACGCCGTCGCCGCCCGCCGTCACCACGACGAGGCCGAAGCGGGTGGCGAGGATGTCGGCGGCCCTCGCGGCGTCCTCCAGCGACTCCACCGTCCCGCCGCCGAGCATCTCGGCCTCGATCGCGTTGACGACCAGGATGTCGACGTGGTCGGGTAGATCCGTCGTGAAGGGCCGGGCCGGTGCCGCGTTGAGGATCGTGACGAGACCGAGCTGCCGGGCGCGGCGCGCCACCGCGGCGTTGACCGCCTCCGGGATCTCGTTCTGCAGGATCAGCGCCCGCGCCTGCCCGAGGCGGGCGTCCGGGATCTGGTCGGCCCGGATCGCGAGGTTCGCGCCCGAGACGATGACCGCGCCGTAATCGCCGCCGTCGTCGAAGATCGCCACGCTCATGCCCGAGCCGGTCCCGGGCAGGACCGCTACGGCGGCACGGTCCACGCCGGCCCGATCGAGGCCGACGAGCAGCCCGCGGCCGAAATCGTCGTCGCCGACCGCGCCGACCATGGCGGTCGCGACGCCCTGCGCTTGCGCCGCCGCGGCCTGGTTGCCGCCCTTGCCGCCGAATTTCGGGGCCCAGCGCCGGCCGGTCACCGTCTCGCCCTTGCGGGGGCGGTCGGGCGCGTCGACCGTGATGTCGTAGTGCAGGCTGCCGACGACGACGATTGCGGGCCGCGTCCCCTGCCCGGTCACGTCCGGGGAGGTCTCGTCCAGCGTGGTCATGCGCGCCCCCGGGCGAAACGGTCGACCAGCATGGCGAACAGGATGATGAGGCCGGTGGCGAGCAGCTGGTAGAAGGCCTGCACGTTCATCAGCGTCAGGCCGTTGCGCATGGCGCCGAGGATGACCGCCCCGAGCAGCGTGCCGAGGATGCTGCCCTTGCCGCCCATCAGCGAGGCGCCGCCGATCGCCGCCGCCGCGATGGCCTCGAGCTCCCACAGGTTGCCGAGAATCGGCTCGGCGGCGCCGAGGCGGCCGACGAGGATCATGGCTGCGAGCGCGGCGAGCAGGCCCGACAGCATGTAGGCGCCGATCTTGGTGAGGGCGATCGGCACGCCGGCGATGTGGGCGGCCTCCTCGTTGCCGCCGACCGCCAGGAGGTACTCGCCGAACGGCGTCTTGCGCAGGATCAGCCCGGCGAGGAGCGCCACGACCAGCACCACGACCACCGCCATCGGGAGTCCGCCGACGTTCCCGTTCACCAGCGCCCGGAAGCTCTGCGGCACGCCGAAGATCGGGTTGCCGTCCGTCGCGATCAGGGCCAGGGCCCGGTAGGTGCTCAGTGTGCCGAGCGTGACGATGAAGGGCTGGAGGCCGCCAAAGCAGATCAGCGCGCCGTTGACCGCGCCGCACGCCGCACCGAGCGCCAGCCCGGCCATCACCGCGAGCACCGGCGGCACGCCGGCGACCATCAGGCTCGCCGACAGCACCGCCGAGAGCGCCGCGACCGGGCCGACCGAGAGGTCAATGCCGCCCGACACGATCACCAGCGTCATGCCGAGCGCCACGCAGGCGTTGATGCTCGATTGCTGGAGGATGTTGAGGAGGTTGCGCTCGGTCAGGAAGCCCGGGGCCGCGACCGCGAACACCAGAACGATCAGCACGAGGCCGAGCAGGGTGCCGAAATCGCGCAACGGCACGCGCAAGCGCGTCGTCGCGCCGGGCGCGGGGGCGGCTTTGTCGGTCAGGGTGAGCATGGGCGGGCCTCGACGGCGCGGAATGGAGGATCGAAGGATCAGGCGGCGCGGACGGATTGGGGAACGGCGTGGGCGACGATCGCCTGCTCGCTCAGCGCCTCGCGCGGAAGCTCGGCGGCGATCCGGCCCTGGCGCATGACGAGCACCCGGTCGGAGAGGCGCAGCAGCTCGGGCAGCTCCGAGGAGACGACGATGACCGACTTGCCCTCGGCGGCGAGCCGCTCGATCAGCCCGTAGATCTCCGCCTTGGCGCCGATGTCGATCCCGCGGGTCGGCTCGTCGAAGAGCAAGATCTGGGTGCCGGCGGCGATCCAGCGGGCGATGATGCCCTTCTGCTGGTTGCCGCCGCTGAACAGGCGGATCGGCCGGTCGATCTGCATCGGCCGCAGGTTCACCTCGGCGAGGAGGCGTCCGGCCTCGGCCCGGAGCCTGCGCCCGCGGATGATGCCGCGGGGCGCGAACCGGGGCATCGACGGCAGGGCGACGTTGGCGACCATCGAGCGGTGAGGCACGATGCCGTCGCGCTTGCGCTCCTCGGGCACCAGCCCGATGCCGGCGGCGATCGCCGCGCGGGTGCCGGCCCGCATGAGCGGCCGGCCGTTGACCGTGACGGTGCCGCTGCTGCGCCGATCGGCGCCGGCGATGAGGCGCAAGAGCTCGGTGCGGCCGGAGCCGATCAGCCCGGCGATCCCTAAAACCTCGCCGCGCCGCAGGTCGAAGCTCGCATCGACCACCTTCGTCCCCGCGGTCAGGCCGCGCACCGACAGGACGGTTTCGGACCGCACCGAGGAGCGGTGCTGCGCGACCGCGAGCTCGCGGCCGACCATCTGGGCGACGACGGCACTCTCGGTGGTGCCTGCGAGGTCGAGATCGGCGACGAACCGCCCGTCGCGCATGATCGTCGCGCGGCTGCAGATCCGGAACACCTCGTCCATCTTGTGCGAGACGTAGATGATCGAGACGCCCCGGGCGGCGAGCCCGGCGATGACGGCGGCCAGGCGCTCGAACTCGCTCGGCGTCAGGCTCGAGGTCGGCTCGTCCATCGCGATGATGCGCGCGTTGTCGAGGAGCGCGCGGGCGATCTCGACGATCTGGCGCTGCGCCACCCGGAGGCTGCGGATCGGCGCGTCCGGGCGGATCGCGGAATCGAGCGGCGCCAGGGCCTCGGCGGCGAGCGCTTCCTGCCGGGCGCGGTCGACGAACAGTCCGCCCCGGCGCAAGGCGCGACCCAGGAACATGTTCTGCGCCACGGTCAGCTCGGGGACCTGTTGCAGCTCCTGGTGGATCATCGCGATGCCGGCGCGGCGGGCCGCAAGGGGCGAGCGCAGGGTCAGCTCCTCCCCGTCCACCGCGATGGTCCCCTCGTCGGGCCGGAGCACGCCCGACAGGATCCGCATCAGCGTCGACTTGCCGGCTCCGTTCTCGCCGAGCAGCGCGTGGACCTCCCCCGGCCGGACCCGAAGCGACATCTCGCCGAGCGCGACGACGCCCGGGAAGCGCTTGGTAAGGCCCTGGATGTGGAGGCGCGAGGGGGCGTCGGATGCCATGGCGTGACCGGGGTTGGAGAGATGGCGGAGGCCGGGGCGGGACTGTTCCGAAGGGCGTTGGGCGGTCGGAGGGCCCGTTCGACCGAAGCCACGAGGATCTCCCGACCGCGGCCTCATCCCAGGAGCCTGATCGAGCAGATCGATTTTCTTAAAATTGAAATCTGACTTGAGATATCCTGTCCACTCACAGCATCCTGAGGTGTTAGAGCATTTTCCGACGAAGTTGAAACCGGTTCGTCGCAGAAAATGCGACAAAACAGTGACTTAGAGAGCTTCGCGATTGCAACGCGATCGTGAAGTTCTCTAGTCGATTGAAGATCGACTAACCCCGAAGGAGGGCTCCAGAAACCCGTGCGACCCCTGGAGCCCTCCTTCGAGGCTCCCGATGGTCGCACCTCAGGATGAGGTTGAGGGCGGGATGGACCGTATCGCACGAGGCCTCTGCGTTCGGTCGCACAGGCTCCCGATCCGTCCGATCGGCCCTGCCAGGGGCGAACCTCAACGGTCAGGGGGCCGAGCTCTCGGTTACTTCCCCGACCGGACGTCCTCCTCGAGCACCGCCCGCAGGTCGGCGCCCTTGCCCTTGTAGCGCTCGATGTTGTCCTTGGTGATCAGGGCCTGCGGGGTCGCGACGACCCGCGGGACCGGCTCCTTGGCGAGGATGCGCAGGGCCGCCTCCAGGGCGACCTCGCCGGTCAGCACCGGGAAGCTGTCGACGGTGCCGGTCAGCTCGCCCGCGCGGATCGACGCGTGGGCATCGGTGATGCCGTCGGTACCGAACACCGCGACCTTGCCGAGGAGGCCTGCGTTCTTCACCGCCTCGACGACGCCGAGCGCCATCGTGTCGTTGTTGCAGTAGAAGCCGACGAGGTCGGGGTGCTGCTGCAGCAGCGTGGTGGCGGCGTCGTAGGAGAGCTGGCGATCCCAGTTGCCCGGCACGCTGGCCACGACCTTGAGCTTGCCGCCCTCCGCCGCGATGGTCGCCTTGAAGCCGGCGGTGCGCTGGGTCGCGGCGAAGACGCCGGCCTGGCCCTCGATGACAGCGAGCTTGCCGCCGTCCGGACGGTTGGCGATGAACCAGCGGGCGACGCGCACGCCGTTGTCGCGCTGCACGTTGCCGACGTAGTGCGGCGCCAGCGGGATCACCGCGTCGTTGACGTTGACGACCGGGATGCCGGCCTGCTTGGCCTCGCCGAGGATCGGCTCGAGGTTGGCGTTGGTCTGCGGCGAGACCAGCAGCACGTTGACGCCTTGCGCGATCATCGTCTCGGCGATCGACAGCTGGCCGACCTGGTCGCCCTCGTTCTGGGCCGCCTGGTAGGCGACCTTCACGCCGAGCGTCTTGCCCAGCGACTGGTAGCCCTCGCCGAGGAGGCGCCAATACTCGTTGGTCAGGGTCTTCGACACCGCCCCGACGCGGGTGCCGGCCGCGGGCTTGGGCATCGGGCCGAGCTTCGTGGCCAGCTGGCTCCAGTCGATCCGGTCCGTCTCGGTATCCGGGTTCAGCGGCTTCAGCTCCTGCGACTGCACGACCGTGGCGGCGAGCAGCATGAACCCGGACAGCAGCAGCGACTTCATGGCGTTCCTCCTCGTGTTCTCGACGGGTGCGACCGGGTACGGGCCCGTTTCAGCGGCCGAGCATCGCCTTGCGGACGAGGTTCTGGCTCGCGACCGCGTCCTGGCGGGCGATCGCCGCGCTCAGCTCGTTGTCGCCCTCGAGTTTGTCGACGACGCCGAGCATCGCCGTCACGGTGGCGATGTTGGCCTCGCACTCGGCCACCGGGTCGAGGCCGGTCAGGTCCGGGAAGGTGTCGAAGTAGATCGGCCCGTGGAAGCCGTCCTTGCGGACCTGCCGCAGGAGCTCGATCGTCTGGACCGGGTGGACCGCACCGACCATCAGCCCGTCGTCGCGCTTGGCGTAGCCGTCGTTGAGGTGCAGGCCGAGGATGCGGCTGTGCCGGCCGATCAGCGCCGCCACGAAGGCCGGCTGCTCGTCGGCGTAGAGGACGTGCGCGAAGTCGAGCGTGACGCCGAGATTCGGCAGGTCGATCTCCTTCAGCGCCAACAGGGTCGTCGCGCAGTCGGGCAGCAGGCTGTAGGAGCGCGGCTCGTTCGGCTTGTACTCGATGCTGATCAGGCACTCGGGATCGTGCAGCGCGACCTCGCGGATGCCGTCGATCTCGTCGGCCCAGAGCTTGGCGTAGTCGGCCTGGAAGGCGTAGTCGAAGCCGTCCTGGCCGAGCCACAGGGTCATCAGGTTGCAGCCGGCCTCGCGGCCCGCGTCGATGCCGCGCTTCGTCAGGTCGATCGCCTCGCGCCGCACCGCCGGATCGGGGTTGGTGAAGGCGCCGATCTTGAAGGCCGGGTTCGAGTAGTAGCGCATCGCCAGGCCGTTCACGGTCAGGCCGAGGTCGCGGATCGCGTTGCCGGTCGCCCGCGGGTCGGGCCCGAGGTGATCGGGAAAGTTCAGGTCGACGTCGGTCAGGCCGCGCGCCGTCGCGGCGCGGGCCGCCATCTCCAGCGGGCTCGGCTTGCCGTGGCCCTTGAGCCAGAAGGCGTCGGGCTGCGAGGCGAACGAGTTCAGGCGCGTCGCGAAGCGCACGGGGGCGGATGTCACCGGCGAGTCTCCTGTGTCTGGCCGCAACATCACGGATTGATGTAAATTTGTAAAGTGACGAAATATCGAATCGCGGTCCTGCCTCGCGCCTCTCGCCATGGTGCGTCGCAGCAATCGCACTTCGGCGGCGTGGACCGGTCGATGCTTGACACGTCCCACGCTTCACGCATACCTGTGTTGCAGTAAATAACGCGAACCTGTCACGACCGGTCGCAACGGGGTTGGGGAACGCACCATGGATCGACGCACCACTCTCAAGATGCTCGGTGGCCTGGCGCTCGCCGGGCCGCTCCAGGCGACCCGGTCCTTCGCGGCCGCGCCCAAGACGATGGCGACGGTGGTGAAGGCGGCCAGCGTGCCCTGGTTCAACATCCTCAACCAGGGGCTCGAGGCCGCCGGCAAGCAGTTCAACATCACCACCACGATGGTCGGCCCGGCCCAGGTCGATCCGGCCCAGCAGGTCAAGCTCATCGACGACCTGATCGCCAAGAAGGTCGACGTGATCGGCCTCGTGCCCCTCGACGTGAAGGTGACCGCCCAGGCCGTGAAGCGCGCGCGCGACGCCGGCATCGTCGTCATCACGCAGGAAGGCGAGAACCAGGACGGCAAGACCTGGGACCTCGAGCTGATCAGCGCCAAGAACTACGGCGAGATGCAGATGAAGGCGCTCGCCCGCGAGATGGGCGAGGAGGGCGACTACGTCGTCCTGGTCGGCACGCTGACGACCCCGGGCCACAACTCATGGGCCGATGCCGCCATCGCCTACCAGAAGGCGCACTACCCCAAGATGCGGATGGTCGCCGACCGCTTCCCCGGCGCCGACCTGATCGACGAATCCTCGCGGGTGACCCAGCAGGTGCTGCAGACCTACCCGGACGTGCGCGGCATCGTCTCGATGGGCTCGAACGGACCGATCGGCGCCGGCAACGTGATCAAGCAGCGCCGCCTGGAGAAGAAGGTCGCGGTCGTCGGCACGATGATTCCCGCCCAGGCCCAGGCCCTGCTGATGAGCGGCGCGATCCGCGAGGGCTTCCTGTGGAACCCCAAGGATGCCGGCTACGGCATGGTCGCGGTCGCCCGGATGGTCCTCGACGGCACGCCGATCAAGACCGGCATCGAGATCCCGACGCTCGGACCCGCCACGGTCGACGAGGCGAACCGGGTGATCCAGGTCGACCGCGTGCTCACGATCAACAAGACGACGGTGGGCGACCTGGTGAAGATGGGGCTCTGAGCTGCTTCCCGGCACGGATTGCGCATGATTGCAGTGGGATCTGCGCGGGAAAGTAAGGCGCGGATTTTCCCCTCTCCCCGCGGGCGGGGAGAGGGCTTCATCGACCTTGTCGTCGATGAAGCGAGCGCAGGCGAATGCCGGAGCGAGGGTGAGTGGGAAGTGCCGATCGTGACTCCTCCGGCACCACCCCCTCACCCTCGGCTGACGCCTCGCTGCGTTCCCTGAACGGGAACACAGCCCTCTCCCCGCCCGCGGGGAGAGGAGATTGCCAGCGCCTCTTCATCTCCGACCAGCCCCGCAATCACGGACCCCAACCATGATGTTCCTGGAAATGCGGGGCGTGTCGAAGCGCTTCGGCGGGGTCCAGGCCCTGTCGAACCTCGACTTCGACCTTGCGCGCGGCGAGATCCATTGCCTCGTCGGCGGCAACGGCTCGGGCAAGTCCACGATGATCAAGATCATCTCGGGCGTGCAGGATCCCGATCCCGGCGCCCGCATCGTGGTCGAGGGGCGCGAGCACGCCCGGCTCACGCCCGTCGAGAGCAGCGCGCTCGGCGTCCAGGTGATCTACCAGGACCTGTCGCTGTTCCCGAACCTCACGGTCGCCGAGAACATCGCCATCGCGCAGCATCGCGGCCTTGCCGGGCTCGTGAAGCGCAAGACGATGCGGAAGGTCGCCGAGGCGGCGATGCAGCGCATCGGCGTCGCGCTCGACCTCGACGAGCGCGTGTCGCACCTGTCGATCGCCAACCGCCAGCTCGTGGCGATCTGCCGGGCGATCGCCGCGGATGCCAAGCTCGTGATCATGGACGAGCCGACCGCCTCGCTGACCCGCCACGAGGTCGACGCGCTGCTGGCGCTGACCCTGGAGCTGAAGCGCCGCGACATCAGCGTGCTGTTCGTCAGCCACCGCTTCGACGAGGTGCTGGAGATCGCCGAGCGGGTCACGGTGATCCGCGACGGCGTGAAGCTCGGCACCTACGACGCCAAGGACATGACAGAGCAGCGCCTCGCCGTGCTGATGTCCGGCAAGTCCTTCACCTACGAGACCCGGGACCGCGCGGTCCCGCGCGAGCGTCCGGTCCTTTCCGTCGAGGGCCTGTGCAAGGCGGGCGAGTACCGGGATGTCGGCTTCGCGCTCTATCCCGGCGAGATCCTCGGCCTGACCGGCCTCCTCGGCTCCGGCCGGACCGAGCTGGCGCTGTCGCTCTTCGGCATGAACGCGCCGGATGCCGGCAGCATCCGGATCGACGGCGAGCCGGTGACGTTTCGCTCCAACCGCGACGCCATCGCGCGCGGCATCGCCTACGTGCCGGAGGACCGGCTGTCCCTGTCGCTCGTCCTCGAGCAGTCGATCGGCGCCAACGTCACGGTCACGGTGCTCGACACGCTGAAGGACCGCCTCGGCCTCCTGCGGCGGCGCCGCGAGGCCGGCCTGATCCGCGACTGGATCCGCGACCTCGCGATCAAGATCGGCACCCCGGACGATCCGGTGAGGACGCTCTCGGGCGGCAACCAGCAGCGGGTGGTGATCGCCAAGTGGCTCGCCACCAAGCCCCGCGTGCTGATCCTCGACAGCCCGACGGTCGGCGTCGACCTGCACGGCAAGGACGGCATCTACCAGCTCGTGAAGGACCTCGCGGCGCAGGGGCTCGCCGTCATCATGATCTCCGACGAGATCCCCGAGGTCCTCTACCATTGCGACCGGATCCTGGTGATGCGGGACGGCCGGCTGACCGGCGAGGTCATGGCGCATCACGTCGCCGAGCCCGACTTGAGGAGGATGGTCCATGCGTAACGCAACGCGCGGCGGGCGCGCGCCGCAGGAACTCTGGCTCGGGCTCGTCGTCCTCGGCATGGTCGTGGTGCTGACCGCGCTCAGGCCGAACTTTCTGAGCGTCCAGAACGTCCTGGAGATGCTGAACGCGACGGCGTTCAACGGCATCCTGGTCTCGGGGCTGCTCGTCGTCCTGATCGCCGGCGGCATCGACATCTCGTTCGCGGCGGTCGCCTCGGTGGCGCAATACGCCGCGCTCACCGTCGCCAACGCGAGCGGGGCCGGTTGGGGCGAGATCGTCGCCATCGCCGGCGGGATCGGGCTCGCTCTCGGCCTCGTCAACGGCTTCCTGGTGAGCACGCTCGGCATCGCCAGCATCATCGTCACCATCGCCACGCAGAGCGTGATCTACGGCATCCTGCTCACCGTAACCCGGGGCCAGGACATCTTCACCCTGCCGGCCTGGTTCGGCGACCCGGTCGACCTCTTCGTCACCACCGACGCCAAGGGCAACGTCTACGCGATCAGCCTGCAGATCTGGGCGCTGGTGCTCGCCTTCGCGAGCGCCTGGTTCCTGCTCAACCGGACCCATTTCGGCCGGCAGGTCTTCGCGCTCGGCGGCAACCCGGAGGCGGCCCGGCGCGTCGGCTTCGGCACGACCCGCCTCAATCTGCTCGTCTACGGCTATATGGGCCTCGTCGCCGGCCTCGCCTCCCTGGTCCAGGCCCAGTACACCCAGTCGGTGTCGCCCACCGCGCTGGTCGGGCGCGAGCTCGAGGTCGTGGCCGCCGCCGTGCTCGGCGGGGCGAGCCTCGACGGCGGCCACGGCTCGGTCCTCGGCGCGATCCTCGGCCTCGCCCTCGTCGTCATCATGAAGAACGGCCTCGCGCTGCTCGGCGTGTCGTCCTACTGGACGGACTTCTTCACCGGCCTCGTCATCGTCGCCGCCGTCGCCGGCATGGCGGCCCGCGCCCGCCGCCGCTGGCACGATTCCCCGGGGCTCGCCTGATGCCGGACTTCCTCCTGCGAACCGTCGGCCGCACCAACCTGCGGCTGCTGGGCCTCCTGGCCGTCCTGTGCCTCGCCGTCGCGCCGCTCGTCGGCGACCGGCTCTTCGCCCCGGCGGGCCTGCGCTCGATGGCCTTCCAGCTGCCCGAGCTCGGCCTCCTGTCGCTCGCCATGATGGTGACGCTGCTCTCCGGCGGCCTCGATCTGTCGATCATCGCGACCGCGAACCTCGCCGCGCTCGCGGCGGCCGCGGTGCTGAAATCCGCCCCCGACGGCGCGGGCGGCGCCCTCCTCGTCGCGTACGAGGCGGGGGCGCTCGTGGCGGGGCTCGCGGCGGCAGCCCTCGTCGGTCTCCTCAACGGCACCCTGATCGGCTACCTGCGCGTCTCGCCGATCCTGGCGACCCTCGGGACCATGACGCTGGTCAAGGGCCTGGCGATCGGGCTCACCCGCGGCAGCGTCGTCTCCGACTTCCCGCCCGCCATCCTGTTCATCGGCAGCGGCTCGGTGCTCGGCGTCCCGACGCCGCTCCTGCTGCTCGGGCTCGTCGCGCTCACCCTCGGCATCCTGCTCACCCGCACGCCGTTCGGCGTGGTGCTGACCCTGATGGGCTCGAACCAGCAGGCGGTGCGCTTCTCCGGCATCGACACGCGGGCGGCGTTGCTGCGCATCTACGTCCTGACCTCGCTCGTCGCGGCGACCGCCGGGTTCGTCATGATGGCGCGCTTCAACTCCGCCAACGCGGCCTACGGCGAGAGCTACCTCCTCGTCACGATCCTGGCCTGCGTGCTCGGCGGCATCTCGCCGACGGGCGGCTTCGGCCGGGTCGGCGGGCTGGTCCTGGCCCTGGTCGTGCTTCAGCTGATCTCGACGGCCTGCGTCCTCCTCGATCTCAGCCAGTTCCTGACGCTGGCGGTCTGGGGCGGGATCCTGCTCTCGGTCAGCCTGATCGCGGCGGTGCGCGACCAGCTGCGTCCGCTGCTCGCCGGCTTGCGCGCGCCGGTGCTGCGCCCCGCGCCGCCGCAAGCTTGACGCGGCGCGCCTCCGTACCGTTCGAGAGGACGAAGATGCTCAAGGGACTGGACCGGGCCTTGTCGGCCGAGATGCTCGGCATGCTGATGGCGATGGGGCACGGCGACGATCTCCTGATCTGCGACGTCAACCACCCCGCCGCCAGCATCGCCCGCCACACCGTCCACGGCCGCGTCATCGACATGGCCGGCTGCGATCTCCCCCGCGCCGCGGAGGCGATCCTGTCGGTGATGCCGCTCGACACCTTCGTGCCGGCGCCCGTGAAGCGGATGAAGGTGGTCGGCGACCCGGACCGGCTGATGCCCGCCCACGAGCGGATGCAGGAGGCCGCCGACCGCGCCGAGGGCCGCCCGGTCCTCGTCGAGGCCCTGGAGCGGTTCGACTTCTACGCCGCCGCCCGGCAGGCCTTCGCGGTGGTGCGCACCTCCGATCCCGGCCCGTATGGCTGCTTCATCCTGCGCAAGGGGGTCGTCTGAGGGAGCGTTCGACTGGAGCAAACGCTCTCATTCCACTCGCACCCTCATCCTGAGATGTGGGAGCCTGTTTGATGGAGATAATTCATGTCGCGCAATACTTTTCTTTCCCATGCACAACCTCATCCTGAGGTGTCAGTCGATCTGTGATCGACTGACCTCGAAGGAGGGCTCCAGGGATCTCATCGCTATCTGGAGGTCTCCTTCGAGGTCAGTCCATCCTTGATGGACTAAAACCTCAGGATGAGGTCTAGAGTGGGACAAAGGTTTCGGTTCAAGGCGAGCAGGCTGTGATTCCGCCGCGCCTTTGAACGGGTCCGTTCGACGGCGCGAGGCTAGGCCGAATGGGCATCGATGCCGAGGCACGAGGGTATTAAAGCAGTGCATCCGGCAAGGAGACGGACCCGATGAACGAGGTGATGGATCCGAAGTCGGTCGGGCCGCGGATCCGCATGATGCGACCGAACCTGACGCCGCTCGAGGCGAAGGTCGTCGACAGCGTGTTCGGCCGGCGCGATTTCAGCGTCGAGACCGCCCTCAAGGACGTGGCCGAGACCGCCGGGGTCTCGGAGGCGATGGTGGTCAAGATCGCCAAGAAGCTGGGCTTCTCCGGCTACCGCGACTTCCGCCAGAACGTCGCCGACTACGTCCGCGTCTCGGACGCCGAGATGCACGACGAGCTCTCGCCCGACGATTCGGGCGCCGAGATCGTCAGCAAGGTCTTCCGGGCCTCGATCCAGGCGCTGGAGGAGACGCTCGCCATCGCCGACGTCGCCGCCTTCGAGCGCGCGGCCGACTTCATCGCCGACGCCCGCCGGCGCGACCTCTACGGTGTCGGCGGCTCGGCCCAGATCGCCCGCGACGTCGCCCACAAGTTCCTGCGCATCGGCATCCACGCCTCGGTCTACGACGACGCCCACATGATGGCGATGTCGGCCGCGCTGCTCGGCACCCGGGACGTGGCGATCGGCTTCTCGCATTCGGGGGCGACCCTGGTGACGCTGGAGGCGCTCCAGATCGCCCGGCGCCGGGGCGCGCGCACCATCGCGATCACCAACTACTCGCATTCGCCGCTCGCCGAGGCCGCCGACGTGGTGCTGTGCTCGACGGCCCGCGGCTCGCCGCTGCTGGGCGAGAACGCCGCGGCGCGCATCGCCCAGCTCAACATCCTCGACGCGATCTTCGTCCTGGTCGCGCAGCGCGACGTGAAATCGGCGGAGGCCGCCCTCGTCCGCACCAAGGAGGCGGTGCGCGACAAGCGCCGCGGGTGACGACCGGCCGCGAGGCCCTCCGCCGTCGAGGCGTGCGTTCCGGTGCCTCGGCTCGCGAGAGGTCGCTCCCGAGCCGCGCGAATACTGATGCTCCGTACATGATCGGGGCGCCGCACCGGGCGGTTCCCGTTCGTCCCGCGCATCGTCCAAAGTCTTCCGGCGTCGTTGCGATCGATCGAACAGAGCGTGAGACGGCGACCCGTGCCGCTGGAAACCGGATGGAAACATTCGGTCAAGAATTAGATTATTCGTAATCGATCAATCAGAAATTCCGCAGTTCTGCGTCAGATTTGCGTTCTCACCGTGCGGAACTTCACGACCGATGCTGTGTTTCCGTGCCGCCTTGCTGCTGTCCGCTCGGGACCGTTGCGATGGGGCTGGCTTTTCGAGCAACGGACGAACTGATGTCACCGCAATTCTGGCTCTGGGTCGGCTTCGCCGGCATGAGCATCGGCGCCGCCCTGATCCTGTTCATCGGCAAGCGGCGCACCCCGGCCGAGGAGGCCGATACCATCATCCACGGCCTGGTGCCGATCATCGCCGCCTGCTCGTACTTCGCGATGGCGACCGGCCAGGGCAGCATCCTCCTGCCGGCCGGGCCGGATGCCGGCACGGCCACGCGGGCGTTCTACTTCGCGCGCTACATCGACTGGTCGTTCACGACGCCGCTCCTGCTGCTCGGCCTCGCCAATACCGCGATGCATAGCGGGATGCGCCGCCGCGCGGTCGTCGGCGGGATGATCGGCTCCGACCTGATCATGATCGTCACCGCGCTGGTCTTCGGCCTCAGCCAGGTGGCGTGGCTCAAATGGACCTGGTTCGCCATCTCCTGCGGCGCCTTCCTGGCGGTCTATTACGGGATCTTCGTGCAGCTGCGCGAGGAGAACGCCCACGAGCGGGACGACACCCGGGCCGACTTCCTGCGCAACGCCGTGTTCCTGTCGGTGATCTGGCTCGCCTACCCGGTCGTGCTGCTGTTCGGCGACGACGGGCTCGGCCTGCTCGGGCCGGCGCTCGGCCTCGGCATCATCGCGGTGCTCGATCTCGTGGCCAAGGTCGTCTACGGCCTGATGGCCACCGTCCAGACCGCCAAGCGCGTCGAGCGCGACCTCGCCGAGGGCAAGGCCGCCCCGGTGCGTCCCCACCTCGCGGCGGCCGAGTAGGCGGACGCGATGCGCCGGCCCTCCCCGATCCCGGCGGTGGCCGGCGCCCCGGTGCCGCGGCCCGCCGCCTGGCGGGGGGCGGCGTCCTGCCTGCTCCCCGCCGCCGCCCTCCTCCTCGCCGCGACCGCCCTGCTGCCGCAGGAGGCGGGCTGGCTCGCCGTGCTGGTCCTCGTCATCGGACTCGGGGTGCCGCACGGCGCCCTCGACGGCGAGGTGGCCAAGCCGCTCCTGCGCCCGCGCTTCGGGCGGGCCTGGTTCCCGGTCTTCGCCGCGCCCTATCTCGCGCTCACCGCCGCGGTGCTGGTCGCCTGGCGGCTCGCCCCCGAGGCGACCCTGGCGGGATTCCTCGCCCTCTCGGTCCTGCATTTCGGCCGCGAGGATGCCGGGCCGGGCCGCCCGGTCGAGGCCCTGGTGCGCGGCGGCCTGCCGATCGCGCTCCCGGCACTGGCCCGGCCCGAGGCCACTGCCCGCATTTTCGCGGTCGTGACCGACACCGCGATGCCTGTGCTGCCGGGCTGGTGGGGGTTCTTCGCCCGGGCCTGGCTTTGCCTCGCGCTCGTCTGGCTCCTCGCGGCGCGGCCGGCGCCCCGGCTTCTCCGCGAGCTCGCCGGTCTCGCCCTCGCCTTCCTGGTCCTGCCGCCGCTCAGCGCCTTCGGGCTCTACTTCGTCTGCCTGCACGCGCCGCGCCACATGCGGGCGCTCGCCGGCGACCCCACCCGCGCCCCGGCCGTCGACCGGATGGGTCGGGCGGTCGTGCTGGCGCTGCCGGTCTTCGGGCTCACGCTCCTCGTCGGCCTCCTCCTCTGGCCGACCTACCCGCAGGCGCCCGGTCCCGAGCGGCTGCTCGCCCTGACCCTCCAGCTCCTCGCCGCCCTGACGCTGCCGCACCTCCTCCTGGATGCGTGGGTCGAGCGGTCGGTGACGCCGGGCGCGAGGTCCAACCCCGAGCCCGTTCCCTGAGGCGCCACCCTGCCCCGGCCTGGAATCCGCACCGGGCAGACTCCGCAAAAAGCGGCCGGCGGTCTTGCGGCAAAAGTCTGCGACACAACAAGGTTCAAAGCCGACGAAGCGTTGGCCTGCGAAGCCAAGTCTGCTTAGAAGCGGAGCCGGGACGGGAGAGGCGCGACGATGCGACGGGCGATGCGGTCCGCGGTGCTGGCTTTGTGCGTGGGCGGCGGGGTCGTGCCGGCGCAGGGCCAGGGGCCGGCGCGCGTGTCGTCCGAGGGCGGCCGCGTCGTCGTGCGGCTGACCCCCGAGGAGCGGGCCCGCATCGGGATCGCCACCGCCCGCCTCGCGCGGCAGCCGCACCGGATCGAGATCCCGGCCTATGGCAGCGTGCTCGATCCGGCCCGCGTCACCGACCTGACCAACAGCTACGCCGGGGCGGTCGCCGCCCTGCGCACCGCCAGGGCGCGGGCGGAGGTCTCGGCCGGGGCCCTGCGCCGGGCGCGCACCCTCGGCACCACGGTCGTGTCGGGCGCCCAGCGCGAGACGGTCGAGGGTACCGCCGCCACCGACGAGGCGGCGGTCGCGGCCGCCGAGTCGCAGGTGCGGACCATCGCCGCCACGGCGCAGCAGGAATGGGGGCCGGTGCTGGGCCGGGCCGTCGTCGAGCGGGCGCCCCTCGTCACCCGGCTGATCGAACGCGCCGACCTCCTGGTGCAGGTCACGCTGCCCTCCGGCGAGGCGCCAAAGCCGCCCCCGGCCGACGCCTCCGCCGAGGTGCCGCCCCAGAGCGAGCGGGTGCCCCTGCGCCTCGTCTCGCCGGCGACCCGGGCCGACCAGCGCATCCAGGGCCTCGGCTACCTCTACCTCGCCGCCGGCGACAGCGGCCTCCTGCCCGGCATGAGCGTGCAGGCCTTCCTGACCTCGCCGCAGGAGGCGGTCGGGATCGCCGTGCCCGAGAGCGCGGTGGTCCACTGGCAGGGGCGCGCCTGGATCTACCGCCGCATCGGACCCGACGCCTTCGTCCGCCATCCCCTCAAGCCGGACGCGGCGGTCTCCGCCGACCGCTACGTGGTCGACGACCTCGACGGGGAGATCGACATCGTCGTGACCGGGCCGCAGGTCGTGCTCACCGAGGAGCTGAAGGGCCAGGTCCAGGCCTCCGGCGATGCCGACGACGATTGATGCGCGGTCCGACGAACCCGACGGCGTCCGAATGACCCCGACCGAGCGACCATGACGGATCCGAACGCGGCCGCGCCGCCTCCGGCCCCCGCCGGCCCGTCCGGCCTGCAGGCGGCCCTGGTGCGGTTCGCCGTGCGCCGGCCGGGGATCGTCGTCGCCCTGGCGCTGGCCCTCGTCGTCTACGGTCTGGCCGCCCTGACTTCAGCCAAGTACGACGTCTTCCCGGAATTCGCCCCGCCCAGCGTCACGGTGCAGACCGAGGCGCCCGGCCTCAACCCCGAGCAGGTCGAGGTGCTGGTCACCCAGGCCGTCGAGGGCGCCGTCAACGGCCTGCCCGGCCTCGCGAGCCTGCGGTCGAACGCGATCCAGGGCGTCTCGGTGGTGACCGCGACGTTCCGCGCCGGCACCGACATCCATCGGGCGCGCCAGCTCGTCGGCGAGCGGCTGGCGGGCGTCGCCGGGCGGCTGCCGCAGGGCGTGGCCGCGCCGACGATGACGGCGCTCACCTCCTCGACGAGCGCGATCCTGCTCGCCGGGCTGACCTCGGACTCGCGCTCCCTCATGGACCTGCGGACCGTCGCCGACTGGCGGGTGCGCCTGCGCCTGCTCGCCGTGCCGGGGGTCGGCGAGGTGCTGGTCTATGGCGGCGACGTCCGCTCGATCCGCATCCAGGTCCGGCCGCAGGACCTCGTCCGCTTCCGCATCGGGCTCGCCGACGTTCTCGCCGCCGGCCGCAAGGCGACGGGCGTGCGCGGCGCCGGCTTCATCGACACGGTCAACCAGCGCATCACCCTGCAGACCGAAGGGCAGTCGGTGACGCCGGCGGCGGTCGCCCGCACGGTGCTGATCAACGAGGGCGGCGCCAGCGTGGTGCTGGGCGACGTCGCCGACGTGGTGGACGGCCCGGAGCCGGCGATCAGCGCCGCCCTGGTCGACGGCAAGCCGGGCGTCCTGATGATGATCGGTGCGCAATACGGCGCCAACACCGTCGAGGCCGCGGCCGGGGTCGAGGCGGCCCTCGCCGAGCTGCGGCCCGGGCTTGCCAAGGACGGCATCGTCCTGCGCGACGACCTCTTCCGCCCGGCCGAATTCGTCGCCCAGGCCACCGGCCATGTCCTCCAGGCCCTGGCGCTCGGCGGGATCCTCGTCGTCGCGGTCCTGGTGGTCTTCCTGTTCGACTGGCGCACGGCGCTGATCAGCGCGACGGCGATCCCGCTCTCGCTCATCGGCGCGGTCCTGGTGCTCGGCGCCTTCGGCCTCAGCCTCAACACGATGACGCTGGGCGGGCTCGCCATCGCGATCGGCGAGGTGGTGGACGACGCGGTGATCGGCGTCGAGAACGCGATGCGCCGCCTGCGGGAGAACCGGCGCCTCGCCGCGCCCCGACCGGAGGCCGGGGTGGTGCTCGACGCCATCCTGGAGGTCCGGGTCTCGGTCGCCTACGCGACCTTCGCGGTGCTGCTGGTGTTCCTGCCGGTGCTGGCGCTCACCGGCGTGCCCGGCCGCCTCTTCGGGCCCCTGGCGCTCGCCTACATCCTGGCGGTCCTGGCCTCCCTGGTGGTGGCGCTCACCGTCACCCCGGCCCTGGCGCGCCTGCTGCTCGCGGGGCGCAAAACCCCGCCGGACGGGACCCAGCCGCGCAAGACCCTGCCGGCGCGGGAGCCGCCGGTCGCCCGGGCGGTGCGCGGCGCCTATGTCCGGCTGCTGCGGGCCCTGGCGCGGCACCCGGCCCTCGTCGCCGCGGCGGGGCTCCTCGCGGTCCTCGCCAGCGCCGTGCCGGTGCCGTCCTTCGGCGGCGCCTTCCTGCCCGACCTCAAGGAGGGGCACTTCATCCTGCACATGGCGACCGCCCCGGGCACCTCCCTGCAGGAGACCCTGCGGCTCGGCGGCCACGTCACGGCGGGCTTGAAGGCGATCCCCGAGGTGCGGGCCGTCGCCCAGCAGGTCGGCCGGGCGGAAGCCGGCTACGACCTCGGCGGGACGCACGAGAGCGAGATCCACATCGACCTCGCGCCGGATCTCGACGGGCAGGCCCAGGAGCGGGCCGAGGCCGCGATCCGCGCGCTGATGGCGGCGACGCCCGGCGCGACCTTCTCGCTCAAGACCTTCCTCACCGAGCGCATCGAGGAGGTGGTGTCGGGCTTCACCGCCCCGGTGGTGGTGAGCGTCTACGGGACCGACCTCGACCGGATCGAGGCGGCGGCCCGGGACGTGGCCCGGGAGCTCGCGGAGGTCCGGGGTGCCGTCGGCATCCAGCTCCGCTCGCCGGCCGGCCTGCCGCAGATCAACCTCTCCCTGCGCCCCGCCGACCTGCGCCACTGGGGCCTCGACGCGATCGAGGTGCTGGAGCTCGCCCGCACCGCCTTCCAGGGCGACACGGTCGGCCAGTCCTACGAGGGCAACGCGGTGTTCAACGTCGTGGTCGTCCTCGATCCGGCCGCCCGCTCGCGGCTGTCGAGCCTCGGCGACCTGCCGCTTCGCACCCCCGGGGGCAGCATCATCCGCCTGTCGCAGGTCGCCGACGTCTACGAGACGGTCGGGCGCTACGCCGTCGCCCATCACGGGGCCCGGCGGGTGCGGGTGGTGACCGCGAACGTCGAGGGCCGGGACGTCGCCTCGTTCACCGAGGCCGTGAAGCGCAAGATCGCCCGCGAAGTGAAGCTGCCGCCGGGCGTCTATGTCGGCGTCGGGGGAGCGGCGGAGGCGCAGGCACAGGCCCGCCGCGACCTCGCGCTCTATGCCGGGCTGTCCGGGATCGGGATCCTGCTGCTGCTCGCGGTCGTCACCGGGTCGCCCGCCAACCTAGCGCTGATCCTCGTCAACCTGCCCTTCGCCTTCGTCGGCGGCGTGCTGGCGGTGGCCGCGACCGGCGGCCTCGTCTCCCTCGGGGTCGTCGTCGGCTTCGTCACGCTGTTCGGCATCTCGCTGCGCAACACGATCATGATGGTCGCGCATTACGAGCACCTCGTCCTCGTCGAGGGCCGGCCCTGGGGCGCCGCCACGGCGATCGAGGGCGCCGCCGACCGCCTCGTGCCGATCCTGATGACCTCCCTGGTCACCGGCCTCGGTCTCCTGCCGCTCGCGCTCGGCGCCGGCGAGCCCGGTCGCGAGATCGAGGGTCCGATGGCGATCGTGATCCTCGGCGGTCTCGCCAGCTCGACGCTCCTGAACCTCACGGTCCTGCCGGTGCTGGCGCAGCGCTTCGCGCGGTTCCACCGGCCGGACGGTTGCGAGGACCGGCGCGCCTGAGCGACGCCCGCCTCCTCTCCCGGCGCGAGACCGCGTCCGGATTCAGGCGGCGCGCACCCGGCCGTACCGGATGATCGCATGGTCCGGGATCGACGGGGCGCCGGGCTTGGTGGCACCCCTGTCCCCGGCCGGGCCCTCGTCCTGGGATGAAGCCTTGACCCTGGACGAGGTTGTTGCGGCGACAGCAGGCGCGTCCTGCGGCAGGACCGCGCCCGCCTCGAGCAGCGTGTCGATCTCCTCCTTCGGCATCGGCTTGCCGAACAGGTAGCCCTGGCCGAAGTCGCAGCCCTGGCCGGAGAGCCAGTCGACGCTGGCATCCGTCTCGATGCCCTCGGCCGTCGTCACGAGGCCCAGGCTGCGCCCGAGGCTGATGATGGCGTCCACCAGCTTGGCGCGCTCCTCGCTCAGGGTGATGGTGTCGACGTAGGAGCGGTCGATCTTGAGCTTGTCGAACTTCAGCTCGCGCAGGTGGTAGAGGCTCGAATAGCCGGTGCCGAAATCGTCCAGCGCGATGCGCACGCCGAGGTTCTGCAGCGACGTCAGGGTGGTGCGCGCCGCCTCGAGATCCTGCACCAGGGCGCTCTCGGTGATCTCGACCTCCAGGCGCCGGGGCGAGAAACCGGTCTCGGCCAGGATGCCGAGGAGGCGCTGCGCGAGGCCGCGATCCTGGAACTGCTGGGGCGCGATGTTGATCGCCAGCTGCAGGTGCGAGGGCCAGGATACCGCGTCCCGGCACGCCTGCTGCAGCAGCCGGTAGCTGAGGTCGGCGATCATGCCGGTCTCCTCGGCGATCCCGATGAACTGGTCGGGGCCGAGCAGGCCGCGGGTCGGGTGGCGCCAGCGCGCCAGCACCTCGAAGCCGACGCAGTCGCGCCCCGGCAGCGCGACGACCGGCTGGTAGAACGGCTCGATCTCGCCGCGCTCGACGGCCTCGCGCAGCTCCGCCTCGAGCGCCGCCCGCTCGCGCAGCTCGGTGTCCATGGCGTCCTCGAACACCCGGAAGGTACCGCGGCCCTCGCGCTTGCCCTGGTACATCGCCAGGTCGGCCGCGTGCAGGAGCGCATCCGCATCGTGCTCGGCGGTGACGAGGGCGATGCCGATGGTCGCGCCGATCTTGACCTCGCCGTCGTTCCAGCCGATCGGCGTGGTGAGGCTCGCGATCGCCTGCTGGGCCAGCCGCTTGATGGTCTCGAGGCTACCCATGAACGGCACAAGCAGGGCGAACTCGTCGCCGCCCAGGCGCGCGGCCATGCCGCCGGCCGGCAGCAGCTCCTGGAGGCGGTCGGCCACCGTGCACAGGACCGCGTTGCCGGCGGCGTGGCCGTAGAGGTCGTTGACGGGCTTGAAGCGGTCGAGGTCGATCAGGAACACCGCGGCGCGCTCGCCCTCGCCCATCCGCTCCCGCGCCCTCTCCACCGCCTCGACGAAGTGGCGCCGGTTGGTCAGACCCGTCAGGGCGTCGTGGCGCGCGATCGCCTCGGCCTGCCTGGCCGCCGCGTCGCGCTCCAGCATCGTGCGGCGCAGCGTCAGCGACTTGCGGATGATCGCCCCGAACAGCGCGATGCCCATGCAGCCGGCCAGCATGACGAGGTCGAGCAGGCCGTGCCGCAGCGAGAAAGCGATCACGACCTCGAAGATGCCCAGGACGCTGCCGATGAGGTAGCAGCCGGCGCCGATGATCAGCAGGCAGAGGGTTTCATATAACTCGCCCTTACCCCAGGACTTGCTCCGGCTGCGAGACCGGCTCCGGGATCCGACCCAAGACTTGCTTACCGCCCTCGCCATTTATCGCCCCGGCTCGACGCCCAATCGGTCTGTCGTACCATCTCGGGCTGACCGTGCCGTTAACCGGCACGCTTCGGATTCGAGGATCGGGCGATCCGGCGCGGCGGCGCGCCGGGTCCCGGGGTCAGTCGCGCCGCTCGGAGGCGCCGTCGCTCGGCAGGACGAAGACCTGTCCCGGATAGATGAGGTCGGGATCGCGGATCTGGTCCTGGTTCGCGTCGTAGATCACCGTGTAGCGGTCGCCCTCGCCGTAGGCGCGCCGGCTGATCCTCCACAGGCTGTCGCCCCGCGCGATGCGGGCCGTGGCGACCTCGGGGACGTGGACGGTCGCAGCCGTCCCGTCGCCTCCGCGGCCGCGCGTGCTCGACGTCTCGAGCGGATCGACGACGGCCGGCCGGCCGGACCGGGCCTCGGCCGTCCCCTGCCCCGGCACGGGCGGCGCCGTGCCGGGATGTGCGGCGTACCCGGGTGCCGCGGTATTCGGGGCGGCGTACTCGACCCCGCCGTCATGCGCCGGATCGGGCGCCGTGAACGGAACCTCGGCGCGGGCCCGGACCGCCCCGGTCGCAGGGTCCATCCGGTCGAGCCGGACCGTGTAGGCACCCGGCTTCACGCCCCGCCCGATGGCAAAGGTCACGGTGCCGTCGGGCGCCACGGTGGCCGGGGCGATCAGCGTGTCGTTCAGGTACAGCCTGATCGCCGCGCCGGCGGGCGCCCGCGCGGTGACGAACAGCCGTCCGCCCGGATGGGAATCGATGCTGAGGATCGTCGGCGGTGCCACCGCGCCCGCACCCGCTTCCGGCTCGTCCGCCCGGGCCTGAGAGGCACTCGACGGTGTCTTGCCGGCCGGACGACCCGCCTCGCCCTCGCGCGGCGCCTGCTGTCCCGGCTCGGCGGCCGTGCCCGACCGGGCCTCCTGCGGGCGATCCGGCTGCGACAGCACCCGGGTCGGGGCGTCGGGGGACGTGAGGGCGACGAGCGGCCGGGCATCCTTTGCGGGCGCGACCACCACGGCGACCCGGACCGGGGAGCGCTGCTCGCGGCCGTCGGCGTCGACCGCCCGCAGCGTGACCTCGCTGCCGCCGCTCGGAAGCGCCTGGGGCGGGACGGCGAAGCGGCCGGCGGCATCGGCCCGGGCGCTCGCCACGGGCCGGCCGTCGACGAGTAGCTCGACGGTGGCGTTCGGCGCCGCCCGGCCGGCGATCACGGCGTCGCCGTTCGGCTCGACGCGCACGACGTCGAAGCTCGGTGCGGGCGGGGTTGCGGTAACGCGTCCCTGCGCGTCGGCTCCCGCCCCGGGCGTCGGCACCGCGTCGCGCGGAGCAGGACCTGCGGGCATGTCCGCTTGCGGTGCCGGCGCGGCTCCGCCGCCGGGCCGGGCGGGCGACAGCGCGGCGAGCGGCCGTCCCCGGCCCTCCTGGGTGACCGACCCCGGCCGCGGGCGCGCGTCGGGGTCGAGGAGGACGATCCAGGCCGCGCCCGAGGCGAGCAGCAAGCCAGCGAGCCCCGCGGCGGCCATGCGCCGACGGCCCGCCGTCCGGGCGACCGGTACCGGGACGGCGACGAGGTCGCGTCCCCGGTCCGGCGCCGCGATCCTGGCCTTCTGGCGCCCTCCGAACAGCGCCCGGATCACCCCGAGGCCCATGAGGGCGCCGATCAGCGCGGTGACGAGGATGCGGTGCAGGCGAGCGATCATGGACGCGGTCTCTCCTGGGGCTTGTCTCTTCCCGGGCGCTCTCCCGGCGTCGCGGAGGTCCGGTCGGCTCCGGTGCGCGGCCGCGTCCCGGAGGGGCCGCCGCGCACCGGACGACGCCGGGCTCAGCCGAGGCGGCGCCCGTCGGTCGCGTAGCGATCGATCGCGGAAGGCAGGTCGCGCGACAGGCGCGCCAGGATCTCCGACCGGCTCAGGCCGGTCTGGTGGATCAGGTGGTCGAGGGTCGTCGGGCCGATCGCGCGCTCGAGGTCCGCCTCGGCGATGGCCTGGTTGGCGCCCTGGTCGACCCAGGACCGCGCGGTCGCGCCGTGGCCGCCATGCGTGAAGTGCTCGACGAGTTCGCTCAGGCCGCTCGCCAGGAGGCCGCCGACCCCGGCCGACCCCACCCCGCCGAGGACGCGCTCCAGGCCTGCCGGCAACGTCGCGCCGGGGGCGGGCCGGGCCTGCGGCACCGGGGGCACGCTCGACCGGTGGAGGTCCCGGTCGGGACCGCCCAGCCACTCGGCGAGCTTGTCCCGGTTCTGGTAGCCGGCGACCGCCAGGAGGCCCAGCAGGGCGGTCATCGACGGATATCCCTTGCTCATGTCCCTCTTCCTTCCGGCGACGCGAGCCGCCCTTCGGCCCCGTCGCCGGTACGGCGACGGTGGGTCACAAACAGATCGCGCGCTAACCTGTTCCGAGGAAAAATACTCACCACCCGGTATAACCGCATCATTGACGCAGGGATTTCCACCGCCGGGATGCCACCGGCCGTTGCGTTCGCGCGGTGCCGGCCCCACTGGCATTGGCGCGCCCGTCGCGGCTGCACGAAGTTTGGGCGGAGACCCGCTCCCGATCCGGCGGCGCCGCGCCCTGGCGGGTCGACCGGACGATCCCGGGAGGCGCTCCGGACGCCACCGGATGCCGCGTTTTTTCGCATCCCGCCGGATGAGCCACGATTGACATCAGGATCGGCAGCCGTCCTTATGTCTAATCATATTAACCCGTCGGCCTCGCCCCTTCGCGCCGACCGGTCCTGTGGGAGGCCCGCGTGAACAAGCGTCTCTTCGTGCAGATCACTCTCGGCCTCGGTCTGGTGATGGCCGTCCCGGCGATGGCCCAGGCCCAGGACGCGCAAGCCAAGGACGCGCTGGCGCGCGTCAAGGCCGAGGGCGTCCTCAAGGTCGGCACCGAGACGGCCTTCGCGCCCTTCGACTTCATCGACGCGACCGGCGAGCATGCCGGCTTCAACGTCGACGCCTTCGCGGAGGTCGGCAAGGAGCTCGGCGTCAAGATCAAGTGGGTGGAGCTGCCCTGGGACGGCGTGCTGCCGGCCCTCGAGGCGGGCCAGTTCAACATGGTGGCGGGGCCCGCCACCATCACCAAGGCGCGCCTGGAGCGTTACCGGTTCCTGTCCCCGGTCGCCGAGGCGACCGTCGCCATCCTGAAGGGGGCGAAGGACGACTCGATCCAGAAGCCCGAGGACATCGCCGGCAAGACCGTCGGCGCCGGCAAGGCGACGGCCCAGCTCGCCCAGCTCAAGACCTACGCGGCGACCCTGCCGAAGCCGGTCGAGATGCGCGAATATCCGGGCTTCAACGAGGCCTATGCGGACCTCGCGGCGCGGCGCATCGCGGCGGTGGCGAACTCGCTGCCGAACATCGCCTACGTCGCCTCGAAGCAGCCCGGCACCTTCGCGGTCGTCAAGCCGCCCTTCGGCCAGAAGAGCTATTTCGGCTATATCGGCACCAAGAAGCCCGACGATCAGGCCCTGCTCGATGCCGTGCAGACCGCGCTCGTCAAGATCAAGTCAGACGGCCGCATGAAGAAGCTGCAGGAGAAGTGGTTCGGCACCGCGTTCGACACGCCGGACGTCGCGCCCGAGCCGAGCTTCTGACGCGGCGGCCGGTCTCGAGCGCCCGATGTCCCCCCGGCTGTTCGAACTGATGCTCAAGGCGGCCGGCTACACGGTCGCCATCAGCGTCGCGGCGATCGCGATCGGCCTCCTGATCGGCCTCCTGGTCTGCGCCGCCAAGCTCTCGCCGCGGCCGTGGCTGCGCTGGCCGGCGACCCTGTTCGTGAGCTTCTTCCGGGGCGTTCCGCTCCTCGTCCAGCTGCTCCTGATCTACAACCTCCTGCCGGTCCTCGGGCTCGCGGTGCCGAGCGTGGTGGCGGCGCTGATCGGGCTGTCGCTCTGCACCGCCGCCTACCAGGCGGAGAACCTGCGTGGCGGCTTCACCAGCGTACCGCGCGGCCTGCTGGAGGCCGCCGACATGGCCGGCCTGTCGCCCTGGCAGCAGTTCCGCCGCATCCGCGCGCCGATCGCGCTGCGGCTCACCGTCCCGGCGCTCGTCAACGAGGCGATCCTGATCCTGAAGGCGTCCTCGCTGATCTCGGTGGTCGGCGTCGTCGAGCTGACGCGCACGGCCCAGAACCTCGCCGCCTCGACCTACGAGCCGCTCCTGTTCTACTCGGCCGCGGGCGGCCTCTACCTGGCGATCAACTGGCTGGTTGCGGCCGGCGGCAGCCTGACGGAGCGCGCGCTGCGCCGGGGGCGTCTCGCATGAGCTTCGACGTCTCGGTCGTCCTCGCGGCGCTGCCCGCCATCCTGTCGGGGCTCAAGGTCACGCTCGGCATCTGGCTCGCCGCGGCGGCGATGGGCGTCGTCCTCGGCTTCGTCGTCGCCGCGCTGCGGCATTTCGGGCCCGCGCCCCTCGGCCTCGCCCTGCGGCTCGTGGTCGAGGTCCTGCGCGGCACCCCGTTCCTCGTGCAGATCTTCCTGCTCTATTTCGGCGGGCCGTATGTCGGGCTCAGCCTCGATCCGGTGCCGGCCGGGCTCCTCGGCCTGACCGTCTACGCCGCCGCCTACTTCTCCGAGATCTTCCGGGCGGGCTTTGCCGCCGTGCCGCGGGGCCATGTCGAGGCCGCGCACTGCGTGGGCCTCACCCGGGCCCAGATCGTCCGGCGCATCCTCGTCCCCGAGATGACCATGCTGGTCCTGCCGCAATGCGTGAACATGGCGGTGATCCTGGTCAAGGAGACGGCCGTCCTGTCGGTGATCGCGGTGCCGGAGGCGACCGGGGTCATCAGCGCCATCGGCTCGCAGCAATACGCCTTCCTGGAGGCGCTGTTCCTGCTCGCAGTCATCTACTGGGGGCTGGTCGAGGCCTGCGGCTGGGCCGGCCGGATGATCGAGCGCCGGCTCTCGAAGTTCAGGTTCGCATGACGCTTCCCCCTTCCGCCATCGCCATCCGCGGCCTGTGCAAGAGCTACGGCAAGGCCGAGGTCCTGCACGACATCGACCTCGAGATCGCCCGGGGGGCGACCACCTGCCTGATCGGCCCGTCGGGCTCGGGCAAGTCGACCCTCCTGCGCTGCATCGCCTTCCTGGAGGAGGCGACGCGCGGCACGATCCTCATCGACGGGCAGCCCCTCGGCTTCGAGGAGCGGCCCGACGGCAAGCGGGTGCGCCTGCCCCCGCACCGGATCCGCGCGGTGCGCGCCGGCATCGGCATGGTGTTCCAGCAGTTCAACCTGTGGCCGCACATGACGGCGCTCGGCAACGTCACCGAGGCGCTCGTCACCGTGAAGGGCCTGTCCCGGGCCGAGGCCGATGCGCGCGGCATGGCGCAGCTGCGCCGCGTCGGCCTCGAGGCGCGGGCCCGGCACTATCCGTCCGAGCTGTCCGGCGGCCAGCAGCAGCGCGTCGCGATCGCCCGCGCCCTGGCCCTCGAGCCCGCGATCCTGCTATTCGACGAGCCGACCGCCTCGCTCGATCCCGAGCTGACCGGCGAGGTGCTGAACGTCATGCGCGACCTCGGGGCCGAGGGCATGACGATGGTGGTCGTGACCCACGAGATCGGCTTTGCGGCGACCGTCGGCCAGCGCATCGCCTTCCTGGACCACGGGCGCGTCCTGCTGAACGGCACCCCGGGCGAGCTGTTCGCCGCGCCCCGCCACCCGCGCCTGACGCAGTTCCTCGAGACCTATCTCGATCGCGGGGCGGCGATGCTGCTGCAGCCCGCGTGAGCGCGCCGGGCCGGACGACCCGCCCCGCAGCCTCCCCGCCCTCCGTGCTCCCGGAAGGCTCGACCCGCCTCCCCGAAGGCTCGACCCGCCACGACCACATCGTCGAGGACATCCGCGCGCTGATCGTCGACGGGCGCTGGCCGCCGGGATCCCAGCTCCCGGTCGAGACCGAGCTCGCCGAGCGCTACGGCGTGTCGCGCATGACGATGAACAAGGCGCTCGGCCAGCTCGCCCGCGAGGGCTTTCTCGTCCGGCGCAAGAAGAGCGGCACGCAGGTCGCCCAGCCGCGCGCCGAATCGGCCGTGGTGGCGATCGCCGACATCCGCGACGAGGTCCGCAGCTCGGGCCGCGCCTACCGCTTCCAGCTGCTCGCCCGCCGGATGCGGCCGGGCAAGGAGGAGGACGCGCTGCTCCTCGGGGGTCCGCCCGGGGGTGCCGAGGTCCTGTGGCTGCAGGGCCTGCACCTGGCCGACGGCCGCCCGTTCTGCCTCGAGACCCGGCTGATCAACCCGGCGGTCGCCGAGGGCGCCAAGGGCCAGGACTTCACCGCGCTCGCCCCGGGGGCCTGGCTGCTCGAGGCGGTGCCCTGGAGCGTGGCGAGCCACCGCGTCCGCGCGGTGAACGCGGCCGCGGCCGAGGCCAAGCTCCTGGAGCTCGCGGTCGGCGAGGCGTGCCTGGAGATCGTCAGGCGCACCCAGGTCGCGAGCGCCTGGGTGACCGGCGTCCGGCTCCTCTATCCCGGCAGCGAGCATCAGCTCGTGGCGAATTTCGGCCCGGATGCCGGCGAGGCGTCCACCCGGGGGTGACGCCTCGCGGTCCGACGCCGGACGACGGCGTCCGGGCTTCCGTCACGCGTCCGCGGCCGCGAACCGGCCGTAGCCGCCGTCGCGGTACAGCAGGGGATCGCCCGGGCAGGCGCCGACCGCGCCGGCGATTCGGGCGATCAGGACCGCGTGCGTGCCGTAATCGTGGCAGACGTCGATCGCGCAGAACAGGGTCGCGTCGGCCTCCTCCAGCCAGGGCAGTCCCTCGATCGCCTCGCTATCGGCGCGCAGCGCCCGCCAGGTGCCGTGGTCGAAGCGCGCGGCCGACGGCGCCTGGGCGATGGCGGCGGCGAGGTCCCGGTGCGCCGCCGCCATGATGCCGAGGGAGAAGGCGCCGCGCGCCCGCAGGGCCGCGTGCGACGACGCCGTCCGGTTGACGCAGACGAGGAGCGAGGGCGGATCCATCGAGACCGAGGTGACGGCGGTCGCCAGCATGGCGTGGCGCGCCGCCTCGTGCTCGGTCGCGACCAGCGCCACGGTCGCGCCGATCCCGCGCCACAGCTGCCGGAAGGTCTCGGCATCGCCCGGCAGGAGCGCGGGACCGGCCCGCTCGCCGCCCGTCGCCTCGCCGGGATGCGCGGCCCGTGGAGCACCCGGCATCCGGGTTGCCGTCGCCAGGGTCATGCCCGGTCCCTCCCGCGGGCGAGCGCGTGACGGTTCGGCGGGGTCGAGAGACCGAGATTCTCCCGCAGCGTCGTCCCCTCGTATTCCTCGCGGAAGAGGCCGCGGCGGCGCAGCTCGGGCACGACGAGGCGGGTGAAGTCCTCCAGGCTCGACGGCAGGGTCGGGCACATCAGGATGAAGCCGTCCGCGGCCTTCGTCTCGAACCATTCCTGCATGAAGTCGGCGACCTCGGCCGGCGTGCCGGTGAGCCCGTTGCCGGTATGGCGGCGGGCGTAATGCGTGATCAGCTCGCGCATCGTGTGGCCTTGCGTGACGAACTCCTTCAGCTCCTCGAACATCGCCTTCGACCCCTTGGCCGTGGCGGGCATCCGGTCCATCGGGAACGGCTTGTCGAGGTCGGCGCCGTGGAGGTCGGTCTCCAGGAATTCCTGCAGCATCAGCAGGCCGACATCGGGGTGCATCATCGCGACCAGCGCCTCGGCCTTCGCCTCCGCCTCCTCGCGCGTCTCGCCGACGTTGATGACGATGCCGGGCAGGATCTTGAGGTCGTTCGGGTCGCGGCCGTACCGGGCCATCCGTCCCTTCACGTTGGCGTAGAAGGCCCGGTTCTTCTCGATGTTCGAGGCCAGCGAGAACACCATCTCGGCGGTGCGGGCGGCCAGCTCCATGCCCTGCTCGGAGCCGCCGGCCTGCGCGATCACCGGCCGGCCCTGCGGCGTGCGGGCGATGTTGAGCGGGCCGCGCACCTGGAAGTGCTTGCCCTTGTGGTTGAGCGTGTGGAGCTTGTCCTTGTCGTAGTAGACGCCGCTCTCCCGGTCGAGGAGCAGGGCGTCGTCCTCGAAGCTGTCCCAGAGCCCGAACACCGTGTCGAGGAATTCCTCGCCGCGCTCGTAGCGCTCGGCATGCGGCGGCAGTCCCTCGCGGTTGTAGTTGTAGCCGGTCTCGTCGTGGTCCGAGGTCACGACGTTCCAGGCGATGCGGCCGCGGGAGATGTGGTCGGCCGAGGCGAAGAGCCGGGCGACGTTGTAGGGCTCGTAGTAGCTCGTCGAGGCCGTCGCCACGAACCCGATCCGGTCGGTGTGCTGGGACAGGGCCGTGATGGCGGTGATCGGCTCGAAGCGGTTCATCTTCGTCGGGTTGCGGGCGAGCGCGCTCGCTTCCCCGATCGCGCTCGCCGGGCTGTCGGCGAAGAACATGAAATCGAGCTTCGCGGCCTCCGAGACCTTCGCGCAGTGGGTCAGGTGGCCGAGGTCGTTGGCGCCGCGCACGTCGCTGCCCGGGTGCAGCCATGCCGCCGGGTGGAAGCCGAACGTGTAGACGAAGGTGCCCAGCTTGAGCTTGTCCGGTCGGGTCATTCACGGCTCTCCTGAAGGGACGGCGCGGCCTCGGTGCCGGCCAGTATGCCCGGGTCCGGGCTTGCGGGGAGTGCAGGGATTCTGCTTCATGATTTAGAAAATCTGCTCGGGGCCGGCCGCGCGCCGGGTCCCGGGCGATATGGCGGAGGTGTCATGCCGGAGGTCTCGTGTCCCCCCTCCCTCCGCTGAAGGCGCTCCAGGCCTTCGACGCCCTCGGGCGGACCGGCAGCGTCGCGCTCGCCGCGGCGGATCTCGGGGTGACGCCGGGGGCGATCAGCCAGCAGCTGCGCAAGCTCGAGGAGGCGGTGGAGGCGCGGCTCGTCGAGCATGACGGCCGGGGCCTGCGCCTGACGCCGCTCGGGACGACGTACCACGCGCAGATCCGCCAGGGCTTCGCGACCTTCGCCGATGCCGCCGCCACCCTCCGGGAGGCGAGCGCGGACGTCATCGTGCTGTCCTGCCTGACGACCGTGCTCGGCAAGTGGATCGGCCGCCGGATGCGCGACTGGACCGCCCTCGAGGCCACAGCCCGGGTCTCGCTCGTCGGCAGCGACGCGGAGCCGGACCTGGCGCAGGGCGGGGTCGACATGCGGATCTATTACGGCGGCCGCCGCCATCCGCCGCACCATGCCGAGCTCTTCGTCGACCACGTCGTGCCGGTCTGCGCGCCGGCCCTGATCGAGGGCCGGCACCCCTCCGGCCCGGACGACATCCTGCGCTTTCCCCTTTTGCACATCGCCTGGGATCCGCGGTTCGGCGCCAATCCCGGCTGGGCCGAATGGGGCCGGCTGATCGGCGCCCAGCCTCCGGCCGCCAACCTGACCTACGGCCTGTCGGGCAGCGCCATCGACGCGGCTTTGGCCGGCCAGGGCTTCGTGCTCGGGCAGATCGCCTTCATCGGGCCGGAGCTCGAGACGGGCAAGCTGGTCGTCCCCTTCGACCTGCGCCTGCCCCTGCCCGAGCCCTACTACCTGGCCTGGAACCCCGATTCCCTGAGGAAGACCGGAGCGCGGGCCTTCCACCGCTGGCTCCTCGGCGAGGGCCGGGCCCAGGGCCTCGTCTCGGCGCCTCCGTCACGAGGGTGAGAGGGGATCGATCTCCACCGCGAAGAGGTCGACCGGGTCGTCGCCCCCGGCGACCGCGGCAGCGCCCTCGCCCAGCAGCGCGTCGCCGCGTCGGAGCGGCACCTCCCGGCCGTCGACCGCGACGAGCGAGGGACCGGCGGCGACGAGGACGATCCAGCGCCCGCGCAGGACGGCGGACGGGTGGGCTCCCCGGAGCCGCGCCACCCGTTGCCGGCAGGCCCGCCGCCGGGTCATGACGTTGAGGTCGGTGACCGGCCCGCCGACGAGGCGGGCGAAGGCCGGGACGTCGCCCGGGAAGGCGAGCGGCGCGGTGGCCGGCATGAGGCGATGCGTGCCCTGCCCCTCCACCGACAGATCCAGGCCCGCGCCGTCGAGGACGGCCAGCGTCCGGTCGATGCCGGGAAAGCACGAGAACGGACCGTCGGCCGCGACGGTCGCCATCGAGACGCGCCAGTCGAACCCATCGAGCCCGGGAACGGCGGGATGGACGGCGACCTCGACGGTCTCGCCGCCGCCGTTCTTCCACGGCATGCGCGCGTGATCTTCGGCCCTCAGGAGGCGCATGGGGCATGATCCTTATGGGCGAGACCGCTCCCGCGGCCCGGGCTGACCCGTCGCCGGCCGTCGCGGCTCCAGGTTCGCGGAGCCGGCCGACCCGGGCAAGCCGGCCCCGCCCGGGCATCCACAGCAGGTATCCGTCGCGCTGCACCGGGCCGAGACCCGAAACCTGACGGTTCGGCAACGCCGTCTTCAGCCCCGGTTCAACGGGTGGGCGCGACAGTGGCGACATGCCGGCGGTCATCACCGCCCGAGCGTTGCCACACTCGAGTCGCCCGCCATGACCGCGCGCTCCCTGATCCTCGGTGCCTTCGCGCTCCTCGCCCTCGCGGGCCCGGTTGCGGCGGCCGATCTCGACGATTACCCGCCGCCGCGCTTCGAGGGCCGGAGCGAGTGGCGCCCGACCCCTCCGCCCCCTCCCGAGCCGCCCCGCTTCGAGAGCCGAGGCGAGTGGCGCCCGGCGCCTCCTCCTCCCCCGCCGCGCTTCGCGCAGGGCCCGGGACCCTGCCGGGTCTTCGTCAAGCGCCGCATCGACGCCTACGGCGACGAGGTGGTGCGCCGGGTGCGGGTCTGCGACGAGGCGCCGGAATACCGCGACCGCCCGCGCTGGGACGGCCCGCCCCCCTGGCGCCGCCACCGGCACTGGGAGGACGAGGGCGGGGACGGGCGCTGGTAGGCGCCTCAGCCGACGATCGGGATCTCCTCCTCGATCGTCACCTCGCTGCGATCGACCCAGCAGATGAAGGCATGCGCCCCCACCCCGGCGGCCCGCGCGCGCTGGAACGCGGCGGCAAAGCCCGGGTCGAGGTCGCCGGCGACCGCGAACCGCTCGGCCCGCATCTGCACCACCCAGATCACCATCGCCCGCCCGCCGAGCCGCACCACCTCGGCGAGCTCGTCCATGTGGCGGGCGCTGCGGGCGGCGACGCAGTCGGGGAATTCGGCGAGGCCGGGCTCCCGCATCAGGTGGCAGTTCTTGACCTCTACGTGGATCGGGCCGTTGGCGTCGCCGGCCAGGAAATCGACCCGGCTCGCCCGGCCGTAGGCCACCTCCGCCCGCCAGGAAGTCGCGCCTGCGAGCGGGGACAGGCGCCCCTCGTGAAAGGCCTCGGCCACCAGGGCGTTGGGGCGGGCGGTGTTGATGCCGACCCATTGCGGCCCGCCGGGAAGGTCGGCCTCGACCAGCTCCCACGACCAGGCGAGCTTGCGGGCCGGGTTGGTCGAGGCCGAGAGCAGCACCGGCCGGCCGGGCGCGACGAGACCGAGCATCGCGCCCGGATTGGCGCAATGCGCGGTGACGAGGGTGCCGTCGGGCAGTTCGACATCGGCGAGGAAGCGCTTGTAGCGGCGCACCAGCCGCCCCTCGGTCAGCGGGCCGGGGAAGCGCATGGCACGGGATACGGGACGGGACACGGGGTGGACATGCCCGGCGCTTAACCGGCACGGGTCCGGGTGTCACGCTTGAGCCTCGGGGGAGGCCGCGATAAGGCGGGCATCGACCCCATCGCCCCCGGTCGCGGGGCGGCCACGAGGACATCCGATGTCTGACGCCAGCCCCGCCCCGGTCACCGCCGCCATCCTGGTGATCGGCGACGAGATCCTGTCCGGACGCACCAAGGACAAGAACATCGGCTACATCGCCGAGTACCTGACCAATTCCGGCATCGACCTGCGCGAGGTGCGGGTGGTGCCGGACGTCGCCGAGGAGATCGTGACGGCGGTGAACGCGCTGCGGACCCGCTATACCTACCTGTTCACCACCGGCGGGATCGGCCCGACCCACGACGACATCACGGCCGATTGCGTGGCGCAGGCCGTCGGCGTCGGCATCGACGTCGACCCGCGGGCCCGTGCGATGCTGCTCGAGCGGATCAAGCCCGAGGACCTGAACGAGGCCCGCCTGCGCATGGCCCGGATCCCGTTCGGGGCCGAGCTGATCGAGAACCCGATCTCGAAGGCGCCGGGCTTCATGATCGAGAACGTGGTCGTGATGGCGGGCGTGCCCTCGATCATGCAGGCGATGATGGATTCGGTCGCCCCGCGGCTGAAGACCGGCGCGCGGGTGACCGCCGAGACGATCGAGGCCGGCAACCTGCCGGAGGGCGGCTACGCCGAGGGCCTGGCGGTCATCGCCAAGGCGCATCCGGGCGTCTCGATCGGCTCCTACCCGTCGATGACCCCGGCGGGCTTTCGCAACCAGATCGTGGTGCGCGGCCGCGAGCCCGAGGCGCTCGCCGCCGCGCGCACCGAGATCGAGGCGCTGCTGGCGCGCCTCCAAGCAGAGCGGACCTGAGAGACAATGGCTGCCCCGAGCGACAAGGCGTTTCCCGTTTCCTGGGACCAGTTCCACCGCGACGCCCGGGCCCTGGCCTGGCGCCTCGCCGGCGCCGGCCCGTTCGAGGCCATCGTGTGCATCACCCGTGGCGGGCTGGTGCCGGCCGCGATCGTGGCGCGCGAGCTCGGCATCCGGCTCATCGAGACCGTGTGCGTGGCGAGCTACCACGACTACCAGGAGCAGGGCTCGCTCCAGGTGCTCAAGGACGTGGCGCCGAGCATCCGCGCCATCGGCGACGGACGCGGCCGCGGCGTGCTCGTCCTCGACGACCTGACCGATACCGGCAAGACCGCCCAGGTGGTCCGCGCCATGCTGCCGGACGCCCACTTCGCCACGGTCTACGCCAAGCCCGCCGGCCGGCCCCTGATCGACACCTTCGTCACCGAGGTGAGCCAGGACACCTGGATCTACTTCCCGTGGGACATGGGGCTGTCCTACCAGGCGCCGATCCAGCCGGGAACCTCCGGTTAAGCTCACCGGCCGGTGAACGCGAATGCTCGCTTTCACCGGATCAGTTGAGCGGGGTCTTGGCCCTGTCGCCGCGCCGATCTTCCCGGCGCCCGATTCGATAAAATTGCGCAGATCCATTTCAGCGCGGGCCAGCAGGTCGGGCGGCACTCTCCTTCCTAACGAAGGGGATGGCTCAGATGACCACGGGTTTCGGGCGCAACGTGAAGCGGGTTCTGGTCGGCGCGGCCCTCGTCGCGGCGGCCTCGTGCGGGGCCGCTTCGGCCCAGACCCTGGCCGCCCTACCGATGCCGAGCGTCGGCGCGCCCGAGCTCGGCCATGCCCGGCCGATCGTCGGCTGGATCGAGTTCTGCTCGCGCTACGCCTCGGAATGCGCCGTCGACGCGAACGAGCCGGCCCAGGTCACGCTGACCCCGCGGCTGTGGCAGACGGTCACGACGATCAACCGCCAGGTCAACACCAGCTTGCGCGCCGTCACCGACCAGGAGCACTGGGGCGTGCCGGACCGCTG
Organism: Methylobacterium ajmalii; assembly: GCF_016613415.1. Lineage (GTDB taxonomy): Bacteria > Pseudomonadota > Alphaproteobacteria > Rhizobiales > Beijerinckiaceae > Methylobacterium > Methylobacterium ajmalii. The sequence goes on along the minus strand of NZ_JACWCT010000066.1, from coordinate 43,048 downwards.
GGACCTCGCCGAGGACGGCTCGGGCGATTGCGAGGACTTCCAGCTCCTCAAGCGCAAGCTGCTGGCCCAGGCCGGCCTGCCCCGCCGGGCGATGCGGATGACCGTCGTCATCGACGAGAAGGGCGAGGGCCACGCCGTGCTGATGCTGCGCACCGACCGCGGCGACTTCGTCCTCGACAACAAGACCAGTGCCGTGCTCCCCTGGCACAGGACCGGCTACACCTACATCAAGCGCGAATCCCAGGACGCCACCGCCTGGGTGTCCCTCGGCGGCGCCACCGCCCCGACCGTCACCGCGAACCGCTGAGCCAGCGAATCACCGAAAAATCTGCGTCTCGAATTGGAACCAAACCGCGGCGAGACCGTTTACCAGGGTTTAAATTTTTCGGTTGAGCCCCGCCCGGCCCCGTGGCAGCTTGGATGCAAGAACCAAGCTCAACGAAGCGATGGGGCAATGCGGGCAGTGATGGACGGCCTGGGCCGGGCGAGCCACGTCGATTTTCGGATCGACCGCCAGGGCCTCCTGATGCGCGGCGCCCGTGCGGCGCAGCTGGGACTTCTCGGCGCTCTGCTGCTGGTCGGCGGTGCAACCACCCAGGGGCAGACGCAGACCCTCGCGGCCCTGCCGGATGCCAGCGCGGCGATCGAGCGCGGCGGTTCGGCCAAGCCCGTCAGTGCCTGGAACGACTTCTGCGCCCGCTATCCGGCGGAATGCGCCGTCGACCTCAAGGAGCCGACGACGCTGACGATGACACCGGCCCTGTGGCGCACGCTCACGGCCGTCAACCGCCGCGTCAACGGCCGCATCCGCCCGGTGATCGACCAGGACCATTGGGGCGTCGTCGACCGCTGGGACTTCCCCGACGACGGCATGGGCGACTGCGAGGATTATCAGCTTCTCAAGCGCCGCATGCTGGTCGAGCGCGGCCTCGCCCGCCGGGCCATGCGCATGACCGTGGTCATCGACGAGATCGGCGAGGGCCACGCCGTCCTGATGGTCCGCACCGACCGGGGCGACTACATCCTCGACAACAAGACCAACGCGATCCTGCCCTGGCAGCGCACCGGCTACACCTACGTGAAGCGAGAGGGCCAGGACGGCCTCGCCTGGGTGGCGCTGAACGGGATCGCCTCGCCGATCACCACCGCGAACCGATAAGGCGTCCTGCTCCGCGCCGTCAGGTCCGGCGCAGCACATCCTCGGCGACCCGGCCCCAGCCCGCCTGGATCTTGCGGACATGGGCGGGGGCGCGACGCAGGCGATCCAGGATCTCCTGCGCGGTGCGACGGCCTTCCTCGATGCGTCCCGTATCGGCCATCAGCGCCGCGAGCCGGGCCCGGGCCTCGTAGCTGTGATGGTGTTGCGAGATCGCCTCGAAGGCATCGAGCGCCTCGTCGGTCCGGCCGAGCGCCGCGAGCGCCCGGGCGTAGGCCATGTGCCCACGGGCGCTCGCGAGGTCGGGCTCCCGCGCCTTCAGCGCGTCGAGCCCCGCCAGCGCCGCGTCGGGCCGACCGAGCTCCAGGTCGGCCTCGGCGAGGCCGAGATGAAAGACAGGCTCGTCGCCGTTCGGGCGCCGGACGATCTCGTCGTACTGCTCCCAGGCCTCCTGCCACTTGCCGAGGACGGCGCATTCCTCGGCCAGGCGCGCCCGGTTGGCGACGGTGTCGGCATCGATGAGCCGGTCACGCAGGACCCGGTAGGTCTTCTCCGGGTTCACGCGCTGCGCGATGGCGCGCTGCGTCCTCTGCCCGCGCGGTGAGCCGAGGAGTTCCGGCAGCACCTCGACGAGGAGATAGGCGACGCCGCCCAGAGGCGGCAGCATGATGATCCAGCCCCAGGGCGAGAACCGCCCGGTCTTGGCGGCGTGCACCGCAAGACCGACGGTGAAGCACAGGGCGAGGACGGCGATCGGCATCGTGCGCATCCCTGACGAGGTCTGCGGACGAATAAAGAGCGACCTTCCCTAGGGTCAATAGGTCGATCCCCGGCCGATCGTCAGGCGCCCGCGAACAAGTGGGCGAGGTCGAGCACGACCCGGCCCGAGACCAGGCTCCAGCCGCAGGCCAGCATCGTCGCCAGCATCACGAACGGGATCGGGCGCCCCTCGATCCGCCGGCCGCGCACGGTGTTGCGCAGGATGATGAACGGTGCCCCGAAGGCGATGAGCGGCAGCGAGGCCAACGCCACGAGCCCGCCCTTCGCCAGGAGCCCGAAGCTCGCCCGGCGCGCCGTCGCCCATTCGAAGGCGCTCGCCAGCAGGCCCGCGAAAGCGAGGCCGAGCACCAGCGTCTGGAGGTTCTCGAGGGCGGAGGGCGAAAGGTTCATGGATCGTTAAATCCCCGGCGGCGCATTCGTCCCACCCTGCGCCAGTCGCGATTTTTGGTTATGGTTAATATTCAGTTATCCACAGATCTCTTCGCCATGTCCCGCTGCGGGACTTGCTCCGACATCGCGCTCGTGAAGCGCAAAAATCGGGGCAGGCCGGCCCCGGCGGTAAGGGGCCGTTAAGGACGCAAGCCGAACGTTCGCGGGTGCCCCCTCTCGGGGGTAGGGACTCGAACGAATGCGGAGGCGGGCGCCATGCGGTCGGCACTGAGCGCCCCGGCGGGACTGGACCGGGCGGGACTTGATCGGACAAGACTTGACCAGGATATCGTGCGCCCGGGACGCTTGCGGGTATCCGGGCGCGGATCGCCTCGGGCCGCCCCGCCGCTCCTCGTCCCGCTCGACCGGCGGTTGATGCTGGGAGGCGCCCTCGGTCTGCTCGGCGCCCTCGCCCTCACGGGGCTCGCGGCGACCTGGCTCGCCCGGCCGCCGAAGCCCGCCGGCCCTGTGGTCGTCGGCACGCTCGCGCCGCGGCCGGTCGTGCTGCCGGCGGCGTGGTTCGTGCGGCCCGCCGCCGGGACTGACGGCGGCCGCATCGACCTGGCGATTCCGTGGAGCGAGCTGACCGGCAGCGCCCTGCCCGGCCTGATGCGGGTCACGGCGACACGCGCGCCCGAGACCGAGGCCCCGCTGAGCCCGGCCCGGCGCTACGCCCGCTTCCTCACCGCCGAGGCGCAGCCCCTGCCCGAGGGCCTGATGCGCCGGCGCTTCCGCGCCGGAACGCCGTTCGAGGGCGAAGACCTCTACCTCGCCGAGGGCGAGGGCGGCCGGTTCGCGGCCCGCTGCACCACCGGCCCGAGTCCCGAGCCGGAGGCTGCCTGCCTCAGCGAGGTGCGGATCGGCGCGCTGAGCCTGCGCCTGCGCTTCTCGCCCGAACGGCTGCCGGCCTGGAGCGCCGGCCTCGCCGGGCTGGAGCGGTTGTTCGGCTCCGAGCCCTGAGCAGCCGTCGGGGATTGCTCGTAGGACGACTACTCGTCGAGGTCGGTGTCGAGGATCGCCATCGAGAAGTTGAACGAGCGGTCCCCGTCCTCATCGTCCACCGACAGGACCCCGACGAATTCCTCGCCGATATAGACCTCGGCCGAATCCGTCTTCTTGGGACGGGCGACGAGACGGATGTTGTGGTTCGCAAAGGTCCGGCGAAGGTAGCCTTCGACCTTCGTCATCTCGGTCTTGTTCACGCTGGCCTCTTCAGCTGCTTGCAGTCGGCGTCCGCGCCCGGAGCGATCCGGCGCGGCTGCGTTCCGTCTCGATCGAGGATCCCGAAGCCGCGGGCCGGGCTCGGGACACGACAACGCCCCCTCCCCGCCGGGCGTGCCGCGGGGCGGTCCGGGGGCGGTTGAGCCCCGCCTTGCCACGCCGGGACCGGGCGGGCAAGGCGGCGCGGCGATGCCCCGGTCAGATCCCGTCCATCAGGTGGATGAACTGGTCCATCGCTCGGGCCGGATCGGAGCAGCCGGCCGAGCCGACGACGCGGGCGGGCACGCCCACCACGGTGGTGCAGGGCGGCACCGCCTGGAGCACCACCGATCCGGCGGCGACCCGGGCCCTGGCGCCGACCTCGATGTTGCCGAGGATCTTGGCGCCGGCGCCGATCATCACGCCCTGGCGGATCTTCGGGTGCCGGTCGCCGCCCTGCTTGCCGGTACCGCCGAGCGTCACGTCGTGCAGCATCGAGACCTCGTCCTCGATCACCGCCGTCGAGCCGACGACGAGGCCGGTGGCGTGGTCGAGAAAGATGCCGCGGCCGATCCGCGCCGCCGGGTGGATGTCGGTCTGGAAGACCTCGGAGGACCGGCTCTGGAGGTAGAGCGCGAGGTCGCGCCGGCCGCGTGTCCAGAGCCAGTGGCTCAAGCGGTGGGCCTGGATGGCGTGGAAGCCCTTGAAGTACAGGACCGGCTCGATCGCCCGGCCGGCGGCCGGGTCGCGGTCGATCACCGCGCCGATATCGGCCCGGAACGCCTGGCCGATCGTCGGATCGTCCGCCACCGCCTCGCCGAAGCTCTGGGCGATCAGGTCGGCGGTGAGCGCCGGATGGCCGAGCCGCGAGGCGACCCGGTGGGCCACCGCCGATTCGAGGGTGGCGTGATTGAGCACGCTGGCGAACAGGAACGAGGCGAGGCGCGGCTCGTCGCGCATCACCGTCTCGGCCTCCTGGCGCAGCCGCCGCCAGACCGGGTCGACGGTGCCGGCGATCGTATCTGCGGCGGGGACGGCGGGGCTGGACGACAACGGACTTCTCCACGGCTGCCGGAGGGGGCGACGGTTTCCCGCGCGCGCCGCTCCGATGCGCGACGATCTTCTCCGAAGATAGCCTGGAGCGGCCGGATCGGTCCATCAACCCCCTGCGACGCAAGGCGCGCCCCGCGTCGCGCGACAGTCGGCCCTTGCGGATCAGTGCGTGGAATCGCCGTCGAGGAGGGCGGCGAGCCGTTCCGCGATCCGCGCCCGGGCGGCGGCCGGGACGGCACCGGGGGCCTCCGACTCGATCAGGGCCGCGATCGCGTCGCGGCTCGGACTGCTGCCGCGCGAGGCCTGCAGCAAGGCGTCGAGCGCCGCGAGGTCGCCCCGCCAGGGCGCATCGTCGGCGAGGGGAACGGCGCGCGCGCCGGCCCGGTTCGGGACCACATGGAGCATCGTCGGTCTCCCTCGGCGGCGGGCGGGACGCGTGTCGATGCGCCTGGCTGCCCGGATAGTCGCTCCGACGAAACTTCAGGATCCCGCCGCTTCGCGATGTGCTCCGGCGCACGGGGCGACCGCCGCGGCGTCCTCGTCCACGGGCGGTCGCGCCCCGCCTCAGCCCGCGTCGCTCGCCCCCAGCCCCTGCTCGTGCGGATCCGTCACCGCGTCCGGGATCGGGCTGCGCGCCTTCGGGGTGACCTCCAGAGCGGTCAGCGCCAGCGGATCGAGGCCGTGGTCGCCGTCCGCGCAATAGGTGACGAGCTGCTCGCGCATGCGCGGGGTCCAGAACGCCACGATGTGCTTGTGGATTCCCGCCACCGCCTCGTCCTCCGGGTAGGATCGGAAGAAGGCGGCGATCTGGTTCGCCATGCGGACGAGCTTTTCTGCGGGATCGGCGGCACTCATCGATGAACACTCACGCTTTCGTCAGGCGCTCGGGAGCGGTGAACAGGGTGACGGTGTCGTGGCGGGCGATCGCCGCCAGGGTGAGGCCGTGGAGCGCGGCGCGCTCGACGGCGAGCGAGGTCGGGGCCGAGATCGCCACCAGGATCGCGGCGCCGAAGCTCGCCGCCTTCTCGACCATCTCGAACGAGCAGCGGCTGGTGATGACGAGGAAGCCCGCGGCCGGATCGGTGCCCGCCCGCAGGAGCGCCCCGATCAGCTTGTCGAGGGCGTTGTGCCGCCCGACATCCTCGCGCACCGCGAGGACGGCGCCGTCGCGGTCGGCCCAGGCGGCGGCGTGGACCGCCCGGGTCTCGCGCCCGAGCACCTGGAGATCGTCGAGGGCCTGGAGCGCCCGCTCGACCGCCGACAGCGAGACCGTGACGCCGCCGGCCGCGCGCCGCTCGGAGCGGGGAATGTCCTTGAGGTCGTCGATGCCGCAGACGCCGCAGCCGGTGCGGCCCGACAGCGCCCGCTTGCGGGCGAGATGCTCGCGCAGCCGCCCGGGGGCGAGGTCGACGACGAGGCGCAGCCCCCCCTCGCCTTCCTCGACCGCGGCGCCGCGGATCTCGTCGGCCTGCGCCACGATGCCCTCGGTGAGGCTGAAACCGTAGGCGAAGTCCTCGAGATCGGCCGGCGTCGTCATCATGACGGCGTAGGGCACGTCGCCGTAGATCACGTTCACCGGCATCTCGACGGCGAGCGGGCGCTCCCCGTCCCGCTCCTCGCCGCGCCCGTAGGCGACGACGCGGGTCGGGACGGGTGCGCTCGTCGCGACGCCGCTACTCGGCGGCATCGAGGGTTTGGGCGATGCGGGTGAGGGAGATGTCTTCCTCATAGAACCGGGCCTGCCAATCGGAGGGCCGGTTCGTACGCCGCACCTGCACCGCCGTCACCTTGTATTCCGGGCAATTGGTGGCCCAGTCCGAATAATCGGTGGTGATGACGTTGGCGCCGGTCTTGGCATGGTGGAACGTGGTGTAGACCACGCCGGGCTGCATCCGCTCCGTGACCCGGGCCTTCAGCGCGATGTCGCCCGACCGGCTCTCGAGGCTGATGAGGTCGCCGTCGACGATGCCGCGGCTCTCCGCGTCGAAGGGGTGGATCTCCAGCACGTCCTCGGGGTGCCACAGCGAGTTCGCGGTGCGCCGGGTCTGCGCCCCGACATTGTACTGCGACAGGATGCGGCCGGTGGTGAGGATGAGCGGGAACTTGCGCGTCGTGCGCTCGTCGGAGGCCACGAACTCGGTGAGCATGAACCGGCCGAGGCCCCGCACGAAGCGGTCCACGTGCATCATCGGCGTGCCCTGCGGCGCCTTGTCGTTGCAGGGCCACTGGATCGAGCCGAGCTCTTCCAGCTTGGCGTAGGACACGCCGGCGAAGCTCGGGGTGAGCGACGCGATCTCGTCCATGATCTGCGAGGGATGCGTGTAGTCCATCCGGTAGCCGAGCGCGTTGGCGAGGAGCACCGTGCCCTCCCAGTCGCCGTAGCCGCCCATCGGCGCCATCACCTGGCGCACCCGGCTGATCCGCCGCTCCGCGTTGGTGAAGGTGCCGTCCTTCTCCAGGAACGAGGCGCCCGGCAGGAAGACGTGGGCGTATTTCGCCGTCTCGTTCAGGAACAGGTCCTGGACGACGATGCACTCCATCGCCCTGAGGCCGGCGGTGACGTGGTGCGTGTCGGGGTCGGACTGGGCGATGTCCTCGCCCTGGATGTAGAGGCCCTTGAACGTGCCGGCGACGGCCTCGTCCAGCATGTTGGTGATGCGCAGGCCCGGATTCGGCGACAGCTCGGCGCCCCACAGCGCCTCGAAGGTCTCGCGGGTCGCGTCGTCCGAGACGTGGCGGTAGCCGGTGAGCTCGTGCGGAAACGAGCCCATGTCGCAGGAGCCCTGGACGTTGTTCTGGCCCCGCAGCGGGTTCACGCCGGCGCCCGGCTTGCCGATGTTGCCGGTGGCCATGGCGAGGTTCGCCATGCCCATCACCATGGTCGAGCCCTGGCTGTGCTCGGTGACGCCGAGCCCGTAATAGATCGCCGCCGCGCCGCCCTTGGCGTAGAGCCGGGCGGCCGCCCGCACCTCGGCCGGGTCGCAGCCGGTCAGCTCCTGCACCGCTTCAGGCGCGTGGCGCTCGTCGGCGATGAAGCGGGCCCAGATCTCGAAGTCCTTGAGGTCGCAGCGCTCGCGGACATAGGCCTCGTCGATCAGCCCCTCGGTGACGACGACGTGGGCCAGCGCGTTGACGAGGGCGACGTTGGAGCCCGGCTTCACCGGCAGGTGATGGGTCGCCTTGATGTGGGGCGACTTGACGAGGTCGATCCGTCGCGGATCGGCGACGATGAGCTTGGCGCCCTGGCGCAGGCGCTTCTTCATCCGCGAGCCGAAGACCGGGTGGCCGTCGGTCGGGTTGGCGCCGATGACCAGGATCACGTCGGCATCCTCGACCGACTTGAAGTCCTGGGTGCCGGCCGAGGTGCCGAGCGTCGACATCAGGCCGTAGCCGGTCGGCGAGTGGCAGACCCGGGCGCAGGTATCGACGTTGTTGTTGCCGAACGCCGCACGCACCAGCTTCTGGACGAGGTAGGCCTCCTCGTTGGTGCAGCGCGACGAGGTGATGCCGCCAACCGAATCACGCCCGTACTGGGCCTGGATGCGCTTGAACGCGGAGGCCGCGTGCTGGATCGCCTCTTCCCAGGACACCTCGCGCCAGGGATCGGTGATACGCTCGCGCACCATCGGCTTGGTGATGCGGTCCTTGTGCGTGGCGTAGCCGTAGGCGAAGCGGCCCTTGACGCAGGAATGGCCCTCGTTGGCCTTGCCGTCCTTGTAGGGCACCATGCGCACGATGCGGTCGCCCTGCATCTCGGCCTTGAACGAGCAGCCGACGCCGCAATAGGCGCAGGTCGTGACCTTCGCGTGCTCGGGCTGGCCCATCGCGATGACGGACTTCTCCTGCAGCGTCGCCGTCGGGCACGCCTGCACGCAGGCGCCGCAGGACACGCATTCGGAGTTGAAGAAGTCGGTCGGCCCGGCCGCTACCCGCGAATCGAAGCCGCGCCCGGCGATGGTGAGCGCGAAGGTGCCCTGCACCTCCTCGCAAGCCCGGACGCAGCGGTTGCAGACGATGCACTTCGACGGATCGTAGGCGAAGTACGGGTTCGACTCGTCCTTCGGGAGATACAGCTCGGAATTCTTCGAGACGTGGTTGGCGCCGTCGTAGCCGTAGCGCACCTCGCGCAGGCCCACCGTGCCGGCCTGGGTCTGCAGTTCGCAATCGCCGTTGGCCGAGCAGGTCAGACAGTCGAGCGGGTGGTCGGAGATGTAGAGCTCCATCACCCCCTTGCGCAGTCGCGCGAGCTTGTCGCTCTGGGTGTGCACCACCATGCCGTTCTCGGCCGGCGTCGTGCAGGAGGCCGGGGTGCCGCGCCGCCCGTCGATCTCGACGAGGCAGAGGCGACAGGAGCCGAAGGGCTCGAGCGAGTCGGTGGCGCAGAGCTTCGGGATCTGGGTGCCGGCATGCATCGCCGCCGCCATCACCGAGGTGCCGGCCGGCACCGTCACGCTCTGGCCGTCGATCGTCAGCGTCACCGACTGGTCGGAGACGCGGATCGGGGTGCCGTAGTCGATTTCCTTGATGAGGGCCATCGGACGCGTCCTCACTCGGCAGCCAGCGGCAGCTTGGCGCCGCGGCCGGAAAAATCTTCCGGGAAATGGGTGAGCGCGCTCATCACCGGGACGGGCGTGAGCCCGCCCATGGCGCAGAGCGAACCGTCGGTCATGACCTCGCAGAGGTCGGTGACGAGGGCGAGGTTTTCGCGGGGCGACTCGCCGGCGATCACCTTGTCAATCGTCTCCAGCCCACGCACCGCGCCGATCCGGCAGGGCGTGCACTTGCCGCACGACTCGGCGGCGCAGAACTCGAAGGCGAAGCGGGCCTGCCGCGCGAGATCCACGGTGTCGTCGAACACCACGATGCCGCCATGGCCGAGAAGGCCCTTCTTCGCCGCGAAGGCCTCGTAGTCGAGCGGCGTGTCGAGGAGGCTTTCCGGGAAATAGGCCCCGAGCGGCCCGCCGACCTGCACGGCGCGCAGCGGCCGGCCGGACGCGGTCCCGCCGCCGAACTCCTCGATCACCTCGCGGAGCGTCAGCCCGAAGGCGGTCTCGATCAATCCGCCGCGCTTGACGTTGCCGGCGAGCTGGATCGGCAGGGTACCGAGCGAGCGGCCCATGCCGTAGGCGGCATAAGCGGGACCGCCATGCTCCAGGATCCACGGGACGGCGGCGAAGGACAGCACGTTGTTGACGAGCGTCGGCTGGCCGAACAGGCCCTTGAGCGCGGGGATCGGGGGCTTGGCCCGCACGAGCCCGCGCTTGCCCTCCAGGCTCTCGAGCAGCGAGGTCTCCTCGCCGCAGATATAGGCGCCGGCCCCGAGCCGCGCTTCGAGGTGGAAGGCGTGACCCGAGCCCATCACGTCGGCACCGAGATAGCCGGCGCGCTCGGCCGCCGCGATGGCGGTCTCCAGCGCCGCGAAGGCGTGGGGATATTCCGATCGGCAGTAGATGTAGCCGCGGGTGGCGCCGACCGCGACCGCCGCGATCGTCATGCCCTCGATCAGCGTGAGGGGATCGCCCTCCATCAGCATCCGGTCGGCGAAGGTACCGGAATCGCCCTCGTCGGCGTTGCAGACCACGTATTTCTGCGGCGCTTGCGCCAGCATCACCGTGTTCCACTTGATGCCGGTCGGAAAGCCGGCGCCGCCGCGGCCGCGCAGGCCCGAGGCCTTCACCGCCTCGACGGTGCCGGCCGGCCCGGCCTTCAGTGCGGCTTCCAGGCCGCGATAGCCGCCATGGGCCCGGTAGGCCTCGACCGAGGCCGGATCGATCACGCCGCAGCGGCCGAAGGTCAGGCGCTGCTGGCGGGCGAAATAGGGCTGGTCCTCCGGCCGGCCGATGCGCAGGCGATGGGCCCCGCCCTGCACCAGGCCGGCATCGAGCAGGGATTCGACGTCGCCGGGCCGCACCGGGCCGTAGGCGATGCGCCCCTCCGGCGTCTCGACCTCGAGCATCGGCTCGAGCCACAGCATGCCGCGCGAGCCGGTGCGGACCAGCGTCACGTCGAGGCCGCGGGCCTGCGCCGAGCGCTGGAGCGCCCCGGCGACGCGGTCGGCGCCGAGCGCGAGGCTGGCGGCGTCCTTGGGCAGATAGAGGGTGATGCTCATGCCGCCCGCTCCGTCAGGACGCCCGCCAGGGCGTCGAGGTCGAGGCGGCCGACCGGCTCGCCGTCGACCAGCGCCGCCGGGCCGCAGGCGCAGAGCCCGAGGCAGAAGACCGGCTCGACCGTCACCTGCCCGTCCCGGGTGGTGCCGTGCCACGCGACGTCGTAGCGGCGCAGGATGTCGTCATGCAGGGCGTCGGCCCCCATCGCCTGGCAGGCCTCGGCCCGGCACAGCTTGACTGTGTGGCGCCCGGCCGGCGCGCTGCGGAAGTCGTGGTAGAAGCTGATGCAGCCGTGGACCTCGGCCCGCGACAGGTTCAGCGCCTCGGCGATCAGCGGGACCGCCGCGCCGTCGACGTAGCCGAACGTCTCCTGGAGCGCGTGCAGAATCGGCAGGGTCGCGCCCTCGCGGTGGGCGTGTTCGGCGATGATCCCGGTCGCCCGGTCGGCGTCCCAGGGTTCGTATCCCGGCATGGTTTCCAGCCCAGATCGTTGTCGTTCTAATCTCCAACCTGACCACCGGTGGTGGCGGAATCAATCGCGCGGTTCGGTGATGCGACAACGAATTTTTGTTGAAACCGCGCGCGGCGACGCATTTTCATTGAGCGAACGCGCGGCCCGGGAGCGCGGCCGCGGATCGGTGCGGCGACACTCAAGCCACTGACAGGAATGGACTTTTTTCGGGGTTTGGCGACATCGTGCGGGATGCCCGCCGAAGACCTTACAGGGCGGCCACCTCGGCGGCCAGCTCCGGGGCGATCGCCCGCGCCTCGGCGAGGAACGCGGCGATCAGAGGGGTCATCGGATCGCGCTCGGGCACGACGAGGCCGATCGTGTGGCTCACGTCGGGATCGGTGATCGGCACGGCGCGGACCCGCTCGGTGAGCCGGAAGGTCTCGGCCAGCGCCGCCGGCATGATGCTCGCCCACTTGGCGGTGCGCACGTGGGTGACGAGCACGATCATCGAGTTCGACTCGAGCAGCGGCGCCGGCTCGGCGCCGGCGGCGCGCAGGTGGCGGTCGATGATGCGGCGGTTCTGCATCGCCGGGGTGAGCAGGCAGAGCGGGATGCGGCCGACCTCGGCCCAGGTCACGCTGGCGCGCCCGCCATAGATCCCGTCGGCCGCGGTGAGCAGCCGGTAATGCTCGCGGTAGAGCGGCAGCGCCGTCACCCGCCCCAGCGGCTCGTCCTCGATGTAGGTGAGGCCGGCATCGAGCTCGAGGTTGGCGATCTGCCGGACGATCTCGTGCGAGGTCGAGGACTGCACCGAGAAGCGCACCGCCGGGTGGCGGGCGCGGAACGGCGTGGTCAGGGCCGCGACCATCGGGGTCGCGGTCGGCACGGCCGCCATCCGGAGCGTGCCCGAGAGGCCGCGGCGGAGCGCGGCCACCTCCTGGCGCATGGCGCGGGCATCGCCGACGATGCGCCGCGCCCAGTCGAGCACCCGCTCGCCCTCCGGAGTGAAGCCCTGGAACCGCGAGCCGCGTTGCACGAGAAGCACACCCAGGCGCTCCTCGAGCTGCTTCACCCCCGCCGACAGGGTCTGCTGCGACACCCCGCAGGCCTGGGCGGCGCGGCCGAAATGCTGCTCGCGCGCGAGCGCCAGGATGAACTCGAGACGATCGATCATCGAAGAATCGCAATTCGGTCGGGCGTGCCGGCAGGGTACGGGAGCGGGTCCGGACGGGCGCGGCGGGATCGCGCACGCTTTTGCGGAATCATTCGAGCATCACGACGAATGTCCAGTGCCGACACGCGAATTCCCGGCGCCGATGCGACGCCAACGCCGTTGCGCTTGCGGCGGCATTGTGGTGAGAGACGGCAACCGGGTCTCGGCCGGTTTCCGGCCGCAGGGCAGCGGGCCGGCATCGCGCGGCCGAAGCGAGGACGGCGCTCCGCCCCGCGGGCAGCCGTTGCCGGCAGACAGCCTGTTGGGGAGCATCGAGGGCACCATGGGGATGGCGAGGGCGCAGATACGGCCGGCGACGGTCCGGAGCTTCGGGGGACGCGCCGCGGCGCTGGCGGCGACCGGGCTCCTCGGGTCCGCGGCGGCCGCCGAGGCGGCCGGGACCGGCCAGCCGGTGCCGTGGCAGATGGACCTGCAGCGGCCGGTGACCGAGGTGGCGACGGAAATCTACAATTTCCACCACCTCCTGAACTGGATCATGCTCGCCGTCGTCCTGTTCGTGCTCGCGCTGCTGATCGCGGTGGTGGTCAAGTTCAACGAGAAGAAGAACCCGACCCCGTCGCGCACCACCCACAACACGATGCTCGAGGTCGCCTGGACGATCGTCCCGGTGCTGATCCTGGTGGCGATCGCGATCCCGTCGTTCCGGGTGCTGCGCACGCAGCTCTCCGACCCGAAGGCCGACCTGATGGTCAAGGTCATCGGCCACGCCTGGTACTGGTCCTACGAGTACCCGGAGGATGTCGGCGGCTTCAAGTTCGACGCCAACCTGCTGGAGGGCGACGACCAGGTGAAGTCCGGCCAGCCCAAGCTGCTCGCGACCGACAACGAGATGGTCGTGCCGGTGAACAAGATCGTGAAGATCCAGGTCACCGCCGCCGACGTGATGCATTCCTGGGCGATGCCGTCCTTCGGCTTCAAGATCGACGCCGTCCCGGGCCGCCTCAACCAGTTCTGGTTCAAGGCTGACCGCGAGGGCACCTATCACGGCCAGTGCTCCGAGCTGTGCGGCCAGCGCCACGCCTACATGCCGATCACCGTGAAGGTGGTGAGCGACCAGGCCTTCCAGGCCTGGACCGCCGAGGCCAAGACCAAGTTCGCCCGCACCGACGGCGGCGCCAAGTTCGCGGACGCCAACCGCTAGGCGCCGCGGGCGCGCGGCCGACGCGCGCCGACCTCATGACGCGGGGCGCCGCCGGCGGCGCGCCCCGCACCTTCCGACAGACCGACCGAGACATACCTCGAAGAGGCTGACCATGGCTCAAGCCGTCACGGCAGGGCACGACCACGCCCACGACCATACCCCACCGTTCTTCCAGCGCTGGTTCAACTCGACCAACCACAAGGACATCGGCACGCTCTACCTGCTGTTCGCCTTCTCGGCGGGCATCGTCGGCGCGTTCCTGTCCTTCGGCATCCGGATGGAGATGGAGGCCCCCGGGCTCCAGTACTTCTCCAACCCGCAGACCTACAACGTGTTCGTGACCGGACACGGCCTCATCATGGTGTTCTTCATGGTGATGCCGGCGCTGATCGGCGGCTTCGGCAACTGGTTCGTGCCGCTGATGATCGGGGCGCCCGACATGGCGTTCCCGCGCATGAACAACATCTCGTTCTGGCTGACGGTCGCGGGCTTCATGAGCCTCGTCTGCTCGCTGTTCGTCGAGGGCGCGCCCGGCGCCGTCGGCGCCGGCACCGGCTGGACCGTCTACCCGCCGCTGTCCTCCGCCGGCCATCCCGGCCCGGCCGTCGACTTCGCGATCTTCGCCCTGCACCTGTCGGGTGCCGGCTCGATCCTCGGCGCCATCAACTTCATCACCACCATCCTGAACATGCGCGCGCCGGGCATGACCCTGCACAAGATGCCGCTGTTCGCCTGGTCGATGCTGGTGACCGCGTTCCTGCTGCTGCTGTCGCTGCCGGTTCTCGCCGGCGCGATCACCATGCTGCTGACCGACCGCAACTTCGGCACGACCTTCTTCGACCCGGCCGGCGGCGGCGACCCGATCCTGTACCAGCACCTGTTCTGGTTCTTCGGTCACCCCGAAGTCTACATCATGATCCTGCCGGCCTTCGGCATCGTCTCGCACATCATCTCGACCTTCTCCCGCAAGCCGGTCTTCGGCTACCTGGCGATGGCCTACGCGATGGTGGCGATCGGCGTCGTCGGCTTCGTGGTGTGGGCCCACCACATGTACACCGTGGGCCTCACCCTCCAGACCCAGTCCTACTTCGTGTTCGCCACCATGGTGATCGCGGTCCCCACCGGCGTGAAGATCTTCTCCTGGATCGCCACGATGTGGGGTGGCTCGATCCGCTTCACCGCCGCCATGCACTGGGCCGTCGGCTTCGTGTTCCTGTTCACCGTCGGCGGCGTCACCGGCGTGATCCTGGCCAACGCCGCCGTCGACCGCTACCTGCACGACACCTACTACGTCGTCGCGCACTTCCACTACGTGCTGTCGCTCGGCGCGGTGTTCATCATCTTCGCCGGCGTCTACTACTGGTTCCCGAAGATGACCGGCCGCATCATCCCCGAGTGGGCCGGCAAGCTGCACTTCTGGCTCGCCTTCATCGGCGCCAACGTGCTGTTCTTCCCGATGCACTTCCTCGGCCTCGCCGGCATGCCGCGTCGCTATGCCGACTACCCGGAGGCCTTCGCGGGCTGGCATTGGGTGGCGACCATGGGCGGCCACATCTTCGCGCTCGGCATGGTGGTGTTCGTCATCGGTGTGGTGCTCGCCTTCCGCTCCAAGGAGCGGGCTGCGGACAACCCGTGGGGCGAGGGTGCCACCACCCTCGAGTGGACCCTGACCTCGCCCCCGCCCTTCCACCAGTACGAGACCCTGCCGGTGATCGTGGACGAGCCGTCCCACGCCCACTGACGATCGAGAGGGGGCCGCCCGCGCGCGGCCCCCGCTCCTTCCCCGAGCGCCCACTCGGGCGCTCCGGCGAGGAGCGCGACACCTTCAGCAACCCCTTCACACGATGGCCGCGACACCCAGCATGACCACCCTGTCGAACAGCGCGATCTCCGACCGTCCCTTCGTCGAGGCGAACAGCTCCGGCGGCGAGGTCGCGGACTACTTCGCGCTCCTGAAGCCCCGGGTGATGGCGCTGGTGATCTTCACCGCCCTCGTCGGCATGACGGTGTCGCCCTCGCACGTGAACCCGGTGATCGGGGCGATCTCGCTCCTGATGATCGCTGTCGGGGCCGGCGCCTCGGGCTGTCTCAACATGTGGTGGGACGCCGACATCGACGCGGTGATGACCCGCACCCGCACCCGCCCCATCCCGGCCGGCCGGATCCAGCCCGGCGAGGCCCTGTCCTTCGGGCTGACCCTGTCGGTCGGCTCGGTGCTGGTGCTGGGGCTCGCGGCCAATTGGCTGTCGGCGGGGCTGCTTGCCTTCACCATCGTGTTCTACGCCGTCATCTACTCGATGTGGCTGAAGCGCTCGACCGCGCAGAACATCGTGATCGGGGGCGCGGCCGGTGCCCTGCCGCCGATGATCGGCCAGGCCGTCGTCACCGGCTCGATCGGGACCGAGGGCACAGTCCTGTTCCTGATCATCTTCATCTGGACCCCGCCGCATTTCTGGGCGCTGGCGCTGGTCAAGGCCGGCGAGTACGCCCGCGCCGGCATCCCGATGATGCCGAACACCGCCGGCCCCGATTCGACCCGCCGCCAGATCCTCGCCTACTCGGTGCTGCTGGCGCCGCTCGGGCTCGCCCCGGTCTTCCTCGGCTTCGGCGGCCTGCTCTACGGTCTCGTCGGCCTCGTCGGCGGGCTGGCCATGATCGGCCTCAGCGTGCAGGTGCTGCGCCGGCGCGAGGGCGAGGCGGCCAACAAGGCGGCGATGAGCCTGTTCGGCTTCTCGATCCTCTACCTGTTCCTGCTCTTCTCCGCCCTCCTGGCGGAGCAGGGCCTCGGGCTGTTCCGGCCGGTTCTCGGCTGAAGCGCCCTCCCCTCAGGTCGACCCGGTGATGAGCACGGTGCCCCAGCAACTGACCCCCGAAGAGATCCAGCGCCGGCGCAAGCGCTCCGTCGCCATCGCGATGGTGCTCGCCGCCCTGGTGCTGATCTTCTACGTGCTGACGATCGCCAAGCTCGGCCCCCAGGTCCTCAACCGGCCGCTGTGACGCGAGGAGGCGACCCGTCATGACCGATCCGCGCACCCGCCAGCGGCAGTCCCGCGCCACGGCCCTCGCCTGCCTGGGCATCGTGGCCGGCATGACGGCGCTCGCCTTCGCGTTCGTGCCGCTCTACGACCTGTTCTGCAAGGCGACCGGCTTCGACGGCACGCCCCGCACCGGCGCCTCGCGCACCGGGCCGGTGAGCGAGGACCGGATGGTGGTCCACTTCGACACCAACGTCGCGCCCGGCCTGTCCTGGCGCTTCCAGTCCGAGACCCCGCGGGTCGAGGCCCAGCTCGGCGCCACCCAGACGGTGTTCTTCCGCGTCACCAACACCGGCACCGTGCCGAGCACCGGCATCGCGACCTTCAACCTGCAGCCGGCGCTGACCGGCAGCTACTTCGTCAAGGTGCAGTGCTTCTGCTTCAACGAGCAGACGCTGAAGCCCGGCGAGACCATGGACTTCCCGGTGGTGTTCTACGTCGAGCCCGGCATCAAGGCCGATTCGAACACCCGCGACCTCACCGAGATGACCCTGTCCTACACCTACTTCGCGTCGAAGAACGGGCAGCCGCAGGCCGCGCTCGCGACGCCGGCGGGGATCAAGGCCAATTGACGAGGTGACAACCGCGCCGGGGCGGCTTTAAAGCGTGACCATGCGAGGCCGGCGGCGGAACGCCGGCAGCCGGTCCGCCCCGCGCGAGACCAAGATCCACGGCCGGCGCGGGGCGCGACCGGTCCGAGACGATAGGCAGGAGACCCGACACGATGGCCGAGGCGCACGGGAAGCACCACGACTACCACCTCGTCAATCCGAGCCCGTGGCCGCTCGTCGGCTCGATGAGCGGCTTCGTGATGACGTCGGGCGCCGTCTTGTGGATGAAGAGCCTAACCATCGCGAACCTCGCGGTCGGGCCCTACGTCTTCTTCGCCGGCCTGATCGGCATCCTCTACACCATGCTCAGCTGGTGGAGGGACGTCGCCCACGAGGCCAATACCGGCGATCACACCCGCGTGGTGCAGCTCTCGCACCGCTACGGCATGATCATGTTCATCGCCTCCGAGGTGATGTTCTTCGTCGCCTGGTTCTGGGCCTATTTCGAGGCCGCGCTCTACACCTCCGACCCGATCCAGGCCTCGCGCGTCGAGTTCACCGGGGGCCTGTGGCCGCCGAAGGGCGTCGAGGCGTTCGACCCCTGGCACCTGCCGCTGCTCAACACCCTGATCCTGCTCACCTCGGGCACCACGATCACCTGGGCGCACCACGCCCTGCTGAACAACGACCGCAAGGGCATGAAGTACGGCCTCTGGCTGACCATCGCGCTCGGCGTGCTGTTCTCCTTCGTCCAGGCCTACGAGTACGGCCACGCCCATTTCGGCTTCTCGGGCAGCATCTACTCGGCCACCTTCTTCATGGCGACCGGCTTCCACGGCGCCCACGTCATCATCGGCACGATCTTCCTCGCGGTCTGCCTGTATCGCCTGTATCTCGGCCAGTTCACCGCCAAGCAGCACCTCGGCTTCGAGTTCGCCGCCTGGTACTGGCACTTCGTCGACGTGGTGTGGCTGTTCCTGTTCGCCGCCATCTACGTCTGGGGCTCTGGCGTCGGTCACGCCGCCGCGCATTGATCTGGGACGCATCCGCGTCGGGAACATGAGAGGGCGGCGCAAGCCGCCCTTTTTCTTATGGCGGGCAGGGCCCAGATCGGGTCCAACGCGCCGACCGCCTCGAGGAGCAGGGCCATGGAATCCAACCGCACCGTCGATTCACCGGCGACCGTGGGCCTGCGCGGCCGCTGCCCGCGCTGCGGCGAGGGGCACCTGTTCAAGGGCTACCTGAGCTTCCGCCCGTCCTGCGAGGTCTGCGGCCTCGATTACCGCTTCATCGATTCCGCCGACGGGCCGGCCTTCTTCGTCATGTCGATCGTCGGCATCGTGGTGGTGGCGCTCGCCATGTGGGTCGAGTTCGCCTACGAGCCGCCGATGTGGGTCCACGCCGCGCTCTGGGCGCCGCTCTCGATCATCCTCAGCCTGATCCTGGTCCGCCCGCTCAAGGGCATGATGGCGGCGCTGCAATACTCCAACAAGGCCGCGGAGGGGCGCTTCCGGTGACGACACCCGCCCCCGGGCCCGGCGCGGCGGAGCGGCGCGCGGCCCTGCGCGACCTCGTGGCGCCGGCGCTCGCGAGCCTCGTCTGCCTCGGCATCCTGGTCGGGCTCGGGGTGTGGCAGCTCGAGCGCAAGGCCTGGAAGGAGGCCCTGATCGACCGGATCGTCGCCCGCTCGCGGATCGACCCGCCCGCCCCCCTGCCGGCCTTCGACGCCTTCGATCCGGCCCGGGACGAGTTCGAGCGGGTGCGCACCGCCGGCCGCTTCCTCCACGACAAGGAGACGCTGGTCCACGGCCTAGCCCCCGGCGACACGCCGGGACGCGCGCTCCAGGGCTACTACGTGATCACGCCCCTGCGCCTCGACGACGGCCGCACGGTGCTCATCAACCGCGGCTTCGTCCCGACCGAGCTCAAGGAGGTCGCGCGCCGCGCCGCCGGGCAGGTCGGGGGCGAGGCCACCGTCACCGGAATGCTGCGCCAGAGCGAGGCGCGGGCGATGTTCGTGCCCGCCCCCAACCCGCAGACCGGCGAGTGGTTCAACCGCGACGTGCCGGGCATCGCCGCCGCCAAGGGGCTCGCCACGACGGGCCCGTCGGGCGTCGCCCCCTACCTGATCGAGGCCGACCAGACGCCCAATCCCGGCGGCTGGCCGAAAGGCGGGCAGCTGCGGGTCGACCTGCCGAACAACCATCTGCAATACGCCTTCACCTGGTTCGGCCTCGCGCTCTGCCTCGTCGGCGTCTTCACCGCCTTCGCCCTGCGGCGGCTGCGCGGCGAGGCGAGCGAGGAGACCGGGGAGAACCCCGCTTCCGCGGCCGCGACCCCGCCCCGTCCTTAAAACAGCCGCGTTGTCGATGTCCGGCTGGGTCAAGTCCGGTTCAGGCCGCCGGGCGCTTCCTGCCCCCGGCCCTCCCCGGCTCTCTGGTCATCGATGAACGCGATCCTCATCAAGCTGTTCGCCACGGCCCTGACGCTGAGCCAGGTCACCACCCGGCCGGACGCGATCCGCACGCAGTTCGATCCGGCCAAGGACGGGCCGGAGGTGGTGCGGCTCCTGCGCGACGGCTGCGCCCACATGCGCAAGGCCTTCGACATCGAGGACATCAACCTCGACGACCTGATCTCGACCGCGATGGAGGACCCGAAGGCGGTCGCCGGCGAGTCGAAGCTCCTGCACGGCCTCGACATCGGCGAGCTCAACACGAGCTACAAGCAGTTCTGCAAGGGTGAGAATCCGGCGAACTCGCCCTTCGTGGCGCGGGACGTGATCGAGTTCTACAACAAGGCGGTCACCGACCTGCCGGACGCCAATTCCCTCAAGACCCTCCGGCTGCCCGGCGCCACCACGATCCTCGACGAGCGCGGCAAGCGCTTCTCGGAGACGTTCGAGCCGAACGGCCGGCGCATCGCGGTGCCGATCGGCGAGGTCCCGCCGCTGGTCCAGAAGGCGTTCATCGCGGCCGAGGACAAGCGCTTCCTCACCCATCACGGCATCGACGAGCGCGGGGTGATCCGCGCCTTCATCGGCAACCTCGCCTCGCCGGGCCGGCCCCAGGGCGGCTCGACCATCACCCAACAGGTGGTGAAGAACCTCTCGGTCGGCGACGACGTCACCTACGAGCGCAAGATCCGCGAGATGATCGTCGCAGCCCGGGCCGAGCGGGTGATGACGAAGCCCGAGATCCTCGGCCTCTACCTCAACGGGATCTATCTCGGCCGCGGCGCCTACGGGGTCGAGATGGCTTCCCGCAGCTATTTCGGCAAGTCGGTCAAGGATTTGAACGTCGCCGAGGCGGCGCTCCTCGGCGGCATGCCGAAAGGCCCGAACTTCTACAACCCGGACCGCTACCCCGAGCGGGCCCGCGAGCGCCGCGCCTACGTCCTCACCCGGATGAAGGAGGAGGGCGCGATCACGGAAGCGGAGATGAACGCGGCTCTCGCCGCGCCCCTCGGCCTCGCGCCCTTGGAGCGCCTGCGCCAGGATGCCGGCTTCCACTTCGTCGACCACCTGACCCGCGAGGCGCGCACGCTGGCCGGGCTCGATTCGCTCACCGCCGGCGCCTACACGGTGCGCTCCACCCTCAATGCCGGCCTCCAGGAGGCGACCGAGGGCATCCTGCAGGAGAGCCTGTCGCGCTACGAGGCCTCCACGGGCCGCGCCCGCTACGAGGGGCCGGAGGCCAACCTCGCCGACGCGGTGCGCCGCATCGAGGCCGCAGCGCCCGCGTCCGAGCCGGCCCCCGCCCCCGCGCCCGAGCCGGCGCCGAAGGGCAAGAAGCAGGCGAAGGCGGCAAAGCCCGCCGGCCCGAAGCCGGCCTGGCAGCGGGCGCTCGAGACCGCGCGCCTGCCGCTCTACGACGTGCACTGGCCGGCGGCCGTGGTGCTCTCCACCGGCGGCCAGGGCGGCGTGCGCGTCGGCCTCGCCGACGGGCGCGTCGCGAGCCTGAACCCGGGTGCCGCCCGCGGTCGGCTCTCTCCCTACGACGTGGTGCGGGTCAAGCTCTCCGAGGGCAAGGGCGCTCCCCGCGCCGACCTGCGCATCCGCCCGCAGGTCCAGGGCGCGGTGCTGGTCATGGAGAACCGCACCGGGCGCATCCTCGCCATGGCGGGCGGCTTTTCCTACCCGTTGAGCCAGCTCAACCGGGTGACCCAGAGCGTGCGCCAGCCGGGCTCGACGCTGAAGCCCGTCACCTACCTCGCCGCGCTGAATGCCGGCCTGCAGCCCAACACCCTGGTGATGGATGCCCGCGTGACCCTGCCGCCGATCGGCGGGGTGGGCGATTCGTGGTCGCCGAAGAACTACGAGGGCGGCGGCTCCGGCCCCACCACCCTGCGGCGCGGCCTCGAGCACTCGAAGAACCTCGTCACCGCCCAGCTCCTCAAGGGCGGCATCGCCGAGAAGGCGCCGGCGAGCCTGCAGAAGGTCTGCGACATCGCGCTCGACGCCCAGCTCTACGCCGAGTGCGAGCGCTACTACCCGTTCGTACTCGGCGCCCAGCCGGTGCGGATGATCGACCTTGCGGCCTTCTACGCGGCGATCGCCAACGAGGGCCAGCGCCCCTCGCCCTACGGGCTCGAGAGCGTGACGCAGGGCGAGAAGGTGCTCTACCAGCACGCCGACCGGCCGCTCGCCCGCATCGGCTCCGCCGACCGGGTGGCGTTCTACCAGCTGAAGAGCCTGCTCCAGGGCGTGACCCAGCGCGGCACCGCGGCGGCGCTCGCCCGGTTCTCGCCCTTCGTCGCCGGCAAGACCGGCACCTCGGAGGACGAGAACGACGCCTGGTTCTCCGGCTTCACCAACGAGATCACCATCGTGGCCTGGGTCGGCTACGACAACGCCGACGGCAGGCGCCGCACGCTCGGCCGCGGCCAGACCGGCGGCCATCTCGGGGTACCGATCTTCGCCCAGGTGCTCCAGGCCGCCTGGGCCAACGGGGTTGCGAAGACCCCGCTCTCGGGCCCGAGCCCGGAGGCCAAGCCCCTGATCGCCGATGCGGTGATCGACCTGCGCTCGGGCAACCGGGT
Source organism: Methylobacterium ajmalii (assembly GCF_016613415.1). Taxonomy (GTDB): domain Bacteria; phylum Pseudomonadota; class Alphaproteobacteria; order Rhizobiales; family Beijerinckiaceae; genus Methylobacterium; species Methylobacterium ajmalii. Next base: position 20,868 of record NZ_JACWCT010000066.1, on the reverse strand, counting down.
GTCGGGGGGCGGCTTCATCGAGCATTTCCGCCTCTCGGTCGACGGGCGCCTCGCCGATACCCGCTTCCGCCTGGTGCCGCAGGAGCAGATCTACGCGATGCGGCCGGACAGCGACCAGGACGGCGACGCGATGGAGGGCGGGCTGCCGGGCGAGAACCCGGGCCGCGCCCCCGACGAGGCGCCGGATTCCGACCGGTTCGACCCGTTCGGCAGCCTGTTCGGCCGGCCCGAGCCGCGCCCCTATGCCCGCAGGGCCCAGCCGATCCAGCCGCCCGACCCGGTCTGGCCCGGCGCCCGCAGCCGCTCGCCCTTCGGCGACGACGACGAGTACGTCCGCCGGCCGCGCCGGCGCGATCCCGACTACCCGTTCGGCGACGACCCGACCTACTGACCCTCAGGACAGGACTTTTCCCGTGCGTGACAGCCTCACGGCGCGCCTGCGCCCCGTTCCGCTCGTGCTCGCCGCCGCGCTCGCGGCCTCCCCGGCCCTCGCCGAGTACCGCACCAAGGACGTGCCGGCGGTGACGGGCCTCGATCCGGCGACGATCGCCCCGAACACGATCGCGTTCACCGATCACCGCGACAACCCGGCGAGCCCGGAGAGCGGCCTCGTGCCGTTCACCGAGTGGGGCAAGCGCAGCCCGGCCCAGAAGGCCCTGCTCTCCCCCCACCCGGCCTACGCCGAACCGGATTACGTCCAGACCGTGAACGGGGTGGCCAAGCCCCGCCACGAGGCGCTGAAGGTCTACGTGGCGGAGGCCCGGTTCGTCGTGCCGCGCCCGGCCGACCGGATCGACCTCAAGCGCTTCGCCACGATCCCGTTCGTGTCGCGGATGGACCCGGCGATCAAGCACAAGCCCCTCAGCCCCGCGGACGCCACCCCGACCAAGGACCCGGCCGCCGCCTTCGCCCGCCGGCCGGACCGGCCGTGGTGCGAGGCGCCCGACACGACCTGCATCGAGTCGCGCTACGACCTCGAAGGCAAGCTGCCGCTCGGCGTGAAGCTCGCCAACAAGCTCGAGGACGGGGGCAAGAAGATCGCCGAGTTCGTCTCGTTCCAGAGCGAGCTGCGGGTGCTGCCGCCCGACGAGGCGGCCAAGCTCGTCCAGCTCACCAGGATCGAGGCGCCGGTGGCCGGCGCGATGGAGCAGAACATCTTCTGGGTCAACCAGATCCTGCGCTTCGGCAAGTTCCTGGCGGTGATGCAGCCGGTGGCGGGTGATCCGAACAAGACGGCGGTGACCGCCTACATGACGCTCGGCATCAAGGCCGACGTGCTCGACCGCAAGAAGGAGTACGAGCGCGTGCCGGTGCTGCGCAACCTGCTGCCCGCCCAGGTGCTGATGGGCAATTCCTCGTTCAACACCGGCACCTCGATCAGCGCCGGCCTGCCGACCTACGCCCGCAACCGGATCGCGGCCTTCGCCGACGCGCTGGCGAAGGAGTGATCGGGCCCGTCGATCCGTGCTGCGTAGCGGTCCGGATCGACGGCGGGTGACGGCGCCTGTCGGATCGGCGCTGCCGTCGACGTCCGGACCTTGGAGGTCGACGGGCTGCCCGCTACCGGCGGCGGGAGCAGTGCCGCGAAGCGGCTCGAATGGCCGGCACGAACGTCGGCAAAGCCGCCTCGCTTTCACGAGATCCGGAGAGCCCTACGGCAGCACCACCACCTTCGTCCCCACCTTCACGCGATCGTACAGGTCGATCACGTCCCGGTTGGTCATCCGGATGCAGCCCGAGGACACCGCCGCCCCGATCGTCTCCGGCTCGTTCGAGCCGTGGATGCGGTAGAGCGAGGAGCCGAGATACAGCGCCCGGGCCCCGAGCGGATTGTCGTTGCCTCCGGCCATGTAGCGCGGCAGGTCGGGCCGGCGCTTGATCATCTGCTCGGGCGGGCGCCAGGCCGGCCATTCCTTCTTCATCGTCACGGTCTTGGTGCCGGACCAGGAAAACCCCTCGCGGCCGACGCCGACCCCGTACTGCACCGCCTCCTGGTTCGGCAGGATGTAGTAGAGCCGGCGCTGGCTGGTCGAGATCACCACCGTGCCGGGCTTATAGGGGCTGTTCCAGCCGATGGTCTGGCGCGGCACGCCCTGCTGGCGGAAGACCGTCAGGAAGTCGGCGATCGGCCCGCGGTCGAGCAGACTGATGGCGTGGGCCGGTGCGGCCAGGGTCAGAAGCGTGGCCGCCGTCAGGAGCGGTGTCAGCAGGCGCCGCGGCGCGGTCAGACGGGTCATCGTCCCCTCCCGTTCGGTTAACGTCGAACGGGTTGGCCGCCGGGCTGTGGCGAAAACAGGGCGGAAACAATCGCCCCCAATCCATGGTGCATTCGCGCCACAGGCCGGATTGCGCGGCTCCGCCCCGTCCGCAGCCTGCCGAACGGGCACGAAACCGATCGGCTGGCGCCGGGGCCCCTCCTGATTGAGGGTCCGTTGCAGGGTCTCGCGGAGTGCCGCGTCGAGATGGCCTTTGAGGCCCCGGCTGCGGTCCCGCGAGGCCTCACCCCGCGAGGATCATCCCGCCGGGAGGGTCACCCCTTGAGGGTCAGGGTGCCGAGATCGCCCAGCCCTCCCTCCGGCAGGAGGCCGCGCAGGGTCGCGGTGAGGGAGAAGCCGGTGGCGGTGCGCTCGATCTCGTAGAGGTGGTAGCCGGCGCAGTGCTTGAGCGCGCCGCCCCGGGCCGAGGCCGAGGGCGCGCCGATCACCGGCACGCGCCGCCCCCCCGGGGACATGACGAAGGCGACCGAACCGACATGGTTGTGGCCGTGCAGCACCAAGTCGGCGCCGACCCGGCCGATCATCGCCTCGAAGGCGTGGGCGTCGGTGAGGTTGCGCCCCACCTTGGCGCCGCCGACATGCGGCGGATGGTGGATCATCACCACCCGGCACGGCCGCTCGGGCTCGGCGGCGAGTTCCCGGAGAATCGTTTCGGCGGCCCGGATCTGGTCGGAGCCGAGGCGCCCGCTCGCGACGAAAGGCGCGGTCGGGATCGCCGAGGAGAGCCCGACGAGGGCCAGCGGCCCGCGCCGGCGCAGGTAGGGAAACACCTTCTCGCCGCCGGCATCGTCCCGGGTCCAGGGGCCGACCGCGTCGAGGAGGCCCTTGAGCGAGCCGCGCACGTAGGCGTCGTGGTTGCCGGGCACGAAGCTCACGAAACCGGGCTCGCCGAGCGCCTCCATGAAGGTGCGGGCGGTCTCCCACTCGCTCGGCAGGCCGATGTTGCACAGGTCGCCGGTGCAGGCGATGTGGTCGGGCGCGCTCGCGCGCAGGTCGGCCACCAGGGCGGCCAGGATCTCCATGTCGTGCGTGAGCTTGCGGCCGCGGCTCCAGTTCACCCAGCCGGTGGCGCGCTTGCTCATCAGCTGGCGCAGCCGCGGGCGCGGCAGCGGGCCGACATGGGGGTCGGTGAGGTGGGCGAGGCGAAAGGTCATCGAAGGCAGCAACGCATGAGCGAGGATCAGGTCCGCTTCACGGATGTCGCGGCGGCCCTCCCGTAGCAGCGGACCGGGCCGTCACACACCCCCTTCGGTCTCATGGGCCCGGCCGGATGGGACGCTCCAGGCGACCGAACCTCTCCTCGCGGGCGCGGTGATCAGATCCCGGCGTACATCCGTCCCGGGTTGAACAGGCCGGCGGGATCATGGGCGGCCTTGAGGCCGGCGGTGATCCGCATCAGGGGTTCGGAGAGGGGCTCGAAGACCGGCACCGCGGCGCGCACCGCATCGGGCGCCCGCACCAGCGTGGCGTGGCCACCTTCGGCGAGGGCCGCCCGGACGACCTCCGCCCCGGCATCGCCGGTCGCCGGGGTGGCGAGCCAGATCAGGCCGCCGCCCCAATCGTAGAACCAGCGCGACGGGCGCGCCGCGGCGATGGCCGCCGCGACGGCGGGGCCGCGCCCCGGTGCGGTCGAGAGGCGCCACACCGCCTCGTCGCCGCCGGCGAAGGGCAGGACGTCGCGCACCGCGCGCCACTGCGCGGCGGCCTCCTCCCCCTCCCGCGTCGCCGGGGGGGTAAAGCCGCGCATCAGGCGGGTGAGCTGGCCGAGGCGGTAATCGACGGAGGCGGAAAATCCCTCGATGCGCAGGAGCGTGCGGGCCGCGCCGTCGATCCCCTCCGGCAGGTGCGCCGCGCCGGTGATCTCGAACGGCGAGCCGAGCGCCACGCTCATCGCCTCGACGGCGCGGGCATCGTCGAGGCCGGCGAGCACCAGGGTCGCGGTGCGCTCGGGCACGGGCAGCACCTTGAAGGTGACCTCGGTGAGGAAGCCGAGCGTCCCCCAGGAGCCGGCCATCAGCTTCACGAGATCGAGGCCGGTGACGTTCTTCATCACCCGGCCGCCGGACTTCACCGCCTCGCCGCGCCCGTTGACGAAGCGCACGCCGATCAGGCTGTCTCGGGCCGCCCCCCCGGCGATGCGTCGCGGGCCCGAGACGTTGCCGGCGGCGACCGCGCCGATCGTCGGCTCGCCGGTCGAACCGAGCAGCGGGCGGTGGTCCATCGGCTCGAAGGGCAGCATCTGGCCGCCCTCGGCGAGCCGCGCCTCGACCTCGGCGAGCGGCGTGCCGGCCCGGGCCGCGATCACGAGCTCGGCCGACTCGTACAGGGTGATGCCGGTCAGCCCCGCCGCCGAGAGCGTCGCCTCGTCCTGCGCAGGCCGGCCGATCCCCGCCCGGGTGCCGCCGCCGACGAGCCGCAGCCGCTCGCGCCGCGCCGCCGCCTCGCCGATCAGGGTCGCGGCCTCGGCCTCGCTGCGGGGCTGGTAGGTGCTCATCGCGGGGCTCGCTCGGGCTGGGCCAGGGTCGCGCCGGAGCGCGAGGATCGGGGCGCGGATCATTGCGGGCAACCGGAGCCGGTTGCAAGCGGGGGTGGGGGCGATGAGTTGGCCCCCTTACGCCGCCGGCACCCCTCGCCCGACATGGGCGAGCACCGCGCTGCGCAGGCCCGCGATGTCGAAGCGCCAGACCAGGGCGCCGTAGACGAGGCCGCCGACGCCGAGACAGGCCGGCAGGGCGAGCCAGGGCGCGAGGCCGCGCAGGGGCAGGAGCGCGGCCGTCATCGCCGCGGTGGCGAGGACGACGGCAAGCGGATCGCGCCAGGGCATCCGCAGGCGGCCGGGGCCGGTCAGCGCGCGCAAGCCGAGGAACAGCAGGGCGGCGACGAAGCCGAGGGATTGCGCGGCCGCGATGCCGGCCGGGCCGAAGGGACCGGCGAGCGCCAGGGCCGCGACGAGATTCACCAGCGCCCCGAGGCCTCCGGCGGCGACCAGCGGCAGGGTCCGGCGGCGGATCTGGAAGATCGGGTTGAGGGCGAAGTTCATCAGCGCCAGGGCGACGAGGCCCGGCAGCAGGAGGAGCGTGTAGCCCACGAAATGGCCGCGATACGCCTCCGGCACCGCGATCGCCTCGAGCGCCGGGGCCACGGCCCAGAAGCCCGCCGCGCTCGGCAGAATCAGCGCCAGCACGACGGCGCCGTTGCGGGCGACCTGCTCCTCGCCGGCCTCGTGGCCGCGGGTCTCGGCGGCGAGAACCGCGATCTGGAACAGCAGGAGATCGAGGGCGGCGCCGAGCGTGCTGAAGATCCGCCCGCCGATATCGGCCGCGAGCGAGAAGTAGCCGGCCTCGGCAAAGCCCGCCGCGGCGGCCACCGCCGAGCGGTTGGCGAAGGGCATCAGCTGGTAGACGACGTTGGCGGCGACCACCGGCAGGCCGTAGGCCATGAACAGGCGAAGGGATTCGCGGCGGCGGGCGGCCTCGTGCGCGGTCGGCGGGTCGCCGAGCGCCCGGTGGACGGCGAGGGCGGCGAGGAACTGGCTCAGGCCCCCGGCGAGCATCACCGCGGCGGCGTCCCGCGTCGCCCAGGCGGTACCGACCATCATCACGAGGGCGAGGCCGTTCTTGACCAGGACGAGACGCAGGTAGAGGCCGCCGACGAAGCGGGCGCGGGCCAGCGCCGCCTGGTAGTCGAACAGCCCGATGCCGATCGCGGCCCCGGCCGCGGCCGCCGCCAGCAGGGCGGGCTCGCCGAAGGCCGGCCGGCCGGCCAAAGCCAGGAGCACCGCGCCGGCAAGCCCGATCGCGGTGGCCGCGTAGGCCCGGTCGAGCATGGCGCGGATCCACGGCTCGGCCGCCCGCACCCGCTCCGAGTAGAATCGGGTGGCCGAGAGGCGCAGCCACTCGAACAGCAGGATGTTGAGCACCACCGCGCCCGCCGTGCCGAGGGCGAAGCGGCCGAAATCCGCCGGCCCCAGGATCTGCGCGATGAGCAGGCCGAGGGCGAGGTTCAGGACCGCGTTGACCACGAAGGCCGCGATGACCGCCATTGCAGTGAGTGCTCGTTCGAGAGGTCGGATTGCGGCGTGGATCCGCTGAATTCGACGAGAAAACGGTCCCAGTGTGGAGCGCGGGTTTCCTCCTCTCCCCGCGGGCGGGGAGAGGGCCGCGTCACCGTTCAGGTGACGCGGCGAGCCCGTAGGGCGAGGGTGAGGGGGTGTTTCCGGACGGGCCTCACTCGTCGAAACCCCCTCACCCTCGCTCCGGCCTTCGCCTTCGCTTGCCGTGCCTCTTGAACAGAGACACGGCCCTCTCCCCGCCCGCGGGGAGAGGAGACATCCCGCGCCCTTCATCGATTGTCATGCCGCGGAAGCCCTATCCCACCGCCCGCGTCCTCGGCCGCTCCCGCGCCCCGTCTCCCGTCACGTCGCGGTAGACCCGCTCCAGCCCGTCGAGGTGGCGCTCCAGCGTCAGCGGATCGGCCCAGAACAGGTCGTAGGCGGCGCGCCCCATCCGGAGCGCGGTGGCGTCGTTGGCGAGGTGGCCCATGGCCTCGGCGAGCGAGCGGGGATCGTTGGAGCGGAACCACAGCCCGCTCTCGCCGTGGCGCACCGCCTCGCGGCCGGCGCAGACGTCGCTGACGATCACCGGGGTGCCGAGGGCGAGGGATTCGAGCACCGTGAGGGGCTGGCCCTCGTACCAGACCGACGGGAAGACGAGCGCGCGGGCGCCGCGCAGCACCGCCTTCACCTGGTCGGGGCTCTGCCAGCCGAGGAAGGACGCCTCGGGATAGCGCGCCTCCAGCTCGGCCCGGGCCGGGCCGTCGCCGGCAAAGACCGCCCGCGACCCGGCGAGCCGCGCCGCCTCGGCGAAGATCCCCGGCCCCTTCTCGGGCGAGAGGCGGCCGACGAACACGAAGTCGCCGGGCGGGCCGGCGCGGTGCCCGAGGGGCGCGACGTCGACCGGGTTCGGCACGTCGAAGTAGCGCGTCGTCGCGGGCAGGTAGTGCGCCAGCACCTCGCGCTGCAGCCGGCTGATCGTGACCATCGCGTCGATGCCCTCGACGAGGCCGGTGCGGCGCATCAGGGCGTGGCGGGCGACGCGCAATAGCTTGCGCGGATAGGTGCGCGAATCGCAATTGTGGGTCAGGCAGGCCGGCCCGTTCGGCACCCGGTGGCAGGTCGCGGCGACCGGATAGTCGTAGAAGCCGCCGTTCGGGCAGGCGAGGTAGTATTCGTGCGCGGTGTAGACCACCGGCGCGGCGCTCGCCCGCAGCACCGGCCCGATCGAGGGCGAGAGGGCCTTGGCCCAGGCATGGACGTGCACCACCGTGTCGCACGGGTCGGATTCGGCGACGAGGTCGCGCAGCTGCGCCGCGGCAGGGGCATTCCACAGCCACTGCACCCCGAAGGCGGCGAGAGAGCGGGCCTTGGTCACGTCGGTCTGGCCGAGCAGCACCGTGCGCACCCCGGCCTCGGCGAGGCGCGGATCGGCCGGGCCGACGGCGGCGAACAGCACGACCTCGTGGCCGCGGCGGGCGAGCCCGATCGCGCTCTCCAGCGAGACCTTGGCCTGGCCGCCATTGATGTAGGCGTGGTCGGCGACGAGGACGATTCTCACCGCCGCCCCCGCTCGGTCTGGCCGAGACCCTCATGCAGCATCGGTCGGGCTTCCTTGGAGGCGACGCGGATCGGAATCGAGGATGGGTCGGACCCCTTAAGGAAACGCCTAAGCGCCCGGCGGCCGCGGGCCTTGCGCTGCGGGTCCCATCGGGCCATCCGGCTTAGACCATGCGTCCCAGCTCCTCCCCCGCCTCCGCGATCCTGCTCGCCGCCCTCGGCATCGGGCTCCTCTCCCTGATGGACGCCACCATCAAGGGCCTGTCCGACCGCTACGGCGTCACCGAGATCGCGTTCGCCCGCTACCTCGTCGGCACCGTCGTGATGGCGGGCGTGCTCGGTGCGCTGCGTCCCGGCTGGCCCTCGGCCGAGACCTGGCGCACCAACGGGGTGCGCGCCGTGCTGGTGGTCGCGACCGCGCTCTGCTTCTTCCACGGCCTCTCGGTGCTGCCGCTGGCCGAGGCGCTGGCGCTCTCGTTCCTGAGCCCGGTCTTCATCGCGCTGTTCGCCGCGCTCCTGCTGCGGGAGCGGGTGCGCCCTCCCGTCTGGGCCGGCCTAGCCGTCGGCTTCCTCGGGGTCGGGATCGTGGTGGCGGGGCAGGTCGGGGCGGAAGGCGCGCAACGCGGCGCCGGCTCAGCCTGGGGCATCGCCGCGATCCTCGCCTCGGCGCTGACCTACGCGCTCTCGATGGTGCTGCTGCGCGCCCGCGCCCGCCACGACCCGGTGGTGACCATCGTGGCGATCCAGAATGCCGGCCCGGCCGCGATGCTGGCCGCGCCCGCCGCCTGGACCTGGACGCCGGTCGCGGCCCCGGACTGGGCGCTTCTCGTCCTCGTCGGCCTGCTCGGCGTCGCCGGCCACCTGGTGCTCAGCCGCGCCTACGCGCAGGCCGAGGCCTCGCGGCTCGCCGCGATGGAATACACCGCGCTCCTGTGGGCGATCGGCCTCGGTTACTTCGCCTTCGGGGAGGTGCCGGGCGTGGCGACGCTCGCCGGCGCCGGGCTGATCCTCGCGGGCTCGGCGCTCGCGGCCAAGCGGTGAGCGGGCGTCAGAACCAGCCCTTCAGCTTGAAGTAGACCGCGGGCACCAAGGCGCTCGCGACGATCACCGCGAGCCCGAACGGGTAGCCGAAGGTCCAGTCGAGCTCCGGCATGTGCTTGAAGTTCATGCCGTACACGGACGCCATCAGGGTCGGCGGGATGCCGATCACCGAGACCACGGTGAGCACCCGGAAGGTGTTGTTCTGCTCCATGTTGATGAGGCCGAGGGTGGCGTCGAGCAGGAACTGCACCGTCTCGGAGAGACGCGTCTCGAACTCGTCCAGCGAGGCGACGTCGAGGCGCAGGCTCTCGAACCGGGCCTTCTCCTCGGCCTTGAGCCAGGTCTCGGCCTCGCCGGCGACGTAGGGCAGGATGCGGCCGAGCCCGAGCAGCGAGGCGCGCAGCTTCGCGAGCGCCTTGCCGCGCCGGCCGATGGCGCGCAGCAGGCGCCGCAGGGCGAGGTCGCGTCGCTTCGGGGCCGCTCCCTCGCGCCGGCCATGGCCGTTGGCGCTGGTGTCGAAGGTGAAGATCCGGGTCGAGAGCGAATCCAGCTCGTCGCTCATCGTCTCGAGGTTGTCGGCCATCCGGTCGATCAGCTCCTCGACGAGCGCCAGGAACGTCTCGACGCTGGAGGCCGGCCCGTCGCGCTCGGCCTGGCGCGCCTTCACGGTATCGAAGGCGGCGAGCGGCTGGAACCGCACGGTGAGCAGCCGCTCGGGCGTCAGCACGAAGCCGAGGGGGCGCAGGCTCAGGTCGTCGTCCCGGAACGACACCATCGGGGTGCTGAGATAGAAGGCGTCCCGGCGCCGGTTGAGGCGGCGGGAGTTCTGCACCTCGCTGAGTGCGGAGCGGGACGGGACCGTGAGCCCGGTCACCGTCTCGGCCAGGGCGGTCTCGGCCTCGCTCGGATCCTCGAGGTCGAGCCAGGTGCCGTGGGGCGGCAGGGGCCGCGCCGCGCAGGCCTGGCCCTCGGCGACGACGCCCTCCGGGCCGTGCAGCGTGATCATGACCGGATGGGCTCCTGATGGGCGGATTCGGCTGTCCCAAGCCGCCCGATTGTGCCGTGCGTGCCACAGGCCAGCGCCTTGACTCGTCCGCGCGGCCCGATTATCTCCACGCCAGCCTTAGCACTCACCTGATGGGAGTGCTAATGCCCCGGTTGGGAGGCGGCTTCGGCGCCAGCACCAACCGCAATGCGTTCTGCGAAGCAAGAGGGCAGCACATGCAATTCCGTCCGCTGCACGACCGTGTCGTCGTCCGTCGCATCGAGAGCGAGGAGAAGACCAAGGGCGGCATCATCATCCCGGACTCCGCCAAGGAGAAGCCGCAAGAGGGCGAGATCGTCGCCGTCGGCCCCGGCGCCCGCGACGAGTCCGGCAAGCTGAACCCGCTCGACGTCAAGGCCGGCGACCGCGTCCTGTTCGGCAAGTGGTCGGGCACCGAGGTCAAGATCGACGGCAAGGACCTCCTCATCATGAAGGAGTCCGACATCATGGGCGTGCTGGCGTAAGCCCACTCCCCTGAGATGCCCTGAAGCCTGACGGCGGCGCCCCGCACGGGAAGCCGACGCCGGAGGGTTTTCCCCGAAACACCGATCGACAGTGAGGAATCACCATGGCAGCGAAAGACGTTCGTTTCGCCTCCGACGCCCGCGAGAAGATGCTGCGCGGCGTCGACATCCTGGCGGATGCCGTGAAGGTCACGCTCGGCCCCAAGGGCCGCAACGTCGTGATCGAGAAGAGCTTCGGCGCTCCCCGGATCACCAAGGACGGCGTGACCGTCGCCAAGGAGATCGAGCTCGCCGACAAGTTCGAGAACATGGGCGCCCAGATGGTGCGCGAAGTGGCCTCGAAGACCAACGACATCGCGGGTGACGGCACCACCACCGCGACCGTGCTGGCCCAGGCGATCGTCCGCGAGGGCGCCAAGTACGTCGCCGCCGGCATGAACCCGATGGACCTGAAGCGCGGCATCGACCTCGCCACCCAGGCGGCCGTGAAGGACATCCAGAGCCGCGCCAAGAAGGTGTCGGCCTCGGAGGAGATCGCCCAGGTCGGCACGATCTCGGCCAACGGCGACAAGGACATCGGCGAGATGATCGCCCATGCCATGCAGAAGGTCGGCAACGAGGGCGTCATCACGGTCGAGGAGGCGAAGACCGCCGAGACCGAGCTCGACGTCGTCGAGGGCATGCAGTTCGACCGCGGCTACCTCTCCCCGTACTTCATCACGAATGCGGAGAAGATGATCGCCGAGCTCGAGGATCCCTACATCCTCATCCACGAGAAGAAGCTGTCGTCGCTCCAGGCGATGCTGCCGGTGCTCGAGGCCGTCGTCCAGACCGGCAAGCCGCTGCTGATCGTCGCCGAGGACATCGAGGGCGAGGCGCTCGCCACCCTCGTCGTCAACAAGCTGCGCGGCGGCCTGAAGGTCGCGGCCGTGAAGGCGCCGGGCTTCGGTGACCGTCGCAAGGCCATGCTCGAGGACATCGCGATCCTGACCCAGGGTCAGATGATCGCCGAGGACCTCGGCATCAAGCTCGAGAACGTGACCCTCCCGATGCTCGGCCGCGCCAAGCGCGTCCGCATCGAGAAGGAGAACACCACGATCATCGACGGCGCCGGCGAGAAGTCGGACATCGAGGCCCGCGTCCAGCAGATCAAGGCGCAGATCGAGGAGACCACCTCGGACTACGACCGCGAGAAGCTCCAGGAGCGTCTGGCCAAGCTCGCGGGCGGCGTCGCGGTGATCCGCGTCGGCGGCGCGACCGAGGTCGAGGTCAAGGAGAAGAAGGACCGCGTCGACGACGCCCTCCACGCCACCCGCGCGGCGGTCGAGGAAGGCATCGTTCCCGGCGGCGGCACCGCGCTCCTGCGTGCCAAGAAGGCCGTGGCCGCTCTGACGAGCGACAACGCCGACGTCCAGGCCGGCATCAAGATCGTGCTGAAGGCCCTTGAGGCCCCGATCCGCCAGATCGCCAGCAACGCCGGTGTCGAGGGCTCGATCGTGGTCGGCAAGATCACCGACAAGGGCGACTCGGAGACCTACGGCTTCAACGCCCAGACCGAAGAGTACGTCGACATGATCCAGGCCGGCATCGTCGACCCGGCCAAGGTCGTGCGCACCGCCCTGCAGGACGCCGCTTCGGTGGCCGGCCTGCTGGTGACGACCGAGGCGATGGTCGCCGACGCCCCCAAGAAGGAGAGCGCTGCTCCGGCGATGCCGGGCGGCGGCATGGGCGGCATGGACTTCTAAGTCCAAGCCAACCAGTCTTCGAAAGACGGGAGGGGGTCGCCGCAAGGCGGCCCCTTTTCCGTTGGGGCGGCCTCCGTCGCGTCCGGACTTGCGTGCTCGGTGCCTCAGCACCGGAATCGCGACTGTCAGAGGGGCGATAAGCGAGTGGCGACTGCGGGCCCTCTGCTCTCCACCCTCTGCAGGCTTGCAGCTTCACGCTTCTCCTCTGAATGCCAACTCATTGGCAGTTAGCGCGCCTCCCCTCCCCCTTGTGGGGAGGGGCCAGGGGTGGAGGCGGTGCAAGAGGCACTGCCGAGATCTCTCCGGCACCCCCCACCTCCGGCTCCCCCCCACAAGCTTGAGCGATCTCGGGCAAGCCTGAGATCGCCCGGGGAGGAGAGGCGCGCTACCTTTGAGGGGAAAGCGCTCGAACCGAGATGTATGAACTTGCTAGCCCACGAGGCGGAGGGGAGGTGCGCGCCCTGCAACGAGTGCGGTCGGCCAGATCGAGATGTCGGGATGCGATGGCCTTTCTGCCGAGGAGGACGACGAGCGGAGCGGATGAGATCACCCCGGGCTCGCCGCCGATCCCGCCAGCAACCCGCCGTCCAGGTTGATCTCCGCCCCCGTCATGTAGGCGGCTTCGTCCGAGGCCAGCATCGCCGCCACCGCCGCGACCTCCTCCGGGGTGCCGAAGCGCTTGAGCGGGGTGTCGGCGACGAGGGCGGCCATCCGCGCCTCGCGGTCGGGGCCCTCTCCCAGCATCGGCTCCCAGATCGGGGTCAGGATCGCGGCCGGGTGGAGGGAGTTGCAGCGGATCGCCCAGCCCTGCTGGGCGCAGTAGAGCGCCACCGTCTTGGTGTGGTTGCGGATCGCGGCCTTGGACGAGGCGTAGGCGGCCGCCGCCGGGATGCCGACGAGGCCTGAGCGCGACGAGACGTTGATGATCGAGCCTCGACCCCGCGCCTTCATCGCCCGGATCGCGTAGCGGCAGCCGAGGAAGGTGCCGTCGAGGTTGACGCGATGGACCGCCTGCCAGTCGTCCAGGCTCGCGTGCTCGGGATCGTGGGCCACCGGGCCGGTCTCGAAGCCGGTGATGCCGGCATTGTTGACGACCACGTCGGCGACCGGGATGGCTTCGGCCAGGTGCAGCCAATCCTCCTCCCGGGCGACGTCCAGGCGGATGAACCGTGCGCCGATCTCGGCGGCGGTCGCGGTACCGCTCGCCTCCTCGATGTCGGTGACGACGACCTCGCCGCCCTCCTGCCGGAAGCGGGCCGCGATGGCGCGCCCGATGCCGCGGGCGCCGCCGGTCACGAGGCAGATCTTTCCGGTCAATCGCTGCATGGTAACCTCAATGGGCCGGTTGTGATCAATCTGCTGATCCAAAACCCTTCCCACTCTCGACCTCATCCTGAGGTGTCAGTCCATCGATGATGGACTGACCTCGAAGGAGGGCTCCAGATATCGCCGCGATCCCTGGAGCCCTCCTTCGCGGCTGCTGCAAGCAGCAGCACCTCAGGATGAGGTCGTGGGTGGGACGTATAGGATGCGCACAATTCGCATCCTGCCCGAATTGATCGCAGTTCAGGGAGACCGTAAACTTATCGTACGGCAAGTCGAGGACGAAACCACCTCACCCTAGATCCAGCCTCCCCTGCCGCCCGCCGAGCGTCACGCCCTCGTGGGCGAGCAGCCACTGCTTGCGGTGCAGCCCGCCGCCATAGCCCGTGAGCGTCGCGTTCGCGCCGATCACCCGGTGGCACGGTACCACGAGACCGACCGGGTTGGCGCCGTTGGCGAGCCCGACGGCCCGCACCGCCTTGTCGCGGCTGAGCCGCTGCGCGAGGGCGCCGTAGCTCATCGTGGTGCCGACCGGGATCGTTCGAAGCGCGGCCCAGACCTCGCGCTGGAAGGCGGTGCCGTTGGTGCGCACCGCCAGTCCGTCGATGGCGCGAAGATTGCCGGCGAAGTAGGCCGCGATCGGCGCGGCGAGCCCGGGCGGCGGATCGGCCTCGCGAAGCAAGAAGGCGGTCCCGTAATGCAGCCGCAGCAGGCGGCGCATCCGCGCCTCGTGGTCCGACCAGTCGAGGGCGCGCAGATGCGAGGCCTCGTCGAAGACCAGCAGCATCGTGCCGATCGGGGTCGGCAGGGTGCCGAGGAGGAAGGGGTCGACGGACATGCCCGAGCTTAGCCCCGGTGCGGAGCCGCCGCGACGGACGCGGCGGCTCGTCCACCGCTCAGTCGAGCCAGCCCTTCAGCTCGCGGGCGACGACGTGCTCGATCACCCGCATGCCCTCCGCTCCGTCGTTGAGGCAGGGCAGGTAGGCGAAGTGGGTACCGCCGCCATCCTCGAAATAGTGCCGGTTCTCGCCGTCGAGCTCTTCGAGCGTCTCGAGGCAGTCGGCGGTGAAGCCGGGCGCCACGATGGCGAGGCGCTTCACGCCCTGCGCCGCCAGCTCCTTCACGGTCTCGTCGGTGTAGGGCTTCAGCCATTCCTCGTTGCCGAAGCGCGACTGGAAGGTCGTCCGCATCCGCTCCGGCGAGTAGCCGAGCGCCTCGCGGATCAGCCGGCCGGTCTTCACGCACTGGCAGTGATAGGGATCGCCCTTCATCAGGTACGATTTCGGCACGCCGTGGAACGAGGTGAGGATGACCTCGGGCTCGAAGTCGAGGGCAGCGAGGTCGCGGCGGATCGCGCTCGCCACCGCGTCGATGTAGACCGGGTCGTCGTGGTAGGGCGGCGAGACCCGCACGGTCGGCTGCCAGCGCATCTTCATCAGCGCGCGAAAGGCCTGGTCGCAGGCCGTGGCCGAGGTCGCGGCGGCGTATTGCGGGTAGAGCGGCACCAGGAGGATGCGGTCGCAGCCCTGGTCGAGGAGCGCCTGGATGCGCTGGTCGACCTCGGGCTTGCCGTAGCGCATCGCCCAGTCGACCACGACCTTATCGCCCATCGCCGCCTGCAGCTTCTCGGCCTGGCCGCGGGTGATGGTCTTGAGCGGGCCCTCGTCGCGCTCGTTGTTCCAGACCGAGGCGTAGTCGCGCCCCTTCGGGCCCGGGCGCTTGGTCAGGATGACGAGGTTGAGGAGCGGCCACCAGACCGCGCGCGGCACCTCGATGACGCGGCGGTCGGACAGGAACTCCTTGAGGTAGCGGCGCATCGGCCAGTAGCTGGTGCCCTCGGGCGTGCCGAGATTCATCAGGAGCACGCCGATCCGGCCCCAGCGCACCGCCGGATGGCCGGCGGGCAGCGCTCCGGCCTGGCCGGCGGAACCCGCGCCGGCCGGACCGACGGGAGTGGCGCCGCGGGCGAGCGTGGCGTTCGGGGTCACCTCGTTCATGATCGTCCGGTCTGTGCTGCGGCCCGGCAGGATGGCGCGTCCGGGCTCGTCTGTCTGCGCGTCGGGTGGCGATTACATAGCGCAAAGGCGGCGCGAACCAACGTGTCGCGACGCTGCACCGGGCCGGATCGGCGCGGGAAAACCCGGCTTTGCGTCGCTGCGGGACATCCAACCGTCGGAATGCCCGTGCGACAGTGCCGGTCCCCCGCTGCCGGAGCCCCGCATGACCTCGCCCAGCCGCCGCCAGACCCTCGCCCTCGGCCTCGGGGCCGGCCTCGCCGGGCTGGCCGGCGCGACCCCGGCCGCCGCGCGGGCCCCCGACACCGACTTCACCCTGGTCCTCGTCAACGACATCTACCGGATGGGAGCGGTGGACGGCCGCGGCGGCTTTCCGAAGCTCGCCGCGGTGGTGAAGGCCGAGCGCGCGCGGGGCCGGCCGGTCCTGGTCTGCCATGCCGGCGACACGCTCTCGCCCTCGCTCCTGTCGGGGATCGACCAGGGGCGGCATATCATCACGCTCACCAACCTGATCCGGCCGGACGTGTTCGTGCCGGGCAACCACGAGTTCGATTTCGGGCAGGCGGTCTACCTGGAGCGGATGCGGGAGGCGGCCTTTCCGGTCTTTGCCGCCAACCTGCGCCGGGCCGACGGCACGCCGGTGCCGGGCACGAGCGAATCGACGATCCTGACCCTCGGCGGCATCAAGCTCGGGGTGGTCGGCATCGCCCTTCCGGAAACCGAGGCGAAGTCGCAATCCGGCAACTGGACCTTCGGTCCCGCCGTCGCGACGCTCGCCCGCGAGGCCACGGCGCTCCGGGCGGCCGGGGCCGAGATGGTCTTGGCGGTCTGCCACACCGACCGGGCGACCGACGAGGCCCTGGTGGCGAGCCGCCATGCCGACATCGTGCTGTCGGGCCACGACCACGACCTGGCTCTGCGCTACGACGGCCGCACCGCCTTCGCCGAATCCGGGCACGACGCCGAGTACGTCACCGCCATCGACGTCAAGGCGGAGGGAAGCGGCAAGGCCCTGACCTGGAGCGCCGCCTTCCGCATCCACGACACCGCCGAGATCGAGCCCGATCCCGAGGTCCAGGCGGTGGTGGCACGCCTCGAAGGCGAATTGTCGCGCGAGCTCGACCAGCCGCTCGGCCGGGTGACCAATTCCCTCGACACCCGCACCGGCGCGGTGCGCCAGGGCGAGAGCGCCTTCGGCGACCTCGTGGCCGACGCCCTGCGCCACGCCGCGGGCGCCGAGATCGGCCTGATGAATGGCGGCGGCATCCGCGGCAACCGGCTCTACCCGGCGGGCACCGAGCTGACGCGCCGCGACGTCCGGACCGAGCTGCCCTTCGGCAACACGTCGGTGCTGGTACGGATCAGCGGGGCGATCCTGCGCGCCGCCCTCGAGAACGGCTTTTCCGAGATCGGACGCCCCTCCGGGCGGTTTCCGCAGGTCTCGGGGATCGCCGTCACGGTCGATCCGATGCGCCCGGTGGGCCAGCGCGTCGTCGCGGTCACGGTCGGCGAGGCGCCGCTCGACCCCGCCCGGACCTACCTGGTGGCGGCCAACAACTTCATGCTCGGCGGCGGCAACGATTACGGCATGCTGGCCCAGGGCGAGACCCTGGTCGGCACCACCGACGGCACGCTCGTCGCCAACGTGGTGATGTCCTACATCCAGGCCAACGCGCCCCTGACCATCCGTACCGGGCGCCTGACGATCCGCTGATCCTCGAGGTCCGATGCCGACAGACGATTCCGTCGCGGGCGCGCTCGCCCGCTTCCGCGCCTCCGGCTCGCCCTGGCTCGCCCTGCCGTTCTTCGAGGACGGCAGCGCCGAGCGGGTGGCGGAGGCGGTCGATGCCCGGCGCGAGGCCGGCGCCCGGGTGCTGCCGGCGCCGGAGAACATCTTCAACGCGCTCGCGCTGACGCCGCTCGACGACGTGCGGGCGGTGATCCTCGGCCAGGACCCCTACCCGACCCCGGGCGACGCCCACGGCCTCGCCTTCTCGTATGTCGGCGGGCGCCGGCTGCCGGCCTCGCTCAAGGTGATCCTCGCCGAGATGGCGGAGGAGACCGGCGCCCCGGTCCCGGCCTCCGGCGACCTTTCGGGCTGGGCGCGCCAGGGCGTGCTCCTGCTCAACGCCGCGCTGACCGTCGAGGCCGGCAAGTCCGGCGCACACATGAAGCTCGGCTGGTCGGCGCTGACCGACCAGGCGGTCGAGGCGGTCTCGCGGACGCGCCCGGCGGTCGCCTTCCTGCTCTGGGGCGCGCCGGCTCGCCAGCGCGCCGCCCTGATCGACGGCGAGAAGCACCTGGTGCTGGAGGCCGGCCACCCGTCCCCCCTCAACCGCAAGGCGGATTTCCGCGGCAGCCGGCCGTTCGGCCAGGCCAATGCCTGGCTGCAGGAGAAGGGGCTGGAGCCGATCGACTGGCGGCTCGGGTGAGCGACTGGCGTCGCTCGGACACCCGGCATCCGCCGGTTTCCTGTAGCGCCACCGGTCACGATATCGGCGCTCCTGCGACACGCGCCTGAATATTCCCCCGGGCCCGCTCCCCACGTTGCAGCACCCTTCCCCAACCCCCAGAACCTGCGCGGACACGGCGATCCCCGATCGAGCGTGGCCGCGACCGACCGCGCGGCCTAGGATGGCCGAAACGGGAGGGACGCATGAACATCTTCGACGGGCCGGAGGCCCTGAAGGCGGCGATCGGGCAGGAGATCGGGATCGGCGAGTGGATCACCGTCGACCAGGCGACGATCGACCGCTTCGCCGAGGCGACGGGCGACCACCAGTGGATCCACGTCGACCCGGAGCGGGCGGCGCGGGAATCGCCCTACGGCGCCACGGTGGCGCACGGCTACCTGACCCTGTCGCTGGTGCCGCGCTTCATAGCCGGGGTGCGCCGCCTCGACGGGTTGCGGCTCAGCCTGAATTACGGCCTCGACCGGGTTCGCTTCCCCGCTCCCGTGGTGGTGGGCTCGCGCCTGCGCGGCCGGGTGCGGGTGGCCGCCGCCCTCGCCGTGCCGCCGCGCGGCCTGCGCACCACCTACGGCGTGACCGTGGAGATCGAGGGCGGCGAGAAGCCGGCCTGCCTCGCCGACGCCGTGGTGCTGCACCATTGGTGAACCGCAGCCCGCCCGGCGGATTGTCCACCGGGCAGAGAGCGGGGCTGTACGGATGACCTTCGAGGCGGAGAGGCGCGCGCTTCAGCGCGTGGTGGCGGTGGCCGGGCTCGTGCCGGTCCTGGGCGGGCTCTACGGGGTGCTGTTCGGCCAGGCCGGCCTCGGCGGCGGCAGCGTCGACATCTCGACCGACAGCCACCTGCGCTACCTGTCGGGCCTGCTCCTCGGGATCGGCCTGCTGTTCTGGTCGACGATTCCGGCGATCGAAGGCCGGACCTCGCTGTTCCGCTTCCTGACCATGGTGGTGGCGCTCGGCGGCCTCGCCCGGCTGCTCGGGCTTTGGCTCACCGGAGTGCCGTCGCTCACCATGCTGGCGGCGCTCGGCATGGAGCTCGTGGTCACGCCGCTCCTGTGCCTGTGGCAGATCCGGGTGGCGAACCGGGCCGGGGAACAGGTGCCCCCGCCCCTCCCGGACCCGTGACCGACCGCCTCAGGCGACCGGACCCGACACGCCGGCCTGCTCGAAGGTCGCCATCTCGCGGTGGCAGGCCACCGCCGCCTTGACGACGCCGAGCGCCAGGGCGGCGCCGCTGCCCTCGCCGAGGCGAAGGCCGAGGTCGAGGAGCGGGCGCAGGCCGAGGCGTTCCAGCACCGCGGCGTGGTTGCCCTCGGCCGAGACGTGGCCGGCCAGGCAGTGGTCGAGGGCGCGGGGATCGACCGCATGGAGGAGCGCCGCCGCCGCGGTCGAGACGTAGCCGTCGATCACCACCGGCACCCGCTGGAGCCGCGCGGCCAGGATCGCGCCCGCCATGGCGGCGATCTCGCGCCCGCCGAGGCGGGCCATCACGGCGAGCGGATCGTCGAGATGGCCCTGGTGGCAGGCGAGCGCCGCCTCGACCGCCGCGACCTTGCGGGCGTGACCCGCCTGGTCCACGCCGGTGCCGCGGCCGACCCAGGAGGCCGGCTCGCCGCCGAACAGCGCGGCGTAGATCGCGGCCGCGACCGTGGTGTTGCCGATGCCCATCTCGCCGACGCCGAGCCCGTCGGTGCCCGCCGCCACCGCCTCCATGCCGAACGCCATCGTGGCGACGCAGGCCTTCTCGGTCATCGCCGGCTCGGTGGTGATGTCGCCGGTCGGCATGTCGATGGCGAGGTCGAACACCTTGAAGCCGAGGCCGTAGGCGCCGCAGATCTGGTTGATCGCCGCGCCGCCGGCCGCGAAGTTGTCGAGCATCTGGCGGTTGACCGCGGACGGATAGGCCGAGACGCCGCGGGCCGCCACGCCGTGGCTGCCGGCGAAGACGCAGACCAGCGGCCGGTCGAGGGTCGGGGGTGCCTTGCCCTGCCAAGCCGCCATCCAGGCCGCCAGGAACTCGAGCCGGCCGAGGCTGCCCGGGGGCTTGGTCAGCACGGAATCGCGGGCCGAGACCTCGGCGGCGGCGGATTCGTCCGGCCCCGGCATGGTGGCGATCAGGCGGCGGATGTCGTCGAACGGGGCGGCGTCGGTCGTGTCGGCAGTCATGGACTCTCTCGCTCCGCGGGGGTTTCCCCCGCCGGGGCGGGGCTTCCCCGCCCGGTGGGCTTTCGTGGGCCGAGCAGATACAGCAAAATACCGCGTGGGCGCGAATCCGGCATGCGGATCGCCCTCGGGCGTCGGGATGCGTGGTGCGATGGCGACGGGCGTGGGAGCGGGGCCGGGCGAGGCTGACGACGAGTTCGAGCCGCCGCCGCCGCGTTCCGGCCCGTGGCCGCCGCTGCGCGACCTCGCCGCCTGCCTGCGCTTCTACAGCCGCCTGCCGGTCCCTGCCTTGCCGGGCGAGACCGACCGGCACGCCGCCCCGGACTTCCGCACCGTGCCGCGGATGCTGCCGCTCGCCGGCCTGGTGATCGGCCTGCCGGGGGCGGTCGCGCTCGCCGCCGGGCTCGCCCTCGGCCTCGGGCCGTTCCTCGCCGCGACCCTGGCGCTGACCGTCTCCACCCTGGTCACCGGGGCCCTGCACGAGGACGGGCTCGCCGACGTCGCCGACGGGTTCGGGGGCGGGCTGACGGTGGCGCGGCGCCTCGAGATCATGCGCGACAGCCGCATCGGCGCCTACGGGGCCGCCGCCCTGGTCCTGTCCTGTGCCCTGCGCATCGGCGCGCTGGCGACGCTCGCCGACCGGATCGGCTGGCGCGTCGCGGTCGCCCTGCTGGCGGTCGCGGCGCTCTCGCGCACCGCCGCCCTGTGGCCGCTCTG
>NZ_JACWCT010000065.1:1789-21585 GCF_016613415.1 Methylobacterium ajmalii | reverse complement strand
GCCGCTCCTGGCCGCCACCTCGCCCCTGCACGGCCACGCGCCCGGCTGCGCCGCCCTGCGCCACCGCCTCGCCGGGATGCTGGCCCGCGGCGACACCTTGCGGCTGCGGGAGGCCCTGCTCGGACGTACGGCCCGGCGCCTGGAGGCCTCGGCCCTGCCGGGAGAGCCGTGACGCCGGCCGGTTGCGGCCGATCCGCCCAGCCCGGCCGCCGGACGTCCGCCACCCCCTGGCGCGCGTCGCGCCCGGACTAGTTTTCGCGGCATGTCCCATCATGCCATGACCCGGGCCGCCGGCCTCGATCGTCTCGCCGGCTTCCTGTCCGGCCCCGGCGCCGACTACGCCGCCGCCCGCAACACCGATCCCGGCCGGGACGGGGCGCCGACGACCTCGTGCCTCTCGCCCTACCTGCGCCGCCGGCTCCTGACCGAGGAGGAGGTCGCGCGGGCCGCGGTCTCGGCCTTCGGGGAGCGGGGGGCGGAGAAATTCGTCTCGGAGATCTTCTGGCGCACCTACTTCAAGGGTCATCTCGAGACCCACCCGGAGGCCTGGGCGGGCTACCGGGCCGGGCGAGAGGCCGCGAGGGTGCGCCTGTCCGACGAACCGGGCCTGCGCCGGACCCACGAGCGGGCGATCGCCGGCGAGACCGGCATCGACGGGTTCGACGCCTGGGCGGCGCAGCTCGTCGCGGACGGCTTCCTGCACAACCACGCCCGGATGTGGTTCGCGTCGATCTGGATCTTCACCCTGCGGCTGCCCTGGGAGCTCGGCGCGGCGTTCTTCCTGCGCCACCTCCGCGACGGCGATCCGGCGAGCAACACCCTGTCCTGGCGCTGGGTCGCGGGACTGCACACGCGGGGCAAACCGTACCTCGCGAGGCGCGACAACATCCGCGAGTTCACGCGCGGCCGCCACGATCCCGCCGGCCTGAATGAGGGCGCCGCCTCGCTGGACGAGGAGATGCCACCCCGGGAGGCGCCCCTGCCGCCGGCCGACACCGCGCCCGACGGGCCGGTCGCCCTGCTCCTCCACCTCGACGACCTGAACCCGGAGACCCTGCCCCTCGGCGCCGCCCGGGTGATGCGCGTCGCCGGCCTCCTCGTCTCGGCCGAGGAGGCGTGCGAGACGGTGCGGGCAGCGGACGCGGCGGCGATGGCGGATGCGCTGGCCCGGGCGGCGGCGCATTTCGGCTGCCCCGTGGAGCCGATGCGGGACGGCTGGGCCGGCGATCTGCCGGTGGCGACGCCGTACGCCCCCGTCGGCCCCTCGGCCGATGCCCTGCCGGCGGGCTGCCGCCGGATCCGGCGCGACTGGGACGAGCGGGCCTGGCCGCTGTCGAACCGCGGCTATTCGCGGCTGCGCGGCGCGATTCCGAAGCTGATGGCACCCTGACGGTACGAGGTCCCCTCTCCCGGGCGGGAGAGGGGATGCGTCTTCACGGGAACGACGACCCGCTCACGCGGCCTTCGGCGCCCCGGCGTCGTTGCGCTTCGCGTCGTAGCGGTCGAGCATCATCAGCTTGTGCCAGACCTTGACGAAGTCGCGCACGAACCGCTCCTGCCCGTCGCGGCCGGCATAGATCTCCACCACCGCCCGGAGTTGCGCGTTCGCGCCGAAGACGAGGTCGCAGCGGGTCGCCGTGAACTTCGTCTCGCCGGTCTGCCGGTCGTCGAGGGTGAAGGCGTGGCCCGCCCCGTCGGTCTTCTTCCACTCGTAGTCCATGCTGGTCAGCACGGTGAAGAAGTCGTTGGTGAGCGCGCCGACGCGGTCGGTGAAGATCCCGTGCCGCGAGCCGTCATGGTTGAGGTTGAGCGCCCGCAGGCCCCCGGTCAGCACCACCCATTCGGGCGCGGTCAGCGCCAGGAGGTTGGCCTTGTCCAAAAAGACCTCCTCGGGCGCGACGCGGCCCTGGGTGATCTCGGCGAAGGACGGATCGACGTAGTTGCGGAAGCCGTCGACCAGGGGCTTCAGCCACTCGAAGCTGTCGGCGTCGGTGAGCGCGTCGGTGGTGTCCATCCGGCCCGGCACGAACGGCACCGGGGTCGCGGTTCCGGCTGCCTTCGCCGCCTCCTCGACGGCGGCGCAGCCGCCGAGCACGATCAGGTCGGCGAGCGAGACCTTCTTGCCTCCGGCCGCCTTGCCGTTGAACCCGGCCATGATGCCGCGCAAGCGCTCGATCACCGGCAGGGTGCGACGGTTGACGGTCCAGCCCGATTGCGGCGCGAGCGCCAGCCGCGCGCCGTTGGCGCCGCCGCGCTTGTCGCTGTTGCGGTAGGTCGCGACCGACGAGAAGGCCGTGAAGGCGAGGTCGGAAACCGACAGGCCGGTGGCCAGGATCTCCGCCTTCAGGGCGGCGATGTCGGCCTCGTCGATCAACGGATGGTCGACCGGCGGGATCGGATCCTGCCAGAGGAGATCGTCCTCGATCTTGGTCTCGGGGCCGACATAGCGCTCCTTCGGGCCCATGTCGCGGTGGGTCAGCTTGTACCAGGCCTTCGAGAACTGGAGCGTGAAGTAGTCGAAGTCGGACAGGAACTTCTCGCAGATCTCGCGATAGACCGGATCGGTCTTGAGCGCGATGTCGCTGGTCATCATCATCAGAGGATGCGACTTGCCCGGGATGTGGGCGTCGGGGGTGCGCGGCGCGTCCGGGTCGGTCGGCTCCCATTGCAGGGCGCCGGCGGGGCTGCGGGTCTGCTTCCACTCGAACTTGAACAGGTTCTCGAGGTAGCTGTTGTCCCAGGTCGTCGGGTTCTGCGTCCACGAGCCCTCGATGCCGTTCGTCATCGTGTGCTCGGCCGCGCCGGAGCCCTCCGGATTGTGCCAGCCCAGGCCCATCGCCTCGATCGGGGCGATCTCCGGCGGCGGGCCGATCCGGTTGGCCTTGACCATGCCGTGGCTCTTGCCGAAGGCGTGGCCGCCGGCGATCAGCGCCACGGTCTCCTCGTCGTTCATCGCCATGCGGGTGAAGGTCACCCGGATGTCGCGGGCCGAACCCATGGGGTCGCCGTTGGCGTAAGGGCCCTCCGGGTTGACGTAGATCAGCGACTGGTGCGAGGCGGCAAGCGGGTTCTCGAGGTCGTAATCGGCCTCGCCGTTCTTTCCGCGCCAGCGCTTGTCGCGGTTGACCATCTCGTCGAACGACTTGACGTTGGTCGGGTCCCACAGCTCGGGGCCCCAGTAGGTCGCGTTGTCCGCCTCCCAGGCATCCTCGCGGCCGCCGGCGAAGCCGTAGGTCGGGAAGTTCATGATCTCGAGGGCGATGTTGCCGGTGAGCACCATCAGGTCGGCCCAGGACAGGGCGCTGCCGTATTTCTGCTTGATCGGCCAGAGCAGGCGGCGCGACTTGTCGGTGTTGCCGTTGTCCCACCAGCTGCTGATCGGCGCGAAGCGCTGCAGGCCCTGGCCGGCGCCGCCGCGGCCGTCGGCGATGCGGTAGGTGCCCGCGGAGTGCCAGGCCATGCGGATCATCTGCGGGCCGTAATTGCCGTAATCGGACGGCCACCACGACACCGAGCTGGTCAGGAACTGCCTGATGTCGCTCTTCAGCGCCTCGTAGTCGAGCGACGCGAAGGCCGCCCGGTAATCGAACTCGGCTCCGAGCGGGTTCGCCTGCGGGCCGTTCTGGTGCAGCGTCTCGACGCGCAGGCGGTCGGGATACCACTGCTCCAGGGTCGGCGGCGTCGCCTGGGCGCCGCCGACGCGGTCGCCGCCGAACGGGCATTTGCCGGACAGGACGTCTTTATAGGTTTCCACGCCGTCGATCCTTCTGTGCCGATCGCGCTCGGGCGATCGGGAGGGGCGAGCGGGCGGCTCCGGTACGGGAACCGGGCCGCCCGCGAAGTCGCGCGCTGATGGGTCTGGGGCACTATACTGGTACAGGGTATCAGAAGCGGATCGCCGTATCGGGCGTCGGACGAAACCGACCTCCGCACCGAGCGTGAACGACGACCCTTCATCCCGAACCCGAACCGACCATACGGTGCGCGGACGCAGATAGGCGCCGCTTCCGTTGCGGCCACTAAATTCGCGTTCACCGCGTCACGGCGTCTCGGCTGGACATGCCTGCGGGCTCGCGGCGGCGACGGTCGCGGGGTCGGAGCCGGACGGCGCGGTGCGCGTCGGCTGTCCGCCCGCCCCGTCGGCCGACGGGGCGGGCGGATGGAGGCCTGCGAGAAGGCGCCGGCATGCCCGCAAGTCGTCGAGGACGGCGGTCAGGCTCGCCCGGTCGGCGCGGCCGAGCGGCAGCGGGGGCGCGGCCTCCGGTTCCGGCTCGTGGTCCGATTCGACGAAGGCCGGGGCGACCTGCTCGCCGCGGCCGACCGCCTGGACGAAGCGCATGCCGCGCTCGCGCAGGACCCGCTGGGCGCCCCGGATCGTGTAGCCCTGGCCGTAGAGAAGCCGGCGGATGCCGCGCAGGAGGTCGACGTCGTCGGGACGGTAGTAGCGCCGGTTGCCGCCGCGCTTGAGCGGGCGGACCTGGGTGAAGCGCGTCTCCCAGAACCGCAGCACGTGCTGGGGCAGGTCGAGATCCTCGGCGACCTCGCCGATGGTGCGGAAGGCACCGGGCTCCTTCTCGGGCAGGAGGGCCCGGCCGGGGGCGTCGGCCCCGCCGGCCTCCGACCCGTCGTCGCCCTCGATCGGCATCCCGGTCATCGGCCCGATCCCGCGTCAGCCCGTGCCTCGGTTCAGGCGTCGTCCTCGTCCGGGGCGGCGTCGCCGTTGATCCGGGCCTTGAGCACGTTCGAGGGCTTGAACACCATCACCCGGCGCGGCTCGATCGCCACCTCGACGCCGGTCTTCGGGTTGCGGCCGACCCGCTTGCCCTTGTCTCGCACCACGAAGGAGCCGAACGAGGACAGCTTCACGGTCTCGCCGGAGGACAGGCAGCCGCAGATCTCGGACAGGACCGTCTCCACCAGGGCGGCGGATTCCGTGCGCGACAGGCCGACCCGCTGGTAGACGGCCTCGCTCAGATCGGCCCGCGTGACCGTCTTGCCTGCCATCGTGCTGCTCCCCCGGCGGCTGATTCACGAACTAACGTATGTCTATGATCGCGCACGCTAATCGGCGTTGCGCGCCGGGTCAACCGGGCGTCCGGCGGGATCCCGGATAGTTTGCGGGTCGACCGGTGCGGGCCTACCAGCGGATCAGCGCGCTGCCCCAGGTGAAGCCGCCGCCGATCGCCTCGATCATCACGAGGTCGCCGCGCTTGATCCGGCCGTCGCGGCAGGCCGCGTCGAGGGCGAGCGGGATCGAGGCCGCCGAGGTGTTGCCGTGGCGGTCGACGGTCAGCACCACCTTCTCGCGGGCGATGCCGAGCTTGTCGGCCGAGGCCTCGATGATGCGCCGGTTGGCCTGGTGGGGCACGAACCAGTCGAGGTCGTCGGCGGTGGTGCCGGTCGCCTCGAAGGCTTGCGTCACCACGTCGGTGACCGAGCCGACGGCGAAGCGGAAGACCTCCTTGCCGACCATGCGCAGCTTGCCGGTCGTGCCGGTCGAGCCCGGGCCGCCGTCGACGTAGAGCTTCTCGCGGTGGCGGCCGTCGGAGCGGAGCTGGCTCGTCAGCACGCCGCGGTCGCTCGCGAGGCCCTCGCCTGCTTGCGCCTCGAGCACCAGGGCGCCGGCGCCGTCGCCGAACAGCACGCAGGTGGTGCGGTCCTCCCAGTCGAGCAGGCGCGAGAACGTCTCGGCACCGACGACGAGGGCGCGGGTGGCCGCTCCCGTCGCCAGGAACTTGTCGGCGGTGGCGACCGCGTAGACGAAGCCGGCGCAGACCGCCTGGAGGTCGAAGGCGGCACCCGTCTGGATGCCGAGCCCGGCCTGGATCTGGGTCGCCGTCGACGGGAAGGTGTGGTCCGGCGTCGAGGTCGCGCAGATCACGAGGTCGATCGAGGCGGCGTCGATGCCGGCATCCTCCAGGGCCGCCCGCGCCGCCTTGATGCCGAGCACCGAGGTCGTTTCGTCGGGTTGGGCGATGTGGCGCTGGCGGATGCCGGTGCGCTGGACGATCCAGTCGTCCGAGGTGTCGACCCGGGCGGCGAGGTCGTCGTTGGTGACGGTGGTCCGCGGCAGGTAGGAGCCGCAGCCCCGCACCACCGAGCGAAGGCGGGTCATGATGCGTTCTCCTTAAGCCGAGGCGGTCGTCACGCCGACGCCTGGGCCGGCGTCGCGTCGAGGCGCTCCCGGATCGTCCGCATCAGGTCGTGACGGGCCATGTCGTAGGCCAGATCGATCGCCGCGGCGAAGCCCTCGGCGTCGGCGGCGCCGTGGCTCTTGATGACGATGCCCTCGAGGCCGAGGAACACGCCGCCATTGGCCCGGCTCGGGTTCATCTTCTCGCGCAAGGCCCGGAAGGCGCCGCGGGCGAACAGGTAGCCGATCTTCGCCATCAGGGTCCGGCCCATCGCGCCCTTGAGGTAAGCGGCGATCTGCTTGGCCGTGCCCTCGGCGGTCTTGAGCGCGATGTTGCCGGTGAAGCCCTCGGTCACCACCACGTCGACGGTGCCGCGGCCGAGATCCGTGCCCTCGACGAAGCCGTGATAGGCCAGCCCCGCCAGGTCGGCTTCGCGCAGCATCCGGGCGGCCTCCTTGACCGCCTCGTTGCCCTTCATCTCCTCGGTGCCGACGTTGAGGAGCCCGACCGTCGGCCGGTCGAGGTCGAACACGATCCGGGCCATCGCGGCGCCCATCACCGCCATGTCGACGAGGTGGTTGGCGTCGGTGCCGATCGTCGCGCCGACGTCCAGCACCACGCTCTCGCCGCGCACCGTCGGCCACAGGCAGGCGATCGCCGGCCGCTCGATGTGCGACATCGTCTTGAGGCAGATCTTCGACATCGCCATCAGGGCGCCGGTATTGCCGGCCGACACCGCGGCGTCGGCCTCGCCGTCGCGCACCGCCTGGATCGCCTTCCACATCGACGACTTGCCGCGGCCGGAGCGCACCGCCTGGCTCGGCTTCTCGTCCATCGCCACCGACACGGCGGTGTGGCGGATCTCGACCGCGCCCTTCAGGCGCGGCTCGGCCGCGACCAGGGGAGCGAGCACCGCCTCGTCGCCGAACATCAGGAACGTCGTCTCGGGGTGGCGCTCGCGGGCGAGCCCCGCACCGGGCACGACCGTCGAGGGGCCGTGATCGCCGCCCATCGCGTCGAGCGAGATGCGCACTCTCTGGGACATGGGGGTGTCGAACAGCCTCTCGGATCCGCCGCGGGCAGAGCGCCACCGGATTTGGGACTAACGGCCGGATGCCGTCCAGGGGGTCCGCGGCGCGGCGGAAAATAGCGACACCGCGCCGGGCCGCAAACGAATTCTGAAGGCTTTCTCGCACCAAGCGTCCAGGACCGGCGCGAGAATCCCGGCCGCGCTCGCGGCCGGGCGCCCCGTCAGGCCTCGTCGCCCTTGAGGGTCTGGAGCGCCGCGAAGGGCGTCTCCTCCCCGGCATCCGCCGGAGCCTCGAAGGCGACGCCGGGCTTGCGCGGATAGGGATCGAGGCCGAGCGCCAGGAACTCCGCCGCGAGGCTGCCGAGGTCGATGCGGCCGTTCACGATCGGGTCGGGGATCTCGGCATCCTCCGCGGCGGTGCCCGCGAAGGCGTCCTGGTCGGCGAAATCGACGTCGACCTCCTCGGACACGGTCGTGTCGAAAGGCTCCAGCGTGACGACGCAGGTCTGAGTCAGCGCCGATTCGACGGTGCCGGTGACCTGAAGCCGGTGGAGCGAGCCCGAGAGCCGGAAGGTCGCGACGAGCCGGGCGATCCCCGGCAGGCCGAAATCTCGGGCGAGCGCGGCACGCTCCTCCTCGCCGGCCTCGACGGTGACGGGCTGGCCCGTCCGCAGGGTGCGCTCGACCAGGATCGGACGGGAGAACGGGCCGACGCTGTCGGGGGTCATGCTGGCTCCTTTGGGGATCCTGGGGTGGTGGGGCGCCGCGCCGGCGCCGCAGCGGGGGCGCGCGCTTCGCGGCTTCGCCCGAGATGCGTCGCGCGCGGTCCCGGCGCAAGGGCCCCTGAAACGGGCGGCCACGCTACCGGACGCTCGGCGCGGCCGTACCGTCAGGACCGTGCGGCGGTGCCGGCGAAGCGCGCCGGGTCGGGCAGGACGGGGCCCTCGGCCATCAGCGCGTCGAGGTCGGTCGCGGCGAGCCCCGCATCCGCCGCCCCGACATAGGCGGCGAGGCCGCGGGCCGCCTCCGGCTCGTCCCGGGCGAGCACGTTGCGGGCGAGCGACGCCGCGAGCGCGTCCGCATCGCCCGCGTCGAGGGCGGCGTCGTAGGCGGCGGCCCGGCCGTAGAAGGCCTGGGCCAGCTTCTTCATCCGCTTCGACACGCCCATGTCGCCGACGCCGAGCTCGCGCAGGGACGAATCGAGCTGCTCGAACACCGAGTTGACGAGGTCCTGGGCGATGTCGGCCGCCGGGGCCGGCAGGCGGCGCAGGTGGCGCAGCACCAGGACGACGTGCAGGCACAGGGCCTCGAACCGGCCTTCGACCGTGTCGGGCACGCCGAGGTCGAGGTAGAGCGCCGGGACGCGGGCGCCCGCATTGACCCGGCTGTGCAGCGCCTGGATGGCGCGCTCGCGGGAATCCTCGCGGCGGAAGGGATTGCGAATCATCTCAAGCTCTCGATTGTCCCGCGCGCACCCCGACGGGGACGGAGCCGGGCACGCCCCGCCCGCCGCACCGGGTCGTCACACCCCTGGCCGAACACCCGTGGCGGAACCTTGGCCGTGCCTTGCCAACGCCACAACCCCG
The DNA here is from genome assembly GCF_016613415.1 of Methylobacterium ajmalii. Classification (GTDB taxonomy): domain Bacteria; phylum Pseudomonadota; class Alphaproteobacteria; order Rhizobiales; family Beijerinckiaceae; genus Methylobacterium; species Methylobacterium ajmalii. The sequence continues at coordinate 12,835 of NZ_JACWCT010000065.1, read as the reverse complement.
GGGTACGGCAACGGTCGCTTCTCGCGCAAGGTCGCCAACCGGCCGGCCGATACACCGTCCCGTACACGTTTCCCCGAGGTCTCGATGCCGCGCCGCTTCACACCGTCGCTTCTCCGCCTCGCCGCGGCCGGCCTGATCGGTCTGTCGGCCGCGGGCTGCGTGATCGGCGAAGAGTTCCGGCACGGCTACATCATCGACGATGCCGCCGTCGCCCAGGTCCGCCCCGGCGCCAGCGCCGAGCAGGTGCTCCAGCTCCTCGGCACGCCGACCACCGTGTCGACCGTCGGCAACAAGTCCTGGTACTACATCAGCCAGAACACCCAGCGCACGGTCATGTTCCTGGGCGAGCGCCCGAGGGACCAGCGCGTCCTGGCCGTCTACTTCAACGCCGGCTTCAAGGTTGAGCGCGTCGCCCTCTACGGCGAGCAGGACGGCCGCGTGTTCGACTTCATCTCCCGCACCACGCCGACCAGCGGCGGCGAGCAGGCCTTCCTCGGCCAGCTGATGCGCGGCCTGACCAAGTTCGAGCCTTTCGGCAACGCTCGGTAATCCTCGGATCTCTGCGCGACGGGCCGGGCGTGTCGCCCGGCCTTTCGTTTGCCTGGGGATGACGCGGGACCGGGCAGGAGGCGAACCGCGTCGCAGGTCCGGGTTCGAGGCAAGAACGATCCGTTCGGAGATCGAGCGCAGGTTTCCCCCTCTCCCCGCGGGCGGAAAGAGGGCTGTGCTTCCGTCCAGGAAGCGCAGCAAGCGGAGGCGAAGGTCGGAGCGAGGGTGAGGGGGTCTCAACGGATGAGGCTCCCCCGGCACTACCCACTCACCCTCGCCCTGCAGGCTTGCTGCCGACCCGACAAGGGGTCGTCAGCCCTCTCCCCGCTCGCGAGGAGAGGAGATTTCCCCCTACTCCGCCGCCGCCCGCTCCGCGTCGTCCCCCAGGAACCCGCCGGACTGGCGCGCCCAGAGCCGCGCATAGAGCCCCCCGGCCTTGACGAGGTCGGCGTGGCGCCCTTCCTCGACGATGCGCCCTCGATCCAGGACGACCAGCCGGTCGAGCGCCGCGATGGTCGAGAGCCGGTGCGCGATGGCGAGCACGGTCTTGCCCTGCATCAGCCGGTCGAGGGAGCCCTGGATCGCCGCCTCGACCTCGGAATCGAGGGCCGAGGTCGCCTCGTCCAGGATCAGGATCGGCGCGTCCTTCAGGATCACCCGGGCGATGGCGATGCGCTGGCGCTGGCCGCCCGACAGCTTGACGCCGCGCTCGCCGACCTGGGCGTCGTAGCCGCCGCGGCCCTTGTGGTCGGAGAGGTCGCGGATGAAGGCGTCGGCGTGTGCGGCACGCGCCGCCGCGACGATCTCGGCCTCGGTGGCGTCCTCGCGGCCATACGCGATGTTGTCGCGGATGGTGCGGTGGAGGAGCGAGGTGTCCTGCGTCACCACGGCGATCTGGCGGCGCAGCGAGTCTTGCGTCACCGCCGCGATGTCCTGCCCGTCGATCAGGATGCGCCCGCCCTCGAGGTCGTGCAGGCGCAGCAGCAGCGAGGTGAGCGTGGTCTTGCCCGCCCCGCTCGGGCCGACGAGGCCGACCTTCTCGCCGGGCGCGATGCGCAGGGTCAGGTCCTCGATGATCCCGCCCTCGGCCTTGCCGTAGTGGAAGCTCGTGCCCTCGAAGCGAACCTCGCCCCCGGTGACCGCGAGGTCGCGGGCGTCCGTGCGGTCGGTGAGCGCGTGGGGCCGGGCGATGGTCTGCATGCTCTCCTGGACCGTGCCGATATGCTCGAACAGGCCGCGCACGGTCTGCATCACCCAGCCCGACATCGCGATCAGCCGCAGCACCAGGGCGAGACCCGCAGCCCCCTCCCCGGTCGTCATCTGGCCGCGCGACCAGAGCGCCAGCACCACGCCGGCGGTGACCACGATGAGGATGCTGTTGAGGAGCGAGAGCGTGCCGGTCACCGCCGTGATGAGCCGGAACGAGTGCAGGTAGGCGTCGGTGTGCTCGACCGTGGCGTTGCGCACCGCCGAGCGCTCCTCGCGGTCGCGGGCGAAGAGCTTGACGGTGAGGATGTTGGTGTAGCTGTCGACGATGCGGCCGACGAGGGCCGAGCGGGTATCGGCGACCTGGAGCGAGCGCGCCCGGGCGCGGGGCACGAAGTAGGCCGTGAGCCCCGCATAGGCCAGGATCCAGACCAGCACGGGCAGGACCAGCCACGGGCTGATCGAGCCGAACAGGCTCACCGCCGTGACGGCGAAGATCGCGACGTAGAGCAACGTGTCGATGACCACGACCGCGAGTTCGCGCACCGCGACCCCGACCTGCGTCACCCGGTTGGCGAGGCGCCCGGCGAAGTCGGCCTGGAAGTACGACAGGGCGTGGCCCAGGGTGTAGAGGTGCGTGCGCCAGCGGATGAGCCCGGTGGTCTGCGGCACCACGAGTTGGTTCGAGATCGCCTCGTGCGCCCAGGCGAGGAGCGGCCGGACCACCAGGATCAGGGCGGCGGCGAGCATCAGGCCGGTGCCATGGTCGCGCCACAGGGTCTCCGGGCCCGACCGGGCCAGGATGTCGACGAACCAGCCCATCAGCAGGTAGAGCGAGGCCTCGACGCTGCCGGCGGTGAGCGCCGTCACGAACAGCACCGCGAGCGGCTTGCGCACCGGCCGCAGGTAGAACCAGGCGAAGCCCGCCACCGTGCCGGGCGGACGCTCGGCCTCGTCGAAGGGCGCGAAGGGATCGATGCGGCGCTCGAGCCAGTCGAGGAACATGCGGGCTCCCGTGAGGATCAGGGCCTTCAGCTATGCGGTGGGCACCGCCCGCCAACCGAGGGGTGATGCCGCAGGCGATCCGCCGGGCTATGTCGGGGGACACGACCCGACGCCTCCCGGACCCATGCTGCGCCTCGCCCTCTACCAGCCCGACATCCCGCAGAACACCGGCACGATGCTGCGGCTCGCCGCCTGCCTCGGCGTCGCCGTCGAGATCATCGAGCCGGCGGGGTTCGACGTCTCCGACCGGCACCTGCGCCGCTCCGGCCTCGACTACCTCGACCACGTCGCCATCACCCGCCACCGCTCCTACGCCGCCTTCGACGCCTGGCGGCGGGAGGCCGGGATCCGGCTGGTGCTCGCCACCACCGCCGGCTCGGTGCCCTACACGACGCATGCCTTCGCGGACGGCGACTGCCTGATGGTCGGGCGCGAATCGGCCGGCGTGCCCGAGGCGGTCCACGCGGACGCCGACGCCCGCGTGGCGATCCCGATGCGGGCGGGCCTGCGCTCGCTCAACGTCGCGGTGGCGGCCGGGATGATGCTGGGGGAGGCCCTGAGGCAGACAGGCGGCCTCGCGGGGCCTTGGCCCGGGCCCGGCGCTGTGGGATGACACCAGCCATGACCGAGCCCGCTCCCGACCTCGCCGCGCTCAAGGCCACGGCGACCACCTGGTTCTCCACCCTGCGCGACCGGATCTGCGCCGCCTTCGAGGAGATCGAGGCGGAGGCGACCGGTCCCTTCGCCCCCGAGGCCGGCGGGCCGGGGCGGTTCGAGCGTACGCCCTGGCAGCGCACCGACCATTCCGGCGCGGCCGGCGGCGGCGGCACCATGGCGATGCTGCGCGGCCGGGTGTTCGAGAAGTGCGGCGTCCACGTCTCGGCGGTGCACGGCGAATTCGCCCCGGAGTTCCGCGGCCAGATCCCGGGCGCCGCGGAGGATCCCCGCTTCTTCGCCACCGGCATCTCGCTCATCGCCCATCCGTGGAACCCGCACGTCCCGACCGTGCACATGAACACCCGGTTCGTCGCCACCACCAAGACATGGTTCGGCGGCGGCGCCGACCTGACTCCGGTCCTCGACCGGCGCCGCACCCAGGACGATCCCGACACGGTGGCGTTCCACGCCGCCTTCGAGGCGGCCTGCGCCAAGCACCCGGCGGCCGACTACGCCCGCTACAAGGCCTGGTGCGACGAGTACTTCCACCTCAAGCACCGCAACGAGCCGCGCGGCATCGGCGGCATCTTCTACGACTACCACTGGACCGGCGACACCGAGGCCGACCTCGCCCTCACCCGCGAGGTCGGGCAGGCCTTCCTCGGCGTGTATCCCAGGATCGTGCGGCGCAACCTCGCCACCCCCTGGACCGAGGCCGACCGCCACGAGCAGCAGGTCCGGCGCGGCCGCTACGTCGAGTTCAACCTGCTCTACGACCGCGGCACGATCTTCGGCCTGAAGACCGGCGGCAACGTCGCGTCGATCCTGTCGTCGATGCCGCCGACGGTGCGGTGGCCTTAAGGCTCTCGGTGAAGCCCCTCCCCGACCTCGTCGCCGTCGTTCTGTGGATGGCGGGCGCGCTCCTGTCGTTCTCGGCCACCGCCATCGCGGTCCGCGAGGTGGCGCCGGCGCTCGGGCTGTTCGACATCCTGGCGGCCCGGGCGGCGGCAGGCGTCGCGATCGTCGGGACGGTCGCGTTCCTGCGCCGCCGGCCGCTGCCGGCGCGGCGGATGCGCCTGCACCTCGCCCGCAACCTCGTCCATTGGGGCGGCAACTACGCCTGGTCGTACGGCGTCACGCTCCTGCCGCTCGCCGTCGTCTTCGCCCTCGAATTCACCACGCCGGCCTGGGTGACGCTGCTCGCGGTCGTGATCCTGCGCGAGCGGCTGACCGCGAGCCGGCTCGCCGCGGTCGTTCTCGGCTTCCTCGGCGTGCTGGTGGTGCTGCGCCCGGGCGTGGCGGCCCTGCAGCCGGCGAGCCTCGTGGTGCTGCTCTCCGCGGTGATGTTCGCGCTGACCGCGGTCGCCACCAAGGCGCTGACCCGGACCGAGAGCGTGCTGTCGATCCTGTTCTGGATGAACCTGATCCAGCTGCCCCTCAACCTCGTGGCCGGCCGGCTCCTGCCCGGGGTGCCGGCCCACCCCTTCGAGGGGCACCACGCCCTGGCGCTGGCGGTCCTCTGCATCGCCGGCCTCACCTCGCATTGGTGCCTGACCAGCGCCTACCGGCGCGGCGACGCGATCCTGGTCATGCCGCTCGACTTCCTGCGCATCCCGCTCATCGCGGTGCTGGGCTGGCAGCTCTACGGCGAGACCCTCGACCCGTGGCTGTTCGTCGGCGCCGGGCTGATCGTCGGCGGCATCGTCTGGAACCTCGCCGCGGAGGCGCGGCGTCAGGCCCCGGCGCCGGTCGCCGAGGAGGCGGCGAAGGGGGCTTGACCCGGGGACGGCGCTCGCGCGTTGATCGGCGCCATGCTGCTGTCCTTCTTCACCGCGCTTCGCGCCGCCAAGGTCCCGGTCTCGCTGCGCGAATACCTGACCCTGCTCGACGCCCTCGACCGCGACCTCGCCGACAAGCGGGTGGAGGATTTCTACTACCTCGCCCGCACCGCCCTGGTGAAGGACGAGCGCAACCTCGACAAGTTCGACCGGGTGTTCGGCCAGGTCTTCAAGGGCGTCGTCAGCCTGGGCGAGACGGTGGAGCCGCAGGCGATCCCCGAGGAATGGCTGCGCAAGCTGGCGGAGAAGTACCTCACCGAGGAGGAGCGGGCGCAGCTCCAGGCGCTCGGCTGGGACAAGCTGTTCGAGACGCTCAAGCAGCGGCTGGCCGAGCAGAAGGAGCGCCACCAGGGCGGCTCGAAATGGATCGGCACCGGGGGCACCTCGCCGTTCGGCGCCTACGGCTACAACCCGGAAGGCATCCGCATCGGCCAGGACGGCAACCGCAACTTCCGGGCGGTGAAGGTCTGGGACCAGCGCACCTTCAAGGACCTCGACGACTCGGCGGAGCTCGGCGCGCGCACCATCCGGCTGGCGCTGCGGCGCCTGCGCCGCTTCGCCCGCACCGGGGCGGCGGAGGAACTCGACCTCGACGGTACGATCCGGGAGACGGCGCGCCACGGCATGCTCGACCTGCGCCTGCGGCCGGAGCGCCGCAACGCCGTTAAGGTGCTGCTGTTTCTCGATGTCGGCGGCTCGATGGACTGGCACGTCGAGCTGGCCGAGCAGCTCTTCTCGGCGGCGCGCTCGGAGTTCAAGCACTTCGAGCACTTCTACTTCCACAACTGCCTCTACGAGAAGGTCTGGAAGGAGAACCGGCGCCGCCACACCGAGGCGACGCCGCTTCTCGACGTGATCCGCACCTACCCGTCCGATTATCGCGTGGTCTTCGTCGGCGACGCCGCGATGTCGCCCTACGAGATCGCGATGGCGGGCGGCTCGGTCGAGCACTGGAACGAGGAGGCCGGCAAGGTCTGGCTGAACCGGGTCCTCGATCACTTCCCGAAGGTCGCCTGGCTGAACCCGGTGCCGCAGGCGCAATGGGGCTACACCCAGTCGAACGCGATGATCCGGCAGATTTTTTCCGACCGGATGTACCCGCTGACGCTGGAGGGCATCGACCAGGCGACGCGGGCGCTGCTGCGCTGACGGCGCCCGGGCCTCAGCCCGCCGCCTGCACGATCACCCCGTACCAGCCGAGACCCCGGTAGGTCTCGTAGCCGGGAGTGCGGTGGTAGGCGACGCGGCCCTCGCCGCCGGGCGCCGGCACCACCCCGCTGACCGGGTCGTCGATGCCGAGCCGCAGCAGCTCGCTCAGGAGGCCTCTGCCGTCGCTCGCCGCGATTACCCGGTGCGCGGCGTCGACGAGCAGCACCCGCGTGCGGGCGCGGTCCTCGGGTGCGACCCGCACGCCCTCGACGATCGCCCGCGCCTGCGGCGCCCAGTCGAAATGCACCGCCAGCACCCCGATCGGCCGGCCCGACGCCTCGCCGCCCTCGCGCAAGGCGGCGCCGTAGGTCGCCACCTGGGCACCGCCGAGGCGGGGCTCGGCCCGGATGTCGGCGGCCGCGTACGCGTCGCCCGAGAGGGACGCGGCCTGACGGAACCAGGGCTCCTGCGCCACGCTCTGGCCGCGCAAGCCAGGGAACCGGTCGGGACGGCCGGTGGCGAGGATGCGGCCGTCGAGATCGCACAGCCAGATGTCGAGATAGACCGTGTAGGCGGACAGGATGACGCCGATGCGCTTCCCGGCATGGGCGGCCGCCGCCTCGTTCGGCTCCGCCGCGCAGGCCACCAGGGCCGCGTCGGTCGCCCACCAGCGCACGTCGCAGGTCCGCTCGTAGAGGTTGCGGTCGATCAGCTCCACCGCGTTGAGGGCGAGGTCGACCAGGCGCTCGCCCTGGGCCCGGGTCACCAGACGGGCGACCTGATCCTGGAGCCCGACGATCTGCCCGTCGACATCCGCCTCCAGTTCCCGGGCCAGCCCGGCGATTGCGTCGCCGACCGCGCCGACCTCGTTGGCCACCACCGTGAAGCCGCGGCCGTGCTCGCCCGCCCGGCTGCTCTCGATCCGGGCGTTGAGGGCCAGCATCTTCACCTGGCTGGTGATCCGGCGGATGCGCTGCGTCTTGTCGTGGGCGGCCTTCCGAAGGGTCGTCGCCGCGGTGGCGATACCCGCGAGGGAGCACGCCTCGCGGGCCCGATCGTCGACCGTTGCAGGGGCCAGATTCGTCACACGCGCCTCCCCGCCCGGCGATGCCGGGAACGGGGACGATGATCGGGCAAAGACGCTTAATAAGTCATAAGATCGGCGCGTAGCGCCCAAATATCGCGACAGTCTTGCCGGCGGTCCTGCCGTTGCGTCCGCACGCGAGACTTGCACCTCACAAACGACTCGCCTCTTGCGACGCTTTTCGTACCGTTCCATCGGCATCGGCTCGATCACGAGGCCGGATCGAGCGGATGGGGAGGGCCGGCGCTGAAAGATCCGTCCTCAGGAATCCGGACCGCGGGCCGCGATTCGTCAGCCCTGGCGGGCCGGGGTCGTGATCGTCAGGCCGTCGAGCTCGGGCTTGAGACGGATCTGGCACGACAGGCGCGAGGTCGGCCGCACGTCCGATGCGAAGTCGAGCATGTCCTGCTCCATCGGCTCGGCCGGGCCGACGGCCTCGGCCCAGTCCTCGCCGACATAGACGTGGCAGGTGGCGCAGGCGCAGGCGCCGCCGCATTCCGCGTCGATGCCCGGCACGTTGTTGCGGATCGCGGTCTCCATCACGGTCGAGCCGACCTCGCCCTTCACGGAGCGGGCCGTGCCGGCGGCATCGACGTAGGTGATCTGGACCATCTGGGACTCCGGAAGCCTCGAGCGCGGCCGCGGATCGGACGAGGACGCGGCGGGGCCTGATTGGCGGCTGGCGCACCGGAAAGCAAGCGCGCCGTGCGTCGCGCGGCACTCCGGTCGCGCCTGCGCCGCCCGCAGGCCGTCAGATCAAGGCCAGGGTCTCGCGCACGGCCTCCGCCAGGGCCGGCGCGAGGGAGTCGGCGGCTCCGGCATCGCCGTCCCGCACGGCCGTCTCGATCCGTCCGGCGAGAGCGGCGACCCGAGCGGCGCCGACTCCGAGAGCGGAGCCCTTCAGCGTATGGGCTAGGTCCGCCCGCGCCGCGGGGGAGAGGGCGGCATCGAGGATGCCGGGCAGGAGCCGCCCGCATTGCCCGGAGAATAGCGCCAGCACCTCCCGGGCGAGGTCGTCGTCGTCGAAGGTCTGGCGCGCCAGGTGCGCGCGGTCGAGGAGGGGCTCCATCGGGGCGTCTCGTTGAGGCCAGCGGGGTCGCGACGCGTCGGATTCCGCAAGGACGCGCCGCGCGCAAGACCCGCGGCGCGGCGCCCGAGGGCGGACGGCCCTCCCCGCGATCTGTTCCCGGCAAGGCGGTGGAGGCCTGTCCACAGCCGGATGCGGGCCCGGCGGGGCTCTCCGTGCGGCGGTCAAACCCCAGATTCTGCGGCAGGATAGCGGCGGCGCGGGAGCGCGCCCGGAGGCATGGTAACCATTCCCTTAAGCTTTTTGGGAGGGTTCGCGCCGTCCGGGTATCCCGCTGGTACTCCTTGCGTCTAAGGTTCTCGTGGTAAACCGCTGAGATCGCGTCGGCTGGCGGCACGGCGCGGGTTTCGCGGGATCTCGGGGATGATGCGGCGCGGCGGCTCGTGAGGGCCGCCCGGCGGCGTTCACGGCGTAACGGGGCGTTCGATGGCGACGGAAAAGAAGCTCAAGGATCCGGCGGAAGCGGCGCTGTCGGCGATTGAGCAGGCCCTGAACCTGGACCATCCGGCCGGGGGTCAGGAGTCCCGGTCGCCGGACGCCCGCGCCCTCGACGGGACCCTGGAGGGGAGCCGGGTCGAGCCGCGCCTGCCCGACGTGCACGATGCCGACCCCCTCGCCGCCGCCGGGCGCGAGCCGGCCTTCGACGGCAGCGCCCTGCCCGGCCCGCGCGACGGCCGCCGCGACGGCGGGCTGCTGCCGCCCGACCGCTCGCTCGTCGCCAACGACGACCGCCGCAGCGTCGGTGCCCTGCAGCAGACTTTGCGGGTCGAGCCCTCCCGCGCCCCCTACGCCGTCGCCAGCCTCGCCGCGCTCCTCTGGCTCTCGGGCTTCGCCGCGCTCGCCTGGGCGCAGTCGGGCGGGGACCTGCGCGGCCTTACCGCCGGGCTGACCGGCCTCCAGGGCGCCATCGGCGCCGCGGCGGTGCTCGCCCCGGTGATGCTGTTCTACATCGCCGCGATGCTGGCGGTGCGCGCCCAGGAGATGCGCCTCGTCGCGCGCGCCGTCGGCGAGGTGGCGATCCGCCTCGCCGAGCCGGAGGGTTTTTCCACCGATGCGGTCCTGACCATGTCCCAGGCGGTCCGCCGCGAGGTCGCGGCGGTCGGCGACGGCGTCGAGCGGGCGCTGGCGCGGGCCGGCGAGCTCGAGACCCTGGTCCGCGGCGAGATCTCGACCCTTGAGCGCGCGTACTCGGACAACGAGATCCGCATCCGCACCCTCGTCGACGAGCTGGTGGCCCAGCGCGAATCGATCGTCGCCAATGCCGAGCGGGTGCGCGGCGCGATCCAGGGCTCGCATCAGAACCTGACCCAGGAGCTCGACACCGCAGCCGAGCGGATCGTCACCGCGGTCGACGGCGCGGGCGAGCGGGTGACGCACGCCCTCGGGGCCCGCGGCGAGGCGATCACCGCCGCGCTCGGCGAGCGGGGCGACGCGGTCACGGTGGCGCTCGCCGCCGCGGGCGAGCGGGTGGTCGAGGCCGTGGCCGGCCGCGGCGACGACCTCGTCCAGCGGCTCGTCTCCACCAGCGAGGGCGTGAAGGCCGATCTCGACGGCGTCGGAGAATCCCTGAGCCGCGCCCTCGAGAGTCGCGCGGTCGAGGTGACGGAGGCGTTCGAGCGCACCGGCGGCCTGCTGACCCGGACGCTGGCCGAGAATGCCGGCGAGGTCGCCCGCACGCTCGCGGAGACCGGTGCCGGCGTGATCGAGGCCCTCAACCGCGAAGGCACGCAGGTCCGCGAGACCTTCGAGCGTTCGGCCGTCAGCCTCGAGGAGCGCTTCCTCGCCCGCGGCACCGACCTCACCGAGCGCTTCGCCGAGACCGGCGCCGGCATCACCGAGCGCTTCGCCGCCTCCGGCAGCGCCATCGCGGCGCATATCGCCGATCGCGGCATCGCGCTGCGCGAGGAGATCGAGCAGGCCGGCACCGGCGTCGCCGCGGCGATCGGCGCCCGCGCGGCCGAGGCCGAGGCCGGGCTCGCCCGCGCCAGCGACGGCGTCATCACCGCCTTCGGCGACCGGGCGATCCGGGTGCGCGACGACCTCTCGACCCTGGTCGAGGACGCGGCGCAGGCGCTCGGCGTGCGCGGTGCCGACCTCACCGCCCGCCTCGAGGAGACGATCGGGCGCGTCGAGGAGGTGCTGATCGGACACGGCGGCAGCCTGGAGCGCAACCTCGACCGGACAGGCGAGCGCGTCGCCGCCCTGGTGAGCGAGCGCACCGCCGAGGCCGAGGGCCGCATCGAGCAGGCGCTCGGCGGCCTCGCCGCGGCCTTCGACGCCAAGAGCCGCGACCTCATCGAGGGGCTCGACCGGCGCACCCAGGAGACCGAGGCGGCCCTGTCCGTCGCCGCCGACACCCTCCAGCATCGCTTCGCGGACCGTACCGCCGGCGCCGGCGAGGCCCTGCGCCGCACCGCCGACGAGATCGCGACCGACCTCGACGCCCGCGCCGTGGCGCTCTCCGAGCGCTT
>NZ_JACWCT010000065.1:954-1639 GCF_016613415.1 Methylobacterium ajmalii | reverse complement strand
AGCGCGGTCGGCGGCTTGACCGAGCGGGCCGAGGCGCTCGCCGCGGCGATCGCCGGGGCCGCCGAGCAGGCGACCGGGCAGTTCGATGCCCGTGCGCTGGCGGCGGCGACCGCCTTCGCGAAGGCCGCCGACGAGGCCGGCCGCCTCGTCGCCGAGCGCACCGACGCCACCGACGCGACGCTCCGCGCCGCCGTCGAGCACCTGACGCGCCAGGCCGAGGACGTGTCCGCAGCCCTCGCGCTCGCCGCCGAGTCCGCCACCGGCGCCCTCGACGGGCGCACCGCCACCGCGGCCGCGGCCTTCGTGGCCGCCGCCGAGGAGGCGAGCCGCCTGATCGGCGAGCGCACCGAGACCGCCGATACCGCCCTGCGCACCGCCCTGTCGGGCCTCGCCGAGCGCGCCGAAGCGGCGGCCGCCGCCCTCACCTCGTCGGCCGACACGGTCGGCGACGCGCTCCAGGCGCGCTCGGTCGAGGCCGCCGAGATCATGCGCCGCTCGGCCGAGCAGGCGACGGGGGCTCTGGGCACCCGCACCGTGGAGGTGGCGCACATCTTCCGCCGTACCCTGGAGACGACGGGCGCCGAGCTCGACGCCCGCAGCCAGGCGGCGGTCGAGCTGTTCCGCCAGGCGACGAGCGCGACGACGGGCGAGCTGGAAGCGCGGGCCGAGGAAGCGGCGGCGGTGC
>NZ_JACWCT010000065.1:0-779 GCF_016613415.1 Methylobacterium ajmalii | reverse complement strand
CCCGGGTGGCGGAGGAGGCGGCCGCGCTGATCGGCACGCGGGCCGGCGAGGCGGATGCGGCGCTGCACGGCGTCGTGGTGGGTCTGGCGGGCCGGGCCGAGGAAGCGGCTTTGGCGATCGCGGCGGCGGCCGAGCGGACGACGGGCGCGCTCGACGCGCGGACGCTGGCGGCGACCGCGGCGTTCGCCGCGGCGGCGGACGAGGCCGGCCGCCTCGTCGCCGAGCGGGCGGGCGCGGCGAACGCGAGCCTGCGCGGCACCATCGACGGCCTGGCCGAGCGCGCCGAGGATGTCGTTGCCGCGATCAATGCAGCGACCGAGCGGACGGCGGGCGCGGTGGACGCGACCCTGCGCGGGACCCTCCATGGCGTGACCGAGCGGGCCGAGGCCGTCGCTGCGGCGATCACCGGGGCGGCCGAGCAGGCGACCGGGCAGTTCGATGCCCGTACGCTGGCGGCGGCCACCGCCTTCGCGAAGGCCGCCGACGAGGCCGGCCGACTCGTCGCCGAGCGCACGAGCACCACCGACGCGACGCTCCGCGCCGCCGTCGAGCACCTGACGCGCCAGGCCGAGGACGTGTCCGCGGCCCTCGCGCTCGCCGCCGAGTCCGCCACCGGCGCCCTCGACGGGCGCACCGCCACCGCGGCCGCGGCCTTCGTGGCCGCCGCCGAGGAGGCGAGCCGCCTGATCGGCGAGCGCACCGAGACCGCCGATACCGCCCTGCGCACCGCCCTGTCGGGCCTCGCCGAGCGCGCCGAAGCGGCGGCCGCCGCCCTCACC
>NZ_JACWCT010000064.1 GCF_016613415.1 Methylobacterium ajmalii | reverse complement strand
CGGTGCGATCTGAAGGCTTGGCGTCAGCACCCAATCCCTAAGCTACAACAATGCTTTATGCTACGCTCGCCACCCCAGATCCACCGTCCTCGTGAATAAGACGGGCTAGATGGTGAAGTCCGGCCCCGCCCGGGGCCCCGCGACCCGGACGGCCTCGGCGCGGCCGCACAGGTCCTCCACCGTCACCGCATCGAGCGTGGCAAGGTACGCGCCGGCCGCCTCCGCCACCAGGGGCGCCACCACGAGACCGAAGACCGCCTTGTCCGCCTCCACGTCCGGCCGAGCCTCCGGGCCGAGCACCGCCCGGGCGATGTCGCCGGCGCTGATGCGGCGGCGCTCGCGGGCGAGCTCGTAGCCGCCATGCGGCCCCCGCATGCCCTTGAGCAGGCCGTGATGCACCAGGGCCTGGAGCACCGCCTCGAGGTGGCGCGGAGGCAGGGCGTGGCGCGCCGCCAGCGCCTTGGCGCTCACCGGCTGGGGCCGGGCGTGGAGCGCGATGTCGACCATGGCGGCGAGCGCCAGGGCGAGGCGGGGCGGGGCCAGTGCGTCCACCCGCGCCCTCAGCCGCGGCCGGTGGAGCCGAAGCCGCCGGCACCGCGGGCACCGGCCTCGGCCTCCAGCTCGGGAAACGCCTCGACCACCTGCAGGGACGGCCGCACCACCCGGGTGAAGACCAGCTGGGCGATGCGCTCGCCCGGCCGCACCGGGATCGCCGCGGACCCTGGCGGGTTGCGGTTCCAGGCCGAGATCATCAGCGGGCCCTCGTAATCGGCGTCGATCACCCCGACGGTGTTGCCGAGCACCAAGCCGTCCCGGTGGCCGAGGCCGGAGCGCGGATACACCATCGCGCACCAGCCGGGATCGCGGATCGCCAGGGCGAAGCCGGCCGGGATCAGGATCGCCGGGGCCTGCGGGAGGATCGGGGTCTCCGCATCGAGGCAGGCATGGAGGTCGAGCCCGGCCGCCAGCGCCGAGCCCCAGCGCGGGAAGCCCCAGCCCGCCAGACGCGGATCGAGGAGCCGGATCGCGACGTCGAGGCCGTGCGCGGGCTCGCTCATGCCTTGTGGCCGGCACGGGACGCCACCGCGTCGGCGAGCGCGACGAGGCGGCGGGCCTCGTCGGCCTCCCGCCGCAGCACGGTGCGGCCGAGATGGGCGAGGCCGGCTTGGCCCCTCCCCTCGGGCGCGTCGAAGGCGGCCACCAGGACGCGGGCGGCGGCGACCGAATCCGGGTCGGGTGCGAAGGCCGCCTCGGCCCGGCGGGCGCCCGCGGCCGAGGTCACCACCGCGCCGTCGAAGCCGAGGCCGCGGGCGCGGCCGATGTCGAGGCGGTCGGCGGGATCGAGCAGCACGTCGAGGTCGTGGGCGCGGGCGGCGGCGAGCGCCGTGGCGAGCCAGGCGAGCAGCGGCCCGGCCTCCGGCGCGCCGGGCGGCAGCCGGCCCTCGCGGGCGAGCGCACCGGCATCGACCACCAGGCAGGCGAGGCGAGCGTCGACGTCGCGCACCGCGCTCGCGACCGCCTCGGCCGACAGGATGCCGAGGGGCGTGTCGAGGCAGGCCCAGATCCGTACCCGCTCCGGCGCGTGCAGGCGGCGCAGGCGGCTGCCGAGGCCGGCGAGGTCCTCGGGCTCCTCGACCCGCGGCACCAGGACGGCGTCGGGCCCGGCCTGCGCCACCGCGGCGAGGTCGTCCTCCCCCCAGGGCGTGTCGAGGCCGTTGACCCGCACCACCACCTCGGCGGCGGAGAACCCGCCCTCGGACAGGCCGGAGACGACCAGGGCCCGGCCCGCCTCCCGATCGGCGGGAGGGAGCGAATCGGCGAGGTCGAGGATCAGGGCATCGACGGGCTCGGACCGCGCGGCGGCCAGGGCGGTCGCGGTGGCCGGCACCAGAAGGGCGCTGCGGCGGGGGCGGATGTCGGTCATCGGTCGCGTGACTCCCCGATTTGGCGGCGCATCTATGCCTCGGGGAACGGCTCCCGTCACCCCAGCCGCGAGGCGAGCGTGCGGGCGAAGGAATCGATGTGCGCGGTCATCGCCGCCGCCGCCCCGTCCGGGTCGCGCCCGCGCAACGCCGCCAGGATCTCGGCGTGCTCCTCGGCCACCTCGGCCTGGTGGTGGCCGGTGGCGAGCGACAGGGCCCAGAACCGGACCGAGCGCCCGTGCAGCCCGGCCAGCACCTCTGCCAGCACCCGGTTGCCGGAAGCTTCGGCGATGACGGCGTGGAACAGCCGGTCCGATTCGAGGATCGCGTCGAGGTCGTCCGGGGCCGCGGCCAGGATCGCGTCGAGCCGCTCCAGCGCCTCCGGCCCGATCCGTGCGGCGGCGAGCGCGGCGCAGGGCGGCTCGGTCAGGCGGCGCACCTCGATCAGGTGGGCGAACTCGTCCATCGAGAGCGGCTGCACCAGGATGCCCTTGCGGGGCAGGATGCGCACCAGCCCCTCGTGCATCAGCCGGTGCAGGGCCTGGTTCACGGGCGTGCGGCCGAGGCCCAGTTCGGCGCACAGGCCGGATTCGTTGAGCGCATCGCCGGGCTTCAGCCGCAGCGAGACGATGTCGTCCTTCAGCCGCCGGTAGGCGCGCTCGTTCTGCGACAAGGTTGGGCACGAACCTGCACGCGTTTTGGCCACCGACACCGCTCCGCTCCATCGCCGCCGCTTTACCACGGGGCAGGCCCAACTTGGGCCGTCTTGTGAAATATCACAGGCATGGTACTTGCAGAACCACACGCCGGGCGGCCGGTTCGCGGACCGCGGGAGAAGAGCGATGCCGAGGGTGGACGACGTGAGAGCGCACGATGCGAGAGCGCAAGACGCGACCAAGGGGGAATTGGACGAGGGCTACCGCCGGGCGACGCTCCGGCTGATCCCGTTCCTGGTGTTCCTGTTCATCCTGGCCTGGATCGACCGGGTGAACGTGGGCTTCGCCAAGCTGCAGATGCTGTCGGATCTCAAGTTCAGCGAGGCGGTCTACGGCTTCGGCGCCGGCATCTTCTTCATCGGCTACTTCCTGTTCGAGGTGCCGAGCAACCTGCTGCTCGAGCGCATCGGCGCCCGCAAGACGCTGGCGCGCATCACCATCCTGTGGGGGCTCGCCTCGATGAGCCTCGCCTTCGTGCAGTCGGAATGGACGTTCTACGCCATCCGCTTCCTGCTCGGCGTGTTCGAGGCCGGGTTCTTCCCCGGCGTGGTGCTCTACCTCACCTACTGGTTCCCGAGCGCGAAGCGCTCGCGCATCAACGGCCTGTTCATGACCTCGTTCGCCATCGCCGGCGTCATCGGCGGCCCGCTGGCGGGCCTGATCATGGGCACGATGGGCGGCGTCTCGGGGCTCGCCAACTGGCAGTGGCTGTTCATCCTCGAGGGCATCCCGTCCCTGATCGCGGGCGCCGCCGTGCTGGCCTTCCTGCCCGACCGGCCGAAGGACGCCCGCTGGCTCACCCCGAAGGTGGCCGCCGCGATGACGGCGGTCGTCGAGGCGGAAGGCCGCGCCGCCGGCAAGGAGGCGAGCTTCAAGGCGGCCTTGCGCGACGGCCGGGTCTGGCTCTGCGCGCTGATCTACTTCTGCATCGTCAGCGGCAACGCCACGATCGCGTTCTGGACGCCCTCGATCATCAAGGAGATCGGCGTGCAGGGCTCGATCGCGATCGGCTTCCTCGCCGCCGTGCCGTTCATCGCCGGCACGATCGCGATGGTGTGGACCGGGGCGCATTCCGACCGCACCGGCGAGCGCCGGCTGCACTGCGCGATCGCCAGCCTGATCGCGGCGGCGGGGCTCGCCGCCACCGGGGCGCTCATCGGCCACGCGGTGCTGGCGCTCGTCGCGCTCACGGTCGCGGCGATCGGCATCCTGGCCGCCTTCCCGGTCTTCTGGTCGCTGCCGCAGACGTTCCTCGCCGGCACCGCGGCGGCCGGCGCCATCGCGGCGATCAACTCGATCGGCAACCTCGCGGGCTTCGTCGCCCCCTACGTGGTCGGCCTGTCGAACACGCTCACCGGCACGTCGAGCAACGGGCTCTACGTCGTGGCCGGCTTCGAGTTGCTGGCCGGCCTCCTGGTGCTGGGCTTCGCCCGCTGGCGCGAGGACCGGGCGGCCGACCTCGCCCCGGCCGAATGATCCGCCGCGCGATCCCTCGAGAGATCCGGAGACATGACACGATGCTGACCTTCCATCGCGAGGCCGCCGGCCGCCGGGACACGATCGCGCTCTCGCCCGAGGCGCTGGTGATCGCCGGCTGGGCCGGCCGGGACGAGGCGGCGATCCGCCACCACATCGACGAGCTCGCGGCGATCGGCGTGCCGCCGCCCTCCTCGGTCCCGGTCTATTACCGGGCCGCCGCGGCGACGCTGACGCAGAGCCCCCGCCTCGAGGTGCTGGGGCCGGATTCCTCGGGCGAGGCCGAGCCGGTGATCGTCTCGCTCGCCGACGGGCTGTGGCTCGGGCTCGGCTCCGACCACACCGACCGCAAGGCCGAGACGGTCGGCATCGCGCTCTCCAAGCAGATGTGCGGCAAGCCGGTCGGTACCGGCCTGTGGCGCCTCGACGAGGTCGCGGACCACTGGGACGAGCTGATCCTGCGGGCCTACGCCACCATCGACGGCGCAAGGCTGCTCTACCAGGAGGGGCGCTTGACGGCGCTGCGCACGCCGGGCGACCTGATGGCGCGCCGCCCCGGCGGGCCGGATCTGCCTCCCGGCACGGTGATGTTCGGCGGGACGCTCGGGGCGATCGGCGGCATCCGCCCCGCCGCCCGGTTCGAGATGGAGCTCGAGGACCCGGTGATGAAGCGCACGCTCGCCCACGCCTACGACATCGCCGTGCTGCCGGTCGTGGCCTGACGCCCGCGATGACGACCGCGCTCGCCGGGATCGGGGACGGCGCCTTCTGGGCGGCGCTCCTCGTCAAGATGCTGACGAGCGCGGTCATCGTGGTCCTGGCCTCGCTCGCGGTCGAGCGGGCCGGGGCCCTGGTCGGCGCGATGATCGCGACGCTGCCGCTCTCGGCCGGGCCGGCCTACCTGTTCCTCGCCCTCGACCACGATGCCGCCTTCCTGCGCGACAGCGCGGTGGCGAGCCTGCCGGCCATCGCCGCCACCGCGCTGTTCATTGCCGCCTATGCGGCTCTGGCCCGCCGGCACGGCGTCGCGCCCTCCCTCGCGGCGGCCCTGGGTACCTGGACCGCCGCCGCCCTGGCCCTGCGGGCCCTGGGCGGCGGCCCCCTCGGGGCCGGGGCCGCCACCATCCTGGTGATCGTCGCCTGCATGGCGCTGTGCCGCCGCGTCCGCGCCGGCCCCCCGGTGCCGAAACGGCCCGGGCGGCGGAACGACGTGCTGGTCCGGGCCGGCATCGTCATGACGCTGGCTGCCGCCGTGGTGCTGGCCGGCCGGCTCGCCGGGCCGGGCGCCGCCGGCCTCCTCGCCCTCGCCCCGGTGGTGATGGTCAGCCTGGCGGTGATCCTGCATCCGCGCCTCGGTGGGGCGGCGACCGCACGGATGCTGGTGCTGAGCCTGCCGGGCATGCTCGGCTTCGTGGCGGCGCTCGCCACCCTCGCCCTCACGGTCGAACGGCTCGGGCCCGTCCTCGCCCTGCCGCTCGCCCTCCTGATCACGATCCTGTGGAATGGCGGGATC
Organism: Methylobacterium ajmalii; assembly: GCF_016613415.1. Taxonomy (GTDB): domain Bacteria; phylum Pseudomonadota; class Alphaproteobacteria; order Rhizobiales; family Beijerinckiaceae; genus Methylobacterium; species Methylobacterium ajmalii. Next base: position 7,501 of record NZ_JACWCT010000064.1, on the reverse strand, counting down.
CTGCTCGCCGCCCGCACTCGCCCTGCTCCCATCCGAGAGACCGACCGATGCGCACGATCCGCGACGACCTCGAACGCCGCCTCGCCCTGATCGAGGAGCCGGCGAGCCGCCACGTCTTCACCAAGCTCTACCCGGAGGCCGCCCGCGCGGCGGCCGACGCCGCCGACGCGCGCCGCGCGGCCGGCCTGTCGCTCGGCGCCCTCGACGGCGCCATCGTGTCGATCAAGGACCTGTTCGACGTGCAGGGCGAGGCGACCACCGCCGGCTCGTCGCTCCGTCGCCGGGCCGAGGCCGCGCTCGAGGACGCGCCGACCGTCGCCCGCCTGCGCCGCGCCGGCGCGGTGATCGTCGGAAAGACCAACATGTCCGAGTTCGCCTTCTCGGGCCTCGGCCTCAACCCGCACTGGGGCAACCCCGGCAATGCCGCCGATCCGAGCCTGGTGCCGGGCGGCTCCTCGTCGGGGGCGGGCGTCTCGGCGGCGCTCGGCACCTCCGACATCGCGATCGGCACCGATACCGGCGGATCGATCCGCATCCCGGCCGCGCTCAACGGCGTCGTCGGCTTCAAGCCCACCGCCCGGCGGGTGCCGCTCGCCGGCGCGTTTCCGCTCTCGCCCTCGCTCGATTCGATCGGCCCGCTCGCCCGCTCGGTCGAGGCTTGCGTCGCCACCGACGCGGTGCTGGCTGGCGAGGAGTATCGCCCGCTCACGGCGCTCCCGTTGCGCGACCTGCGGATCGGCGTGCCCCGCGGCCTCCTGTTCACCGAGACCGAGCCGGCGGTGGCGCAGGCCTTCGAGGCCGCGCTGTCGCGCCTGAGCGCGGCCGGCGCCCGGGTGCACGACACCGCCTTCGACGACCTTCTCGCCCGCATGGCCGAGGCGACGGCGGCGGGCCCGATCGCCGCGGTCGAGGCCGCCGAGATCCACGCCGACTGGCTCGACGCCGAGGCCGCCGCCTTCGACCCGCGGGTGCATGCGCGCATCACCCGCGGCCGCACCGTGACGGCGGCGGCCTATATCCGGATGATGCGGGTCCGCGCCGGGCTGATCGAGGCAGGCGACGAGCGCCTCGCGCCCCTCGACGTGCTGGCCCTGCCGGCGACCGCCATCACCGCGCCGCCGATCGCCGCGGTGGCCGAGGACGACGCCGAATTCTCGCGCCTCAACCTGCTGATGCTGCGCAACACCATGGTGGGGAACCTGTTCGACCTCACCGGCATCTCGCTGCCGCTTCCGAGCCAGACGAAGCCCGTCGGCCTGATGCTGCTCGCCCGCCACGGCCACGACCGGCGGCTTCTCGAGATCGCCGCGGGGGTCGAGGCGGCCTTGCAGTGACGCTGCCGGGGTGGGGCCGGTCGCTCCGGCCTGCCATCCTCCTCGGGCCCTCCCTCGCGGGATCGAGCGGGATAACGGCGAGGCGCTCGGGGACCCGGGCGCCGGTCCCTGGTTGCGGCCCGCGGTGCCCGAAGCGCGCCGGGCAAGGCACCTCGTGTCGCGCGTGATCCACGACGGCGTCGCCGCGGCGCAGCAGCGAGCGGCGCGCGACGCCGACCGGAGAAGGTCGCAACCGGAATCATGACGGGCGTGCGAATCAGGCTTTCGGAACGGCCGCCATTGTCTGCAGGCCGAAAATCCGCCGAACCGCAACCTGCGGTCACCTCGATCGACAGGATAATATGTCGTCCAATCGGCAGGATTTCTTGAAAAACGACGGATCCTGCGCCGCGCTTTTGCCGATGATAGTTCTAACAACTAGAGAAAATTGGAGCGACATTACGTCACTCCTCGGTTTTCAACCCATAAAAATGCCGCGGCCCATCTGCCGGACCGCGGCGCGACGATCGGTGATCCGCCGGATCAGGCCGCCTGTCGTCCGAGATGTGCCGCCACGGTCGTGACCCGCGAGCCGACCATTTTCACGGCGTCACGCAGCTCGTCGCCGCTGACGCCGAATTGACCGGCCCAGTAGGCGCGGTCGTCCGGGCAGTGAATATCGATATGTTGAGCGAAACGAGGCTTGAGACCGTCCTGGGAGGCGGACATGATGTTTCCTCGACTGTCGAAGGAGCCAGTATCCGCTGGCGCGGGACGCTCTGCGTCGCGTATCTGAACAACGTCCGAACGAAGGAAAAGTTGCCGGTTCGCCGTGCGTCCCCGCGAGCCGGGCGCCCGGGGACCAAGCGCGGCCGCTGGCGGGAAGCGCCCAAGGCTGGTACCGGCTCCGCCCGTCCGATTCCCCACTCGTTCAGGACTCGACCATGACCCGTTTCCGTCCCGCCCTCGCGGCGCTCCTGCTCGCGACCGTCTCCCTCGCCGGTCCCGCGATCGCCCGCGAGATGCCGCAGGGACCGACGAACCAGACCACGGCGCCGCCGGCTGCCGCCACCAAGGCCAACGTGGTGATCCTCGCCACCGGCGGCACCATCGCGGGTGCGGGGGCCGACGCAACCAACAGCGCGACCTACCAGGCCGCCAAGGTGCCGGTGGACAAGCTGATCGCCGCGATCCCGTCGCTGGGCGAACTGGCGAACGTCCGCGGCGAGCAGGTCTTCCAGATCGCCTCCGAGAGCTTCACCAACGCCCAGCTGGTGCAGCTCGCCAAGCGCGTCTCCCAGCTCCTGAAGCAGAACGACGTCGACGGCGTGGTCATCACCCACGGTACCGACACCCTGGAGGAGACCGCCTACTTCCTCGACCTCGTGGTGAAGAGCGACAAGCCGATCGTCGTCGTCGGCTCGATGCGGCCCTCGACCGCGCTCTCGGCCGACGGCGCCCTCAACCTCACCGACGCCGTCGCCACCGCCGCCAACCCGGCCTCCCGGGGCAAGGGCGTGCTGGTGACGATGAACGACGAGATCCAGGCCGGCCGCGACGTCACGAAGCGCGTCAACATCAAGCCGAGCGCGTTCTTCAGCCAGTGGGGGCCGCTCGGCATGGTGGTCGAGGGCAAGACCTACTGGTTCCGCGCGCCCGTGAAGCGGCACGGCACCTCGTCGGAGTTCGACATCGACACGATCGACACCCTGCCGGAGGTCGCGATCGTGTACGGCTCGGGCAACATGAACCCGGCCGCCTACACCGCCGCCGTGCAGGGCGGCGCCAAGGCGATCATCAACGCCGGCACCGGCAACGGCTCAGTGGCGGGCTACGCCGTCGACACCCTCAAGGACCTGCGCGCCAAGGGCACGATCGTCATCCGCTCCTCGCGCGTCGGCGACGGCTTCGTCCTGCGCAACGCCGAGCAGCCCGACGACAAGTACGACTGGGTCGTGGCCCACGACCTGAACCCGCAGAAGGCCAAGATCCTCGCCGCCGTCGCCATGACCAAGACCAGCGACACCAAGGAGCTGCAGCGGATCTTCTGGGAGTACTGAGGGACTGCTTTACCGATCGACATGCTCTATCCCACGAGCAACCTCGTCCTAAGGTGTTAGTCGATCTTTGGTAGACTAACCTCGAAGTAGGGCTCCAGAAGTCTCCGAGATCACTGGATCCCTTCTTCGAGGCTCGGCGATCTCCGATCGCCCGCGATCTATGATCGCCCGCACCTCAGGAGAGGTCGAGGGTAGGATAGAGAATCCCCTCGCGACCGGGCGCCGCTGCGTTTCGTCCCGGGGCCGCGCCGCATCCGGAACGACCCCGTAGACGCCGTGCCGGTGGGAGCACCGCCCCGACCCCCGATCATGCCACGTCGCCCCGCGCCGTCGAGACGCCCGGGCGGCGCACCCCCGATGCGTCCGGCGGCCCTGGACAAGCCCCTCCCCGCCCGCCACTCTCCCGCGAAACAAGATTTCGCAGGGTGGAAACGACATGATCAGTGCGGATCTGCACGGGCGCCGCGTGCTCGTCACCGGCGGCGCCTCGGGGATCGGGCTCGCCGCCGTCACGCTCTTCGCGCGCTGCGGCGCCGAGGTGATGCTCAACCACCTCGCCGAGGATGCACGCGGGCCGGACGCCGCGGCGCGGCTCGCCGCCGAGGGGCTGAAGGTCCGGGCGATCCCCGGCACCGTCTCGGTGCCGGGCGAGGCGGAGGCCATGGTGGCGCGCGGGATCGACGCGCTCGGCGGCCTCGACATTCTCATCAACAATGCCGGTACCCCGGCCTCCGCGACGCCGATCGCGTTCACCGACCTCGACGCGATGACCGAGGACTTCTGGCAGACCATCCTGGCGACGAACCTGATCGGCCCCTACCGCTGCGCCCACGCGGCGGCGCCGGCCCTGCGCCAGGCCAAGGGCGCCATCGTCAACACCGCCTCGGTGGCCGGCCTCGGCCGGCGCGGCTCCAGCATCGCCTACTCGGCGAGCAAGGCCGGGCTCGTGAACCTCACCCGCAGCCTCGCCCGGGCGCTCGCCCCGGAGGTCCGGGTCAACGCCGTGGCGCCGGGCCTCGTCGAGACGCCCTGGACGCAGGGCTGGCCCGAGGAACGCAAGGCCGACACCCTGTCGCGCACCCTTCTCGCCCGGCTCGCCAAGCCCGAGGACATCGCCGAGGCGATGCTGTTCCTCGCCGCCGGTGCCGCCTACATCACCGGCGAGACCCTGGTGGTCGACGGCGGCATGCTCTGAGGGGGATCGCCATGTCGTCGCGCAAGACCGTCATCACCTGCGCCCTCACCGGGTCGTTCGACACCGCCTCGAAGAATCCGGCGGTGCCGGTGAGCCCACAGGCCATCGCGCAATCCGCCCTGGAGGCCGCCGCGGCCGGCGCCGCGATCGTCCATATCCACGTCCGCGATCCCGCCACCGGCAAGCCCAGCATGGAGCTCGCCCTCTACCGCGAGGTTGTGGAGCGGATCCGCGAGAAGAACGCCGACGTCGTCCTCAACCTGACGACCGGGGCCGGCGGGCGCTACGTCGCGGGCGATCCCGACCCGGCGGTGGCGGGGCCCGGCACGACGCTCGCCTCGCCCGAGGCGCGCACCCGCCACGTCACGGCATTGCGCCCCGAGATCTGCACCCTCGACGTGGCGACGATGAATTTCGGCGAGCACGCCTTCATGAACACGCCCGCGCACCTGCGGGCGATGGCGGCGATGATCCGAGACGCCGGAGCGAAGCCCGAGATCGAGGTGTTCGACCTCGGCCAGATCGAGCTTGCCCGCCACCTCCTGGCGGAGGGGCACCTCGATTCGCCGCCCCTGTTCCAGATCTGCCTCGGCATCCCGTGGGGCGCCCCGGCGACGCCCGAGACGCTGCTGCAGATGCGCGACCGCCTGCCCAAGGACGCGCTGTGGTCGGCCTTCGGCATCTCGCGGGCCGAATTCCCGATGGTGGCGCTCGCCGCCACCGCGGGCGGCCACGTCCGGGTCGGGCTCGAGGACAACCTGTATCTGGCCCGCGGAACCCTCGCCCCGAGCAACGCGGCCCTGGTCGAGAAGGCGGTGAGCCTGCTCGCCCATCTCGACTGTGCCCCGGCGACTCCCGCCGAGGCGCGGGCGATCTTCCGCCTGTCCCGCTGATTCGCCCCGGAGCGGCGTGGCCCGGGCGCCACGCCGCCGGACTTTTCTCCTGTCCCGCTCCGCCTCGCCCTACATTCCGCCCGATGGTTCCGACCGCGTCGTCGAGACGAGGGCCGGGACCTGCGGGCGTGTTGCAGTTCCGCCGTAAAGCTTTCGCAGAGGGCGGGGTCGTAGCGTCGCCCGACGGGCAGGCGGAACAAGCCGGAATGGGAGCCGCGGGCGGCCCGACGTCCCGAGGCCGGCGACGCGGCTCCGATGGAGAAGTCGAGATGATCGGTAACGGTTACGGGAGGGCCCTGGTCGCCGCGAGCCTCGCGGTGCTGGCCGGCGGGGCGCAAGCCGCGCAATGCGGCAACACCTCGGCCGGGTTCGAGGCCTGGAAGCGCGAATTCGCCGACGAGGCTCGCGGGCGGGCGAGCCCCGCCGCGATCTCGGCGCTGATGGGGACATCGTACTCCTCCGCCACCATCTCGGCGGATCGCGGCCAGAAGAGCTTCAAGCTCTCCCTCGACCAGTTCATGGCCAAGCGCGGCGCCGCCGCGATCGTCTCCCGCGGCCGGGCGATGAAGCGCTCGCAAGGAGCCCTGTTCGATTCGATCGAGCAGCGCTACGGCGTGCCGCCGGGCCCGCTCCTGGCGATCTGGGGCATGGAGACCGGCTTCGGCGCCGTGAAGGGCAACGTCAACACCCTCTCGGCGGTAGCGACGCTGGCCTACGATTGCCGCCGCTCGGCCTTCTTCACCGACCAGCTCTACGCCGCCCTGACCCTGGTCGATCGCGGCGTGCTGACCCCCGGCACCCGCGGCGCGGCCCACGGCGAGGTCGGCCACACCCAGTTCCTGCCGAAGAACGTGCTGAACTACGGCACCGGCGGCAGCCTCGACAACGCCTCGGTGGCGCTGAACTCGACCGCGAACTTCCTCAAGGCCCATGGCTGGCGCGCCGGGGCCGGCTACCAGCCCGGCGAGCCGAACTTCGCGGCGATCCAGGGCTGGAACGCCGCCTCGGTCTACCAGCGCGCCATCGCGATCATCGGTGCCAGGATCGACGGCGAGTAAGCTGGACAGAATAACAAGACCCTCGGGAGCAGGGCTCCCGAGGGTCTCCGGATACGGATCTGCCCGGCAAGCGACGATAGTGCGCGCGCCACCGCCATCCTGTTCTCGACCTCATCCCGAGGTGTCGGTCGATCGGCGATCGACCGACCTCGGAGGAGGGCTCCGGTGACCGCGGTGGTTCCTGGATCCCTCCTTTGAGGCCATCCGATCTTCGATCGGCCGGCACCTCGGGATGAGGTCGCGATCGGGATGGATTGTCAGACACGCTCTCTCAAGGCTCTCAGCCTCGCGTCGCCCGGTCCGACGGGCCGCCGCGCCCGATCCGCGGCAGATCGCTCGCGCCGGCCCCCGGCACCACGACGAGGCGACGGACCTCGCCGCGCAGGAAGGCCTGCAGGAATCGGTCGTAGTTGCGGAACGAGACGCAGCCGTTCGAGGCGCCGCTCGGGCCCAGCATGTAGGTGTGGGCGAGGAGCCCGACGCGGCCGTGGATCGCGCCGCTGCCGCCGACCGGGTTGAGCCGGATCGCCCGCACGCCGTGGAAGAGCGCCTCGCGCTCGGTGAGGTCGTAGGTGCCCGGCGGCGTGGCGCCGCGCATCTTCAGGTGGACGTTGCGGGGGTCGTCCATGTGCGGCCCGAGGCCGGAATGCGCCTCCAGCGACTCGCCGCTCGGCAGCGTCACGACGCGGGCGCTGATGTCGTACACGGCGATGCCCGGGCTGGCGCTCAGGCGGGGCCGCGGCGTGCTCGCCTCGAGCCCGCCGGGGGCGGCATAGGCGAGGGTCTGAGTCGGGGCCGAGCCCCCTCCCCCGAAGATCCGGTCGAACAGCGACGGCTCCTCCGGCAGGGCGGCCTTGAACACGCTCTCGGTCGAGGCCATGGCCCGGACCGGGCGGCGCGGCGCGCGGGTCGCCAGCACGGCCGGCGTCGGGCGCAGCTCGGGCGGGCGCGGCACGGGAAGGGGGGCGACGGCCAGCGGACC
>NZ_JACWCT010000063.1:583-7683 GCF_016613415.1 Methylobacterium ajmalii | reverse complement strand
GCGCTGCCGCTCGCCCGCGCGCGCCAGCTGCGCGGGGAGGGCGAGCGCCCGGTCGCCCTGCGGCCCGATGGCGGCCTCGTCCTGCGGCTCGCCGGCTGCCCCGACTGGGCCTTGCCCGACCGGCCGGACTTCGACGAGGACCCGTTCCGGGCCGCCCCCGTCCGCGCCGTGCCCTGGCGCCTCGCCTACCAGTCGTTGACGTGGCTCCTCGCCCTCGCCGAGCCGGCGCCGGGCCGGGCGCTCGGCCTCGCCCAGGCCTGGTCGCGGGCCAACCCGTGGGGTCAGCCGGCCGACCCGTTGAGCCTGCATCCGGGCGCGCTGCTTCCCCGGGCCGAGGTCTGGATCGGGCTCCTCGCCCTGCCGGGCGCCGGGGCCGCGGCGCCGGTCCTCACCGGCGAGGCGGTGCGCCACGGCTTCGCGCTCGCCGAGATCGTCGGGCAGAACACCTTCGGGCGGAGCCTCCACCAGCTCCAGGCCGCCGCCGCGCTGCTGGCCATCGCCCGGGCGCTGCCGCGCCTGCCGCTCGCCGGCCACTGGGAGGCGCTCGCCCGCGAGAGCCTGCGCGACGGGGTGCCGGCCCTGCTGCCCGAGGACGGCCGCTTCGCCGAATCCTCGCTCCACCGCCGCCTCGACCTCGCCACCCTCGGCCACGCCCTGCGGGACGCCCTCGGGCCCGCCGCCCCCGGCCCCCTCGTCGCCGCCCGCACCGAGGCGACACTGGCCGAGCTCGCCGGCCTCCTCGATCCCGCCGGCCGGCTGCCGCCCTTCGGCGAGGTGTTTACGGGTGCCGACGAGGCCTCCTGGATCGCCCGGCTGCGCGGCACCGGCGGGCTGGTGGCGCAGCGCCCCGCCGCGGCCGGGCCCGCCACCGCCTCGACGATGCTCCTGCCCGACACCCTGACGGCTCGCCACGAGGCCGCTGGGCGGGGCTGGTCGCACTTCGCCTGCACCTTCGCCGAGACCTCGCCCCAGGGCCACGCCGATTGCGGCTCCTACGTCTACGCCGCCGGCTCGACCCGCTGGATCGTCGAGGCCGGCGGCTCGGAGCAGGTCGAGGCCGGGGCCTCGCGCCACTACCTGCTCTCGGCCCGCGCCCACAACGTCGCGGTGGTCGAGGGGCGCGAGCCGGTGGCCGGGTACGGCCTCCACCGCGGCAGCCTCGCCCTGCCGGGCGCCACCGCCCACGCGATCGAGACCACCGTGCACGGGCCGGGCTATCGCCATCTGCGGGTCTTCGTGCTGCCGCACGACCTCTCGGGCCTCGCGGTGATCGACCGCGTCACCGCCCTCGATCACGGCAGCCTGACGATCCGGGCCTTCGCCCACTTGGCGCCCGAGACCCTCGTCGCCGTCGAGGGACCGCGCCGGGTGCAGGCCCGCCAGGCCGGCCGGCGCCTCGGCCTGGTGCCGTTCGCCATCGCGGGCCGGGTGGCGGGGCTCGAGGCGGCGATCGCCCGCGGCGACCGGCCCGGCACGATGCAGGGCTTCGTCGTCGGCCAGCCCGGGACGCTGGCCCCCGCCTGCACCCTGTCCTACGCGGTGGCGGGCCGCGGCACGGCCTGCGGCGGCCTGCTGGTGGCGGTCGACGGCCCGGCCGAGGATTCGCTCGCCCGCATCCTGGCCCGGGACGAGCTGACGCGGTTCCTGATGCAGGCCTGAAGCCCCGGGACCCCGGCGCGCACGGTTGTCGGCGCCGCTTCATCCGCGGAAATATTTCCTCGTGCGGTCGGGAACACGGGGCGGGGTCTCACGGTCGTCCCGGCGACGCTGGGTCATGCCGGGCGCGGGAGGAGGGAAGCGGCTCGCCGGCCCCGGGCCCGCCCGGGCGGGCCAGCCCCCTCTCGCCCGAGCCCTTTCCCGATGCACGATCCGGACGCGCGGCCCTACCAGCCCATCGAGGCCTACGGGCTCGTCAGCAACTGCCACGGCTGCGCCCTCGTCGCCCGCGACGGCTCGATCGACTGGGCCTGCCTCGAGCGCTTCGACGCGGCCCCGGTCTTCTCGCGCCTCCTCGACCGCACACGCGGCGGCTTCTTCGCGCTCTCGCCCGACATCCCGTCCGAGAGCGCCCGGCTCTACCTGCCCGGCACCAACATCCTGGAGACCACCTTCACCTGCGCCACCGGGGCGGCGACCGTCCACGACGTGATGCTGGCCCCGGAGGCCGGGCGGACGCTGCCGTGCCTCGTGCGCCTCGTCTCCGGCGTCTCCGGCCGGGTGCCGATGCGGATGGTCTACCGGCCGCTCGCCGGCTTCTCCGAGACCTTTCCGACGCTGAGGGCGATCCCGGGCGGCGCCGGGGCCGATGGCCTGCCGGACCTGATCGCCGACCTGCCGCTCGCGATCGAGGGCGCCGAGGCGGTGGCGCTGTTCACGATCGAGCACGGGGACGAGCAGGCCTTCGCGCTCTATCCCGGCGGCGCGGGCGACGCCAAGACCCTGCGCCCCCGCGCCCTGATGGAGACGGCGCGCCGGGCCTGGGCCGGCTGGTCGGCCGGCGCCGCCTATGACGGGCCGCTCGCCGACCAGCTCCTGCGCAGCGCGCTCACCCTCAAGGCCCTGACCTACGCGCCGTCCGGCGCCATCGTGGCGGCGGCCACCACCTCGCTGCCGGAGGAGATCGGCGGCATCCGCAACTGGGACTACCGGTTCTGCTGGATCCGCGACGCCTGCCTGTCCTTCTACGTGCTGAAGAAATTCGGCATGGTGGCGGAGGCGGAAGCGTTCTTCCGCTTCGTCGGCACGCTCGCCGAGCGCGACGAGGGCGGCCTCAAGCCCCTCTACGCCATCGCCGGCGAGACCGACCTCACCGAGCACGAGGCGACGCATTTCGAGGGCTGGCGCGGCAGCGCCCCGGTCCGCTACGGCAACGAGGCCGCCGAGCAGCACCAGGGCGACGCCTACGGCCAGGTGCTCGACCTGCTCCACATGTACCGGAGCCTCGGCGGCACGATCCCCGGGGCGATGGAGCGCCAGGCGGTTCGCCTCGCCGACTTCGCCGCCGCCCACTGGCACGAGAAGGATGCCGGCCTGTGGGAGCCGCGGAAGCCCGAGGAGCACTACCTGCACGCCGCGATCATGAACTGGGTCGCGGTCGACCGCGCCATCCGGCTCTTCGGCGAGCGGCCGCACTGGTGCGAGGCGCGGGACGCCATCGTCGCCCGGGTCAACGGCGAGGGCGTGCATCCCCGCGACGGCTACTACCCGCAATATGTCGGCGCCGACGATCCCGACGCCGCGCTGCTCATCGCCCCGATGGTCGGCTTCCCGGTCGACGAGGCGGTCTTTTCCCGCACGGTCGAGGTGGTGATCGATCGCCTCGGCCACGGTCCGCTGGTCTATCGCTACCGCAACGACGACGGGCTGCCGGGCCACGAGGGCACCTTCCTGATCTGCGCCTTCTGGCTCGTCGACGCGCTGGCCTGGCTCGGCCGGACCGAGGAGGCGCAGACCCGCTTCGACGCCCTGCGGGCGCTCCAGAACGACCTCGGCCTCTACGCCGAGGAGGTGGCGGAGGACCGCACGTTCCTCGGCAACTTCCCGCAGGCCTTCAGCCACCTCGCCTTCATCCACAGCGCCCTCGTCCTCGACCTCGCCGCCCAGGGCGGGCGCACGGCGGTGGCCGGCACCTATGCCGATCGCACCCTGCGCGAAACCCGCTGGCGCCGGGTGCCGTGGATCGTGCCGCCGGAGGGGGAGGGGGAGGGGTAGGGGCAGGGGTAGGGGAAGCGGCTCCTCCGCCCGCCATGCCGCGGGGCAGGCCCGTGGCGACGGATCGTCCAAAGCCTGACACAAAGTCTTGATCGCAAGACTGCAGGCCGGCACGATCTTCAGACGATCGAGCGTGCGATTAACCCGATCTTGAAGGCGAGCCGCCATTCGTCGACGACGGGTCGATGGACGGCGTTGGTAGTCATCATGGGAAAGCGGCGCGGTCTCGCGGGTCTGCTGGTCGCGCTCGGACTCGCCCTTCCGGCCTCGGCACGGGCCGGGGACGTGCAGGTTACGCATCAAGCCACCAAGCAGATCACCTGGTCGCTCTACGACGCGCCGCCCTTCACGATCGTCGAGGGCGAGAACCGGGGCCGCGGCGTCTTCGACCGGATCCGCCAACTCCTGACCGCCCGGCTGCCGGACTACGCCGTCGCCCACGTCACGGTGCCGTTCCCGCGCATCGTCTCCGCGCTCAGGATCGGCGAGGAATGGTGCTTCGTCGGCGGGGTGAAGACGCCCGAGCGCGAGGCCTTCGCGGCGTTCTCGCGCCCGGTGGCGATGTTCTACCCGCTGCGGATCTTCGTCCCGGCCGCGAAGCGGGCGCAGTTCGAGGCGCTGGGTCCGCTGTCCCTGCGCAGCCTGCTCACGGAGCACCGCGCCTTGCGCACCAGCGTGCTGCGCGACCGCGCCATCGCGCCGGCGGTGGACGAGCTCTTCCGGCAGCATCCGCCGGGGCAGACCTACGCCCGCTTCGTCGAGGCCTACCGGATGCTGCGAAGCGACCGGCTCGACTACCTCGTCGATTTCTCCAGCATCGCGGCCTACAACGCGCGTCAGGTCGCCGAGCCGGGCGCCTTCGTCGGCCTGCCGTTCGCGGAGAGCCCGGAGCCGGTCTTCGCCCGGGTGATGTGCCCGGCCACGCCGTGGGGCCGCGAGGTGGTGGGGCGCATCGACGCCGTGCTGGAGACCGCGCGGCCGCGTCCGGACTACCGCGAGATCGTCGAGGCCTGGGCGGCCGAGGAGGACCAGCCGCGCATCCGCGCCGTCTACGACGCCTTCCTGGCGAGCGACTGAGCCGGAACGCGAGCGTACGGTCGGGGCAGGCTCGGCGTCGCGGTCCGACATTATGATTTTGCAAAGGCTCGCCATGCGAGATCGTCTTGCACTGACCGCGATCACGCACCTTTTCACGTGATCTCGACGGCGCTGGCTGCATCGACCAAAGACCGGTCGAGGATTGTACGAGATACGTCATGGTGAAACGGTGCGGTCTTGCCGGTCTGTTCCTGGCGCTCGCGCTGGCCGGATCGGCGCGGGCCGAGGGCAAGCAGATCACCTGGTCGGTGTTCGGCGCGGCGCCGTACACGATCGTCGATGGCGAGAACCGCGACAACGGCATCTCCGACCGGATCCGCCGACTGCTGACCGCCCGCCTGACCGACTACAGCCATTTCACCATGCTCGTGCCGTTCCCACGCGTCCTCGCCTCGCTCAAGAGCGGCGAGGAATGGTGCTTCGTCGGCGGCGTGAAGACGCCCGAGCGCGAGAGCTTCGCGGTGTTCTCGCGGCCGGTGGCGATGTTCTATCCCCTGCGCATCGTCGTACGCGCGGAGAACCGCGCCCGCTTCGAGGCCCTCGGCCCGCTCTCCCTGCGGAAACTGCTGACCGAGCATCGCTCGTTGCGCACGAGCGTGCTGCGCGACCGCGCCATCGCCCCGGCGGCCGATGCGCTGTTTCGCCAGTATCCGCCGAGCCAGACCTATTCGGAGTTCGGCGAGGCGTTCAGGATGCTGCTGAACGGCCGCCTCGACTACCTCGTCGAGTTCTCCAGCATCGCGACCTATCACGCCCAGGCGCTCGGGGCGCCGGATGCCTTCGTGGGCCTGCCGTTCGCGGAAGAGAACCAGGAACCGGTCTTTCCCCGGGTGATGTGTGCCGGCACCCCCTGGGGGCGCGAGGTGGTGGCCCGCATCGACGCGGTGCTGGCCGAGGAACGGGCGAGTCCGGCCTACCGGAGCATCGTCGAGGCCTGGGCGGCGGAGGCGGACCTGCCGCGTATCCGCGCCGTCTACGATTCGTTCCTGGCCAGCGACTGAACCGGGACGCCTCCGGGCATGGTTTGGCCGGGCGCCCGCGCGGCGGAGCCGTCGGCTCCGCATCGCCGGGCACGGCGCACCGTCACGCCGCCAGTGCCGTCCCCTGCACGGCGAAGGGCTCGACCCAGACCTGGCGGCCGCCCAGGTCGTGCACGCTCACCCGCCATCCGGCCCCGTCGTCGCCCGGGTCGAGGCTGGCCATCGCTGCTGCGGCGATCTGCCGGGCGCGGCGGGCGAGGGCGCCCGGGCCGCGCACGAGGCTGCCCTCGGCATCCAGGATGCATTCCGAGCCGTTGGTGCAATGGAAGCGGTAGCGCGTCATGCCGTTCCTCTCTCGTCGCCGCTCGCCCACGGTCGTTAATGTTCACTATATGTTCTGATATGCCCATCCGCCAAGGGCCATGACGCGGTGTCGCAGGGCGCCGCGGCGACGGGCCGTGCGCCGTCGGGCGGCGGAATCGTGGCGGGGGACGGCTCGCCGCGGCCCGGGATTCCTGCCAGATTCCTTCCCGTTGCCGATGCACCGCATCGATCGCGACCTTCCGGCGGGAGGCACCGTTGTCCGGCCTGTTCGATTCCATCCTGAACTGGCGGCTCCTGCCGGGGTCGCACGCCTTCCCGGGACCGGACGGCGGCACCTGCATCAACGAGGCGGCCGTGGTGGCGGCGGGGCTGCCCTACCGGGCAATCCGCTCCTCGGCGGATTGCCCGCCCTGCTTCTCCGTCCCGCTCGCGGCCTACGCGCTCGGCCTCAACGACGCGATGCCGGACGACGAGCGGCCGCGGCTGATGGCGTTCGTGCTCCGGCTCGCCGGCTCGGCCGACGACCCGGCGATCGAGGAGGCGCGCACGGCCCATCTCGTGCTGCAGGGCGTGCGCCGCCTGCTGCCGCCGGTGCTGGAACGGGCGGGGCTGGCGCAGCATGCCACCGCCTGCCGGTCGGCGGGCGAGCTGGATCGGGCCGTGACGGTCGCCCGTCACGCCGCCTGGTCGGCCGGCTCACTGGCCGAGGCCGCGGGCCGCAACGGCACTTGGGTACGGGGTGCCCGGGCGGCGGCAGCGGCCCGAGCCGCGCTGTTCGCCGCCGAGATCGACGCCCGCACGGCCGCCGATGCGGCGGAGGCGGCTGCCCTGTTCTGGCCCGGCGCCTGGGCCGAGGCCGTGACGATCCTCGACGAGGCCGCGTGCCTTGGCCGACAGGCCCAGGCCCTCGCCCCTGAGGAAGCCGGAATGCGGCTCGAGGCCGCGAAAACCCAGCGGCGTGCGCCGGCCCACACCCCGGCGTGACTG
>NZ_JACWCT010000063.1:0-480 GCF_016613415.1 Methylobacterium ajmalii | reverse complement strand
GTACGCCGCGAACGACGAAAAACCCCGCCGGCGATGCCGAGCGGAGTTTTTCGTGTGGTTTGGTTGCGGGGACAGGATTTGAACCTGTGACCTTCAGGTTATGAGCCTGACGAGCTACCGGGCTGCTCCACCCCGCGCCAAGGCGCGATCCGGATCGTGTCGAGGGAATGTGTACGTGCTTGGCAGGTCTGGCGGTGACCGACTCTCCCGTGTCTTGAGACACAGTACCATGGGCGCTGGGGCGGTTAACGGCCGAGTTCGAGATGGGATCGGGTTCTGATCACCCCGCTCTGACCACCAGACCGGCCAAGCACGTCGTTCGGCAAGCATGCCGACCGGCAGCCGCTGGGGCTGCTGGTCCGTCTTCATCGTGTCTGTGGTGTTGGTCTGATCCGGACACGGATCATGAGAGCGATCAAGCCGATCGAGCGATTAGTACTGGTCAGCTCAGCGCGTTACCGCGCTTGCACATCCAGCCTA
>NZ_JACWCT010000062.1 GCF_016613415.1 Methylobacterium ajmalii | reverse complement strand
GCCGATCTACGGCCCCTGGCGGTACTACGGGATGCCGCTATCAACCCTGGAGGCCGATTTGGAGGCGGGGCTACTGTGAGCCCCTATCAACCCCGAATGACGAAGAACCCAATTCTCGAAGTTGCCGTCGTTGCCGTCGATCACGAACTGGCTCAGGCGGCGGACATAGGCGTTGCCCGACAGGTCCCAGGTCGGCGAGACGTTGACCTTGCCGGTGATCTGGACCTGGCCGACCGTGGTGTCGATCGATTGCGGATAGGTGAAGATCGCCCGCTCGTTGTTGCGGGTGAAGTCGACCGGCGAGGCGGCGGCGGCGCCGAAATAGGTCTTGGCGCCGGACGCGATGATGTGGAACTCGGAATCGAGCGTGCGGTGGCCGATATCGGCGTAGACCCGGCCGATCTCGGACGGCGACTTGTAGCGCCAGCCGGCATCGCGCAGGCCCTCTCCGGCGAAGTAGAAGCTCCAGGGGCCGATCACCTCGCCGTATTGCAGGGTGCCCAGGATGCGGCCGTCGGAGCCGCCGATCACCGAGACTTCCTTGCCCTGCCAGGTGAAGCCGTTCTTCATCTCGATGTTGACCGCGCCGCCGAGCGCGTTGAGGCCGAAGACCGGGTTGCCGGTGACGATGTCGATGCGGTTGATCGCGACCTGGGGGATCAGGTCCCAGTTCACCACGTCGCCGAAGGCCTCGTTGATGCGGGTGCCGTTCTGGTAGACGGCGAGGCCCTGCGGCGCGCCGAGGAGCGGCGAGGCGTCGAAGCCGCGATAGGTCAGGGTCTGGCGGAAGCTGTTGCCCTGGCCGTCCGACAGGTTCACGCCGGGCGTGGTGCGGGCGAGCGTGAAGGTGGGATCGAGGGTGGCGCGGTCCTGCTCGAGCTTCCGGGCCGTCACGGTCTCGACGGTGAACGGCACCTTGGCGAGCGACAGGTTGCCGCCGCCCTCGATCCGCTCGCCCGTGGCCGAGCGGGCGGTGCCGCCCGCGCCGGCGACCGGGGTGACCGGCACGACATCGATGGTCTCGAGGGCGATGGTGCCCTGCGCCGCGGCCGGCGCGGCGAGCGCGGCCGAGACAAGGGCGGTCGTGACCAGAAGTCCCCAGCGCGACGCAACCATGCCCGACATACTCCCCCCGCCGGTATCCGACTCGTGCGGTGCCGCACGGCGCCGCGAATTGGAGGAGAGATAACGAGCTTCACCGTTTCGCTGCAATCCCGGCAAAGGTCATACGGCATTCTTAGGAAGTACCGGGCCAGGATCGGCGCGCGAACCCCGGACACAGTGACGGTCCTGCAACAATCCGTCGGGCCGAAAACGTCGCGTCAGGGAAAGACCGGCAGTGAAAATTGCCGAATCTTCCTATTCGATCGTCTACGGTCGAGCAGATCCGGATCGGGCGAATCATGTCACGGATGGCCGAGGGCCGCCACCGCCTCGGGCCCGGTGAGCGGCGCGCCGTCCCATTGCGCCGGCCGCTCGATGGCGGCGCGCAGCATCGCCTTGTAGGCCTGGCGCGGCACCTCCTCGGCGCCGAACTGGGCGAGGTGGCTGGTGACGAACTGCGCGTCGAGCAGGGTGTAGCCGCCGCGCTTCAGCCGCGCGGCGAGGTGGACGAGGGCCACCTTCGAGGCGTCCCGGACGGTGTGGAACATGCTCTCGCCGAAGAACGCCGAGCCCAGCGAGACGCCGTAGAGGCCGCCCACCAGGGTCCGGGGCTCGCCGGCATAGACCTCGACGGTGTGGCAATGGCCGAGGTCGAACAACTCGCCGTAGATGGCGCGGATGCGGGCGTTGATCCAGGTGCGGTCGCTGTCGCGCCGCGGGGCGGCGCAGCCCTCGATCACCGCGTCGAAGTCGCGGTCGGTCACCACCTCGAAGTCGCCGTTGCGCACCGTGCGGGCGAGGCGAGCCCCGAGATGGAAGCGGTCGAGGGGCAGGATGCCCCGCTCCTTCGGCTCGACCCAGTACAACGTCGGGTCGTCGGCATCCTCCGCCATCGGGAAGATGCCGGCGGCGTAGGCCTTGAGCAGGATCTCCGCGGTGATCTCGACGTTCAGGCTGCCGTGCATCGACGGGGGTTCCGGGCACAGGGTGCGGGGGCGGCATTCTCACCCCGGACCGGCTCCCGGAAAAGGGGCGGCGGGGAGACCCGGTCGAACGAGAGCATTTTCCGACGAAGGGGGCACCGGGTCGTCGATGGAAAATGCGACAAAACCGACGACCTCGAGCAGCGCCGGATTGCAAAGCGATCAGGCGCTGCTCGAGGCGGGGAGATGCCCAAACGAGGAAAGACCCGCGGCGGCTGGCCGCGGACCTTTCCTCGCGTATCGGCGTGCTCGTTGCGGCTCAGTTCGACGGGCCGCCCGAGGTGTTGCCGAGGTTCGGGTTCAGGCGGCTCGGCATCGCGGCGTTGCCGCCCTTGGCCGAATCGATCTCGGTCTCGATGGTGTTGCGGCCGACGCCGCCGACGGGAGCCGGACGATCGGGGCTCACCACGGTGCCGGTCGAGAGCGGATCGACCACCGGGGCGGCCGGGCCCGCGTAGACGGGCGCCTGGGCGAGGGCGGGGGTGGCCAACAGGGCGGCCAGGGTGGCAAGCGTGATCATGCGCATGGGGACAGTCTCTCTCGGTTCTCGACTGCGACCGTTACAGTCCGGAACGCCCTGTTCACCATCTGACGCAGAGGTGATCCAAGTGTTCCGGCCATTGTCGCCGGGAGAACCGTCGAGGCGCCGTCCCGTTCCGGCGCGCGCGCAAAAATCTCGCGCACCATCGATTGCTGCGATGCCGCATCCGGGCCGGGTCCGCACGGCCCGAAACGCGAAGGGGCGCCCGCGAGGACGCCCCTTGCCGAAGATTCGCCGTGCGGGTCCGCCTACTCGACCTCGAGCCCGCCGGTCTTGAGGAATTCCTCGAGCCAGTGGATGTCGTAGAGGCCGTTCTGGATGTCGGCGTTGCGCACCAGGGTGCGGAACAGCGGCAGGGTCGTGTCGATGCCCGCGACCACGAACTCGTCCAGCGCCCGGCGCAGCCGCATCAGGCACTCGTTGCGGGTGCGGCCGTGGACGATGAGCTTGCCCATCAGCGAGTCGTAGTGCGGCGGGATGCGGTAGCCCTGGTAGGCTGCCGAATCGACCCGCACCCCGAGGCCGCCGGGGGGGTGGAAGTAGGTGATCGTGCCCGGCGAGGGCCGGAAGGTCGCCGGGTGCTCGGCGTTGATCCGGCACTCGATGGCGTGGCCCTCGACCCGCACGTCCTCCTGGCGCACCGAGAGCGGCGCACCGGCCGCCACCCGGATCTGCTCGTTGACGAGGTCGATCCCGGTGATCATCTCCGTGACGGGATGCTCGACCTGGATCCGGGTGTTCATCTCGATGAAGTAGAACTGCCCGTCCTCGTAGAGGAACTCGATCGTGCCGGCGCCGGTATAGCCCAGTTCCTGCATCGCCCGGGCGACCGTGCCGCCGATCTGCTCGCGCATCTCGGCGTTGAGCGCCGGGGAGGGGCCTTCCTCCCAGACCTTCTGGTGCCGGCGCTGGAGCGAGCAGTCGCGCTCGGCGAGGTGGATGGCGTTGCCGCGGCCGTCGCCGAGCACCTGCACCTCGATGTGGCGCGGCTTCTCGAGGTACTTCTCGATGTAGACCGCGTCGTCGCCGAAGGCGGCTTTCGCCTCGGTGCGGGCGGTCATCAGGGCGTTCTCGAGGTCGGCCTCGCTGCGGGCGACCTTCATGCCGCGGCCGCCGCCGCCCGAGGCCGCCTTGATCAGCACCGGGTAGCCGATGTCGGCGGCGACGCGCTTGGCCTCGTCGGTATCGGTGACGCCGCCCTCGGAGCCGGGGACGCACGGGATGCCGAGGCGCTTGGCGGTGCGCTTGGCCTCGATCTTGTCGCCCATCACCCGGATGTGCTCGGCCTTCGGGCCGATGAAGCCGATGCCGTGGTGGTTGAGCACCTCGGCGAAACGGGCGTTCTCGGACAGGAAGCCGTAGCCCGGATGCACCGCGTCGGCGCCGGTGATCTCGCAGGCGGCGATGATCGACGGGATGTTGAGGTAGCTGTCGCGGGCCGGCGGCGGTCCGATGCACACGCTCTCGTCGGCGAGCCGGACGTGCATGGCGTCGGCGTCGGCGGTGGAGTGCACCGCCACGGTCGCGATGCCGAGCTCCTTGGCGGCCCGCAGGATGCGGAGCGCGATCTCGCCCCGGTTCGCGATCAGGATCTTGTCGAACATGGGTTCCTTGAGATCACTCGATCAGCAGCAGGGGCTCGCCGAACTCGACCGGCTGCCCGTCCTCGATGAAGATCGCCGTCACGGTGCCGGAGCGCGGCGCCACGATGTCGTTGAAGGTCTTCATCGCCTCGACGAGCAGGACCCGGGCGCCACTCTCGATCCGCGAGCCGACCTCGACGAAGTTCTTCGCCTCGGGCGAGGGCTTGCGGTAGGCGGTGCCGACCATCGGCGAGAGCACCGCGCCCGGATGGGCGGCGAGCGCCTTCGGGTCGGACTCGGCGGTGAGGACCGGCGCGGCGGCGGGGATCGCGGCGGCGGGAAGGGGCGGGGCGACGGCGGCCACCGGGACCTGCACCTGCTGCACGGCGCGCTCGCGGGCGACGCGGATGCGCAGGTCGCCCTTCTCGACCTCGATCTCGCTCAGATCGGTCTCGGCGATCAGGGTCGCGAGCTCGCGCACGAGCTCGGGGTCGAAGGGATCATGCTTGTTGTTGGAGGGCACGGCGGTCTTCGGCACTCGTGAAGGAGGGGCGGGGGTTGGCCCGCCGGGACCCGGTGTCGGACGACGCGGGGGGCGTCGGGCGTCCGTCGGGCGATCGGCGGGCCTCATAGACCATGCGACCGGCGCGCGATAGTGGCGCCGGCGCGACGGGCAAGCGGGAACCTCAGCAGGTGGCGTGGCCGCACTGGCGCACGCCCGCCACCGTCTTGCGGATCGGCTCGACGCCGACGGCGCCCGGGATGATCTCGTCGCCGATGATGAAGGCCGGGGTGCCCGACAGGCCGAGCTTGTCGCCCAGGCCCACGTTCTCCTGCAGCGCCGCCTGGATGTCGGGGGCCTGCATGTCCTTCTGCAGCTTGGCGATGTCGAGGCCCATCTCCTTGGCGACCGCGATCGCCCGCTCGCCGTTCACCCGGCCGCGGCTCTCGAGCAGGCGGATGTGGTAGTCGAACAGCTTGTCGCCCTTGATCTGCTGCTTGGCGGCGAGCGCCACCTTGCTGGCCTCGAGCGAATCGGGTCCGAGCACGGGGAAGTCGCGCAGGACCACCTTCAGCTTCGGGTCGCCCTTGATCAGGGTCTGCAGGTCGGTGAGCGCCCGCTTGCAGTAGCCGCAATTGTAATCGAAGAACTCGACCAGGGTGACGTCGCCGTTCGGGTTGCCGGCGACGAAGCCGTGCGGCGAGTTGTGCAGGGTGTCGCGGGTCTCCTTCAGGGCGCTGGCCTGGGCGACCTTCTGGGCGTCCTGCTGGCGCTTCTCCAGCTCGGCCATCGCCTCCTGCAGCACCTCGGGGTTCTTCAGCAGGTAGTCGCGCACCACGCTCTCGATCGCCTGGCGCTGGGCGTCCGGCATCGCGGCCGGGGCGGGAGCTTGGGTGGCGGGCGCCGCCGGCGTGGTCGTCGGCGACTGGGCCTGCGTCGGGGCAACCGCGGCGACGAGGCCCGCGAGGGCGAGGGCGGGCAGAAGGCGGGGCAGGGGCAGCATCGTCGTCCTCATCGGGGTCGTCCACCGTCGGTGGCGCACAATCGTGGCGCGCTCCTTGACCCCCCGGTTAGGCGGTTTCGCGGCGGCCTTGTCAAATTACGCCTGGTCACATCGGGCTCGGCGCCGGCCGCGGGGCGCAATCGCCGGCAAATCCCGCTATGTGCGGGGACGCACCCGCGCCCTCCCATCAAGGCCCGTCATGTCCGAACCCGCCTCTCTCGTCTCCCGCCGCGCCGCCCGCGTCGCGCCCTTCCTGGCGATGGACGTGCTCGCCGCCGCGGCGCGGCGCGAGCGGGCCGGCGACAGCGTGGTGCACATGGAGGTCGGCCAGCCCTCCGCACCCGCGCCGAAACCCGCCATCGCGGCGGCGCAGGCGGCGCTGGCCTCGGGCCGCATCCCCTATACCGAGGCGCTCGGCCTCGCGCCGTTGCGCGAGCGGATCGCCCGCCACTACGCCGAGGCCTACGGCGTTGCCGTCGCGCCCGAGCGGGTCGTCGTCACCACCGGCTCCTCGGCCGGCTTCGTGCTGGCCTTCCTCAGCCTGTTCGATGCCGGCGGGCGCGTCGCGATCTCGGCGCCCGGCTATCCGGCCTACCGCTCGGTCCTCCAGGCGGTCGATCTCGAGCCGGTCGGCCTGCCGCTGCGGGCCGAGGACGGCTTCGTGCCGACCGCCGCGGGAGTACGGGCCGCCCATGCCGCGAGCCCGCTCGCGGGCCTCCTGGTGATGAGCCCGGCCAACCCGTCCGGCACGATGATCGACGAGGCGGGCCTCGCCGCCCTCGCCGGGACCTGCCGCGACCTGGGGCTGCGGTTCATCTCCGACGAGATCTATCACGGCCTGACCTACGGCCGGCCCGCCGCCACCGCGCTCGCGGTCGATCCCGACGCGGTCGTGATCAACTCGTTCTCGAAGTACTATTGCATGACCGGGTGGCGCATCGGCTGGATGGTGGTGCCGGAATCCCTGGTGCGGCCGATCGAGCGGCTGGCGCAGAACCTCTACATCTCGGCGCCCTACCTGTCGCAGGTGGCCGCGCTCGCCGCCTTCGAGGCGACCGAGGAGCTGGAAGGGGTGAAGGCCGACTATGCCCGCGCCCGCGCGCTGCTGCTGAACGAATTGCCGTCGATCGGCCTCGGCGACGTGCACCCGGCCGACGGCGCCTTCTACCTCTACGCCGACGTCGCGCGGCTCACCAACGACTCGATCGGCTTCTGCCGCCGTATGCTCGACGAGGCCGGGGTGGCGGCGACGCCCGGCCTCGACTTCGACCCGGAGGCCGGGGCCCACCACCTGCGCCTCTCGTTCGCCGGCGGCGAGGCCGAGGCGCACGAGGCGGTGCGGCGGCTGAAGGGCTGGCTGGCCTGACGCGCCCGCGGCAGGCCCCGGGGCCGGTGCTCAACCGGCCATCAGGCCGACGCCGAAGCTGACCAGCAGGCCGGAGAAGATCCAGCGTTGCGCCCGCTGGGCCGCGGGGCGCCGGTCGAGCCAGCGGCCGAGCTTCGTTCCCGCCTCGGCGTAGACGAGGTCGAAGGCGAGCCCGGCCGCGACGAGGACGGCGCCGAGCACGACGAAGCGGGCGGACGCGTTCGCCTGGTCCGAGCGCACGAATTGCGGCAGCAACACGGAGCAGAACAGCAGCGCCTTCGGGTTGAGGATGTTGGTCACGAGGCCGCGCAGGAAGGCCGCCGCCGGCGAGAGGACGGGAGCGCCCCCCAGCTCGGGCAGCGCGACCTCGGCGCGCCACACCCGCCATCCGAGCCAGACGAGATAGGCGGCCCCGGCGAGGCGCAGCCACCCGAAGACGACGGGCGACGCCACCAGGAGAGCGGCGAGCCCGACGGCCGACAGGCTGACATGGACCGTGCGGGCCACGGCGAGGCCGAGGGCCACCGCCCGGGCCGCCCCCCGCCCCTGGGCCGCGCCGGTGCGCAGGATCAGCACCATGTCGGGGCCGGGCACCAGGAAGGCGACGGCCAGGAAGGCGAGGAAGACGACGAGATCGGTCATGGTGGGATCGGTCATGGCGGGCCCTTGGGCGAACGGCCGGACCCTAGCGCTCCCGGACTGGCCGATCCGGCCGAATGCGGCTTCGCGCGCGGCGATCTTTGGCATACCGTGCCAAGAAATCCGTTTCGGAAGCCGCACAGATGCCAAAAATGGTTCTCGACGCCATCGATCGGCGCATCCTGGCGGCGCTGCAGCGGGACGGGCGGCTGACCAACGTGCAGCTCGCCGAGGAGGTCGGCCTGTCGCCCTCGCCCTGCCTGCGCCGCGTCCGCCTGCTGGAGGAGGCCGGGGTCATCGGCGGCTACCGGGCGACGCTCGACCGGGCCGAGCTCGGCCTCGGCCTCACCGTCTTCGTCGGAGTCAAGGTCGTCCGCCACGACGAGAGCGGGGCGGCGGCGTTCCGGGGCGCGGTGCGCCTCC
This sequence comes from Methylobacterium ajmalii, assembly GCF_016613415.1. Classification (GTDB taxonomy): domain Bacteria; phylum Pseudomonadota; class Alphaproteobacteria; order Rhizobiales; family Beijerinckiaceae; genus Methylobacterium; species Methylobacterium ajmalii. The sequence continues at coordinate 55,763 of NZ_JACWCT010000062.1, read as the reverse complement.
TCCCGAGCGTGGTGGCCTGCCACCTCGTTTCCGGCGAATCCGATTTCCTGCTCCAGGTCGTCGTGCCGGACCTCGCCGCCTACGAGCGCCTGCTCCTCGACACGCTGATGCGCCTGCCAGGGGTCAGCGACATCCGCAGCAACTTCGCGATCCAGACGGTCAAGGCCGAGGGCCCGCTACCCCTCGACCATCTCTGATCGCGGCGTCGCCGACCGGGCTTGCCCCGGCCCCTCTCCACCCGGATACCGGGCGTGCCGGGCGTGCCGGGCGTGCGACGCCGAACCCGGCCGGCCTGTTCCGCCAGGGGAGGACACCGATGACCGACCTGCATCCCGCCGCCGCGACCGGTTTCGCCTCCGGCGCCGAGACCTACGCGCGGGGCCGGCCCGACTATCCGGCGGCGCTCGGCGCCTGGCTGCGCGACGCCCTGCGTCTCGGTCCCGGCCGCAGGGCCGCCGATCTCGGCGCCGGGACCGGTAAGTTCACCCGCCTCATCGCCGCGACCGGCGCCGACGTGACGGCGGTGGAGCCCGTCGCAGCCATGCGGGACGCGCTCGCCGGCTCCCTGCCGGGCGTGACCGCGCTCGCCGGCTCCGCCGAGGCGATGCCGCTCGCCGATGCCAGCCTCGACGCGCTCGTCTGCGCCCAGGCCTTCCACTGGTTCTCGACGAAGGCGGCGCTCGCCGAGATCCGCCGGGTGCTCAAGGTCGGCGGCCGCCTCGGCCTCGTCTGGAACGTCCGCGACGAGGGCACGCCCTGGGTGGCGGATCTGACCGCGATCATGAACGCCCACGAGGGCGACGCGCCGCGCTACCACACCGGCGCGTGGCGGGCGCCGTTTCCGGCCGAGGGATTCGGGCCCCTGCACGAGGAGGTTTTTCCTCACGGCCATGCCGGCGCTCCCGAGCAGGTGATCCTCGACCGTGCCCTGTCGGTGAGCTTCATCGCGGCCTTGCCGGAGGCGGAGCGGGCGAGGGTGGCGGCGAGCGTGCGGGCGCTGATCGATCGCACGCCGGAGCTCGCGGGGCGGCCGGAGGTGACCTTCCCGTACCGGACGCACGCGTACTGGTGCGAGCGGTTGCACTGACCCGCCGCGTGTCCCGACGATCGGCGTCGTTCATCCCGGGGGCCGCGCGGCGGCCCCGCAATGCCGGGGAGCGGGTGCGCTCGCACGCCCGGACGTCATTTCCCCGCCGGCGCCCCGACCCCGAAATGGTCGGCGAGCTGCGCGCCCGTGTAGCTCTCGGTGAAGCTGTCCGACCGCTCCGGCAACATGCCGGCGCTCCAGGCGGTCCAGGCCGTCTGAAGTCGCGAAAAGTCCTCCGGACGGCGGTTCTTCAGGTTCGCCCGTTCCAGCGGATCGGCGACCACGTCGAACAGGAACGTGTTGTCCCGGATCTTGAGGTACTTGAGGTCGCCGTCGCGCATCGCCGCCTGGGCGTTGGCGCGGTAGCGCCAGAAGAACGTGCGGGGCCGCTCCGAGGCCTGGCCGGTCAGGATCGGCAGGAGGTCGATGCCGTCGGACGGATAGGCCGGATCGGGAGCGGAGCCGGCGGCGGCGAGCAGCGTCGGCAGCCAGTCCATGGTGATCATCGGCTGGGTTGAGACCGCGCCCGCCTTCAGCCGCCGCGGCCACGACACGATCGCCGGGATGCGCAGGCCGCCCTCCAGCAGCTCGGTCTTGCGGCCGGTGAACGGCCAGGTGTCTGAGAAGCGCTCGCCCCCGTTGTCGCTCGTGAACACCACGATCGTGTCCTCGGCGATGCCGTTGGCCTCGAGGGCGTCGAGGACGCGGCCGATCTGGGCGTCCATCTCGCCGACGATCCGGCGGTAGGTGGCTTGGGTGCCGCCGTCGAAGTGGCGCAGGTTGCTGCCGGCGATCCGGCGCGATTCGGCCTCGTCGTCGGGCGTCTCCCACGGCCAGTGCGGCGCGTTGAAGTGCAGGCTGAGGAAGAACGGCCGTCCGGCCTTCGCCGAGGCCGCGATCGTCTCGACGGCGCGCTGGCCCAGGAGGTGGGTGGCGTAGCCGGCCTCCTCGATCCGTACGTCGCCGTCCCACAGGTCCGGCTTGTCGTCGGTGCCGCGGTGGCTGAAGTAATCGATCGTGCCGCCGCGAAAGCCCCAGAACGCGTCGTAGCCGCGCTGCAGCGGCCCGTATTCCTGCACGCTGCCGAGATGCCACTTGCCGATGAGCGCGGTGCGATACCCGGCCTGCCGCAGCAGGCCGGGCAGGGTCGGATGCCCCGCCGGGATGCCGCCCGCGAACCGGGTCGTCACCGGCTCCTCGAGCCCGACGGCCAGGCGGTACTGGTAGCGTCCGGTGATCAAGGCCGTGCGGGTGGCCGAGCACACCGCCGAGTTGGCGTAGGCCTGCGTGAACCGCATGCCGCGGGTGGCGATCCGGTCGATGTGCGGGGTGGCGAGGTCGGGCCGGCCGTAACAGGCGACGTCGGCGTAGCCGAGGTCGTCGGCCATGATGAACACGATGTTCGGGGCGTGCGCCGCCCGTGCCGCCCGTGGCCCGGCGAGCGCCGCCGCCCCGGCGGCCGCGCTGCCCAGCACGCGCCTGCGCGTCACTCCCGCCATGGTCGATCCTCCCGCGCCGTTGCGGGTACGCTACGGGGCGAGGCACCGACGGGCAACCGGTCCAGGCATCGGCCCGCGGTTCAGCCCGCGGCCGCCCGCTCCAGCGCCGCCCCGTCGATCCGCACCATGCCCTGCATCGCGGAAAACACCCGGGCGGCGACGGCGGGGTCCGGGTGCGCGAGCAGGCGCGGCAGCACTTCCGGGAAGATCTGCCAGGGCATGCCCCAGCGGTCGCGCAGCCAGCCGCACTGGATCTCGGTGCCGCCCCCGGCGAGGAGCGCGTCCCATAGGCGGTCGACCTCCCTCTGGTTCGGGCAGGCGACGGCGATCGAGGCGGCGGTGCCGTAGTCGGCCCTCGTGCCGCCGTTGAGCGCCTGGAAGCTCTGCCCGCCGAGGGTGAAGCTCACCAGGATCGCGGCGCCGGGCTCGCCCCCGGGCCAGGGACCCGGCGCACGCAGGATCGGCCCGAGCTGCGAATCCGGGACGAGGGCGACGTAGGTGCGCACCGCCTCCTCGGCGTCGCGCGCGAACCACAAGCAGGTGCTGACGGAAGTCATCATGCGTCTCCTCGACGGTCAGAGGCGGGCTGCGAGATCGGCGAGCTGATCGGCGCAGCGGCCCCAGCCGTCGTGGAACCCCATCGCCTCGTGGGCGGCGCGATCCTCCGCCGTCCAGTGCCGGGCGAGCGCGGTGTAGCGGGTGCCGCCGTCCTCGGGCGTGAAGGTGATGATGCCGGTGAAGAACGGCTTCTCCGCCGGCTCCCAGGCGCATCCATAGGCGTCGGTGAAGACGATGCGGGCATTCTCGACCAGCTCGAGATAGACGCCGCGGCTGGTAAACTCGCTCCCGTCCGGCCCCCGCATGACGATGCGGGTCGCGCCGCCGGGGCGGGGATCGGTCTCGGCCTGCGCGACCGTGAAGGGATGCGGGGCGAACCACCGCTTGATCAGCTCCGGCTCGGTCCAGGCGCGGTAGAGCGCGGCGGCCGGGGCGGGGATCAGGCGGGTGAGGACGAGATCGCGTCCGGTCGGATCGGTCATCGGAGGGCTCGACGGGTGGGCGTGGGAGATCGGCGGTGTCCGGTTCCGGCGGCGGCTTCAGCGCTTCGGCTGGTTCATCGCCCAGACCACTCCGAAGGGATCGCGCAACTGGCCGTAGCGGTCGCCCCAGAACATCTCGGCCGGCTGCATGATCGCGGTGGCGCCGGCCTCGACGGCGCGGGCATAGCGGGCGTCGATGTCCTCGACCATCAGCGTCAGGGCGAAGCTCTGGGGCGGCAGAAGCGGATGGCCGTGCTCCGGATAGGCGTCGCACAGCATCAGCGACGAGCCGTTGACGTGGAGATGGACGTGGCAGGTCCGTCCCTGCTCGTCCGCCGGCAGGGCGGCGACGGTCTCGGCCCCGAAGGCACGGGCGTAGAATTCCGCCGCCTTCAGGGCGCCGTCCACCGTCACGTAGGTGACGAGGCCGCCCTTCACCGGAGGGATCGTGTCGGACGGGGTTTCGGACGTTTCGTCTCTCATGGTCCTCTCCGGGGTCGGGCCGGTCGTCGGTGCGGCCTCGTTGCAAGGACGGGCGGCGGGGGCCGTCCCCGACAGCCCCGCTTCAGATTCTTTCGCGGTCCTTCGACCCGTCCCCGGCCAGCCGGTCGAGCTGGAGGCGGATATGCGCGGCCTCGGCCGGGGTGCCGGCGAGCGCGATCGCCCGGCCCATCGCCTCCCGGGCCTCGGCGGTGCGGCCGAGCTGCTGCAGCAGGGCGCTGCGCAGGCCATGGAAGTGGAAGTAGCCCTGCAGCGGCCCGGCCAGGGGCTCGACGAGGGCGAGCCCGGCCGCCGGGCCGGCGACCTTGGCGGCCGCGACGGCGCGGTTGAGCGTCACCACCGGCGAGGGCTGCATCCGTTCGAGCGTCGCGTAGAGCGCGTCGATGCCGGCCCAGTCGGTGTCCCGCGGCCGCGCGGCCCGGGCGTGCAGGCCGGCGATGGCCGCCTGGAGCTGGTAGGGGCCGGGCGCGCGGTGGCGCATCGCCTTGTCGACGAGGGCCAGCCCCTCGGCGATCGGGGCCTTGCGCCAGAGCCCGCGATCCTGGTCCTCCAGCAAAACGATCTCGCCGTCGGCGTCGAAGCGCGCCGGGGAGCGGGCGTGCTGGAGCAGCATCAGGGCGAGGAGCCCCATCGTCTCCGGGTCGGTCGCGAATAGCCGCAGCAGCAGGCGGCCGAGGCGGATCGCCTCGTCGCACAGCTCCGCCCGCTCCGTGCCGGTCGCGGCCGAGTAGCCGGCGTTGAAGACGAGGTAGAGCATCGCCGAGACGGCGGCGCGCCGCTCCGCCCGCTCGGCCGGGCCCGGCGCGCCGTAGGGCACCGGGCTCTTGGCGATGCGGGCCTTGGCGCGGGTGATCCGCTGCTCCATCGCCGCCTCCGAGACCAGGAAGGCGCGGGCGATGCGCGGCACGGAGAGCCCCGAGACGATGCGGAGCGCCAGCGCGATCTGCTGCGTCGCCGGCAGGTCCGGATGGCAGCAGACGAACAGGAGCCGCAGGATGTCGTCGCGATAGCCCCGGCGTCGATCGTCTCGGCGAGCGGCGTCTCGGCGTCGCCGAGATCGGACAGCGCGTCGTCCGACGGCAGGGGAGCGAGGCGGGCGAGGTGGCGCCTGCCGTCGAGGGCGGCGTTGCGGCCGAAGAGGATCAGCCAGGCCGCCACGTCCCGCGGCGGTCCGGTGCGGGGCCAGGTCCGCAGCGCCCGCAGGCTCGCCTCCTGGAAGGCCTCCTCGGCGGTGTCGAGGTCGCGAAACACCCGCGACAGCGCGGCGACCACCCGGGGCCTCGCCGCCGCCAGGGAGGCGGCGAGCCAGGCGGCATCGGGCGAGTCCCCGCTCACCGGGGCCCGCCCTCGGGGCGCCCGTCCCGGGCCGGGCGCGGGTCCGGATTGTAGAGCAGGACCGGCCGCAGCTCGTAGGCGCCGCCCGGATTGGCCGCGGCGAGGTCGCGGGCGATCTCCAGGGCCTCGTCGAGGTCGGCGACCTCGACGACGTAGAAGCCCAGCAGCTGCTCCTTGGTCTCGGCGAACGGGCCGTCGATCACCAGTGGCGGCTCGCTCGCCTTGCGCAGGGTGGTGGCGGTGCTCGTCGGCAGGAGCCGCAGCGACGGGCCGAGCTTGCCGTCCCGCTCCAGCCGCGCGTGCACGTGCCCGAGCCGGTCCATCACGGCGGCGTCGTCCGCCGCGCTCCAGGCGGCGACGACGTCCTCGTCCTTGTAGCAGAGGATGGCGTAGAGTATGGCGGCGATCCCTCTCCGTCCCGGGACGCGCGAGGCGGCCCGGATCCGACGAGGATCGCCGAAATTTCGCCCGGTGGCGAACCCGCTCCGGGGCCCCGTGCTTCAGTGGCGCGTCGCGCCCTCGGCGGCGGTCACCAGCGTCTTGGCGGCGGCCTCGAAGGCCTGGAAGGCCGGGATCGCCTTGTCCCAGGCCCCGGCGCCCAGCGCCTCGACCATGGCGGCGGCGTGGCGGCGCGCCTCGGTGCAGGCCGCGACGATCTGGGGCGCGGCCGGGTGCGAGGCGTCCAGCCCGAGCTCGGCGGCGTCGCCCGTGGCGAAGGCCGGCACCGCCGCGGAGGCCTGGCCGAGCCCGACCAGGGCCGCCGCGAGGCGGCGCTTCCACATCCCCATGTCGGCGGGCAGGCGCAGCAGGCGGTAGCCCGGCAGGTCGCGCGTGGCGCCGGCGTCGAGGACCTCCTGGGCCTTGGTCTCGGCCCGCACCAGGATCGCCATCAGGCCCTTGATCTCGTCGCTCGTCTTCTGGGCCTTGCCGGCGACCTGCTGCACGCCCGACGAGATCTCGGCCGTGGCGGCCTCCTGCTGGCCCAGCACCTCGGCCAGCGCCCGGATCCCCTCCGCCGAGCGGGCGACCGCGTCGCCCTCCTGCACCACCCGGGCCTCGACCCGGGCCACCGCGGCGGTGCCGCTCGCCACGGCGTGGCGGCTCTCGGCCACCGCGGCCTGGATCGCCGCCAGCTCCTGCAGCAGCACCGCCAGGCGGCCGCGGATCTGCTCGGTCGCCCGGGCCGTCTGGCCGGAGAGCTGCTTGACCTCCGCCGCCACCACGGCGAAGCCGCGGCCCGCCTCGCCGGCGCGCGCCGCCTCGATCGTGGCGTTGAGCGCCAGCAGGTTGGTCTGGCTCGAGATCGCCTCGATCGTGCCGGCCATCTCCTGGATCTGAAGCGCCGCGCTCTCGAACCCGGTCAGGCGCTGCTCGATCTGCCCGGCATGGGTCTCGATCGCCGCCATCGTGCTGCTGGCCTCGCGCATGTCCGCCGCGCAGGACGCGATGCCGCCGCTCGCCCGCTCGGCGACTTCCGCGCTCGCCTGCGAGCGGCCCGCGAGCTCTCGGGTGGAGGCCGCGACCTCCTCGACCGCCGCCGCCATCGCTCGGGTCTGGCCGGCGATCTCGCTGGCGTCGTGCGTCATCCAGCCCAGCACCGTCGCGGCCTCGGAGGCCTCGGCGGCGACGCGGGCGGTGCTGCCGAGATCCGCGGCAGCGGCCACTTGCAGGCGCCCGACGAGCTGACCGAGGGAGCGGGCGAGGCGGCCGGAGCCCAGGTCGGACCCGCTGGCGCCGGCCCGCTCGACGAGACCGGCGAGGCGCTCCTCCACCATCTCCGGGGTCTCGACGGGAACGGGCGCAGGGGCGTGACGGGAGCGGAACATGGCGAGGATCCAGGGTGAGATGGCTCGATTTCCCCCGATCCCCGTATCGTTTCCGTTAACAGCCGGCCCGAACCCTGGTCTAGCGTGTGAGATGACGCATCGTCGTCTTAGGTTCCCCTGACGGTTCTGGCGCACGCCGAGCTCCGCGACATTACTCGTTCGCTCCGCGACAGAAGACCGGCAATCACTCCGTCCTGTATAAAATGCCGCGCTGTTCGGTCATCCGTCCTAGGCCGTACGCCCTATGGTGCACCGCCGCAACGGAAAGGGCCGCGCTCCTCTCGGAGCGCGGCCCGCATGCCTCGTCGTCACGCCCCGGCGGGGGTGGGGCTCCGCGCCCGCCCCGCGGCGGTCACTCGCCGCCGATCGCCGCCTTGGTGCGGGACCACCAGCCGGCCCGCTTCGGGCGGTCCGGATCCGACGGGGGGGTGAGCACGACGGCCACCGGCTCGGGCTCCGGCTCGGGGGCGGGCGCCGGCTCGGCCGGTGCCGGCTCCGCCGCGCGGGCGGGCTCGGCCTCGCCGAGCGGGGCCTCGATCGCCTCGGCAGCCAGGGCCTCGCGCTCGACGGCCGGGAGGTCCGGCGTCGCGACCGGATGGCCGATCGCCTCGGGCGCCGAGCCGGAGATCTCGTCGAGGGCGACGATCTCCTCCGCCAGGGCGTCCTGCACCAGGCTGCCCCCGGCCTCGCCGGGCTCGGTGCCGGCGACGACCTCGTCGCCGATCGTGCCGCCGGTCTCCTCGAAGCGGTCGCGGCCGCGACCGCCGCGGCGCCCGCGCCGGCGCCGCCGGCTCAGGGCGTCCTCGCGGCTCTCGCGCTCGTCGCGGGGAGCCGCCGCACCGTCTTGGGTGATCGGGATCGACACCGCCTCGCCCTCGACGGCCTGCTCGCGCGGCGCCTCGCCGGACTCGTCGCCCTCGTCCTCGTGACCCTCGGCCTCGCCGTCCTCGGACCCGGAGCGCTCGCCCCGGCCCCGCCGGCGGCGACGGCGGCGACGGCGCTTGCCCCCGCCCTCGTCCTCGCCCCGCGGCGCGCCGTCGCCGGCCTCCTCGTCGGTCTCTGCCTCGGCGTCGCCCTCGGCCTCGGCGGTCTCCTCGACCTCCTCGGCCTCCTCGACGATCTCCTCGTCCTCGTCATCCTCCTCCAGCGGCGGCGGCAGCACCGCCTCGGCCCGGATGCTGGTCACGGTCCGGGGCTCGACCCGCTGGGCCGGGTCGCCGCGATCGAGGTGGAAGGCCGAGGTCGCGGCCAGCCGGTCGTCGGCCGCGATGATGATCGCGACGCCGAAGCGCATCTCGAGCTCGTGCAGGTGCGCGCGCTTCTGGTTGAGGATGTAGAGCGCCACCTCGCTGCGGGTGCGCAGCACGAGGTTGTGGGTGCTCGACTTGATCAGCGCCTCCTCGATCGCCCGCAGGATCAGGAGGGCCACCGAGGCGGTCGCCCGCACGAAGCCCGAGCCGCCGCAATGCGCGCAGGGCACCGACGAGGATTCGAGCACGCCGGTGCGGATGCGCTGGCGCGACATCTCGAGCAGGCCGAAGGGCGAGATCCGGCCGACCTGGATGCGGGCGCGGTCGTTCTTCAGGCACTCGTTCAGCTTCTTCTCGACGGCGCGGTTGTTCCGCTTCTCCTCCATGTCGATGAAGTCGATGACGATGAGGCCGGCGAGGTCGCGCAGGCGCAGCTGGCGCGCCACCTCCTCGGCGGCCTCCAGGTTCGTCTTGTAGGCGGTGTCCTCGATGTCGTGCTCGCGGGTGGCGCGCCCCGAGTTCACGTCGATCGAGACCAGCGCCTCGGTCGGGTTGATGACGAGGTAGCCGCCCGAGCGCAGGGAGACGTGGTTGGAGAACATCGCGTCGAGCTGCTGCTCGACCCCGAAGCGGGCGAAGACCGGCGTCGGGTCGCGGTAGGGCTTCACCACCTTCGACTGCGTCGGCATCAGCATCCGCATGAAGTCCTTGGCCTCGCGGTAGGCGTCCTCGCCCGCGACCAGAACCTCGTCGATGTCCTTGTTGTAGAGGTCGCGGATGGCGCGCTTGATCAGCGAGCCCTCCTCGTAGACCAGCGCCGGCGCGGCCGAGGACAGGGTGAGCTCGCGCACGCTCTCCCACAGCCGCATCAGGTACTCGAAGTCGCGCTTGATCTCCGGCTTGGTGCGCGAGGCGCCCGCCGTGCGCAGGATGACGCCCATCCCCTCGGGCACCTCGAGGTCGGTGGCGATCTCCTTCAGGCGCTTGCGGTCGGCCGCGCTGGTGATCTTGCGCGAGATGCCGCCGCCCCGGCCGGTGTTCGGCATCAGCACCGAGTAGCGGCCGGCCAGCGACAGGTAGGTGGTGAGCGCCGCGCCCTTGGTGCCGCGCTCCTCCTTGACGACCTGGACCAGGATGACCTGCCGGCGCTTGATCACCTCCTGGATCTTGTAGTGCCGGCGCGGGGTGCGGGGACGCTCCGGGATCTCGGCCAGCGCGTCGCCGCGGCCGCCGACCTGCTCGACGATCGCCTCCTCGTGGTCGTCGTCCTCGTCGTCCCCGTCCTGATCGTCGTCCTCGTCGTCCTCGGACTCGTCGTCAGACTCCTCGTCGTCCTCGTCGTCCTCTTCCTCGTCCTCGTCGGACTCCGTGGCGTCGACCGGCTGCGAGGCGGCGACGGGCTGGGGCAGGACGCCCGCGTCGTCGCTCTCGCCGGCGGTGTCGGCCTGAACCGTGGTCTCGACGGGCTCGGACGCGACGGCAGCGGCCTCGGTCGCGTCCGCGACGGGGGCGGGCTCCGCCGACACGGCGGCGGCGATCGCCGCCGGGGTCTCGGCGCCGGCCTCGCCCTGCAGCGGGGCGGCCTCGACGGGGTGATGCTCGGCAGAGGTCTCCTGAGCGTGGGTCTCCTGGGCCTGGATCTCCTGGGCAGAGTTCTCCTGGGCCGGGCTCTCGTGAGCCTGGGTCTCCGGGATCAGGTTGTCCTGCGCGACGGCGTCGCCGGCCTGGGCCTCGGCCGGAGCCTCGTGGGCGGCCTGCGCCGGATGCTCGCCGCTCTCGGGCTGGCCGGGCGTCCCTTCGCTGAACGTCCCTTCGCTAAAGGTCTCCTGGGCGAGCGTCTCGCGCGGGTGCGTGTCCTGCCAGCCGGTCGTCTCGACAGCGCTCGTCTCGACACCTGTCTCCTGACCGGTCTCCTGGCCGGCCTCGTGCAGATCCTCCGCCGGGGCGCTCACCACGGCGTCGGACGGGCGCGACGAGGCCTCGGCCCGGCGGCCGCGGCGGCGGCGGCGGCGGGGCTGGTCGCCGCGCTCCTGGCGCTCGCCACGCTCCGAGCGCTCGCTGCGCTCACCGCGCTCCTGGCGTTCGGGGCGCTCCTCGTGCTCGCGCTCGGCCCGCGCCTCCTCCTCGAGGAGCGCCATCCGGTCGGCGATCGGAATCTGGTAGTAGTCGGGGTGGATCTCGCTGAAGGCGAGGAAGCCGTGGCGGTTGCCCCCGTACTCGACGAAGGCGGCCTGCAGCGACGGCTCGACCCGCGTGACCTTGGCGAGATAGATGTTGCCGCGCAGCTGGCGGCGGCTAGCGGACTCGAAGTCGAATTCCTCGACCTTGGAACCCTTGACCGTCACCACCCGGGTCTCTTCCGGGTGGGCGGCATCGATGAGCATCTTGTTGGCCATGACGAACTTTCGGCATGGCGACCGACGGCAGCGCCGCTGGACGGGGGCATCCGGGAACGGACCCTGAGGCGGGTGACCTCAGGGATCCTGGCCGTGCGCGGGAGGACGAGCCTCCGTAGTCCGGTGCCGCCCCGGGCGCGGAAACCTGCGCCGGGAGGGCTCTCCCGTGCCGTGCCCTTCCGGGCCCGGCGGATGATGTCGTGCGGGGGATGCCGTCAATCGCCGCTGCGCGCATCCACGCGCGCGAGGGGTTGACGATGGCCGGGGGCAGGGGGCGCGGACGGGCGCGACGCGGAGCGCGTGCGCCGGGGACGGCAGCTTCGAAATCCGAGGCTGTGCGTCCACGCATACTCCCACCGACCTTTCGAATCAGGGCGCGCGAGCCTGGAAGGCCCCGCGGCCGTTGGAAAACGGGCGACGACGTTCGGGAACGCCGCCGCGGATCACGCGACTCCTGCCCGGCACGCTGATCGTCGGACGATCTGCCGGCGGCCGGCCAACGCCGAAGCCGCTGCGAGAGCGTCCGGGCGGGCCCGCGGGCCGCGGCGGAAGAGCCGGCGGCATCGGGCAAGGGTCCATACCATTACAGAGTGTCGCGGCGAATTTGCAAGCATGTTCGCTCGCTTGTCCTGCCCGCGCGTCGCCGGTCCCCCGCCGGCCTCTTGCTGATCCCCCGCCGGCCCGGGCGTCCCTCCCTGTACCCGCCCGGCCACAGGCGCCGGGCGGACGATCCGATCGGCTTTGCGAAGCGTTAACCATGGCGCGGTTATCGCGTAACCGGGATGCCGCCAGAAGTCGCCGCGAGACCATGCCGACACGCGCACGTCCGATCCGCCTGCCGCTCCGCGCCGCCCTCGTGGCGCTGGGCCTCCTCGCGCCGCTGCCCGGCCTCGCCGCGCCGGAGCGTCCGGCCGTCGAGCGCCAGATGCCCGAGCGTCAGGCCGCCGAGCGCGCCGCCGCCGACCGGCCCGCGGTGGCGATCGGCGCCGAGATCTCGGCGGTCCCGGAGGGCACCCGCCTGACGGTGGTTTTGTCCCGGCCGGTCGAGGCCCGGGCCTTCGTGATGGAACGGCCCGACCGGGCGATCGTCGACCTGCCGGAGGTCAACTTCCAGTTGCCCTCCGAGGCGGGCCGCAAGCGCGACGGCCTCGTCGCCTCCTACCGCTACGGCCTGTTCGCCCCCGGGCGCTCGCGCATCGTCATCGACCTCGCCCAGGCCGCGACCGTGGCGCGGGTCGCGACCACGACCCGGCCGCGGGACGGGGCGACGCTGCTCACCATCGATCTCGCCCGCAGCGACCGCGAGGCGTTCCGGCGCGCCGCCCAGCCGGCCGCGCCCGCCCGCGCCGAGGGCCCGCCGGCCCGCGATCCGGTCGATTCGCGGCCCCTCGTCATCGTCGACGCCGGCCATGGCGGCATCGATCCGGGCGCCATCGCGGGCAACGGCGTCTACGAGAAGGACATCGTGTTCGGAGTCGCCCAGGGGCTGGTCCAGCGCCTCGAGGCCACCGGCCGCATCCGGGTCCAGATGACCCGCGACCGCGACGTGTTCGTGCCGCTCGCCGAGCGGGTGCGCATCGCCCGCGACGCCCGCGCCGACCTGTTCGTGTCGATCCACGCCGATTCGATCTCGGCCGCCCCGCAGGTGCGCGGCGCCACGATCTACACCGGCTCCGAGAAGGCGACCGACGCCGAATCGGCGCGGCTGGCCGACCGCGAGAACAAGGCCGACGCGGCCGCCGGCGCCGACCAGGGCGAGGGACCGGGCGACGTCGCGACGATCCTGCAGGAGCTCACCCTGCGCGAGACCCGCGGGTTCTCGGCGCGGTTCGCGCAAGGGTTGCTCACCAACCTCTCCGGCGTGATGGAGATGAGCGTGAAGCCCCACCGCGAGGCGGGGTTCCGGGTGCTGCGGTCGCCCGACGTGCCCTCGGTGCTGGTCGAGCTCGGCTACCTGTCGAGCAAGCGCGACCTCGACCTGCTGCTCTCCGACGAGTGGCGCACCAAGGTCACGGCGCAGATGGCCGGGGCGATCGAGCGCTTCTTCGCCGGCCGGCTGCCGCCCGCCGGCCAGGCGATGACCGCGCTGAACGCCGACGGCTTGCGCCTCAGCCGGGCCGCCGAGCACGCACCCGCCCCAGTTTCACCATAGATCCCGTGTCGATAGGGCTCTGTCGGCCCCTCGCTGTCCTGGCTTTCGCGCCCGTCCTCCGCTAATCGCGGGAGCGGCTGCGCGTCGTCATGGCGGGTAGCGTTCCGGTGGGGAGCCGCGCCGAGGCGTGGCCGTCCGCTGCGGGCCTCGGGCTTTCGATCGGCCAGAGGGCCGCCGCGGCATCATCGACGGATCGGGTTTCGATGCGCTTCATCCTCCGCTTCTTCGGCTTCCTGTTCAGCATCGCGGCGATGCTCTTCGTCGTCGGCGCGGCCGCGGGCGGCTACTTCTACTGGAAGTACTCGCGCGACCTGCCCGACCACGCGGCGCTCGCCAATTACGAGCCGCCGGTGATGACCCGCGTCCACGCGGCCGACGGCAGCCTGCTCGCCGAGTATGCCCGCGAGCGCCGGCTCTACCTGCCGATCCAGGCGATGCCCAAGATCGTCGTCGCGGCCTTCCTGTCGGCCGAGGACAAGAACTTCTACAAGCACGGCGGCATCGACCCCGAGGGCATCGTCCGGGCGATCGTCACCAACGCGTCCAGCGGCAAGAAGCAGGGCGCCTCGACCATCACCCAGCAGGTCGCCAAGAACTTCCTGCTCTCCTCCGAGCAGACCCTCGACCGCAAGGTCCGCGAGGCGCTGATCGCGCTGCGCATCGAATCGACCTACTCGAAGGACAAGATCCTCGAGCTCTACCTCAACGAGATCTTCCTCGGCACGATCGTGCCGGGCCGCAACCTGCACGGCATCGCGGCCGCCGCCCTCGACTACTTCGGTAAGTCGGTGCACGAGCTGACGATCCACGAGGCGGCCTATCTCGCGGCGCTGCCCAAGGGCCCGAACAACTACCACCCCTACCGCCGCACCCAGCAGGCGCTGGCGCGCCGCAACGAGATCATCGGCCTGATGGCCCAGAACGGGTACATCACCAAGGAGGAGGCCGAGTCCGAGCGCAAGCAGCCGCTCGGCGTCAACCCGCGCACCATCTCGCCCAACACCGCCAACGCGAACTACTTCGCCGAGGAGGTCCGCCGCGAGATCTCCGAGCGCTACGGCGAGAAGAAGCTTTACGAGGGCGGACTGTCGGTGCGCACCACCCTCGACCCGAAGATGCAGGCGATGGCCCGCAAGGCGCTGGTCGACGGCCTGGTGCGCTACGATCAGGCCCGCGGCTGGCGCGGCCCGAAGAGCCGCGTCGAGCTCGCCGGCCGCGACTGGGGCATGGCGGTGGCCGAGGTGCCGGCGCTCGGCGACGTGCAGCCCTGGCGCCTGGCCGTGGTGCTCGACACCTCCGGCGGCCGCGCCACGATCGGCCTGCAGCCCAAGCGCGAGAGCTCCGGCCAGGTCTCGAAGGACCGCGAGACCGGGATCATCTCGGCCGAGGGCGTGCGCTGGACCGGCCGCAGCGTCGCGGCGGCGCTCAATTCCGGCGACGTCGTCTACGTCGAGCGCATGGAGGGGGCCGGCAACACCTACCGCCTGCGCCAGATCCCGGAGGTCTCCGGCGCGATCGTGGCGATGGACCCCTACACGGGACGCGTCCACGCGATGGTCGGCGGCTTCTCCTACGACGAGAGCGAGTTCAACCGCGCCACCCAGGCGATGCGCCAGCCCGGCTCGTCGTTCAAGCCGATCGTCTACTCGGCGGCCCTCGACAACGGCTACACCCCGTCCTCGATGGTCCTCGACACGCCGATCACCATCGAGGCGGGCCCCGGCCAGGAGGCCTGGACCCCGACCAACTACGGCGGCAAGGCCGGCGGCGGCCCCCACACCCTGCGCTACGGCATCGAGCATTCGAAGAACCTGATGACGGTGCGGCTCGCCAAGGATGTCGGCATGCCGCTGATCGCCGAGTACGCCCGCCGCTTCGGCGTCTACGACGACATGCTGCCCGTCCTGCCGATGTCGCTCGGCGCCGGCGAGACCACCGTGATGCGGATGGTCACCGCCTACTCGATGCTCGACAACGGCGGCCGGCGCATCCGCCCGACCCTGATCGACCGGATCCAGGACCGCAACGGCGAGACCATCTACCGCCACGACACCCGCAAGTGCATCGGCTGCGACGCCGACAAGTGGTCGGGCCAGGACGAGCCGAAGCTGGTCGACGAGTCCGAGCAGGTCCTCGACCCGCTCACCGCCTACCAGATCGTCTCGATCATGGAGGGCGTGGTCCAGCGCGGCACCGCCACGATCCTGAAGGAGATCGGCAAGCCGCTCGCCGGCAAGACCGGAACCACCAACGACTCCAAGGACGCCTGGTTCGTCGGCTTCTCGCCGGATCTCGCGGTCGGCATCTACATCGGCTACGACAAGCCCCGCTCTCTCGGCGACAGCGCCACCGGCGGCGGGCTCGCCGCCCCGATCGCCCGCGACTTCCTGAAGGCCGCCCTCAAGGACAAGCCGCCGACGCCGTTCCGCGTGCCCCCGGGCATCAAGCTGATCCGCGTCAACGCCGCCAGCGGCACCCGTGCCGGCGGCTCGGAGGGCGGGCTGCTCGAGGCCTTCAAGCCCGGCACCGCCCCGCCCGACAGCTACTCGGCCCCGCCGAGCGCCCAGCCGGCGGCGCCGGCGGCGGTACCCCCGGACGCGGACCGGGCGGCCCAGGCGGGCGGGCTGTACTGACGGCGACAGGGAGGGCGGGGCGCCGGCGGGTGCCTCGCCCTTCGCGTCAGAGCGCTTCGGCATGTCGCGACGAGCCCTGTCCGGGAAAGAAGAGGCGCGGGTTTTCCTCGGACCGTCCAGCATCCCTCTGCGAGGCTCGCTGATGACCGAACAGATCTCGGACTTCGATCCCGCCGCCTCGCTGAGTTCGAACGAGGCCATCGCGGTGTTCCTGTCCGATGCCTTCGAGGCCGGAGCCGCATCCCACGTTGCGTCGGCTCTCCGCGTGGCGGTTCGTGCCGCACACCAGACCCGAACCGTCGAAGCGGCCAGCTTGCCGCACTGCGACCTCGACCTCGACGATCTGCCTCTCGCGACTGAGCTCTCGGTGCTGAAAGCTCTCGGCTTGCGTCTCACCGTCGATCTCGCCGACCCGGCTCCAGACAAGCCGCGCCGCATCCCGATCGCCGAGCTTCTCGTCGGTGCCGAGCACCTGCCCGAGATCTGCCCGGATATCGCCGGCACGCTCGACGGTCCTCCCGTCGGGCGCGAACTCGGCTGACCGAGGCGCTGCCCCGCCGTTTACACCCGCGCCCCCCGGCGCTATCACCCAGCACCCCACCTCACGCGAGTGAACCCACACCAGATGCGCGCCGAGATCGAGCAACTCTCGGATGCCGCCAAGCAGTCGATCGGACTGCTGAGGAGGCATCTTTGACTGGGATACCGTTGACAAGCGCCTCGCGGAGCTGAACGCCCGCTCGGAGGACCCCTCGCTCTGGAACGATCCGGAGGAGGCCCAGAAGGTGATGCGCGAGCGCACGCAGCTCGACGACGCCGCGACCGCGATCCGCCGCCTCGAGCAGGGGCTGGAGGACGGCGCCACGCTGATCGAGCTCGGCGAGATGGAGGCGGACGCCGCCACCATCCGCGAGGGCGAGGAGCAGATCCGCGCCGTGCAGGTCGAGGCGGCCCGCCGCCAGATCGAGACCCTTCTCTCCGGCGAGGCCGACGGCAACGACACCTATGTCGAGGTCCATGCCGGCGCCGGCGGCACCGAGAGCCAGGACTGGGCCAACATGCTCCAGCGCATGTATTCCCGCTGGGCCGAGCGCCGGAAGTACAAGGTCGAGATCGTCGAGTGGTCCGACGGCGAGGAGGCCGGGATCAAGGGCGCCACGCTCCTGATCAAGGGCCACAACGCCTATGGCTGGCTGAAGACCGAATCGGGCGTCCACCGCCTGGTGCGGATCTCGCCCTACGATTCCAACGCCCGGCGGCACACCAGCTTCGCCAGCGTCTGGGTCTATCCGGTCATCGACGACCGGATCACGATCGAGATCAAGGAATCGGACTGCCGGATCGACACCTACCGGTCGTCGGGCGCGGGCGGACAGCACGTCAACACCACCGACTCGGCGGTGCGCATCACCCACAACCCGACCGGGATCGTGGTGGCGTGCCAGCAGGAGCGCTCGCAGCACAAGAACCGGGCCACCGCCTGGAACATGCTGCGCGCCCGCCTCTACGAGCTCGAGCTGAAGAAGCGCGAGGAGAAGGCCAACGCCGAGGCGGCCTCGAAGACCGATATCGGCTGGGGCCACCAGATCCGCTCCTACGTGCTCCAGCCCTACCAGCTGGTGAAGGACCTGCGCACCGGCGCCCAGTCGACCAGCCCCGACGACGTCCTCGACGGCGACATCGACGACCTGATCGAGGCCTCGCTCGCCCACCGGGTCTACGGCGGCGCCGAGGCGGTCGCGGATATCGACTGAGGACCCGCACGTCTCTTCGGTCTGAGATCAGGGCGCGGCGTCTCCCCCGGACCGGGGGAGGGGCCGCGCCCTTTTTATGGTCCGGTGCCGGGCCTGTTACGGCTTGACCCCGCCGCGCCGCCGGTTGTCAGATGCCCGCCGGGCAGGCGGGATGACGCGCATGGCGAAAGAGATCTTCGTGTCCTACGGCGTCGACGTCGACGCGGTGGCGGGCTGGCTCGGATCGTATGGCGGCGAGGACAGCCCCTGCGACATCTCCCGCGGGGTCTTTGCCGGCAGGGTCGGGTCGCCGCGGCTGCTGCGGATGTTCGCGCGCTGGGGCATCCAGACGACCTGGTTCATCCCCGGCCACTCGATCGAGACCTTTCCAGAGGAGATGAAGGCCGTGGCGGCGGCGGGCCACGAGATCGGGATGCACGGCTACAGCCACGAGAACCCGATCGCGATGACCCCCGAGCAGGAGGAGGCGATCTTCGACAAGTGCGTCGGGCTGATCAGCGATCTCGCCGGCAAGCCGCCCCGCGGCTACGTCGCTCCCTGGTGGGAGTTCGGCCCCAAGACCAACGAGCTCCTGCAGAAGAAGGGCATCCGCTACGACCACTCGCTGATGCACAACGACCACCATCCCTACTACGTGCGGGTGGACGAGAGCTGGACCAAGATCGATTACTCGCAGCATCCCTCGACCTGGATGCGCCCGTTCGAGCACGGCACCGAGACCAGGCTGATCGAGATCCCGGCCTCCTGGACCCTCGACGACCTGCCGCCGATGATGTTCGTCAAGGCGGCGCCCAACAGCCACGGCTTCGTCAACCCGCGCGACATCGAGCAGATGTGGCGCGACCAGTTCGACTGGGTCTATGCCAACTACAACTATGCCGTCTTCCCGATCACCATCCACCCGGACGTCTCGGGCAAGCCGCACGTGCTGCAGATGCACGAGCGCCTGTTCCAGCACTTCAAGGCCCATGACGGCGTGCGGTTCGTGACGATGGAGACCATCGCCGAGGACTTCGCGAAGCGCTTCCCGTTCGAGGGCACGGCGCGGCCGGAATCCTGATTCGATGTGCGGCCTGTGCGGCGCCTTCGGGGCGCCCGACCACTGGAGCGACGGGGTGGCCCGCCCGGGCCCGGCCCAGGCCGGGCGGCGGGCCCGGGCGGAGGCCGCCAACCGGGTGCTCGGCCTCTACGGCTTGCGCCTCGCGGCCTGGGCCGATCGCTACACCCTGTCGGGCCGCACCGGGCGGACCGCGCTGGTCGACCATCTCGGCACCCTGTGGCCGGCCGCCGAGCGCCTCGCCGGTCGTCCCTGCGATCCCCTCGATCTCGCGATCATCGTCGCCCTGGAGGCGCGGTGACCCGTCCTCCGGCGACGCCCATCACCCTGCTCACCGGCTTCCTCGGCGCCGGCAAGACGGCCCTGCTCGCCCGCCTCCTGCGCTGGCCGGCGCTACGCGACACCGCGGTCCTGATCAACGAGTTCGGCGAGGTCGGCCTCGACCACCTGCTGGTCGAGCCGCTCGCGGGCGAGGTGGCGCTCCTGCGCGGCGGCTGCGTCTGCTGCAGCATCCGCGGCGACCTGAAGGCGGCGCTGATCGACCTGCACGACCGGCGCCGGCGCGGCCTGGTGCCGGATTTCCGCCGGGTGGTGGTCGAGACGACGGGCCTCGCCGATCCGGGCCCGGCCGTCGCCACCCTGGTGGCCGATCCGGTCCTGCGCCACGCCTTCACGACGGCTGCCATCGTCACGGTGGTGGACGCGGTGAACGGCGCCCGCACCCTCGACATGCACGAGGAGGCGGTGCGGCAGGCGGCCTGCGCCGACCGCCTGATCCTGTCGAAGACAGACCTCGCCCCGCCCGCGGTCGCCGCCGCCCTGCGGGCGCGGCTCGCCGCCCTCAACCCCCTCGCGCCGGTCACTGACCTCACCCTCGACGACGCGCCGGAAGCGGCCCTCCTCACCGACGACCCGACCGGAACCGCGAGCGCCCGGCGCTGGCTCTGCGCCGAGATCCCATCGCAACCCCACGGCGCAGCCGGGGCGGTGACGATCGAGAGCGGGCCGGTGGACTGGACCCGGTTCGGCCTCTGGCTCGGCATGCTGCTCAACCGTCACGGCGCCCGGATCCTGCGGCTCAAGGGGCTGGTGGCGGTCGAGGGCGTCGCGACGCCGGTGGTGATCCAGGGCGTGCAGCACCTCGTCCATCCGCCCCGGCACCTGGCCGAATGGCCCGAGGGCGGGGCCCGCACCCGCCTGGTGCTGATCGGGCACGACCTCGACGGTGCCCTGCTGCGCCGCTCCTACGCCGCCTTTACCGGCGCGCAGCCTCCCGCCACCTCGCCGGGCGTCCCGGAGGCGCACGCCGCCGCCGCACCGGCGGCAGCCGATCGTTAACCCTGCGGGTCCTACACCTCCGCTCTGTCCGGCCGTCGGGAGGGTGAGGCGTGAACGCACTGGTGCCGAAGGAACTCGCCGCGAAGCTGAGCGCCCTGCCGCGCCGCCCCTGCGCGCTGGGCGAGGCCGGGCACGAGCCGCACAAGCCGGTCTTCGCCGAGATCCTCGACCGGTCCGGCCACGGCACCGGCCACTTCGTCCGCCTGCCCCAGAGCATGGTGGAGATGATCACCCGCGAGGCCAAGGCGCCCGAGGCGGTGCAGGGCCTGGAGAAGGAGCCGGCAAGCGAGCCGGTGCGCGAGCCGGAGGCCGCCGTACCGGCGGCAAGGCCCCGCCGCAAGCCCGCCGCCAAGCGAGCGCCCGCCAAGGCGGAGTGATCGGAAGCGGGCTCGCGCCGGTGCGTCCCCGCCCGCGGTCCCCCGCATCGGTGCGGGGTTGCAAACTTGCCGGTCCTCAGCCCTGCTCCGGGACGGTATGACCCCTCTCAACGCGCGCCACGCGCGAGGGGAGGACGGCCGGTGCGGACCATCGAACGGGAGCCGGACATCGCTGCCGCGCGGCCGGGGAGGGCTGGGCTCCACCCGGTCCTGATCGGCCTCGGGCTGATGCTGGTGGCCTTCAACCTGCGGCCCGCCCTGTCGAGCGTCGGCCCGCTCCTGCCGGGCATCCGCGCCGAGACCGGCCTCTCGGGTGCGCTCGCCGGGGCCCTCGTCACCGTGCCGGTCCTGTGCCTGGGGGTGTTCGGCCGCCTCGCGCCCGTGCTGGTGCGGCGCGTCGGGCCGGATGCCGGCGTGCTGGCGGCGCTCCTCGTCCTGGCGCTCGGCCTCGGCGTGCGCGGCCTCGGCGGCCTGCCGTCTCTCTTCCTCGGTTCGGTGATCGCCGCGGCGGCGATCGGGATCGTCGGCGTCATTCTGCCGGGCATCGTCAAGCGCGACTTTCCCGACCGGGCCGGCCTGATGACCGGGCTCTACACCGCGCTCCTCTGCCTCGGCGCCGCCGCGGGGGCGGGCTTCACCGTGCCGGCGCGCCATGCCCTCGGCCTCGGCTGGGAGGGGGCCCTGATGCTCTGGGCCGCCCCCGCCCTCGTCGCCGCGGCGGCCTGGCTGCCCTTCGCGCGGGGCCGCGACAGACCCGACGGGGGCGCGGCGCGGCCGAGCGGGGCGCTGTGGCGCGATCCCCTGGCCTGGCAGGTCACCGCCTTCATGGGCCTGCAATCCTCGCTCGCCTACATCGTGTTCGGCTGGCTGCCCGCGGCCCTGGTCGACCGGGGCCTCGACATCGTGGCGGCCGGCCTCGTCGCCTCGGTCTCGGCGCTGGCGCAGGGCGTGCTCGCCCTCGTGGTGCCGACGCTGGCGGCGCGCCGGCCCGACCAGCGGCCCTGGGTGGTGCTCGTCGTCAGCCTGCCGCTCGTCGGCTTCGTCGGCCTGCTCGTAGGTCCGCTCGCCTTCGCCTGGGGCTTCGCGCTGCTGCTCGGCCTCGGCCTCGGCGGCTGCTTTGGGCTCGCCCTCACGCTGATCGTGCTGCGGGCCGGCGACCCCCGGGCCGCCGCCGAGCTCTCCGCCATGGCGCAGGGCGTCGGCTATTGCGGGGCGGCGCTCGGCCCGTTCCTGGTCGGGATCGCGCATGACTGGAGCGGCGGCTGGGGCCTGCCGGCGGCGCTCTATGCCGCCGTGTGCCTCTCGGCCGGAAGCTTCGGCCTGCTCGCCGCCCGCAACCGGACGGTGCGGATCTGAAGGAAGCGGGCGGCCTCAGCCGCCCGCCAGCGCCCGCGTCAGCGCGCTGGCCGAATCGGCCAGGTCCTCGACGACGCCGAGGTGGTGACGCCCCGGGATCTCGAACGCCTCGGCCCGCGCCCCGAGCCCGTGCCAGATCGTCGGCAGCAGCAGGTTCTGGCGCAGGAATTCGGGCAGCTCGTCGCCCCCCGCCACCGCGATCAGGTGCGCGCCGGGACGGGGCTCGCGCAGGGCCGGGCTCTCGGCTCGGGCCTCCCCGGGATCAAGGCGCAGGGTCGCGTTCATGGCCGTGCCGAGGAGCGGGCGCAGGTCGTGGACGCCGCTGATCGACACCACCCGGTCGATCCGGCCGGCGCAGGCGAGGGTGATGTCGGTGCAGAGCATCCGGCTGACGAGGTGCCCGCCCGCGGAATGGCCGGCGAGGCGGATCGGCCCCGCCACCTCGGCGCTCGCCCGGTCGAGGAAGGCGGCGATCTCGGCGGTGATGTCGGCGATGCGGGCCTCGGGGCAGAGCGTGTAGCTCGGCACCGCGACGGCGTAGCCGTGGGCGAGCGGCCCGGCGGCGAGGTGCGACCAGACCGAGCGGTCGAACGCCTTCCAGTAGCCGCCATGGACGAACACCGCGAGGCCGGCGGGTGTGCCCTCGGGCAGGAAGAGGTCGTAGGCGTGGCGCGGGCCCGCCCCGTAGGGCAGGCCCAGGCGAGCGCGCCCTTGCGCGACGAGGCCTTCCCGGAACGCCGCAGCCGCCGCGATCCAGCGCGGCGGATAGGTCTTGGCGTCCAGGATGGCGCCGAGATTGTCGTAGGCGCGGTCGATGTCGCCGAGCGTCCCGCCGGTCGTCCAGGAGACGGGTCGCATCACGCGGCGTCCGGCACGATCGCGGTGGCCTCGATCTCGACGAGCGCGCCCGGCTCGACGAGGTCGGCGACGCCGACGAGCGCCATGGCGGGGAAGTGGCGGCCCATCACCCGGCGGTAGACCGGCCCGAGCTCGGGCAGGCAGGCGCGATAGGTGTCGACGCTGCGCACGTACCAGGTGAGCCGCGCGACGTGCTCCGGCCCGCCCCCGGCCTCGGCCAGGACGGCGAGGATGTTGCGCAGGATCTGCTCGACCTGGGGGAGGAAGCCCTCGGCCAGCACCTCGTTCTCGTCCCAGCCGATCAGGCCCCCGGTCATCACCACGGTACCGCGGCCGGCCATGCCGTTGGCGTAGCCCTTCGGCTTCTTCCAGCCCGGCGGCTGCAGGGTGGTGAGCGCGGGCGCCTCCGTCGCGGGGCGGAGCGGGATCGGGCTGGCGGTCATGCGGTCTCTCCCTGGACGGTCGCCGCCTCCGCCTCGGCCTGCCGGCGCAGGGCGAAGCGTTGCAGCTTGCCGGATTCGGTCTTGGGCAGGGCGGGCACGTAGTGCACCGCCCGCGGGTACTTGTAGGGCGCGAGGTCGGTCTTCACGTGCTCCTGCAGCGCCTTGGTCAGGGCCTCGGTCCCGTCGAAGCCGGGGTTGAGCACCACGTAGGCGGCGACGATGCGGCCGCGCTCGGGGCAGGGTGCGGCGACCACGCCGACCTCCGCCACCGCCGGATGGGCGAGCAGGCTCGCCTCCACCTCGGGGCCGGCGATGTTGTAGCCGGCCGAGACGATCATGTCGTCGTTGCGGGCCTGGAACCAGAAATAGCCGTCGGCGTCCTGCAGGTAGGTGTCGCCGGTGACGTTCCAGCCGTCCTGCACGTAGACGATCTGGCGCTCGTCGGCGAGGTAGCGGCAGCCGATCGGCCCGCGCACCGCGAGCCGCCCCGGCACCCCGGGCGGGCACGGCCTGCCGTCGAGATCGATCACCCTGGCCTCGTAGCCCGGCACCGGCCGGCCGGTCGCGCCGGGGCGGATCTCGTCCTCGGGCGAGGCGATGAAGATGTGCAGCATCTCGGTCGCGCCGATGCCGTCCATCAGCTTGAGGCCGGTCGCCTTCGCCCAGGCGTGCCAGGTCGGCGCCGGCAGGGTCTCGCCGGCCGAGACGCACTTGCGCAAGCTCGACAGGTCGTGCTGGCCGATCAGGCCGAGCATCGCCCGGTAGGCGGTGGGCGCGGTGAACAGCACCGTCGCGCGGTAGCGCGCGATCGCCGCCGCGAGGTCGGCCGGGCCCGCCCTCTCGAGCAGCACCGCCCGGGCGCCGACCCGGAACGGGAACAGCACCAGTCCGCCGAGGCCGAAGGTGAAGGCGAGCGGCGGCGAGCCGATGAATACGTCGTCTTCCGTCGCCCGCAGCACCTCGCGGCCATAGGCGTCGCAGATCACCAGGAGGTCGCGGTGGTAGTGGATCGTCGCCTTCGGCAGGCCGGTGGTGCCGGAGGTGAAGCCGAGCAGGCACGGATCGTCGGCCCGGGTGAGGGGCGGCTCGAACCGGTCGGAGGCGTCGCGGAGGAGGTCGCCGAGTTCGCCCCCGGCGGTGCCGCGCCAGGTGACGACCCGCACCGGTTCGGCGCGCCCGTCCGCGGCCTTCGCCATCTCGTCGATCAGGCCGGCATCGCAGAGCGCGAGCGGGATCCGGGCCTTGTCGAGGATCTGGGTCAGTTCCCGCGCCCGCAGGAGCGGCATGGTCGCGACCACGATTCCGCCCGCCTTGATGATCGCGAGGTAGAGCGCGACCTTGGTCGGGTTGTTGGCCGAGCGCAGCAGCACCCGCCCGCCCGGGACGAGGCCGAGCCGGTCGACCAGCACGTTCGCCATCCGGTCGATCCGGCGCGCCAGCTCGGCATAGGTCCAGGTCACGTCCGGCCCGACGAGGGCCACCCGCTCGCCGCGCCCCTCTGCGACGTGCCGGTCCACCAGTTCGACCGTGGCGTTCAGGTGCTCGGGATAGCCGAGCCGGTCGAGGTTGACGAAGTCCGGCATCCGGTCCGGCGGGGGCAGGTTGTCCCGCACGAAGGGGTCCGGCCGCCGGGCCCACGGGCTGCCGCCCGGGCGGGGAGCGTCCCCGGCGACGGCTTCGGGATACGCGATGGGACGAGTTTCCGGCACGGCAGCCTCCATCGGACGAACCTCCTCTCAGGCGAGAATCTGGCGGGCGATGACGAGCTTCTGGACCTCGGTGGCGCCCTCGTAGATCCGCAGCGCCCGGATCTCGCGGTAGAGCGTCTCCGGCACCGAGCCCGAGCGGACGCCCTCGCCGCCGTGGAGCTGCACCGCCCGGTCGATCACCTCTTGCGCGGCCTCGGTCGCCACCATCTTGGCCATCGCGGCCTCGCGGGTGATGCGGGGCGCCCCCGAATCCCGGGTCCAGGCGGCGCGGTAGACGTGGAGCGCCGCCGTATCGATCGCCGTCGCCATCTCGGCGAGGCTGGTCTGGGTCAGCTGCATCGCGGCGAGCGGCGCCCCGAACAGCGTGCGGTTCTGCGCGCGGGCGAGCGACGCATCGAGGGCGCGGCGGGCGAAGCCGAGCGCGGCGGCGCCGACGGTGGAGCGAAACACGTCGAGCGTCGCCATCGCGACCTTGAAGCCGGCGCCCGCCTCGCCGATGCGGTTCTGCGCCGGCACGCGGCAATTCTCGAAATGCAGCCGTGCGAGGGGATGGGGCGCGATGGTGTCGAGCCGCTCCGCGATTCTTAGGCCGGGCGTGTCCGCCGGCACGAGATAGGCCGAGAGGCCCCGCGCCCCCGGCGCCTCGCCGCTGCGGGCGAAGACGACGTACGTGTCGGCGATGCCGCCATTCGAGATCCAGGTCTTCTCGCCGTCGAGCCGGACCATCCCGTCGCCGGCCGGCTGCACCGCGAGCGCGATCTGGGCGACGTCGGAGCCGGCCTCGGGCTCGGTGAGCGCGAAGGCGGCGATGCGGCGGCCCGCCCGCACACCGGGCAGCACCGCCTCGCGCTGGGCCGGCGTGCCGGACAGCGTCAGCGCCCCGGTGCCGAGGCCCTGCATGGCGAAGGCGAAATCGGCGAGGCCGTCGTGGCGGGCGAAGGTCTCGCGCAGGAGGCAGAGCGCCCGCACGTCGAACACCCCGTCCTCGGGGGCGGCGAAGCGCAGGAACCCCGCCTCGCCGAGCGCCGCGACGAGCCGCCGGCACGAGCCGTCGACGTCGTGGTGGTCGACGAGGGCCGGCACCGTGCGGGCGGCCCAGTCGTCGGCCTGCGCGGCGAGGTCGCGGTGGCGCGGCTCGAAGAACGGCCAGTCGAGGAAGGTCCGGTCGGGCATGGTCAGGGCCTTCCCACTTGGTTCATCCTACCCACGACCTCATCCTGAGGTGTCAGTCGATCGATGATCGACTGACCTCGAAGGAGGGCTCCAGGAACCACGGCGATGTCTGGAGCCCTCCTTCGAGGCTCCCTGCGGTCGCACCTCAGGATGAGGTCGCAGGTGGGATTGATGCCGATGTGAAGCGTCATCGCTCAATTCCCCTCGAAGACCGGCTTGGTCTTGCCCGCGAAGGCCTCGAAGGCGCGGCGGAAATCCTGGGTCTTCATGCAGAGCGCCTGGGCCATCGCCTCGGCGTCGATGGCGGCATCAACCCCCATCGCCCATTCCATGTGCAGCATCCGCTTGGTCAGGCCGTTGGCGTAGGCCGGGCCCTGCGTGAGCGCGCGGGCGGTCTCGCGGGCCGTGTTCATGGCCTCGCCCGCCGGGACCAGGCGGTTGAAGAAGCCCCAGCGCTCGCCCTCCTCGGCGCTCATGAAGCGGCCGGTATAGAGAAGCTCGGAGGCCCGGCCCTGGCCGATGATCCGGGGCAGGATCGCGCAGGCCCCCATGTCGCAGCCGGCCAGCCCCACCTTGTTGAACAGGAACGCCACCTTGGCGCCGATGGCCGCCACCCGCAGGTCGGAGGCCATGGCGACGATGGCGCCCGCGCCCGCGCAGACGCCCTCGACCGCCGCCACGATCGGCTGCGGGCAGGCCCGCATCTCCTTGACGAGGTCGCCGGTCATCGTGGTGAAGGCGTGGAGGTCGGCGGCGCCCATGGCGGTCAGCGGCTCGATGATCTCGAACACGTCGCCGCCGCTGGAGAAGTTGCCGCCGGCCCCCGTGATCACCACGGCCGTCACGCTCTCCTCGAAGCGCAGGGCCCGGAAGGTGTCGCGCAGTTCCGCGTAGCTCTCGAAGGTGAGCGGGTTCTTCTTCTCCGGCCGGTTCAAGGTCACGGTCGCGATGCCGCCTTCGATCGCGAAGCCGAAATGCTGCGGCGTGAACCCGGCGAGCGGGGCCGCGATGGCGTTCTGGCGCCTCATGGTGCCTCCCTGACGTTTTGGTTTTGATTTGGTGCCGCCCGGCCGGACCGAGGCCTTGAGGGCGGAGAGCTGGGTGGACAGGGCGTCCTGCTCGGCGGGGTCGAGGGCGCCGACGAGCTCGGCGATCCAGTCGGCATGGGCGCGGGCCATCTCGGTGAAGACGGCGCGGCCCCGGGCGGTCAGGCGCACCTGCACCGCCCGGCGGTCGGTCTCCGAGACCTGCCGGTCGATCAGCTCCTCCTGCGCCAGCCGCTCGACGAGGCCGGTGACGTTGCCGTTCGACACCATCATCCGGCGCGACAATTCTCCGAGCTGGATGCCGTCCGGCGCACGTTCGAGCTGCGCCAGCAAGTCGAAGCGGGGGAGCGTGGTGTCGAAGCGGTCGCGCAGGCGGCGGCGGATCTCCGCCTCGATGGTGTTGGCGGTGGTGAGCAGGCGCAGCCACAGCCGCACCTCGCTGCGGTGGGCCGGGGGCTCGGCGGAGATCTCGGTGGGGGCGTTCACAGCTCGCCTCCCGCCACCGCGACGGCCTGGCCGGTGACGGCGCCGGCATTCCGCCCGGCGAGCCACAGCACGGCGTCGGCCACCTCCTCCGGGCGGACCAGCCGGCCCATCGGGTTGTGGCGGGTGAACTCGGTGAGGAGGTCGCCGCGGCCGCGGCCGGTCTTCGCCTCCAGCCCGTCGATGGCACTGCCGACGAGGTCGGTGTCGGTGAAGCCGGGGCAGACCGCGTTGACGGTGATGCCGGTGGTGGCGAGTTCGAGCGCCAGCGCCCGGGTGAGACCCACCACCGCGTGCTTGGCGGCGCAGTACGCGCCGACATAGGCGTAGCCCTTCAGCCCGGCCGTGGAGGCGACCGAGACGATCCGCCCCCCGCCTTGCGCTTTCATGCCGGGCACGACGGCACGGGCGGCGACCAGCACCGGCTCGAGGTTGAGCGCCATCATCCGCCGCAGGGTGTCGACGTCGCTGCGGGCGAGCGGCGCGGTCTCGGCCCCGCCGGCATTGTTGACCAGCACCGCGACCGGGCCGGCCCGCTCGGCGGCGTGCGCCAGGGCGCGCTCCAGGGCGGTCGTATCGGTGACGTCGGCCGCGACGGCGTGGGCGGCACCGAGTTCGGCCTTTGCCCGCTCGGCGCTCTCCTGTGTGCGGCCGAGCACGGTTACCCGCTCCCCCGCCGCCACGAACCCGGCCGCGATCGCCCGCCCGATGCCGCGGGTGGCACCGGTGACCAGGATGTGGCGGGGAGAGGTGTGGGTCATGGATATTTCAACCTTAAAGGATTTGGGCGCGGGTCGTTCGTGAGTTGGTCGCTTCCCCTCCCCCTTGTGGGGAGGGGTCATGGGGATCGAAGATCCCGCGTGGGGGTGGTGCCGGAGAAGTCTCGCGCTCTATCCTGCACCACCCCCACCCCTAGCCCCTCCCCACAAGGGGGAGGGGAAGGCGCTACACCGCCACCCGCAGCGGGCTCACGTTCCCCGCCACCGCGAACCCGGCCTTGCCGGCATAGCCCCCGACAATCGCCTGGCGCTCGGCGTGGCTGAGCACCTCCTCGATGCGGGAAAACCCTGCCGGGGCCCGCTTCTCGACCTCGTCGATCACCCGCTCCGGCCCGCCCTTGCGGTTGAGCATCACGATCTCGGCGGTCTTCGGCCGGCGCTCGGCCTCATACCTGTGGAGCGCCTGCATCGGATGCTCGGCGCCCGCCAGCGCGTCGCCGAGCGCCCGCGCGTCGAGGATCGCCTGCGAGGCACCATTCGACCCGACCGGGTACATCGGGTGGGCGGCATCCCCCAGCAGCGTCACCCGGCCGTGGGTCCAGCGCGGCAGCGGATCGCGGTCGCACATCGGGTATTCGAAGATCTGCGGCGTCGCCTCGACCAGCGCCGCGAGGTCGAAACCCGGCAGGGCGAAGCGGCGGGCGTAGGGCAGCACCTGCGAGCGATGGGCGGGGCGCGACCAGCTCTCCTTCGGGGGCGGCGAGATCGTGCCGTCCGCCATCTTCACGAACACCACCCAGTTCATCAGCTGGCGGCCGCCCTCGGCCTCGGCGATCGGGTAGAGGACGCATTTCGCCCCCATGCCGCCGCCGATCGCCATGGTGCGGCCGTCGCCCCAGGGCGCCCACTCGGTGGCGCCGCGCCACATCAGCACCCCGTCCCAGCGCGGCGGGCCCTCGTCGGGGAAGAATTTTTTACGCACCACCGAGTGGATACCGTCGCAGGCAATCAGCACGTCGGCCCGGATGGTCCGGCCGGCATCGCCCCGGAGCGCGTCGGTGAAGTGGGCCGTGACCCCGCCTTCGTCCTGCATGAAGCCGGAGAGCGCCAGCCCGGTCCGGACCGCGTCTGGGCCGAGCCGCTCGCGCACCGCATCGTACAGGACTGCCTGCAAGCGCCCGCGATGGATCGAGAATTGCGGCACCGGATGGCCGGCCTCCAGCCCCCGCGGCTCGCGCCAGACCTCCTGGCCCTGGCGGTTGAAGTAGGCGAGTTCCCTCGTGCGGATCGCCACCCGGTCGAGGGCCGGCAGCAGGTCGAGCTCGGCCAGTTCCCGGATCGCGTGTGGCAGGGTGTTGATGCCGACGCCGACTTCCCGCACCTCGGAGGCCTGCTCGACGATCGTGGCGCGGATGCCGCGCCGGTGGAGCATCAGGGCGGTGGCAAGGCCCCCGATCCCGGCGCCGACGATGAGGACGCGCATCGGCTCACTCCGCGTCCGGGGGCGGCAGGAAATCGACCTCGTGCTTGGCCGAGATCGCCACCACGTCGGCAGGGTTCGCCTGCGGCCCGAGATTGTGCAGGGCCCAGAACAGGTCGTAGAGGCGGCGCGCCGGCGAGACCCAGAACACGCACTTCACGTCGGCGTCCGAGCGGTTGAACAGCCCGTGCGGCTGGCCCCGCGGCAGCCGGATCGTGTCGCCGGGCTCGGCCACGCTCTCCTGCCCGTCGAGCACGGCGGTGAGCCGGCCTTGCAGGATGTACAGGAACTCGTCCTGCGTCGGGTGGATGTGCGGCGGCACGAAGGTGCCCGGCGGGAAGGTGGCGTGCCAGGACAGCGAACTCTCGGAATGCTGCTTGGGCACGTAGATCTGCCCGAGGATGTTCCAGCGGACGCCCTCGATGCCCTCCCCGGCGCGGGTGATGCCTGCGGTCATGGGGGTCATGGGCCTACTCCTTCGACGGATGTTTCACACATGAAGGAACCGGTCCTTCACCTCCGGCGCCTCGCGGAGCGCCGTGCTGGTGCCGGTCCAGACCACGCGGCCCTTCTCGATCACCACGTGCCGGTCGGCGAAGCGGGCCAGCGCATCGACGTTCTTGTCGATCACCAGGATCGCCTCGCCCTCGTCCTTGATCGCCCGCAGGCAGGCCCAGATCTCCTCGCGGATCAGCGGGGCCAGCCCCTCGGTCGCCTCGTCGAGGACGACGAGGCGGGGATTGGTCATCAGGGCCCGGCCGATCGCCAGCATCTGCTGCTCGCCGCCCGAGAGCTGGTCGCCGCCGTTGCGCCGCCGCTCCTTCAGGCGAGGGAACAGGCGGTAGACCGCCTCGAGGCTCCACTTGGCGCCGCGCCCGCCGCGATGGGTGGCGACCAGGTTCTCCTCGACCGAGAGGGTCGGGAAGACCTGGCGGCCTTCCGGCACCAGCCCGAGGCCGCGCCGCGCGACGAGGTGGGACGGGCGCCCGGCCATGTCCTCGCCGTCGATCAGGATCCGGCCGGCCCGGGGCTTCAGGAGGCCGAAGATCGACTTCACGGTGGTGGTCTTGCCCATGCCGTTGCGGCCGAGCAGCGTCACCACCTCGCCCTTGGCGACCGAGAGGTCGATCCCGAACAGGATGCGGGAATCGCCGTAGGCGCTCTCCAGGCCCTCGACCGTGAGCATCAGGCCGCCTCCTCCTCGCCGAGATAGGCGGCGCGCACCGCCGGATCGGAGCGGACCACGGACGGCGCGCCGCTCGCGATGACGCGGCCGTAGACCAGCACGCTCATCCGGTCGGCGAGCGCGAACACCGCGTCCATGTCGTGCTCGATCAGCACGAGGGTGTGGGTGGATTTCAATTCGCGCATCAGCCCGACCAGGATCGCCGATTCCTCCGGGCCGGTGCCGGCCAGCGGCTCGTCGAGGAGGAGCAGGCGGGCCTTCGTCGCGAGCGCCACCGCCAGTTCGAGCTGGCGCTTCTCGCCATGCGACAGGCTGCCGGCCCGGCGCGCGGCGCGGTCGGCGAGGCCGACGCGGCCCAGCGCATCCATCGCCTCGGCGTTGAGCGCCGTCTCGCTCGCGGCGGGGCGGAAGAAGCGGAAGCTCGAACCGGATCGGGCCTGGACCGCCAGCGCCACGTTCTCCAGCACCGAGAACCCGTCGAGGATCGAGGTGATCTGGAACGAGCGGGCCAGCCCCCGGCGCACCCGCGCCACCATCGGCAGGTCCGTCACGTCCTCGCCGGCGAGATGGACCGTGCCGGAATCGCTCGGCAGGCTGCCCGACAGCTGATGGATCAGCGTGGTCTTGCCGGCGCCGTTCGGGCCGATGATCGCGTGCAGTTCGCCTGAAGCCACGTCGAGGCTGACGTCGTCGGTGACCTTCAGGGCGCCGTAGGACTTGCGGAGGTTGCGAACGGAGAGGAGCGGAGTCACGCGCGCCTCCCGATCTTCGCCGCCAGCCCCGCGAGGCCGCCGCGGGAGAGGAGCACCACGGCGACCAGCATCAGCCCGAGGCCGAGGCGCCAATGGTCGGAATAATGCGCCAGCACCTCTTCGAGGGCGATCAGCGCGGCGGCGCCGACGACCGGCCCGACCAGCGTGCCCATGCCGCCGAGCACCACCATGACGATCAGCTCGCCCGAGCGCTGCCAGCTCATGTAGGCCGGCGAGACGAACTCGGCCTGGTTGGCGAGCAGCACCCCGGCCAGCCCCGCGATGGCGCCGGCGATCACGTAGGCGGTGAGCCGGTAGGGCAGGGGCGAGAAGCCGATCGCCTGCATCCGCACCGCGTTGTCGCGGCTGCCGCGGAGCACCCGGCCGAAGCGCGAGGCGACGACGCGGCGGAGCACCAGCAACGCCGCCGTGAGCACCGCCAGCACGCAGTAGAACAGGGCCGGGTCGCCCTCGATCAGCCGCATCCCGAACAGGGTCGAGCGGCCCGACAGCGGCAACCCGTCGTCGCCGCCGTAGGCCGCGAGCGACACCATGAAGAAATACGCCATCTGCCCGAAGGCCAGCGTGATCATGATGAAGTAGACGCCGCGAGTGCGTAAGCTGATCGCCCCGGTGACGAGGGCGAAGAGCGCGCAAGCTCCGGCCGCCACCGGCGCCTGCACCGCGAGGTCGCGGATGCCGTGGGCGTCGAGGATGCCGACCGCGTAGGCCCCGAGCCCGATGAAGGCGGCGTGGCCGAACGACACCATCGCGCCGTAGCCGAGCACGAGATCGAGGGAGAGGGCGGCGAGCCCGAAGATCATCATCCGGGTCGCGGTGACGACCAGGAAGGGGAGGCCGGCGGCCTCGGCCGCGACCGGCAGGGCGGCGAGCGCGGCGAGGACCAGCCCGGCCAACGCCGCGCCGGGGAAGACGGCCCGGCGCCGGGGCGGCGCGGCGGCCATGCGGGCGACGAGGGTGCTCATCGCGCCCCCCGCGCCGGAAACAGGCCGGAGGGCCGGAAGAACAGGATCGCCGCCATCAGAATGTAGATCAGCATCGGGGCGAGCGTCCGTCCGGTCTGCGAGGCGGCAGAGGCATCCATCACGCTGCGCAGCAGGATCGGCCCGAAGGTGCGCCCGAGCTGGTCGGCGAGGCCGACGAGGAGACCGGCGACGAAGGCGCCCCGCACCGAGCCGACGCCGCCGATGACGATGACCACGAAGGTCAGGATCAGCACCGAATCGCCCATGCCGGGATCGACGGAGAGGATCGGCGCCACCATCGCGCCGGCGAAGCCCGCCAGCATCGCACCGAGGCCGAACACCACCAGAAAGAGCCGGCGGATGTCGATGCCGAGCGCCGCCACCATCGGGCCGTTGCTGGCGCCTGCCCGCAACCGCATGCCGAGCCGGGTGTGGTTGACGAGGAGGTGCAGGCCCAGAGCCGTGGCGAGGCCGGCGGCGATGATCGCGACCCGGTAGAGCGGGTAATGCAGGGTGCCGACGAGGCGGACCGAGCCCGACAAGGCGTCCGGCACCGGCACGCTCATGGGGGCTGCGCCCCAGACGATCCGCACGCCCTCGTTGAGGATCAGGATCAGCCCGAAGGTGGCGAGCACCTGGTCGAGGTGGTCGCGCCCGTAGAGGTGGCGCACCACCAGGACTTCGAGGGCGAGGCCGAAGAGGAGCGTCGCCGGCAAAGCCAGCAGGAGCCCGAGGCCGAAGCTGCCGGTGGCGGCGGTGAACGTCGCGGCCAGATAGGCGCCGATCATGTAGAGTGCGCCGTGGGCGAGGTTGATGAGGTCCATCACCCCGAAGATCAGCGTCAGCCCCGCCGCGACCAGGAAGAGCAGGATGCCGAGCTGGACGCCGTTCAGCGCCTGGATCAGGAACAGGTTGAGCATGACGCGACTTGCGGGTGAGAGGTCTGCCCTGCGGTCTCCAAGACCCTCCACGTCATCCCGGGGCCGCGAAGCGGAACCCGGGATCCATAACCGCTGACGCGGCAGGCAGAGGTGGAACGGTTCCGCTTCATCCGGCATCCTCGGCGGTTATGGATCCCGGGTTCTCGCCTGCGGCGAGCCCCGGGATGACGTAGCGAGACGAAATCTCCAGGGAAAATTATTTACTTCATCTTGCACTCGGCGGCGTAGTTGTCCTGATAGTTCGAAAAAATCTTCTCGGCGATCTGGGTCTCGTACTTTCCGTCCGGGCGCTTGGCGGCCTTGACGAGGTAGAAGTCCTGGATCGGGTAGTGATTGTTGCCGATCTTGAAGTTGCCGCGCAGGGACTGGAATTCGGCGGCCTTGAGGCCGGCGCGGATCGCATCCTTGTCCTTGAGGTCGCCCTTGGCGCGCTTGACCGCGGCGTCGATCATCAGGGCGGCGTCGTAGGCCTGCATGGCGTAGGTGCCGGGCACGCTGCCGTACTTCTTCTCGTAGGCGGCGACGAAGGCCTTGGATTGCGGATTGTCGAGGTCCGGCGCCCAGTTGGCGCCGCCGTAATACCCGACCGCCGCGTCCTTCTGGGCCGGCAGGGTGCTCTCGTCGACCGTGAAGGCGGAGAGGAACGGGATCGTGCTCAACCCCGCCTGGCGGTACTGGCGCACCAGGTTGACGCCCATGCCGCCGGGCATGAAGGCGAACACCGCGTCGGGCTGGGCGGCCGATATCTGGGCGAGCTCGCCCGAGAAGTCGAGCTGGCCGAGCGGGGTGAACATCTCGTTCACCACCTCGCCCTTGTAGGAGTGCTTGAAGCCGGCGAGCGAGTCCTTGCCGGCCTGGTAGTTCGGCGCGAGCAGGACCAGGCGCTTGTAGCCCTTGTTCTTGGCGTACTTGCCCAGCACCTCGTGGACCTGGTCGTTCTGGTAGGAGGAAACGAACAGGTTCGGGTTGCACTCCGTCCCGGCATAGTTCGAGGTGCCGGCGTTGGGCGAGATCAGGAAGGCGCCGCCGTCGGTCACCGGGCGCACCACCGCGCGCAGCACGTTGGAGAAGGTCGGTCCGACCACGAAGTCGACCCGGTCGCGCTTCACCAGTTCCCGCGCCTTGTTGGTCGCGACATCGGGCTTCAGCTCGTCGTCGACCGTCACCACCTCGGTGTCCAAGCCGCCGAGCTTCTTGCCCAGGGTGTCCAGCGCCAGCAGGAACCCGTCGCGGCCCTGCTCGCCGAGCACCGCCGAGGGACCCGAGAGGGTGAACATCAGCCCGACCCGGACCTTCCCAGATCCTTCCCCCTGGCCCTGCGCGGCGGCGGGGCCTGCCAGCAGCGTGGCGCCCAAGAGAGCGGCCGCGAGGCGGCTGGCGTTCCGGATCGGCGTCATCCCGTGTGTCCCTTGTCTGTCGAGAGCATCGTCGGCACTTGTCCGGTGCGAAGCGGCCGAAGTCGAGTCGGCACGGGGCGCGAAGGCGACGCTCTTTCGTTGGATCCCGGCCTGTCCCGCCCGGAATACTTTACGCATGAAATATCGTCTGGCAACCGCCCTCGATGATTTTTCCGCCATGCCGCATTGGTGTGCAGTGCAACGAGCACTATGCTGAAAAACAAGACGTTTTGCTCGCCGCATCGCAGCATTCGGACGGCCGCTCACGATCGGCCGCCGGGCCGACGGCGGGCCGGTCGGTGCGCCTTCGCGAGGCCCCCTTGCGCCGCGATATTTCAAGTATAAAGTTTCTCTGCCGGCGGACCCGCCGCCCCACGAAGGAGCCCTTCATGCGCGTCACGGTGATCGGCGGCGGACCCGGCGGGCTCTATTGCGCGCTCCTGACCAAGAAGCGCCGGCCCGGCTGGCAGGTCGAGGTCTACGAGCAGAACCGGGCCGACGACACGTTCGGCTTCGGCGTGGTCTTCTCCGACGAGACCCTGCACGAGTTCCTGTCGCGCGATCCCCGCTCGTTCTCCCGCATCCGCGACGCCTTCTCGTACTGGGACGACGTGGCGATCCACAAGCAGGGCACGGTGATGCGCTGCGGCGGCAACGGCTTTGCCGGGGTGAGCCGGATGCGCCTGCTCCAGATCCTGCAGGAGCGCTGCCGCGAGGAGGGGGTGGCGCTGCATTTCGGAGAGAGCGTCCCGCCCGACCGGCTCAAGGAGCGCTTCCCCGATTCCGACGTCATCGTCGCCTGCGACGGCATCAACTCGCGCATCCGCGAGCATTTTCGCGATGCGTTCCGGCCGGAAGTGGAGATCAAGTCCAACCGCTTCTGCTGGATGGGCTCGACCCGGCCGATGGACGAGTTCAACTACTTCTTCCGCGAGACGCCGCACGGCATCGTCTGCGCCCATACCTACCAGTACGAGCCGGGCCGCTCGACCTGGGTGTTCGAGATGGACGAGGCCTGCTGGCAGGGCCACGGCTTCACCGAGGCCGACGAGGAGGGCGCGCGCCGGGTCCTCGAGGTGATGTACGCCGAGGAACTGCAGGGCCACGGCCTGCTCCTCAACCGCTCGACCTGGCGCCGCTTCCCGCGGATCTTCTGTCACAACTGGTCGTACGGCAACATCGTGCTGCTGGGCGACGCCAAGGCCTCGGCGCATTTCTCGATCGGCTCGGGCACCAAGCTCGCGATGGAATGCGCCATCGCGCTCTCGGACGCGCTGGTCGAGAAGGCGGAGGACGACGTCCAGGCGGCGTTCGCGGCCTACGACCGGGCGCGCCGCACCCCCTGCCAGGTGGTGCAGCACAATGCCGACGTGTCGCTCGCCTGGTTCGAGCACATGAACCGCTCCTGGGACATGGACCCCGCGCAGTTTTCCATGGTGGTGATGTGCCGGGCGAAATCCGTCACCTACGACAACCTGGTGGTGCGCGATCCCGCCTACGTGGCCGCCGTCGACGACGCGTTCTACGCCCGTCTCCAGGCCGAGACCGGCGAGGATTACAAGGAGAGCCGGCCGACGCCGATGTTCACGCCCCTGCACTTGCGCGAGATGCGGATCCCGAACCGCGTCGCGATGGCGCCGATGGCGCAGTACTCGGCGGATCGGGACGGCAACCTCACCGACTGGCACTTCGTGCACTACACTTCGCACGCGCTCGGCGGGCCCGGCCTGCTGTTCACCGAGATGACCTGCCCGTCGGCCGAGGCCCGCATCACCCCCGGCTGCCCGGGGCTGTGGACCGACGCGCACGAGGCGCAATGGGCCCGCATCGTCGATTTCGTCCACGCCCATACCGACACGAAGATCGTGATGCAGCTGGGGCACGCTGGTCGCAAGGGCTCGACGCAGGTCGGCTGGGAGCGGATGGACCACCCGCTGCTGGAGGGCAACTGGCCGGTCGTCTCGGCCTCCCCCGTCCCGTACCTCGACGGCGTGAGCCAGGTGCCGCACGCCCTCGACCGGGCCGGGATGGACCGGGTGCGGGACGAGTTCGTGGAGGCGACCGGGCGGGCGGCGCGGGCGGGCTTCGACATGCTGGAGCTGCACTGCGCCCACGGCTACCTGATGGCCTCGTTCCTCTCGCCGCTGACGAACACCCGCGCCGACGATTACGGCGGCTCGATCGAGAACCGCCTGCGCTTCCCGCTCGAGGTCTTCTCCGCGATGCGGGCGGCCTGGCCGGCGGAGCGCCCGATGTCGGTGCGCATCTCCGCCACCGACTGGGCCGAGGGCGGCATGACCGAGGCCGACACGGTGGCGGTGGCCGAGGCCCTGCACGAGGCGGGCTGCGACCTCGTCGACGTCTCGGCCGGGCAGACCGTCGCCGACCAGCGCCCGGTCTACGGCCGGATGTTCCAGGTCCAGTTCGCCGACGCGATCCGCAACCGCGCCGGCAACCGCGCCCCGATGGCCGTCATGGCGGTCGGCGCAATCACGGAGGCGGGCCAGGTCAACACCATCCTGCACACCCGCCGGGCCGACATCGTCGCGCTCGGCCGGCCGCACCTGTGGAACCCGAATTTCTGCCGCCAGGCCTCGGCCTGGTACGACGCCCGCACCCAATCCTGGCCGAAGCCCTATCGGCCCGGCCGCGACCAGGCCCACCGCGAATTGCCGAAGGCGCGCGAGCAGGAGATCGCCTTGCGCCGCAAGGCCCGGCCGCGGCCGCACCAGGCCGGGCAGACGGCGGCGGAATAGGCCGCAGCGGCGACGGCGTGCCGCCCGCACCGGCGGCGCTGCCGATCTTTTCGACGCCGTGACGCTTTGTGCGCCAACAACAGTGTGATTCATCAAGCTATAACAAGTCCGGACCTATGCATGTCGGCGCCTCGGTTCGTGAGGCGCGACCATCGATGCCGGGCGGTTTCGTGATGAAGTTGTCGATCAAGCAGGTCCTGATCGGGACGATTCTGACGTTGATGCTTTTCGGCGTAGCGCAGGGCGGCAACGGCATCTTGCGCCTGATGACGCTGCGGGACGATATCGTGGCGATTGCCCAGACCCGGCTGCCGGCCTCGAACCTGATCAGCCAGATCTACGCCGAGACCCAGAGCTACCGGCTCAACCTGTACCGCTTCGTCGTGACCTCGACCGACGATGCCGCCTACGACCGCAACGAGCAGGCCCTGATCAAGGGCCGCCAGGCGCTGGTCGACCTCCAGGCGCGCTACGCGCCGCTGATCTCCGGCCCCGAGGAACGGGCGGCGTTCGACCGCTTCGTCACGAAGTGGAGCGAGTATCTCGAGGGCCAGAAGTCGGTGACCGGCGCGATGGCGGCCGGAGACCAGGCCTCGGCGCTCGCGACCCTGACCGGGCCGGAGATGACCGCCACCAACGCCCAGGCGACCGGCGCCCTGAAGTCCATCGTGGCGATGAACGCCGAAGCGGCGCTCGCCAGCGCCGAGCGCAGCAGCGCCAGCGCCGGCGGCGGCATCCTGGTCGCCGGGGTGATGACCGCGCTGGCCCTCGCCGCCGCCATCGGGGCGATCGTCTTTTCCCTGCTCGGCGTCGCCCGGCCGATCGCCCGCATGACCGCCGCCATGGAGCGGCTGGCGCGCCACGACCTCGCGGTACCGGTCCCCGGCATCGGCCGGCGCGACGAGATCGGCGCGATGGCGGGCGCCGTGCAGGTGTTCAAGGAGAGCATGCAGCGGGCTCGCGCCCTGGAGGAGGAGACCGCGCTCGCCCGCGCTTCCGCCGAGGAGCAGCGCCGGGTCGGGATGCGCCAGATGGCGGATGCCTTCGAGGCGGCGGTCGGCGGCATCGTCGGCCGGGTCTCGACCTCCGCGAACGAGCTGCAGGCAACCGCCGAGGTGATGACCGCGACGGCGCGGGAGACCGCCGCGCAATCGACCACCGTCGCGGCGGCGGCCGAGCAGGCCTCCTCCAACGTCGGCACGGTGGCGGCGGCGGCCGAGGAGCTCGGCGCCTCGGTCCAGGAGATCGGCCGCCAGGTCGACGGCTCGGCCCGGCTCGCCCGTGCCGCGGTGGCGGAAGCCGGACAGACCGCCGACCAGGTCCGGACCCTGACCGAGGCGACCGCCCGGATCGGCGACGTGGTCGGGCTGATCGCCTCGATCGCCAGCCAGACCAACCTCCTGGCGCTCAACGCCACCATCGAGGCCGCCCGCGCCGGTGCGGCCGGCCGCGGTTTCGCGGTGGTCGCCGCGGAGGTGAAGGAACTCGCTGGCCAGACCGCCCGGGCGACGCAGGAGATCACCTCGCAGATCGCCGCGATCCAGGCCTCGACGGGTCTCGCCGCCGGCGCGATCGGCGGCATCACCGCGCGGATCGAGGAGATCTCGACCGTGGCGACCTCGATCGCCGCGGCGGTCGAGGAGCAGGGGGCCGCGACCCAGGAGATCGTCCGCAACGTCTCCCAGGCGGCGGCCGGCACCGGCGAGGTCACCGGCACCATCGCGGGCGTGGCGGGCGCCGCCGAGGAGACCGGGGCGGCGGCGGGCCAGGTGCTCACGGCGGCCTCCGCCCTGACGCGCCAGTCCGAGCACCTCGCGGCCGAGGTCGCGCAGTTCCTCGCCACCGTCCGGGCGGCCTGACCGCCTGCTCGACGGGATCGACGCGGCCCATCCCATCCACGGCCTCATCCCGAGATGTCAGTCGAGTGCAAGTCGACCGACATCTCGGAGGAAGGATCCATGGATCTTCGCGTCGACTGGAGGGATCGTTCGAGGTCGGTCCGTCAAAGGTGGACTCGCGCCTCGGGACGAGGGGCGGATCGGATCAAAATTCTCTCGCGAGATCCACGTTCTTTCCCAAGGAGAGGCCGGGGTTTCCTTGATCGAGCGCCCGCATCGTCCCGCCCGGGGGACGATGCGGGCGCTCGCCGTGTGACGAACCGGCAGGGCGGGGGCTTCACGCGTCGGGAAGGCCGCCGCCGGGCCGCCGGGCCGATCGCGCCGCGGCTTGTCATCGCGCCCGCGGACCGGTAAACGACGAGTCTCGCACCGGGTCCCGCACCCTTTAGGAGACGCGAGCCGTGGCTCATGCCGGCTCCCTGCTGACGCCCCCGACGACCGCCTTCGCGGCGGCGCGGTCGCGCGCGCTCCTCCTCGCCGGCCTTCTCCTTACCAGCCCCTGAGGGCCGTCCGGGCGCGCGCCTGGGCCCTTGGGGGATCTGAGAGACCTGCAGACCAGCTGCGCCCGCGCGACCTTTGCGATCCCGGGCGAACCAGGATTTTCCGCACATGACCGACACGACCGCCCGCACCCCCGCCGCTTCCGAGCGCGTCCTGATCTTCGACACCACCCTGCGCGACGGCGAGCAATGCCCCGGCGCCACCATGACGCTGGAGGAGAAGCTGGCGGTGGCCGAGATGCTCGACGCGATGGGCGTCGACATCATCGAGGCCGGCTTCCCGATCGCCTCGAACGGCGACTTCGAGGCGGTGGCCGAGATCGCCCGCCGCGCGAAGTCCGCGGTGATCGCCGGCCTCGCCCGTGCGATTCCCGCCGACATCGCCCGGGCCGGCGAGGCGGTGAAGTTCGCCCGTCGCGGCCGCATCCACACCTTCGTCTCGACCTCGCCGATCCATCTGGCCCACCAGATGCGCAAGACCGAGGACGAGGTCCTGGAGATCATCCTGAAGACCGTGGCCCAGGCCCGCGACCTCGTCGAGGACGTCGAGTGGTCGGCGATGGATGCCACCCGCACGCCGATCGACTACCTGTGCCGCTGCGTCGAGGCGGCGATCCGGGTCGGTGCCACCACCATCAACCTGCCCGACACCGTGGGCTACGCCACGCCCGAGGAGTACCGGGCGATGTTCCGGGCCGTGCGCGAGCGGGTGCCTAATTCCGACAAGGCGGTGTTTTCCGTCCACTGCCACAACGATCTCGGCCTGGCGGTGGCGAACTCGCTGGCCGGCATCGAGGGCGGCGCGCGCCAGATCGAGTGCACCATCAACGGCATCGGCGAGCGGGCCGGCAACGCCGCGCTGGAGGAGATCGTGATGGCGATCAAGACCCGCGCCGACGTGCTGCCCTATGCCACCGGCATCGACACCACCCAGCTGGTGCGCGCCTCGAAGCTGGTGGCTGGCGC
The DNA here is from genome assembly GCF_016613415.1 of Methylobacterium ajmalii. Lineage (GTDB taxonomy): Bacteria > Pseudomonadota > Alphaproteobacteria > Rhizobiales > Beijerinckiaceae > Methylobacterium > Methylobacterium ajmalii. Next base: position 14,869 of record NZ_JACWCT010000062.1, on the reverse strand, counting down.
CACCCACTTCCCGGTGCAGTACAACAAGGCGATCGTCGGCCGGAACGCCTTCGCCCACGAGAGCGGCATCCACCAGGACGGGATGCTGAAGAACCAGACCACCTACGAGATCATGACGCCGGAATCGGTCGGCGTGCACAAGACCTCGCTGGTGATGGGCAAGCATTCGGGCCGCGCCGCCTTCCGCTCGAAGCTCGACGACATGGGCTACCAGCTGTCCGACAACCAGTTCCAGGACGCCTTCGAGCGGTTCAAGGCGCTGGCCGACCGCAAGAAGCACGTCTACGACGAGGACATCGAGGCCCTGGTCGACGAGAACCTGGCGACCGCGCACGACCGCATCAAGCTCGTCTCGCTGACGGTGATGGCCGGTACCCGCGGCCCGCAGCGGGCGACGATGAAGCTCGACATCGAGGGCCAGGTCGTCACCGAGGAGACCGACGGCAACGGGCCGGTCGACGCGGTGTTCAAGGCGATCCACGCCCTGGTGCCGCACGAGGCCGCCCTGGAGCTCTACGACGTCCACGCCGTCACCGAGGGCACCGACGCCCAGGCCGAGGTCTCGGTGCGCCTGCGCCAGGACGACCGCATCGTCACCGCCCGCGGCGCCGACCCGGACACCCTGGTCGCCTCGGCCAAGGCCTACCTCGCCGCGCTCAACAAGCTGATGGCCGGCGCCAGCCGCCTGCACGCCCAGCACGCCGCCGCCGAGTAACCCGAGCGCCGGCGCGAGCCGGCAAAAAATCGACCGGCCGGCGGGTTCGGGGCTGGACAGCCCTCCGCCGGCCGATTAAACGACCCTCACCGCCGGGGCGGTTTGGTGGCTTCCCCGGACGTTCTCTTGTGAGAGCGGGCGCATAGCTCAGTTGGTAGAGCAGCTGACTCTTAATCAGCGGGTCCTAGGTTCGAGCCCTAGTGCGCCCACCAATCCAAGTTACTTTCACGGTAACTGATCCCGGAAGCCTCGCGGTCTCCGGCACCAGAGGAACGGTTGGTGGCCGTTCCCCTTGTCGCCTCCCGGCGATGGGCGCATAGCTCAGTTGGTAGAGCAGCTGACTCTTAATCAGCGGGTCCTAGGTTCGAGCCCTAGTGCGCCCACCATTCGGGTTGCTCTCGCAGTGACCCACCCCGGATACCCTCGCGGTCTCCGGTATCGGCGGAACGGTTGGTGGCCGTTCCCCTCATCGCCTCGCGGCGACGGGCGCATAGCTCAGTTGGTAGAGCAGCTGACTCTTAATCAGCGGGTCCTAGGTTCGAGCCCTAGTGCGCCCACCATCCTCTCCCCGAGATCCCGATGACCGAAGCAGCCGCAGGCGGCACACCCGCGACGGTGGTGCTCCTGCACGGCCTCGGCCGCACCCGGCGCAGCATGGCGCGCCTCGCCGCGCATCTCGACGCCGCCGGCCATCGCGCGGCGTGCCTCGGCTATCCCTCCCGCCGCCTCGACCTCGCGGCCTGCGCCGATCACCTCTACCCCGCCGTCGCGGCGCTGCGGCACCGGGCCGGCGTCAAGCTCGTCCTCGTCGGCCATTCCATGGGCGGCCTCGTCGCCCGCCACCTCGCCGCGGCACAGCCCGATCTCGCCGCCGGCCTCGTGACCATCGGGACGCCGCATCGCGGCAGCGAGGCCGCCGACCGCGTCTCCGCCTTCCGGCTCGGCCGCGCCCTGTTCGGCCCGGCCCTCCTGGACCTGCGCCCCGCCGCCGCGGCGACGATCCCCATGCCCGCCTGCCCGCTCCTGGCGGTGGCCGGCACCCGGGCCCTGATCCCGTTCTTCCACACCCGGCTCGCGACGCCCCATGACGGCCTGGTGAGCGTGGCGCGCGCCCGTCCCGGCCTCGGCGAGGCCTGGATCGCGGTTCCGGGCGACCACACGCGCCTGATGGACCACCCCGGAACCGTCGCGGCCGTGCTGGCCGCCCTGGCCGCCTGGACGCCGCCCCGGCCGGGCGATGCCGGCGGGGGAGGGGGCCGGCTCGCGCCGAGGGCGGTCAGCCCAGGCTGAAGGTCGCCCCGGACTGCTTCGTGCAAAAGTCCTCGAGGTTTTTCTTGTGGCCGAGGGCCTGCGGGCTCCGGATCCGGAACTGGGCGTCGTCGGTTCCCATGCACCACTTGTAGTAGGAGCCTTCGGCCCCGTTGAAGGGGGCCTTGAGGCGACACCCGGCGTTCTTGGCCCGGGTGTTCCATTGCACCGCGTACCGCGCGAAGGAGGCGCAGACCGGGTGCCGGCTCATGTCGCCGGGCGCCGCCCCGGCGGTCGCCGCGGGCAGGGTCACCGCCGATGCGGCCAGCAGGGGCAATGCGAGAACGAAGGTCTTCATGGGATCCGGCCTCTGCTCGGGACGCCCCCGACGTGACGGCATGCCGGCCTATCGACGCGCAAGCTTGGCCGTCAATGTCGGTTCCGCAGCGGCCCATGTTAGGCGATGTTAAAAGATGCGGCCGGATGCACGCCGCTCTCCTGACGAAGACCGGTCCTCCTCCATCGAAGGCGGTTATCCGCTGCCGCCCGCACCATTCGAGGGGCCGGACGGGCCGCGGGCGATCACCGATTCCCCGCTCCGGTGCGACCGGAACCGGCGGGCCCGCGGGTTCGGCGTGTCGTCGGCGCGGTCCCGGGCGGGAGGGAAGGGCGAAGCGGGTGGACCCGGCCCGCCGGACCGAGACGCTGCTCCGGGTCTCCGATCCTGCCGCTTCGTCGAAAAATGCTCCCGCTCGGACGGCGGCGCCTCCTCGTCGAGTGGCAACTTTGGCACGCGAACCGGGATCGGCGCGCATGAGAGCGGCAAGACGCTCGCGTTCGGTTGCATCGAGCCCCAGTCCTCGCGATGCTGTCGCCACGAACAAGCCTCCGGTTACAAGAATTGCCCGCGATGGCGTTCGGCGAAAAGCGGATGTCGCCGTCCGATCGACTCCACCTGAAAGTCATCGTGTCCCGGGAGATCGGGCACGAGTCGCAATCGAAATACACTGTCAGGATCATCGGAGGCCGCCGGTGGGATACGGCATCAAGCTTCACGTCTGGGGCGACCGGGCGTGCTTCACGCGACCCGAGATGAAGGTGGAGCGCGTCTCCTACGACGTCATGACGCCGTCGGCCGCCCGCGGCATCCTCGAGGCTGTTCTGTGGAAGCCGCAGATGCGCTGGGTCGTCGACCGGATCCACGTCCTCCGGCCGATCCGCTTCCAGTCGCTGCGGCGCAACGAGGTCGAGGACAAGGTGTCGTCGGCCCTCGCCGAGCGCGCCATGCAGGCGGGCTCGACGGCGGGGCTCGGCCTCGTCCTCGAGGAGAAGCGCCAGCAGCGGGCCGCGACCCTGCTCACGGACGTCGCCTACGTCATCGAGGCGCGTTTCGCCCTCACCGACAAGGCCGGCCGCGACGACACGCCGGCCAAGTACCTGAGCATGTTCAACCGCCGCGCGGCGGCGGGCCAGTGCTTCCACCGGCCCTGCCTCGGCACGCGCGAGTTCCCGGCCGACTTCGCCCTCCTCGCCGTGGCCGATCCCCTGCCGGAGAGCACGCTGCCCGCCGACCAGCGCGAGCGCGACCTCGGCTGGATGCTGCACGACATCGTCGGGCCGGAGCGGGCGTCGCGGTTCTTCCGCGCCCGCCTCGCGGACGGCGTGCTCGACGTGCGGGCCTGCCTCGCCGAGGGGACGGCGACGTGACGATTCTGCAGGCCCTCGACCGCTACTACGACCGCATGGCGGCGCGGGGCGAGGCGGAGGCGCCGGGCTTCTCCCGCGAGAAGATCGGGTTCTGCCTCCGGCTCGCGCCGGACGGCGCCGTCGTCGAGGTGCGGGACCTGCACGAGACCGCAGGCCGCAAGCGCCAGCCCCGCCTCGTCGACGTGCCGGCCGCGGTGAAGCGCACCGCCGGCATCCTGCCGAACCGGCTGTGGGACAAGACCGCCTACGTCCTCGGCCGCACCGCCGGCCCGGGCCGCCGCACGGCCGAGGAGCACGCCGCCTTCAAGGCGCTGCACCGCGACCTGTTGGCGGGAACCGACGATCCGGGCCTCCTGGCCCTCGCCCGCTTTCTCGAATCCTGGAATCCGGCGGCGTTCGACGCCGCGCCGTTCGCGCCCGAGATGCTGGACGCCAACCTGGTGTTCGAGCTCGCTGGCGAGCACGCCTACCTCCACGAGCGGCCCGCGGCCCGGCGCCTCCTGGCGGGCGGCCCCTCCGCGGAGGCGGCCGGTCAGGTCTGCCTCGTCACCGGCCGGCCCGCCGCCCCGTTGCGGCTCCATCCGACGATCAAGGGCGTGGAGGGCGCGCAATCCTCCGGGGCCGCGCTCGTCTCCTTCAACAAGGACGCCTTCACGTCCTACGGCAAGGTGCAGGGCGACAACGCACCGGTCTCGGCGGAGGCGGGCTTCCGCTACGGCGCGGCCCTCAACCGGATGCTCGACCGCGCCAGCCGCAACCGCCTGCGCCGGCCGCTCGGCGACGCCACGGTGGCGTTCTGGGCCGACACCTCGGCCACGGTCGGCGAGGACGCGGCCAGGGCGGCGGAGGACACCTTCGCGTCCTGGTTCGATCCCGCCCCGGGCCCGGCCCCCGACCGGGACGCCGCCGAGGCCGCGCTGATCCGCGACGCCCTCGCGGCGCTCGCCGCGGGCCGCCCGGTCGAGGCGGTGGCGCCGAAGGTCTCGCCCGGCACCCGCTTCCACGTCCTGGGGCTCGCGCCCAACGCCGCGCGCCTCTCGGTGCGGTTCTGGCTCGAGGATTCCTTCGAGGCCTTCGCGCGGCGCCTGGCGCAGCACCACGCCGACCTCGCCCTCGCGCCCCGGCCCCGCGGCTGGGGCGGATCGCCCGCCATCGGGCGCCTGCTCGTCAAGACGACGGCGCTGCAGGAGAAGTTCGACAACATCCCGCCCCTGCTCGCCGGCGAGGTCGCCCGGGCGGTGCTCGCCGGCACGCGCTACCCGCGCAGCTGGCTCGCCGCCGCCCTGGTGCGGCTGCGGGCGGGCGACGACCCGGCGACCGGCTGGCACGCCGCCGCCATCCGCGCCTGCCTGACGCGCGACCTGCGCCTCAACGGTGACCGAGGAGAGATTCCGGTGAGCCTCGACAAGGACGATCCCAGCCCCGCCTACCAGCTCGGGCGCCTGTTCGCGGCGCTCGAGGCCGCGCAGCGCCTCGCCCTCGGCCGAGGGATCAACGCCACCATCCGCGACCGCTACTTCGGGGCGGCCTCGGCGACGCCGGCGGGCGTCTTCCCGCTGCTCCTGCGCGGCGCGCAGAACCATGTCGGGCGCCTGCGCAAGGACGGCAAGGATTACTGGATCGAGCGCGAGATCGGCGAGATCGTCGAGCGGCTGCCCTCGGCGCTGCCCCGCGTGCTCCGCCTCGAGGCCCAGGGGCGCTTCGCCATCGGCTACTACCACCAGCGCCAGGCGCAGTTCGCCGGCCGGCCGGCCCTCGCGGCCGCGGTCGAGGCCGAGACCACCCAGGACAGCCGGAGCGAGGACAGCCAGGATGACGTCTGAGGTCGCCGGCGTGACCCGCCGCCACGAGTTCGTGTTGTTCTTCGACGTGCAGAACGGCAACCCGAACGGGGATCCGGATGCCGGCAACCTGCCCCGGCTCGACCCCGAGACCAACCAGGGCCTCGTCTCCGACGTCGCCCTCAAGCGCAAGATCCGCAACTACGTCGCGCTCGCCCGCCCCGAGGCGCCGGGCCACGAGATCTACATGCGCGACGGCGCCACCCTGAACGCCGAGCACCGGCGGGCCTGGGCCGCCGTGATGCCGGAGGCCAAGCCGGAGGACCAGAAGAAGCTGCCGAAGGAGGCCAAGGCGCGGGAGCTGACGCGCTGGATGTGCGCCAATTTCTGGGACATCCGCACCTTCGGGGCGGTGATGACCACCGGCGTCAATGCCGGCCAGGTGCGCGGCCCGGTCCAGCTCGCCTTCGCGCGCTCGGTCGAGCCGGTCCTGCCGCTCGAGATCGCCATCACCCGGCTCGCCGCCACCACGGAGGCCGACGCCGAGGCCAAGGGCGGGCGCACCATGGGCCGCAAGCACATCGTGCCCTACGGCCTCTACCGCGCCCACGGCTTCGTCTCGGCGCCGCTCGCCTCGCATCCGGTGAAGGGCACGGGCTTCTCGGACGACGACCTCGCATTGCTGTTCGAGGCGCTCGGGCAGATGTTCGACCACGACCGCTCCGCCGCCCGCGGCGAGATGGCGACCCGCAAGCTCGTGATCTTCCGTCACGCCACGGCGCTCGGCAACGCGCCGGCCCACGCGCTGTTCGACCGGGTGCGAACCCTGCGGGTGCACAAGGGCGAGGCGCACGAGATCGGCGCCGACGCCACCGACAACTGGCCCCCGGCCCGCAGCTTCGCGGATTACCGCGTCACGGTGGACCGGGACCGGCTGCCGGAGGGGGTCGAGGTGATCGAGCGGTAGCGGGTGGCCCCGGGATCGCCCGGCGCGCGCCGAGCGTGGACGACGTCGCGGGGCTGCGCGGCCATGAGTGCCGGTCGGCCCTGGAGGCGCACGGGCTCGACCCGCAGGTCGGCTTCCTGCACACCGACCGCCCGGGCCGCGCTAAGCAGACTTGCGTCGGCAGGGCATACGATACACGACACGGGCGTGAAGCTTTTTGGCATTAAGGCTTTCCAACCCGCAACCTCATCCTGAGGTGCGAACGCAGTGAGCCTCGAAGGAGGGGTCCAGTGATCTCGGAGGCATCTGGAGCCCTCCTTCGAGGCTCACTGCGTTCGCACCTCAGGATGAGGTTGCGAGTGGGATAGGCAATCATCTTGGGTTCACGTCACTGTCGTGTGCCGTGGGCAGGTCAACGCTTCGCCCGCTTAGCTTCTTGTTCTGCCGCAGATTTTTGCCGCCGAACCGGTGTCCAATTCGGTGAAATCTGCTTAGACTCGCCCTCGACCTGATGGAGGAGCTGCGCCCCGGCCTGGCCGACCGGCTCGCCCTCAGCCTCGTCAACCGGCGCCAGCTCGGCGCCGAGGATTTTGCCGTCGAGGAGACCGGCGGCGTGCGGCTCACCGAGGCCGGCCGCAAGCGGGTCCTGGTGGCCTGGCAGGAGCGCAAGCGCGAGGAGCTGCGCCACCCGTTCCTCGACGAGACGATGCCGCTCGGCCTCGTCTGCCATGCCCAGGCGCAGATGCTCGCCCGCCACCTGCGCGGCGACCTCGACGGCGACCCCGCCTTCGTCTGGAAGTGAGGCGGCGCCATGCTGATGCTCGTGGCCTACGATGTGAGCACCGAATCCGCCGCGGGACGCCGGCGCCTGCGCCGCGTCGCCCGTGCCTGCCTCGATGACGGCCAGCGGGTGCAGAACTCGGTCTTCGAGTGCGAGGTCGAGCCGGCCCAGTGGACCGCTCTGCGCGCCCGCCTCGTCGCCGAGATCGATCCGGCGCAGGATTCGCTCCGGTTCTACCGGCTGGGCGCCCAGGCCCGCGGCCGGATCGAGCATGTCGGCGCCAAGCCGATCCTCGACCTCGAGGGACCGCTGCTCTTCTGAGCGGCCTGCGCGAACCCCGAGCGGACAGCCCCCGCCCGGAGGATTCGCGCAGCGGTGATCCCGTTGCGGCCACACGCCTTTTCCACCCGCTTCGCCCCTGCCGCAACTCGGGCCGCCCCCCGCCGGGGGAGGTTCGCGCGCAGGCGCGATATTTCGTTTTCAGCGCAAATGGTTACTGTGGTGGCCGTCGCCCCCTCACGGGGGCGCGGATCGAAACCCACATCAGCACGGCTGGCCGGGGTGAGGGGGCTGGTCGCCCCCTTACGGGGGCGCGGATCGAAACGTCAGCTCTCGACATGGGATGTCTCCTTGGGTGGGGTCGCCCCCTCACGGGGGCGCGGATCGAAACTTGGGGCGGTGCTTGGCGCTCTCCATGCCGAGGAGTCGCCCCCTCACGGGGGCGCGGATCGAAACATCACCCAGGAGGTCGAGCATGGCCGGTGATCGTGTCGCCCCCTCAAGGGGGCGCGGATCGAAACGTCGTATTCCTCCATCACCGGCGCGTCGTGGGTAGGTCGCCCCCTCACGGGCGCGCGTCACGCGATGATGTTGTCCTCCGGGGCGCGGTAGGCGTCGTCCTCCAGGCGCAGGCCGGTCCGGGGATCGTAGAACGCCATGTCGTCGAGGCGCAGCAGGGCGCCTTCGAGCAGGGGGTGGACGGGCCGCAGGCGCCCGAGCGCCAGCCAGCGGGCGCGCAGGGCCGGGGGAACCGGCACGACGTAGGCCTGGAGGCGGCGCAGGTCGTCGCCGAGGGGGCGGTCCATGGCGGCGATCCGCGCGAGCAGCGTCTCCGCCCGGTCGTCGTCGGGGGCGGCGCGCCAGGGCACGATGACCGGCTCCATCGCCTCGTCGATGAGGCGGAACGCCCGGGCAATGCGGGCGAAGGGGAAGGCCTGCGTCGTCGCCCGCTCGGCGAGGGCGGGCAGGATCGGCCAGGTCTCCCCGTCGAGCCGCGGCGCGTCGAGGGCGTGCTCGCCCCGGCGCCAGTAGACCTCCTGGAAATACGCCCGGATGGCGTCCGGGGCGAGCGGGTCGTCCCGCGTCCGCAGGACCTCCTCGGCGGCGCGCCGGGCCGTCTCGAGGGCGCGGGGCGGCGGTGCGTCGGCCGGATCGAACACCACCACGCGCCCGGGTTCCGGGAGGGCGCCCTCGCGGTTGCACCGCCCGGCCGACTGGGCCACCGCGTCGAGCCCGGTCGCGGCGCGCCAGACCTCCGGCAGGTCGATGTCGACGCCCGCCTCGATCAGCGAGGTGCTGACGATCCGCACCGGCGCCTCGCCGCGCAGGGTGGTGCGGGCGGCGTCGAGCACGGCCCGGCGGTGGCGCGGGCACATCAGGGTGCTGAGGTGGACGGCGCCCGGCAGGGGCGCGATCCGGTCGAACAGGGCCTTGGCGTGGCGGCGGCTGTTGACGATGCAGAGCATCCGCGGCGCCGCGGCGAAGCGGCGCGCCACCGTCTCGTCCGGGGTCGCGCCGGGGATGCGCTCCACGGCGACGCGCCGCAGGGTGCGGGCGAGCCGGGGCGGATCGGGGGCGAGCTCGCGGGTATCGTCGATCGGCAGCCCGGCCGCGAAGCCGTCGATCCGGCGCAAAGCCGGCTGCGTCGCCGTGCAGAGCACGACGCTGGCGCCGTAGTTGCGGGCCAGTTCCTCGATCGCGGCGAGGCACGGCTTGAGCAGGGGGAGCGGCATCGCCTGCGCCTCGTCGAGGACGATGACGCTGCCGGCGAGGTTGTGCAGCTTGCGGCAGCGCGCGGTGCGGTTGGCGTACAGGCTCTCGAACAGCTGCACCGCCGTGGTGACGACGACCGGCGCGTCCCAGTTCTCGGCGGCGCGGCGCAATCGGGAGACCGGATCGAGGCCGGTCCCGTCGTCCCGGGTGCCGTCGTCCCGGGACCGGGCCGCGGCCGCCTGCCAGTCGAAGGTGGCGTGGTGCTCGAGGATGCCCGCCTCCTCGCCCAGCGCGGTGCGGAACACCGCGGCGGTCTGCTCGATGATCGCGGTGAACGGCGCCACGTGGACGACCCGGCGCAGGCCGTGCCGCGCGGCGTGGTCGAGGGCGAAGGTGAGCGAGGCCAGCGTCTTGCCCCCTCCCGTCGGCACCGTCAGGGTGAAGAGCCCCGGGTTCAGGGCCGCCCGCTCGCGCACGGAAGCCAGCACCTCGGCCCGCACCGCGTTGACCCGGCTCGGCGGCGCCGTCGCCGACACCGCGTCCATGTGGGCGCGCAGCCGCGCCTGCAGGGTGGCGATCCCGGGATGGCCGCCGCGAGGGACCGGTCGCGCGCCGGCGTAGAAGCGCTCGGTCTCCAGGAAGTCGGCGTCGACCAGGCAGGAGAAGAGCATCCGGATGAGGAATGCGTCGGTGAAGCCCTGCGGCCCGCTGCGGGCGAAGCGCCGCGTCGGCGCCAGCCGGGCCATCGGCGGGAGCGCCGCGGCGTGGCTCTGCCAGCCGTCGAAGGCCGGGATCTCGGTCTGGCGCGGATCGAGCCGGCGGTCGATCCCGTCGCCGTCGTCGAGGCCGGCATGATGACCGGCGACGAGGGTGGCGAGGATCCGCCCGACCGGGTGAGGGTAGTCGGCCGCGGCGACGCGGGCGCCCGCCGTCGAGTGGTCGCAGCTCGGCGCCCGCCCGTGCAGATAGGCCTGGAACGCCTCCGAGGCCTTGCCGATATCGTGGAGCGTGCCGGCGAGCCGCGCCAGTTCGCCCCAGCCGAAGACCCCGGCGAGGCGCGCCGCCGTGTCGCCCACCCGGGCGAGATGATCCGCCAGGGGCTCCCATTGCACGGTCGGCCGGCCCGGCACCGAGTGAGCGTAGATCCCCGTCATGCCCGATCCTCCCGGCGCATGTCCGCCGCGACGGCGAGGCCAGACCAGCACGGGCGCCGCCGGCGCGCCAGCGGCACCGCACGCCGTCCACGCCGCCGGCCCTTCCCGGCTCAGCCCCGTCTCCCCCGGCGCATCCGACACGCTTCGACCGTGCGCCCACCGCCGCCGAGGCCCGCGCCCGGATCCCGTCGAGCGGAGGCGCGATCCCTTTCCCTGTTGCGCTCCGGGTCGGGTCGGGCTACAGAGGCTTCGCGGTCAGCACCCGTAGCTCAGCTGGATAGAGCGTTGCCCTCCGAAGGCAAAGGTCACACGTTCGAATCGTGTCGGGTGCGCCACTATTTTTTGATGTTTAGCGTGAAGCTGTTCTTGCTAAATAAAAACACCCAGAAACGTATTTTGACTTGACGTTTCTGAGCTTTTGTAGGGACCGATAAGCCTTGCACTGCATATTTTCGCAGCGCGCCTGTCACTTCATAAACGTTATCGGCCGATATAACGATCAAGTCGGCGACCTGCCCCCGCTGTAGATCGCCTTCGCGCACGAGGATGCCGAGGCGGAGGCTAATCAACGTCGGCCCAAGGTTGCCAGGCGGATCGTTTTGATGGACACGGCTGTGACCGACGTCCTGCCCTGCATGGGCTTCCCCGGCTGCCCATTGCGCCGAGCTGTACTCGACCAACCCGTTGGAGCGCCTCAACGGCGAGACCAAGCGGCGCATCGAGGTCGTCGGCATTCTCCCCCCACACGAGCCTGTGATCCGTAGACTCATCGGTACGATGCTGCCCGAGCAGAACGATGAGCGGGTCGTGCAACGCTGCGACGGCGCTTGTGGACATCGGCGCCCGACGCGGCCACATCATCATCGGCCTTTTCTGAAATCTGGTTGATGAGATCCTTGCCGAGAGGGTGGCGGCAGCCCGCATCGCGGGCGGATCGTGGAAGCCGCAATAGGTGTAGCGAGAACAATCGCCGCCAGGGCTCATGGCGAGCCTGCCGACGGCGTTTGAGCCTTTTTGGTTAGTCTACGCCTGCCCGAACGGCTGCTGGTCAATCCGTAATCGGTTTGATTTGCGGGCGCGCGCGAACCACCCATTCCGGTCCGCCGCAGATTCGTCAGATCAGGCGCAGAATGCGTCTGCTATGTCGAAAAAGTGCAAGGCAGCACTGCTCCAGCCCCTGTTCGCCACCGGAGAAAAATCCGTAATGCACTAGGCGCTAGGCCACGAGCCAACTGCTCGAAAATAATGGTGCCGCAAGAGGGATTCGAACCCCCGACCCCCTCATTACGAATGAGGTGCTCTACCAGCTGAGCTATTGCGGCGCCGACCGGGCCGGCGATGCGGCGTTCGGTGGCGCTCTCATAGCCGGGGGCGGTCGGGTTGGCAAGGCGGGTCGAGACGGTGCCGGCGCCTGCGGCCGCGGGGTGGTTTCCGGGCGACACCGGGGCGGACTTGCTGCCCGTGCAGGGCTTCGGGGCGGTGCCGGCAGGGAACGGCGCTTGACGCTGGGCCGCCGAATCCGGACGATGGGACGAGCCGGAAAAACCCAATCCTCCCAATGCCTCTGATCGCCCGCCTTCGCGCCTATGCCGCCGAGATGTTCGGCGCGCCCGCCCTGCCGCTCGATGCCGAGGCCGAGCAGCACCTCGCCGCCGCGGCGCTCCTCGTCCACGTCGCGCGGGTCGACGGGACGCTGGCGGCGGTCGAGCGCGACCGGCTGGCCCGTCTCCTAACCCACCGCTTCGCCCCGAACGAGGCGCAGGCGAAGGCCCTGATCGAGCGTGCCATCAGCTTCGACGACGAGACCCGCGATGTCGCCGAGCTCGTCGAGATGATCGGCCGCGACCTGCCGGAGGAGGAGCGGCGCGGGCTTCTCGGCCTCGCCTGGGCGGTCGCCGCCGCCGACGGGCAGGTTCACGAGTTCGAGGACGACCTCGTCTGGCGCGTCGGCCAGCTTCTCGGCTTCGACGACGCCGCGATCACCGCCACCCGGGCGGTCGCCCTGGCGGGACTGCCGGCCCAGCAGGTGCCGGCCCGGTGATGGCGAGTTCCGTCGCGACGCCGGAGGCTCCGCGCAAGCCGGTGCTGCTCATCCTCCACCAGGAGCAATCGACCCCCGGCCGCCTCGGCCGGCTGTTCCAGGAGCGCGGCCACCCCCTCGACATCCGCCGCCCGCGCTTCGGCGACCCGCTGCCCGAGACGCTGGCGCACCATGCCGGCGCGGTGATCTTCGGCGGGCCGATGAGCGCCAACGACGGCGACGACTTCGTGCGCCGCGAGATCGACTGGATCCGGGTGCCGCTGCGCGAGCAGCGCCCGTTCCTCGGGCTCTGCCTCGGCGCCCAGATGCTGGCGAAGTGCCTCGGCGCCCCGGTCCGCGCCCACCCGGAGGGCCGGGCCGAGATCGGCTACTATCCGCTGCTGCCGACCGAGGCCGGGCGGGACTTCGCCGGCGAGATCGGCCAGCCCTGGCCGTCCCACGTCTACCACTGGCACCGGGAGGGGTTCTCCTGCCCGGCCGGGGCCGACACGCTCGCCACCGGCGACGATTTTCCCACCCAGGCGATCCGGGTCGGGCCGGCGGCCTTCGGGCTCCAGTTCCACCCCGAGGTGACCCACGCCATGATCTGCCGCTGGACCGTGCGGGCCGCCGAGCGCCTGCGCCTGCCCGGCGCGCAGGACCGGGCGCGCCAGATCGAGGGCCGGTTCATGCATGACGGCCGCGTGGCCGCCTGGCTCGACGCCTTCCTCGATCACTGGCTTTCCGGCCCGTCCCGGGCGGCGGCATGATCCTCAGCCTCACCCTCCTGCTGCTCTGCCAGCTCGTCGGCGAGATCCTGGCCCGCGCGCTGGCGCTGCCGGTGCCGGGGCCGGTCGTCGGCATGGCGCTGCTCCTCGGGGTACTGGTCCTGCGCGACCGCCGCCCCGGAGGGCTGCCCGCCCCCCTCGTCGACGGCACGCTGGAGCGCACCGGCAAGGGGCTCCTCGCCCATCTCTCGCTGCTCTTCGTGCCGGCCGGCGCCGGCGTGATCGGCCGGCTCGACGTGCTCGCCGCCCACGGCCTCGCGCTCGCCGCCGCCCTGGTGGTCTCGACGGCGCTCGCCCTCGTCGCCACCGTGCTGACCTTCTCGTACGTCGCGAAGCGGACCGGGCGATGACCGGGGATTTCGCCCTCTGGGTCTTCCTGTCGCGCACGCCGCTGCTGTGGCTGACCGTGACGCTGACCGCCTACGTCGTCGCCGACCGGGTCTCCGCCGCCACCGGCCGCCATCCGCTGGCGAACCCGGTCCTGCACGCGATCTGGATGGTCGGCCTCGTGCTGATCGTCACCCGCACGCCCTACGCGGTGTATTTCGAGGGCGCGCAGTTCGTGCACTTCCTCCTCGGCCCCGCCACGGTGGCGCTGGCGATCCCGCTCTACGAGCACCGCAAGACCGTGACCCGGGTGCTGGTGCCGATGCTGGCCGCCCTCGTCGTCGGCTCCACGGTCGCGCTCGTCGCCGGCATCGGCACGGCGAAGCTGCTCGGCGTGCCCGATCCGATCCTGATCGCGCTGGCGCCCAAATCCGTCACCGCCAGCGTCGCCATGGGCATCACCTCGGCGCTCGGCGGCGACCCGACGCTGACCGCCGTCCTGGTGATCCTCACCGGCATCCTCGGCGCCATCCTGGTGACCCCGCTCCTCGACCGCCTCGGCGTCACCGACTACCGCGCCCGCGGCTTCGCCGCGGGGCTCGCCGCCCACGGCATCGGCACCGCCCGCGCCTTCCAGGTCAGCGAGGTCGCCGGCACCTTCGCGGGCATCGCCATGGGGCTCAACGCCTTCCTGACCGCCGTGCTGGTGCCGCTGGCGCTGGCGTTCCTGCGGTAGGCGCCAGAGCTTCCCTCATCGGGGGCGATGTGTGCCCGACAGCGGCCGGGGGCCTATGGCTCCGGTGGTCCGGTACATCCCGGTGCCGGCATCGCGTCCGTGATCGGGTGAGGCGACGATCCGCGCCGGCCGCTCCCGCCACGGCTCCGGTCAGGGGGACCGACACCGATCCCGACCCGGCGCCTCGGCCTTCGTCGCTCCCCGCAACGCCCCGACGAGGTGGAGCGAGCCGGTGACGAGCAGCCAGCCCCCGCGCGCCGCGGCGAGGTCCGCGGCGCGGGCGAGCGCCGCCTCCGGCGACGCCTCCGCCTCGGCGGCGATGCCTGCGCCGGTGGCCAGACGCCGCAGCGCTTCGGCGGCATGGCCGCGGCGCTCGGGCATCTCGGTGCAGACGATCGCCCCGGCGGACCCGGCCAGCACCGCGAGGAAACCCGCCGCATCCTTGTCCCCCGCCATCGCGACGAGCGCGCAGAACGGGCCGGGCAGGTCGCCGGCGCGGGCGAGGTCGCGCAGGACCGCCGCGAGGTTGAACGGGACGTGGGCGCCGTCGAGCACCACCGGCACCGGGCCGGCCGCGGTCGAGACCGTGCGCCGCTCGAGCCGCCCGGGCAGGCGGGCCACCGCCCGGGCGGCGCCGTCGAGGAGGGCGGCGCCCAGGGGGGTGCCGCCGGGTC
>NZ_JACWCT010000061.1 GCF_016613415.1 Methylobacterium ajmalii | reverse complement strand
AGCCTCCCGTTCCGAATGCGGGAGGCAGTCTGGATGAAGTATCCTGGGGGTCCCGTTTGGACGCCGATCACCCCGGAAACGGGGTCCTTATTCCACGCCTAATCACAGCCGTGATGACCGACAGCAGCAGCCTCGACCGCCTCCGCCTCGCCTTCCTGCCGGTCATGACCGGCGCGCTCGGAGCCCTCGCGACCCTTGTCACGGCGCTCGCCTGGTGGCGGGACGTCATGCCGGTGCCTGTGACGGCGCTCGCGCTCCTCTTGCCGGGAGCGGCCCTCGTGGCTGCCCGGCGGCATCGGGCGGCAGCCATCACCCGCCATCTCTCGTCAGCCGCCCTGATGATGCTGGTCGGCCTGCTGGTGCTCGTCTCCTCCGGCACGCACCTGCAGATCGACGTCCACATGGTGTTCTTCGCCGCCCTCGCGGTCGCCGCCGGATGGTGCTGCTGGTCCTCGATCCTGGTGGCGGCCGGCGTCGTCGCCGTCCACCACCTCGCGCTCAACGTGCTCTACCCGGCCGCCGTGTTCCCCAACGGCGCCGAGTACCTGCGCGTCGTCCTTCACGCCTTGGTCCTCGTAACGGAAGCCGCCGCCCTGGTGCTGGCCGCCCGCCAACTCGCCAAGGCCCTCTCCTCGGCCGAGGAAGCGACCCGTCATGCCGCCGACAGCGTGCTGGCGCAGCGCCGTGCCGAGGCCGCCGCCGGCCAGGACCGCAACCTGGAGGTCCACCGCCAGCGGCGCCTCGGCGAGGTCGTCGCCGAGTTCCGCGACGCGCTGGTCGAGATCGAGCACAAGGTCGAACGCGAGACGAGCGGCATGCGCGAGACCGCGCTCTCCCTCAACGGGGTCGCCGAGCAGTCGAGCGTACAGGCTGCCAACGCGGAGACCACGGCGTCGGCAACCGCGCGGAACGTGCTCTCGGTGTCGGCGGGCGCCGAGGAGCTCAGCGCCTCCATCTCCGACATTGCCGGTCAGACCGAGCGGGCCCGCGAGTTCATCGCGCACATGACGGAGATCGCGCGGACCACGAACGAGGAAGTCGAGCAGCTCGCGGTCGTGGCCGACCGCATCGGCGCGGTCACGGGCCTGATCAAGTCGGTGGCCGACCAGACGAACCTCCTGGCGCTGAACGCCACCATCGAGGCGGCGCGGGCCGGTGCGGCCGGCAGGGGCTTCGCGGTCGTAGCCTCGGAGGTGAAGGCGCTGGCGGGCCAGACCATGAAGGCCGCTGACGAGATCGTGTCCCAGGTCGATGCCATCCAGGCCTCGACGCGCCGCACCGTCGGTTCCGTCCACGCGATGGCCTCGGCCACGCAGGAGGTGAACGCCCTGACGACGTCCATCGCCGCGTCGGTAGATCAGCAGCGGGCGGCGACCCAGGAGATCTCCCGCACGGTGGCACAGGTCGCCCAGGGCAGTTCCGAGGCGCACGCCGGCGCCGTCTCGGTCTCGCGGGCCACCCGGGAGACGCAGCGCCACGCCGACAGCGCCCTATCCGCGTCCGAGTCCCTCAAGGCGGTCGCCGCCGACCTCGCCTGCTCCGTGAGCCAATTCGTCCAGCGGGTCACGACCGACCTGGAGGAGCGCCGCGGCGCCGTGCGCATCGCCGTCGCCGAAGCGGGCTTCCTGCACTCGCGGGGCCGCCGCTACCCGGTGCGCCTCGTCGAGGTCTCGTCCCACGGTGCCCGCGTCACCGACGTGCCACCGCTCGCCTCAGGCGAGGCGGTCGAGTTCGAGACGGCGGACGGTGGGCGCATGCCGGCGGCAGTCGCCTGGTCCGAGGGTGGCGCGGCGGGTCTCGAAATTCAGTCCGGCCTGCGGCACCCGGCGTTGAATGGTAGGCTTGGCTTGGCAGCCTGAAGGAGGGCCCCTCCCCCGGCTAGCCTCGCCCGATCATGTCCTTGATGCGCGAGGCCAGCGCCTCCATGGCGAAGGGCTTGGTGAGGATCTCCATGCCGGGGTCGAGGTAGCCGTTCCCTACCGCCGCGTTCTCGGCGTAGCCGGTGATGAACAACACCTTGAGGCCCGGGCGGCTCACCCGGGCCGCGTCCGCGACCTGCCGCCCGTTCATGCCGCCGGGCAGGCCGACGTCCGTCACCAGGAGGTCGACGCGAGCGTCCGATTGCACCACCCTCAGTCCCGCGGGGCCGTCCGCAGCCTCGATGGCCGTGTAGCCCAAGTCCTCCAGCACCTCCGTCACCAGCATGCGCACCGAAGGCTCGTCGTCGACGACCAGCACCGTTTCGCCCCTCTCGGCACGAGGCGCCCCCGCGAGGTCCGGCATGTCCTCGGAGGCAAGGACGTCGCCGTGGTGGCGAGGCAGGTACAGGCAGACGGTCGTGCCCTGCCCGACCTCGGAGTAGATGCGGACCTGACCGCCGGACTGGCGCACGAAGCCGTAGATCATCGAAAGGCCGAGCCCGGTGCCCTGACCGATGGGCTTCGTCGTGAAGAACGGCTCGAACGCCTTGGCGGCGACATCCGGGGCCATGCCCGTGCCGGTGTCCGTGACGCAGAGGGACAGGTACTGCCCGGGCGGCATGTCGCGCTCGCGGGCGATGCGCTCGTCGAGCCAGCGGTTGGCGGTCTCGACCGTGATGCGGCCCCCGTCCGGCATGGCGTCGCGTGCGTTGATGCAGAGGTTGAGCAGCGCGTTCTCAAGCTGGCCCGGGTCCACCAGCGCCGGCCATAGGCCCGCGGAGCCCACCACCTCGATGTGGACGGACGGACCCACCGTGCGGCGGACCAACTCCTCCATTCCGTGGATCAGGGCGTTCACGTCCGTCGGTCTCGGGTCGAGCGTCTGGCGCCGCGAGAACGCGAGCAGCCGATGGGTCAATGCCGCGGCACGCTTGGCCGCCCCTTGCGCCGCCGCCATGTAACGGTCGAGGTCCGACAGCCTGCCTTGGCTCATCCGGGTCTGCATCAGCTCCAGGCTGCCGGAGATGCCGGTGAGCAGATTGTTGAAATCATGGGCGAGGCCGCCGGTGAGCTGGCCTACCGCCTCCATCTTCTGCGATTGCCGCAAAGCCTCCTCGGTCTCGGCCAGGGCGTGCGCCGCCTCCTTCTCGGCCGTGACGTCCCGACCGACCGCGTGGATGAGGTCCTCGGCCGGAACCGCCGTCCACGAGAGCCACCGATAGCTGCCGTCCTTGTGCCGGTAACGGTTCACGAAGCGCAGGGTGGTCAGGCCTTCCGAAAGCTTGCCGACCTCGGCAAGCGTCGCCGGCACGTCGTCCGGGTGGACGAGGTCCATGAAAGCACCGCCGACGAGGTCGCGCTCGCCCCAGCCGAGCAGCGTCGTCCAAGCCGGGTTCACCGCCTCGATGGTGGCGTCGTAGCGGGCGACCAGCATGATGTCTGTCGACAGCCGCCACATGCGGTCGCGGTCGGCGGTCCGCTCCGTCACCAGCGCTTCGAGTTCCTCGCGCGAGCGCGTGAGCACCTCGCGCGCCTCGACAATGTCCTGGATGTCGGTGCAGGTGCCGAACCAGCGGGTGACCCGCCCGGACGCGTCGCGCATCGGCAACGCACGTCCGAGCGTCCAGCGGTACTGGCCGGTGTGATGCCGCAGCCGGTACTCGATCCGGTAGGGTTCGCCCGACGCGAGGGACTCGCCCCAGACCGTCCAGGTCCGCTCCCTGTCGTCGGGGTGAACGATGTCCTCCCACTCCTCGCCGTCGGTCGAGCCAGGCGGCACGCCGGTGAAGTCGTACCAGCGTTGATTGTAGTAGTCGTGGTAGCCGTCCGCCCGGGTCGACCAGACCATCTGATCGATGGAGTTGGCGATGGTTTGGAAGCGCGCCTCCGCCTCGCGCAACGCGTCCTCGCGCTCCCGTCGCTCGGTCACGTCGCGATAAAACAGCGCCAGGCCTTCCGGATGCGGGTAGGCCCTCACCTCCAGCCAGGCGGCGTGCCCGTCAGGCCAGACATAGCGGTGTTCCAGCGTGAGGGAGATGCGCTCCTGCATCGCGCGCAGGTACATGTGCCCGATGGGCATCGCCTCGGAGCCCGGGTAGACCTCCCAATGCGAGCGGCCCACGATCTGATCGGGCGACCGCTCCTCCAGCCGGAAACCTTCGGCGTTCATCTGCAGGATGCGAAAGTCGCGGTCGAGGAGCATGAAGCCCTCGCCCATGCCCTCCAGCACGCCCGAGGCGCGGGCTTCGCTGGCGCGCAAGGCCTCCTCGGCCTGCACTTTGGCGGTGGTTTCGGTGCAGGCGCAGAACATGCCACCGACGACGCCGGCATCGTCGCGTATCGGCGAGTAGGAGAAGGTGAAGTAGGTCCGCTCGTCGTAGCCGTGCCGGTTCATCGTGAACGGCAGGTTCTCGGCCCAGGTCGGCTCGCCCGCCATGGCGCTGTCGACGTATGGCGTGACGGCGTCCCAGATCTCGGACCAGATGTCACGGAAGCGGCGGCCCAGGGCGGCCGGGTGCTTGTCGCCGAGGATCTCCGCGTAGGCGTCGTTGTAGACGAAGGCGAGTTCCGGCCCCCAGGCCGCGAACATCGGGAACCTGGAGCCGAGCATCAGGCTCACGACCGAGCGCAGCGCCTGCGGCCAGGTCTCCGGCGCGCCGAGCGGCGAGGACGACCAGTCGTGGGCGCGCATGCGAGCGCCCATCTGTCCGCCTCCCGACAGGCATGCGGTGGTCAAGGACGAGGTGCTTTCGGACATGTTCCGGGGTCGTGTCTGGTCGAGGCGATGGCTGACAAGAGGAACTTCCCGCCGTTTGCCGTTTCCGGTCGGCCATGATGCGTCGTGATGGCGGGTTTGCGGCAGCGTCCCGGAAACGCCGCGATGGCTTTGAGGTTGCCCCGCCGCCCGGGCCGCCGAGGACCGAGACGGCACGGCTCCGGCGGGTTCGAATCCCCGTCTCACGTGCCGACAGGTGCACGGGCCACGCGCTGGAGGATGCGCGAGAGCTGCTCGGCGGAGTACGGCTTCTGAAGGAGCTCGAAGCCGTGACCGCCTTCCTGGGCGAGCACGTGACTGTAGCCGGAGGTAAGCACCACGGGCAGGTCCGGCCACCGTCGCCGGATCTCGCGCGCGAGCTCGACCCCGTTCATGCCCGGCATCACGACGTCCGAGAACACCGCGTCGAAGTCGTGTCGGGCCCCGCCAAGATGAGCCAGCGCCTCCGAGGCGTTAGCCGCCCAGATCGTCTCGTAGCCAAGGTCCTCAAGGATCTGCGTCGCGAAACGCCCGACCTCGACGTTGTCCTCCACCACCATCACGCGCCGGCCGGCTCCGCCGACGGTCGCCGCGTCCTCGGTCTCGGGCTGTTGGACCCCTTCGGAGTTGCCCGGCTCCGTCTCGGGCAAGTAGAGCGTGAAGGTGGTGCCGCGCCCCGGCGCGCTCGCCACGCCCACGTCGCCGCCCGACTGCTTGGCGAACCCGAAAACCTGGGACAGCCCGAGCCCCGTGCCCTTCCCGATGTCCTTGGTGGTGAAGAACGGCTCGAAGATCCGCCCGACGGCCTCAGGCGGGATGCCGCAGCCCGTATCCGTCAGCGACACGGCGGCGAAGGGTCCCGGCACCGGGGCGTGCCCGCGGATGGCGGGCTTGCCCACCCCGCACGCCAGGCGCAGCTTCAGGGTGCCCTCGCCGTCCATGGCGTCGCGGGCGTTCACCGCCATGTTGACAAGCGCCGTCTCGAACTGGCTGCGGTCGGCACGCACGAAGCAGGCGACGTCCGGAAGCTCGGTCACCACGCGGATACGCCCGCCGGTGACGGTATCGAGCATCTCCGCCACGCCCCGCAGGCACGCGACGACGTCGAAGACTTCCGCCTTGAGCGCTTGCCTCCTCGCGAACGAGAGGAGCTGCCCGGTGAGCTTGGCGGCCCGTTCCACCGTATCCGAGACCGCATCCAGGTAGCGGCGGCGACGCTCCTCCGGCAGGTCGGGCCGGCGCAGGAAGTCGACCGACGAGCGGATGATGGTGAGAAGGTTGTTGAAGTCGTGCGCCACGCCCCCGGTCAACTGACCGATGGCCTCCATCTTCTGGGATTGCCGCAGGGCCTCTTCCGCCTCGGCGAGCGCCGCCGTCCGCTCCTTCTCGGCGGTGACGTCGCGCCCGTAGGCGTAGACGATGTCGCCCTCGGCGGCCGTGTGCCAGGAGATCCAGCGCGGCGTGCCGTCCCGGTGGCGGTAGCGGTTCTCGAAGGCCGTGAGGTCCTCCGCCGTGGCCGCGTAGGTCAGTGCCGTACGCGTGACGACGTCGTCCTCGGGCCAGATGAACTCCTGGAAGCTGCGTCCCACCACCTCGGCCGGGTCGTGGCCCAGGATCGCCTTCCAGGCCGGGTTCACCGCGCGGAATACCCCGTCGACGCCGACCACCACCAGCAGGTCGCGCGAGTTGCGCCAGACCCGGTCGTGCTCAGCCGTGCTCTCAGCGATGCGGCGCTCAAGCGCCTCCTCCCGGGCGTGCTCCGCGGTGACGTCCTGCGCTATGCCACCCAAGCGCCGCAGGCCGCCTCCAGCGTCGCGAATAGGGAAACCCGTGTCGCGTATGTGGCGCACGGCCCCGTCGTCCGGCCGCACGATGCGGTACTCGACGGTGTGGGTCTCGCCGGAGAGCAGGCGCGGCATAGCCGCGTAGGCACGCTCCCGGTCTTCCGGGTGGACGAGCGAGGCCCAGCGCGCGAGGTCGCCCATCACCAGTTCGCGCCGGTCACCCCCGACGCGCTCGTAGGCCGGGCTCAGGTACTCAAGCCGGCCCCCATCCGGGTTCGCGATCCAGAGCACGTCGGCCGAGTTCTCCGCGAAGCTGCGGAACCGTTCCTCGCTCTCGACCAAGCCGGAGGCGGCGCGCACGCGCCCAGTCGTCTCCTGCGCGACGTTCAGGATGCCGGCGACCCGACCCTCCGCGTCGAGAATCGGATTAAGGCTGTAGGTAAACCAGGTGTCCTCGGGCATGCCGTTCCGGTCGAGGACGAGCCGCTGGTCCTGCACCTCCACGGCTTCGCCGCCGTCGAGAACTCGGGCGAACATCGGCCCGAGTTCGTGCCACGCCTCGGGAAAGACGTCCCGCGCCGGTCGACCCAGGGCGCCGGGATGCTTGCCGCCGACAAGCGCTCCCCATGAGAGGTTGTAGAGGATGAGGAGCTCCGGACCCCAGTAGACCGCCATCGGAGTGGCGGCCCGGAGCATCGTGCGAACCGTGACGGTCAGCTCCGCCGGCCACGCGGTGGCAGGACCAAGTGCGCTCGCGTCCCAGTCGTGCTCCCGCATCCGGACGGCCATCGCGCCGCCGCCGGGAAATGGGTTCGGAGAGGTTGCGGGCGGGCCTTGCATCCGGCGGGCGGGTCCGTGCGGGATCGGAATCGCTTATGTGCTCGAAACAGCGCGTCCGGTACAAGCCCGTCACCGAAACCGGTGCTGGCATGCCAGAGCGGATCCCCAGGAGCCTCGTCAGGAACGCTCGACGGCGGCGAGGCGCTCGACCTCGCGCACATAGCCGTCGGCGTCGAACTTCTTGAGGGTCGCCGCGCCAAGCGAGCGAACGTTGCCATAGACGGGGCGCGAACCCCAAGGCCGGTCGTGCAGGCCGAAGAGCCACGTCACGTTCGTGAAGGAGTTCGCGTCGCGTCCGTCGATGAAGAACTTGTTGTTCAGCCGCAGCGCCGTCTCGAACGCCTCCTCGGGCGAGGCCGACCACTCCAGGATCTTCTTGCCCCAGTACATGCGCATGTGGTTGTGCATGTACCCGGTCTCGCGCATCTCCATCATCGCCGCGTTCCAGTAGCGGTCGTGCGTCAAACCCTGCTCGAACTGCTCGGGCGTGTAGAGGTAGGGGCGCTCGTCGCCCCGGTGCGCATCGAGCGTCTTGCGGGCCCAGGCAGGGACGGCCTCGTAGCTATCGTAGTTCGGCTCGTAGAAGATGTGGTTCATCGCGAGCTCGCGCCGGACGACGAGCTCCTCCAGGTAAGCCGTCTTGTCGTCCTCGCCGCCAGTCGCGGCTGCCAGCACCTTGAGCGCGATGGCGACCGGCGAGATCTGGCCGTAGTGCAGGTAGGGGCTCATGTGCGAGGCCGCCCCCGCCTCGGATCGTCCGCGCACCTGGGCGTAGCGGTTGAAGCGGGCGTCCAGGTAGTGGCCCAGCGTCGCCTCAGCCCGCGCCGTGCCGCCCTTGAACCGCCGCACCGGCCGCACGCTCTGGTCGGCATTCAGGCCGGCCACCAGCTTCGGCACGTCAGAGAGGTCGAGCGTGCTCTCGAAGCGGAGGTGGTCCGCCCGGTGGGCGACCGGCCGCTCGTCCAGAGGCACGAGGTACTCGGGCAGGAGCCGGCGGAGCTTGGGCCGCAGGGTGCGGGCGGCGACCTCGTGCTTGGGAGAGGCAGTCTCGACGGGCACGACGACCTCGCCCTCGACCTGCATCACGCGGCACGGCGCCCGCTCTGCGAAGTCGGCGTAGAAGCGGCGCACCGGCTTCTGGTAGTTGCGGTCGCAGACGACCAGGGCGGCGTCCGCCGCGTAGAGCAAGGCCGTCTCGACCGGCGTCTGCCGTCGGGCGACAAAGGCGATGCCGCGCTTGGCCAGCTCCGGCCCGACCTCTGCCATCCCCTCTAGCAGGAAGGCCCAGTGGCGGGCGTTCGCTTCCGGGACGCCCTCGGCAAGCCCGTAGCAGACCAGCGCCGGAAGCCCGAGCCTGTTGGCTTCCTCGACGGCGTATTCCAGGGCCGGGTTGAAGTGGACGCGTTGGGACAGCCCCATCCAGTACAGGACGTAAGCGGCTCGCTCCCGCAAGGGCATGTCGTTGAGGGGCTTGATGCGGGTCGGCTGGATCATGCGCGGCAAGGTTCCGGGAGCGTGGTGCGGGGGGCGTCGGCCCGAGCCACATAGGGCGTTTCTCCCCGCAGTCCCCGCACGGACAAGCCGGTCCGGTAATCCACGGAGGAGACGAAACGACGCGCGTTGCCCACATGTTCTCGTGCGTTGATGGGCGCGGCAAGGGAGTAGGGCCGCGCAACGTGCGTGAGACGACAAGATGCCCAAAGCCGGAAGCCATGGTCCCGAGGAACGTGCGGCGGTGCTGGAGCGGCAGCGCCGGCTGAAAATGGCGAGGTCCGCCCACGCCTACGTCCGGGGCAACACCGTACGGTTCTACGAGTGGTTGGACGGTTTGGCACGTGGCACCCTGCCGGAGGGTCCGCCGGTCTGGATCTGCGGTGACTGCCACCTCGGCAACCTGGGCCCGCTCGCCGACGCCGACGGGCACGTCGACATACAGGTCCGCGACCTCGACCAGACGGTCGTCGGCAACCCGACGCACGACCTCGTCCGCCTCGGGCTGCCGCTGGCGAGCGCCGCGCGGGGCTCAGACCTGCCAGGCGTAGTCACGGCGCGAATGCTGGAAGAGATGGTCCGAGGTTACGCAAATGGGCTCGCTGGACCCGGCGGGGACGGGGTACCGCCGGAGCCTGACGTGGTGCGCACGGTGCGGCGTCAGGCGCTCGGTCGTCGCTGGAAGCACCTCGCCCGCGAACGCCTGAAGGACGTCGAGCCCTCCATCCCGCTCGGGCGCAAGTTCTGGGCGCTCGATGAGACGGAACGGGATGCCTTGGGCGACCTGTTCGAGGAGGAGCAGGTACGCGGACTGCTGCTGGCTCTGAATGGCCGCGGCGAGAACGCCGACATCCGCCTGATCGACGCGGCCTACTGGATGAAGGGCTGCTCCTCGCTCGGTTTCCTGCGCTACGCCGCCCTCGTGCGCATCGAGGACGGCGGCAAGCGCCGCCTGGCGCTCGTCGACCTCAAGGAGGCCGTCGAGCCCGCGGCGCCGGCGGCAACGGGCGCGAGGATGCCCGCCGACCCGGCCGAGCGGGTGGTCACCGGTGCCCGGGCGCTCTCGCCGAACCTGGGCGAGCGCATGCTGCCGGTCAGCCTGATCGGCAAGCCGGTAGTGATGCGCGAACTCGCCCCGCAGGACCTGAAGCTCGACGTCGACCAGTTCAGCCGCGAGGAGGCGGTTCGGGCGGCGCACTACCTCGCCCACGTCGTCGGCAAGGCACACGGGCGGCAGATGGACGAGGCCACCCGCGCGGGCTGGCGGGACGAGGTCATGCGAGGCACGGACGGCGGGGAGCAGGCGCCCTCGTGGCTCTGGTCGAGCGTGGTCGAGCTCGCCGGTCGCCACGAGGTCGGCTACCTGCAGCATTGCCGGCGCTACGCCACCGCGGAGGCCGCCTGAGGCGCGGCGGTCTTCGGGGCGTCGGGGCAATCGGGAAGGCTGAGATACCGGAATCGTCCCTTCTCGCTCTTGCCGGACTTCAACACTCCAAGCCCTTGCGCCGCGTCGCGTACACCCGCCGTCCAGCGGTCGCTAATGGACGAAGGCGAGAAGTCGAAGCTCTTGGCCGCGAGCTCCTCCGCACCCGCCTGGTAGACGAGGTGCAGCAGCGTCACCGCCGGCCCCGCGGGATCGAGCCGTTCCCGCAACGCGTACTCGCGCCTCAGCCCCGCT
Source organism: Methylobacterium ajmalii (assembly GCF_016613415.1). Taxonomy (GTDB): domain Bacteria; phylum Pseudomonadota; class Alphaproteobacteria; order Rhizobiales; family Beijerinckiaceae; genus Methylobacterium; species Methylobacterium ajmalii. Next base: position 108,491 of record NZ_JACWCT010000061.1, on the reverse strand, counting down.
ATCGCCCGGCGCGGCGGGCTGGCGAAGATGAGGTCGTTGGCCCGCTCCAGCACCGCGTCGAGGGATGCGGGACGCGGCGCCCTCAGGGAGAACAGGTCGGAGGCGATGCAGAGGAGGTCCCGCCCCGGCTCGGTCTCGAAGAGCGGGTTTAGGGGGAGGTTGTTGGTGTAGCCCGCGTCGCATAGGACGCGCCCGCCGATCTCGACCGGCGGGAAGGCCGGCAGGATGGCCGTGCTGGCGAGGATGTGCTCCGGCCGGACCTCCTGGCGGGCAGTGTCGAAGTAGACCTCCTCGCCGGTCTCGATGTCGACGCACCCGACCGTCAGGCGCGTACCGCCTCGGTTCAGCCGCTCGAAGTCGACGAGGCGTTCCAGCGTTCGCAGCAGGGGCTTGTTGTCGAACAGGGCCACGTCGTTCGGCACCCACGGCAGGGCCGACCATAGGCCCGGGAAACGGTGGCCGAAGATGGTCGGCCGCCCACCGGCCAGCGCCAGGATCGCATGCAACCCGTTGTAGACCTGGCGCGGCTTGAGCAACCCGGTCGGGCTCGGCCCCGTGGCCTGGGTCGCCTCGTCCCAGAACGTCCGGAGCTTGGCGGCCCGGTCCTCTGGAGCGTTGCCGGCGATAATGGCGGCCGTCACCGCGCCGATGGAGGCGCCCACGACCCATCCGGGCCTGAGCCCGTGGCCGTGCAGCGCCTCGTAGGTCCCGGCATGGTAGGCGCCGACGGCATTGCCGCCGGCGAAGACCAGGGCGAGGTCGCGTGTGTCGTCCACCATCCGTTCCTTCGCGCGTTGAGGCCGTACCCGGCCGTGACCCGGTTGGCGTCAGCCGTGCGGCTTGAAGACGACCTTGGTGCAGTTGTCCTTCTTGTCCCGGAACATATCGTACAGGGCCGGGCCGTCCTCCAGGTTGGTGGAGCGATGGCTGATGATGAAGGACGGGTCGATGTCGCCGTTCTGGATGCGCTCCATCAGCGGCTTCATGTAACGCACCATGTGGGTCTGCCCGGTCTTCAGGGTCAGGCCCTTGTTCATCAGGATGCCGAGGGCGACGGGACCGACCGGGCCCGCGAACACGCCCGGCATCGAGACGTTGCCGCCTGGCCTGCAGGCGAGGATGGCTTGGTTGAGCGCATAGGGCCGCTCAAGGCTGACGGTGTGCTCCATGATGGCCGAGGTGACCTTCTGGAGCATCGTGTCGGCTCCGTGGGACTCCATGCCGACCGCCTCGATGACCGAGTCCGGGCCGAGCCCCTTGGTCATCTCCATCAGCGTCTCCTGCACGTTCTCCTTGGACAGGTCGATGGTTTCCGCTCCGGCCTCACGGGCGAGCGCCAGGCGCTCGGGCACGCTGTCGATGGCGATGACGCGCTTGGCGCCCAGCAGGTAGCAGCACTTGACCGCGAGCACGCCGACCGGGCCGCAGCCCCAGATGGCGACCGTGTCCTCGGGACCGATGTCGCAGTGCTCGGCGGCCTGGTAGGCGGTCGGGAAGATGTCGCTCAGGAACAGCACCTGCTCGTCGGTGAGACCCTCGGGCACGACGATGGGCCCGACGTCGGCGTAGGGCACGCGCAGGTACTCGGCCTGGCCTCCCGCGTAGCCGCCAGTGATGTGCGAGAACCCGAAAAGGCCGGCCAGAGGATAGCCGTAGGTCTCGGCCTGCAGCTTGCCGTTCGGGTTGGTGCGCTCGCAGCAGCTCCAGTTGCCCCACTTGCACTGTCGGCACTCGCCGCAGCAGATGGTGAAGGGGACCACGATGCGGTCGCCGACCTTAAGCTTGTGGTTGTCCTTACCGACCTCGATGACCTCGCCCATGGTCTCGTGGCCGAGGACGTCGCCGCACTCCATCGTCGGCATGAACCCGCCCATCAGGTGCAGGTCGGAGCCACAGATCGCGCAGGCGGTCACCTTGATGATGACGTCGCGCCCGTGCTCGATCTTCGGGTCGGGCACGGTCTCACAGGTGATCTTGCCCCGGCTCTGCCACGTGAGTGCTTTCATGGACGGTCATCTCCGGTCGTCGGGTATCGGGTGGGAAAGAAGGTCGGCCGCGACCAGGTTCCGGGCGCGGCGAGGCGTTGGAGGTCAGCGGCGGCGCGGTCTTGACCGCGTGCCGAGGATCACGGCGGCCGTGGCGGCCAAGCCGGCGGCGAGCACGCTGGCCGTCGCGAGGGGATGCAGAGTCGCCCGGGTGTAGGCGCTGGTGCGCATGACGTAGACTGGCGGGTCGCCGCGGACTGCTCCGGCATGCCGTGGCGCATGAAGGGCGCCCTGGGGGTCCCTTGGTTCCTCGGCCCGCTTCTGAAGGGCGATGATGGCCGGGGCGAGCTCGTCGTAGGCGCCAGGCGCGAACTCCTTGCCCATCACGAACAGCTTGCCGCCGCCACCCACGAAGATGTCCCGCTGCGGATGCACGGCGGCGTGCAGGATGGCGTTGGCGACCTCCTCGGGCGGGTAGATCGGCGGCGGCAGGGTGGGCTGGCGGTCCATGTAGTTGCGCGCCCTATTCGGCAGCGGCGTGTCGATGGAGGCGGGCTTCACGAGGGTGACCGAGACCGGCGCCCTGTCTGCGATCATCTCCATGCGCAAGGTGTCGGTGAAGCCCTTCACCGCGTGCTTGGAGGCCGCGTAGAGGCCCTGGAACGGGAAGGCGAGGTCGGAGGCGATGCTGCCGACGTTGATCAGCGCGCCGCCTCGTCGGCGGAGGTGCTCCACGGCGACGAGCGAGCCGTTCACCGTGCCCCACAGGTTGGTCTGGATCAGGCGCTGATGGTCCTCGTAGGCGATCTCGCGCAAGGGGCCGTAGACGGTCAGGCCGGCGACGTTGACCCAGGTGTCGAATCCACCGAACGTCGCCACCGCCTTCTCGGCGATGGCCTGGACGTCCTCGCGCCGGCCGACATCGGCCACGACGTAGGCGGCCTTCGGTCCGAGCTCGGCGGCGATCCGGACGAGCACGTCCCTGCTGCGGGCGGCTAGCACCACGCGGGCGCCGCGCTCGGTGGCCATGCGGGCGGTCGCCAAGCCGATGCCGCTCGACGCGCCGGTGACGACGATGACCTGCTCGCGCAGCGGCTTGTGCGCCATGTTCAATCTGCTCCGTGCCAAGTCCCCGGTTCGGGGCACGGCATGGCTACGCGCCAGACGCGGAAGCGTTGCGACCGGCGTCGCTTTCGCCAAGGTCGCCGCCGTCGCGCCCGCCTTGGCGGCACCGCTCGATGCGGTAGTGGATCGGCTTGAAGCTGCCGTTGTTCGACTGGAGCGCCGAGCAGGCGGTGAGGCCGATGACGAGGTCGGCCTCGGCCTCGAAGGTGATGCGGTCGCCGGCCCGGCTGAGCGGCGGCTCGACCGTGATGACGCCCGTCCTGCCGTCGACGGGCACGTTCATGAAGCAGTTGAACGCCACCGGGATGCGGTCGGGCGCGACGCCGTATGGAGCGAGCGCCGCCGCGAGGTTGCCGAAACAGCCGCGGTGCGGGTCCGCGTCCCCGTAGATGATGCGGAAGGTATCGGCCGAGCACGGCGTCAGCAGGAAGTCGTGGCGGCCCACCGTGTCCTCGACGATGCGCAGCAGCACGTTCGAGCGGTTCGAGTAGAGCGGATCGCCGGTCGTCAGGTAGATCCGGCTCGCGTAGTCGAGGGTGCGGCCGGACGAGATCACCTCTTCGAGGTCGTGGCGGTTGAAGGCCAGGAGATCCGCCACCTGCTCGCCGTGCGGATCGATGACGGTCAGGCGGTCGCCCTTGTCGAGGGTGAAGGCCACGCCCGAGCGCGGCGCGATCTCGTGGGTGGCGGCGTCAACGCACATCGGCGCCTCCCGCATTCGTGCCACGTGGGCGGAAGGGGCAGCGCCATTCCTCGCCGACGACCCGGCCGCTGTATTGGCGCGCCTCCGACGTCTCGCCGTGCCGTGCCAGCATCGGGTTGACCGAACCGGCGAGCGCCTCGTCCCGCTGCAGGATGGAAGAGCGCAGCTTCTCATACCGGCCCGCCTCTCGGAGATGCTCAAACTGCGCATGCAGGTTGAACACCAGCACCGGCGAGGAGAACCGACGCGCCGGCCGGCTGGCGTTCGGGTGCAGGCCGACGACGAAGAACGCCTCGCCGGCGAAGCTCAGCGAGAAGTGCGGGTTGTCAGGCTCCCGCGCCACGCGGTCATCCCAGGGATGGCCGAGCCAGGCGTCCTTGTCGGCGAGCGACTGCACACGATCCCAGAGGTGCCGTTCGAAGCCCTCCTCGTCGAGGTCGCCCGGACCCTCGAAGATGACGGCGAAGCTCTGGAACAGGTCAGGTCGCTGCCGGTAGCGCGCGGCGAAGGCGATCAGCGCGGGGTAGATGCGCATGTCGTCCCACGCCGAGGTGATGTCGCGGGCGACCAGGACACGCATCTGGCCCTTGGACAAGGCCGATTTGGCGCCGACGCAGGGAAAGCCGGCATCGCGGATGAAGGCGCGGAAAGCCTCGGCCCTCGGGTGATTGGTATCGTCTCGGGGTAGTTGCATGGGAACTCGGCACGCAAGTCACGAAGGTGCACACGGAATCCGCACGGGGTGCCGCGGCTCCAGGCAACGACGTCAGTGCGGCCTCGTTCCACGCCGTGTTCGGGCAGGGTCACTTACCCACAACCACGAGCACTTCCCTTCTGAACCGGGCAAGCGCCTCGATGAAGTTACGCAATTCGGCAAGCCTCAGCCGCTCGTCCGTGACCTGCTCGTCCAGGCCGAGCCGCCAAGCAAGGTCCCGCCGCCCGGGCTCACGGTGCAGGGCATCGATTTGCGTGGCGAATGCCTCGACGTCCTCATCGCCTCGGGCGAGGCCCGCCTCCACTAGGCTCTCCGCCTGTCGGCGCAGGGCCCCAGCCACCTCGTCGAGGCCGATCTCGGGATGGTACTGCACACCCCAGAACACGCCGCCCTCGAAGCGGATCTCGGCGGCTTGCACGGCCGTGACCCGGTTGCCGGCCAGCAGCGTCGCCCCGGGCGGCAACGCCTCCACCTCGTCGGTGTGGATGGCCGGCGCGTCGTAGGAAGCGGGCCGGCCTGCCAGGAGCGGATGCGTACGTCCCGCCTCGGTCGGGGTGATCCGCCGAGCGAACCCGGCCTCCGGGCTGCGCGCGTTCGGGCGTACGCTGCCGCCGGCGGCGACCGTCGCGACCTGCAGCCCGGCGCAGGAGCCGAAGGCCGGGGTGCCGGCGGCGAACACCGCCCGCATGAAGTCGACCGTGCGCCGTGTCTCGGGCGTCTCCTCGTAGAGATGCAGCGGCGAGCCGGTGAGGAACACCGCGTCGTACTCGGTCAGGCTGGCTCCGGGCGGCAGCGCCGCGTCGGCGTCGGCCGGCTGGATGCGGTCGCAGGTGGCGCCTGGCGCGAGCCTGCGCAGGATGTCGAGGTAGGTCTCACCCGACGAATGGCCTACGCTGTCGCGTCTCGCCTTGCGCGCCTCCGGGGTCTCGCTTTCGGCCACCAGGAAGCGGAATACCGGTTGTGCTGAACTCACGAGGTCAATCTCCCTTCAGTGTCCGCGCGGCATCGGGAACCAAGGGCGCAGCGTGGCGACCCCTGCGGTGAAGCGGGCGTTCGAGATAGCGTTGAGGGTATTGGCCGGGGCCCCCGCGCCCTTCGCTTCCGCCTCGAAGGCAATCAGCCGGTCCAGCAGTGCGTCCGCCAAGGCCGGGGTAACCGACAAGGGTCCGTCGGTTAGCATCTCGTGCAGCTGCCGCATGTAAGGGCAACCCTGATCGTGCACGACCATCGTGACGCCTCCGCCTTCGATTGTCCCTCAGCCGCCTCCGGCCCGAAGAACGCCGGCGACAACCGCTGGCATGTGGAAGTGTTTGCACGAGCGCCTGCGGCATCCTGATCCGGACGACGTACCCACCGGGATGACCCAAGTAGGGTTGCCCTTCCCTCTCCGAGGCTCCCGCATGTGGTATCTGTACGGCTTCGCCATGCTCGCCGGGCTCGCGAACGCGATCCAGCCCGGCCCGAACTCGACCTTGGCGAAGTCCTCCACGCAGCCGTTCTTCGCCGGCCTCGTCGTTGTCGTCGTCAGCGGGTCCGCCTTGTTGGTCGCAGGCCTGGTCACCGGCCGGTTGAGCTTGCCGAGCCACGAGCAGGCGGCACAGGTCCCGTGGTGGGCCTGGTGCGGTGGCGTGCTCGGGGCCGTGATGACGCTGTCCCAGCTCTTCATCGCCCCGAAGCTCGGCGCGGCCCCGTTCCTGGGCACCCTGGTGACGGTTGGCGTCCTCGCCTCCATCGCGCTCGACCACTACGGCTTGTTCGGCTTCGAGGTGCACCACGCCAGCATCTGGCGTGTCCTGGGTGGCGTTCTGATGGTGGCAGGAGTGGCCTTGGTCGCCCTCTTCTGAGGCGGTGGCGCCGGTTCCATGTGCTGTCTCCCCTAGCCCAGTTGGCGCTCACGCTCGCTGGTCCCCCGGATCGCTGGATGCGACGACGACGCAGGGCGGCAACCTGGAAGGCAAGACAAAGTTAACCCGGCAGCCTCTTAGGTCGGGGCCGGGTTGGGAGGGGGCGTTGGGAGGCCAGGACACCGCGAGGAGGAAGCCGGATCCCCGGCTTCTGCAGGCCGCCGTCGAAGCCTCGGGCGAGGCCATCGTCATTACCTCTGCGGACCTTGACGAACCGGGACCATGCATCGAGTACGTGAATCCCGCCTTCACGCGCATGACCGGGTACGAAGCCGAGGAAGTCCTCGGCCTGTCACCGCGCATCTTGCAGGGCTCTGGGACCGAACGCGCGGTCCTCGACCGCATGCGGGCGGCCCTGATCGAGGGGAGCTCTTTCCAGGGCGAGGCGGTGAACTATCGCAAGGACGGTTCCCCATACGTCGTGGAGTGGTTGATCACCCCGGTTCGCGAACGGGACGGCCGTATCTCGCACTGGGTCTCGGTTCAGCGGGACGTCACCGAGCGGCGCCATGGCGAGGACCGCCAGGCGCTGATGGTGCGCGAGTTGCACCATCGGGTGAAGAACACGCTGGCCACCGTCCAGGCCGTGGTGAATGCAACGGCGCGTTCCTCGCTGACTGTCAACGAGTTCACCCAGGCGTTCACGGGCCGGATCGGCTCGCTGGCGCGAACGCACGCGCTGATCACCGAGGACCTCGCCCAGGCCGCCTCGTTCGAGGGTCTGCTGCGGGCCGAGCTCAACCCCTACGACGAAAGGGGGCGTCTGACCCTGGACGGACCGAAGATCGTGATGCCGTCGGAGCTCGCCGTGCCGGTCGGCATGGCCCTGCACGAGTTGACCACGAACGCCCTGAAGCACGGGTCGCTCGCCGACCCGAACGGCCGGGTGCAGGTCACCTGGTGGATCGAAGACGGACGTGCCGGCCGAGCGCTGCGCTGGGACTGGGCCGAGCACGACGGCCCCCCCGCCGCGCATCCCACCCGCGAGGGCTTCGGCCACCGCCTTCTCAATAAGGTACTGGCTACCCAGACCGGCGCCGAGGTGGACGTCGCCTTCGCGCCGGACGGGCTTCGGGTCTCCGTGCGAATGCCGCTTCCGAGCTCCGGCGCCTAGTCGCACCGCGACTTCCAAGCCTTGGCCTAAGCCGCTTTCGCTGGCGCGTCGACGATGAGGTCGAGGCGCGTCACCAACGCCCCGCCCTCGTCTCTCACTTCCAGGTGCCAGCTGGAGCCGAGCGCAATGACGGGCGCGTGTTCGTCGATGATCGCACCGGCAAGCCTGATGCCCTCGCGTCGCGCGTCGTCCGGCCCGCCGAGCACCGAGCCGACGTCGTCAGGCGAACTGCGCCCGTCGAACACGTTGAAGAAGTAGCGCGGCACGTCGGCCCCTTTGCGTATCACCGTTTCCCGGGGGCTTAACCTCTCGTCGCGCCGGACGCACGAACATGAGTGAACCTGCAGGGCGTCTCAGGCGTCGCGCCAGGGTCGCAGCGGGACGACATTGCCGCCCTCGGCGGCGGGACCGGCTGCCGTGCCGAGCACCTCGGCGACCTTACGGGCGAGCTGCTCCCGCTTGAACGGCTTGCCGATGAGGTGCACCCCGTCGTCGAGGCGTCCGTGGTGGACGATGCTGTTCTCGGTGTAGCCGGACATGAACAACACCCGCACGTCCGGCCGCACGGATCGCACGCGCTCGGCCACCTCGCGGCCCCGTACCTTGCCGGGCAGCACCACGTCGGTCAGCAGCAAGTCGACGGACGCGGCGTTGGTACCGAATACCCGCAACGCCTCCTCGCCGTCCGCGGCCTCCAGCACCCGGTACCCGAGGTCGGCGAGGATCGCGCAGGCGATCTCGCGCACCGTCGCCTCGTCCTCCACCACCAGCACCGTCCCCGAACCGCGCGGCAGGTCGACGGGTGCGGCGGTGCGTTGCACGGCGGACGCGGTCCCGACGGCGCGAGGCAGGTAGAGCTTCACCGCCGTGCCCTCGCCAGGCTCCGAGTAGACCTTCACGTGTCCGCCCGACTGCTTCACGAAGCCGAACACCATCGCGAGGCCGAGCCCGGTGCCCTTGCCGTCCGGCTTGGTCGTGAAGAACGGCTCGAACACGCGCTTGACCACCTCGGGCGTCATGCCGTGCCCGGTGTCCGACACCGCGACCATCGTGTAGTCCCCGGGCGTCACCTCGGCATGGTCCCGGGCATACGCCGCGTCCAGCACCACGTTTCCGAGCTCGATGGTGAGGCGCCCGCCGCCCGGCATGGCATCGCGCGCGTTCAGGGCGAGGTTCAGGACCGCGCTCTCAAGCTGCGCCGGGTCGGCCATCGCCGGCCACAGGCCCGCGGTCTCGACGTAGCGCACCTCGATGTGCTCGCCGAGCGTGCGCCGGAGAAGGGGTACCAGGTCCGGCATGGTCGCGGCGAGGTCGATGGCCGCGGGCGCCAGCGGCTGCTTGCGCGCGAATGCGAGGAGTTGGCCGGTGAGCGTCGCCCCGCGCTGGGCCGCCCAGGAAGCCCGCTCGATGCGCTGCTGCAGCTTGGCGTCGCCGTCGAGCTTGGCACGGACGAATTCCAGGTTCCCGAGGATGACCTGCAGCAGGTTGTTGAAATCATGCGCGATGCCGCCGGTCAGCTGACCGATGGCCTGCATCTTCTGGGCCTCGCGCAGCACGCCCTCGGCCTGGGCACGCTTGGTCATGTCCGAGATTGTGAGCACGAAGCCGCCATCCGGCATCGGGGTACGGCGGATCTCCAGGTAGTGCCCGTCCGCGTTCTCGCGCTCGTAGGTGACCGCCTCGCGGGGATTCCGGCTGCCGTGACAGACCTGGTCCTCGGTCTCCAGGGCGGGACGGCCCGGCTCGGCCGTGTGCTCGGCGAAGGCGCCGTAGGCGGTGCCGGGGCGGACCATGGCCTTGGGCAGGTCGAGCAGGACCTGGAAGCACTCGTTCGAGTTCCTGAGCTTGCGGTCGGGCCCGAACACCGCGACGCCCTGGCTCAGGCTGTCGATGGTGGTGCGCAGGCGCAAGGCTAGGTCGCGCTGCTCCGCCTCGATCCGTTGGGAACGCGACCACGCCTGGTTCAGGAGCCTCGCCGCCCAGAGCAGGATCAGGGCCGCGAACGCCGCCCCGGCGATCACCAACGAGCGCACCCATGCCGCCCGGCTCTCGTTCTGGGCGAGACGTTCGTCGAGAAGCCGCTGCTCGTCGGCGAGCACGCCTGACAGGATGCCCTCCGCCTCGCGCATGTGGCCGCGGCCCTCGTCGGTGTTGACGATGCGCAGCGCCGTCCCGAACCCGCCGTCGCGGCGCGCCTGCACCGTCTGGGCGAGCTCTTCCAGCTTGTGCTGGACGGCCGGCGCGAGCGCGCGCACGCGCTCCTGCTGGGCAGGGTTGTCGGCGGTAAGCTTCTGGAGCTCGCCCTGGAGCAGTCCGAGGCGGTCGCGCGCGGCGTTGTAGGGGCCGAGGTAATCGTCGCGCCCGGTGAGCAGGTATCCCCGCTGACCGCGTTCGGCGTCCCTGAGCGCGATGGCGAGGTCCTTGGCGACGGCGAGCACCCGGTAGCTATGCTGCGACCACTCCCGGGCATCGCGCGAAGCGTTCAGGCGCTCCCAGGTCACTCCGCCGACCAGGGCGAGGATGGCCACGAGCACGCCGAAGACCAGCATGTTGGCGCGCGCGACGAGGTAGCGTGTCATAGTGGCGGTTCGGGGACGGCGGTGGGCGGAGGCGAAGGCTTCCGTCCGGCCTGCCCTCGCATGCGATTACGGGATTGTTGGGGCCGCGTCCCGGTGTCAAGCCGCCTCGCCGAGGGGGTGGGGCGCGCAGGCGCGACCGGCGACGCAGGTCCTGTTCCGGCCCGCGGCCTTCGCCCGGTAGAGCGCCGCGTCCGCGGCCTCGTACTGCGCCCCGGCGCGCTCGAACGCCCTGCCCGTCTCCGTCGCGAGGCCGATGCTGACCGTCACCGTGCCGGCCTCGATGCGGGCGGCCTCGACCGACAGGCCCGCAACGGTCTCGTGCACCTTGTCCGCGATGCGCAAGGCTCCGGCCTCGTCGGTGTCGGGCAGGAGCACCACGAACTCCTCGCCGCCGACCCGCGCGACGAGGTCGTCCGGCCGGTGAACGCTCGCCGACAGGCAGCGCGCCAGCCCCTTCAGCACCGCGTCGCCCACGGCATGGCCGTGGCGGTCGTTATAGCGCTTGAAGTGGTCGGCATCGACGACGAGGACGGACAACGGCTTGCCCGTGCGGTTGGCGCTCTTCCAGGCGTGCTCGAACGTCCCTTCGAACCGCCGCCGGTTAGGCAGCCCGGTCAGGGCGTCCGTGAGCGACAGCCGCGCGAGCTCGGCCTGCATTTCGGCGCGGCGGCGGAGCTCCCGCCCGAACAGGAGCGACAGGCAAGCGGTCAGGCCGCAGAGGACCAGGACCACCGCGCTGATGACGGCGGCCTTGGCGCGCCAGCCGGCCTCGATGTCGGCGGTCGCCAGCGCGACGTTGAGTACCAGCGGCAGGTCGCCGACCCGGGTGAAGGCGTAGTGCCGCTCGACCCCGTCGCGAACGGATGCGGCGACGAAGCTGCCGCGCACTTCGCGCACGAAGCGCTCCAAGATGGCCGTGCCCGCGATGCTGACACCGATGTCGGCCTCATCGTACGGGTGGCGCATCAGCCGCGTACCGTCGCGCAGGAAGAGGTTTATCGCGCCTTCGGGCCCGAGGCCGATCCGGTCGAAGAGGCGGCTGAAATAGGCGAGCTGCAGGGTGCCGAGCACGATGCCGCCGAACGATCCGTCCGGCTTGGTCAGGCGACGGCTGAGGACGATCATGCGGGCACCGGTCAGCCGCGAGACCAGGGGCTTGCTGATGTGCAAGCCGAGGTCGGCGAGTGCCTTGTGGCCCTGGAAGTAGTCGCGGTCGGCGTAGTTCGCCTTACGCGCCGGCACCGCGTTCGCGTCGATGACGCTGTCGCCGTTCTCGTCGGTGACGAGCATCACGCCGATGTCCCGGGCGGTGGCCGCGCGGTCGAACAGGACGAGCTGGCGCATCTCCGGGCTCAGCGCGTCCACGCCCGGGACCCGCAGGTTATCGACCACCGCCTGAAGGGAGAGGTCGATGAGCTCGACGTTGCGGGCGATGTCGCGCTCGATGACCTGCAGCAGGTTCTGCGAGGTCTGCTCGGCCTTGTCCCAGGCGTCCCGCCTGAGGTCGAGCAGCATCAGCGCGGAGACCAGGAGCATGCCCAGGGGCGCGAGCACGCCCAAGGCGATCCAGGTGCGGGTGGAGCCGAGCCAGCGCGCGAGGCGGGGCGGCAGGACCATCGTCGGACACTCCCAGGCAAACTTGTCTTTGCCTGGTTTATGTCACGCCAAACCTTACCGCACCTTTCGAAGAAAGTCGTCCCTGGCCTCTTAACCGTATGGTGGCAAACTTGCGGTTAAAGCGATTCCGACAATCAGAGGGGTCTCGAAAAGCGGGATCGGGCGACCGGCTAAGGCACAAACCTTCGAAGCGAACGTCATTCCCGCCGGGCGATGCGCCGTTTGCAGCGGTGTCGGCGTTGTCGTGGTCTTAGGATGCGCGACCGCAATCGGGACGCAGTCATCACGAGAGCACGTTTGGGACTTCGTAGCCGTATGCCGGCAACACAATGCCGCTCCTCGCGTTATTGCACGCATCGACCCTCATGGAAGCCTCCATGTCGAACCCGTTCTATGCCGCGTTCCTGCTTGCCCTGGAGGCTCAGAAGGTCGTCGAGCTGCGCCTGGTGCGCATTGCCTGGGGCGGTGCCGAGGCACAGGCCGAGATGGTCTCGATGGTCGGTGAGAAGGTGGTGGCCGCGATGGAGGCCGCCAACACCCTGATGACCGGTGGATCCCACGATGACGTCATCACCCGCTACCGGGATCTGGTCGCCGCCAACGTCCGACGCCTGACGGCCTGAACCTGCTGGCGCGCAAGAGCTTCCGCGGCACGGGCTTGCCAATGTCCGTGGCGCTGCCGCATTCCCTTTGAGTTGCACCAGCTCCGGACGCAGGCTCAAGAGCGCGAGCCGGTGGCATGGTGCAGGCTGCCGGCGCGAAATGTCGTCGCATCCGTAAGGCCACTTCGTGCCCTCGTCGTCCCGACGCACGGCCTCAGGCCGGCGTCCGTTTCCGCTGACGGGCCAGCACGCCGCGCAGCGCCCGCGCGACCTGCTCGGCCGAGTAGGGCTTCCGCACGAGCTCGAAACCGTGCGCGTCGTCACGCGCCAGCACATCGCTGTAACCGGTGGTCAGGATCACCGGCAGGTCCGGATGGCTGGCCCGCAGCCGCCGCGCGAGCTCGACACCCCCGATGCCGGGCATCACCACGTCCGAGAACACGGCGTCGAACCGCGACGGCACCCTTCCCAACTCGTCGAGCGCCGCTTCCGCGTTGTGCGCCCAGACCGTCGTGTGGCCGAGATCCTCCAGGAGTTGCGTGCAGAAGCGCCCGACGTCGAGGTTGTCCTCCACCACCAGCACGGGCAGGGCGCGTCCCGCGTCCTGCTCGCTGGCTTCCTCGTCACCGTCCTCCTCGCTTTCCGCGGGTGGGCCGACATGGGGCAGGTACAGCGTGAAGGTCGTCCCGCGTCCCACCTCGCTCGCCACGTCGACGTCGCCGCCCGACTGCTTGGCGAAGCCGATGACCTGGCTCAGGCCCAACCCGGTGCCCTTGCCGACTTCCTTGGTCGTGAAGAACGGCTCGAAGATGCGGGCCAGGAACTCCGACGCGATCCCTGCACCCTCGTCCGAGACCCGTACGACGGCGAAGGGCCCGGGCGCACCGGCATGGCCCCGGATGGAAGGCAGTCCCTCGCCGCAGGTGAGCCGGAGCGTCAGCGTGCCCTCGCCGTCCATGGCGTCGCGGGCGTTCACGGCGAGGTTCACCAACGCGGTCTCGAACTGGCTCGTATCCGCCCGCTCGTGGCAGGGTCCGTTGGGCACCTCCGTCAGGATGCGGATGCGCGCGCCGGTCACCGCGTTCAGCATCTCGGCGGTGGCCCGCACGCGCTCGCCGAGTTCGAACACCTCCGGCTTGAGAGCCTGCCGGCGAGCGAAGGCAAGGAGCTGGCTCGTCAGCTTGGCGGCGCGGTCGACCGTGTCGGCCACCGCCTCCAGGTAGCGGGCACGACGCTCCTCCGGCAGGGTCGGCCGACGCAGGAACTCGACCGAGGAGCGGATGATGGTCAGCAGGTTGTTGAAATCATGCGCGACGCCACCTGTGAGTTGACCCACCGCCTCCATCTTCTGAGCATGGCGCAACGCCTCCTCGGCCCGCGCGAGTTGCTCCTGCCCGCGCACCCGTTCGGTGGCGTCGACGGCGTACTGGAAGGCACCAATCCGCCGTCCCTGCGTGTCCCGCAGCGTCGTGAACCGGATCTCGTAGCAGGACCGCGACCGACCGGGGCTGCCGAACTCCTCGACAATCACGAACTCCTCGCCGGCGAGCGCCCGCTCCCAGACTGAGCGAACCAGTTCCTGCTGCTCGGGAACGCCGTCCAGGAGGCCGAGGAGGTCGTCGCCGACCTTGGGCCGGGCCCCGTACATAGCCTCAAAACCGTCGGCGAAGGCGCGGTTCAAGGCCACCACGCGATAATCGGGGTCGAGTGCCGCAACCAGGGCGTCGGTCGTCTCGAACACGTCGGCCCAGAGCTTGCGCTGCGCGAGTGCCTCACCGACCCGGCGTTCGAGCGTCGCGTTCATCTCGCGCAGCCGCTCCTCCGCGACCTTGCGGTCGTGGATGTCCTCGACCACTCCGTACCAGCGAACGATGTCGCCATCCTCGTTCCGGCGCGGCCGGGCACGGGCGCGCATCCAGCGGTACTCCCCGACGCCTGCGACGCGGATGCGGTAATCGACATCCACCGGCTCGCCGGAGCTCAGCGAGGCCGCGAAAGCGGTCATGGTCCCTGGCAGGTCATCGAGGTGCAGCGCCTTGGCCCAGCCCGACCCGTCCGGCTCGCCCGCGGCTTGCCCGGTGAGTTCGAGCCAGCGGTTCGAGTACGAGGTGATGTTGCCGTGCGGGTCGCAAGTCCAAGGCACCTGCGGGTTGAGTTCAACCGTGTGCCGGAAGTGGTCCTCGCTCTCGCGCAAGGCGGCCTCGCCGAGCACGCGGTCCGTGGTCTCGGTGATGACGCAGAACAGGCCGCCGATGCCGCCGGCATCGTCGAGGACCGGCGAGTAGGTGAAGGACCACCAGCTCCGCTCGGGTTCTCCCTCGCGCGAGAGGTCGAGCATGACGTCCGTCAGCTTCTGGCTCTCGCCGGCCATCGTGGCATCGACCAGAGGCTCGATCTCGCCCCAGATGCTCGCCCAGACCTCGCGGAAAGGCCGGCCGAGGGCGGTGTGCAGTCGATAGCCGAGGATCGGCCGGTAAGCGTCGTTGTAGAAGCATAGCAGGTCCGGGCCCCAGGCGAGGAACATCGCGGTAGGACAGGACAGCATCAGCGACAGGGTGGAGCGCAAGGCCGTCGGCCAGGCGTCCGGAGGCCCGAGCGATGTCTTCGACCAATCGCGGGCACGGATCTCCGCGCCGGTCACGCCACCGGACGGCAGGAACGGGAACGCGTCAGCCATGCCGCCCGAAACCCTTCGCCGCGTCGCTCGTAGCCCTCCGACGGCCCCGGCCCGCCGGGGATGTCGCGCAACGGGAAGTCCTGCTTGGCATGGCGGTCGCGTCACCTGTCGCTTCGGCGTGGCAGGGCGCCCTGGCCCGCCACGCTCGGTCGGTCCGGGCCCTAGATAGTGCAGGTTGGCGCGCACGACCGCTCCCTTGGATGGCTGCGTCGTCGCGGCTGCCTGGATGGCGAACGGCCGGCGAGCACGATATCGGCGACACGCGGGCACCAAAGCGTGTCCGTTGCCGTTGTGCAGATGCCCCAGGGCCCAACGTGAGCCCTGCGCCCCGGTGAGCCATGACGGATCAGCCTGCCCCGACGCCTCCTTCCGCTCGCCCCGAGCGGACCTCGCCGACCTTGTGGACCGCGTGCCTGGGCGTGGCCCTCGTCGGTCTGGTCGCCTTACCGAAGCGGCGCGGAGGTTCCTTGCCGATTGCGTCCGGCGGTCCGGGGAAAGAGGACCGGAAGCTCGGTACCGAGGATGCGCCCGTCTCGCACGAGGGCGCCGCGGCCGAGCGCCTGGCCGAGGCCGAGCCGGAGCGCGGGCGCAAGGCGGACACGCCCTCCGAGATCCCCGCCAAGGGCTGGAAGGACATCGCGCTCCGTCTCTACCGGGAGTTCGGCAACGACCGCATCCTGCTGGTCGCTGCGGGCGTGACCTTCTACGCCATCCTGGCCCTGTTCCCAGCCATCGCGGCGCTCGTCTCCATCTACGGCGCGGTCGCCGACCCGAGCACCATCAACCATCACCTGAACGACCTGCGCGGCATCCTGCCGGACGGGGCCATCGACATCGTCGGCGGTCAAGTGAAGCGTCTGGTCGACAAGGGCGACAAGGCGCTGGGCCTGACTGCCATCGTCAGCATCCTGATCTCGCTCTGGAGCGCCAACGGCGGGATGAAGGCGGTCTTCGACGCGCTCAACATCGCCTACGAGGAGGAGGAGAAGCGCTCGTTCGTGATGCTCAACCTGCAGTCGCTGGCATTCACCGTCGGGGCGCTGCTGTTCGTTGGGCTTGCCCTCACCGGCATCGTGGTCGTGCCGGCCGCGTTGCAGGTGCTCGGGCTCGACCAGAAGGCCTGGTACATCGCGCTCCTTCGGTTCCCCGTCCTGCTCGTCCTCGTCATCGGTAGCCTGGCGGTGCTGTACCGCTTCGGCCCGAGCCGCCGGAAACCCCGGTGGCGCTGGGTGACATGGGGCAGCGCGGTGGCCGGCTCCCTGTGGCTGGCCGCGTCGGGGCTGTTCTCCTGGTACGTGGCGAACTTCGGCAGCTACAACGAGACCTACGGCTCGCTCGGCGCCGCCATCGGCTTCATGACTTGGATCTGGCTGTCCACGACGGTGGTGCTGCTCGGGGCCGAGCTCAACGCCGAGATGGAACACCAGACCGCGCGCGACACGACGGTCGGCGGCGACAAGCCTCTCGGCGCCCGTCAGGCCCGCATGGCCGACACCGTGGCGGCATCCTCCTGACCGCCGGCAATATCGGCGACCGCGTGCGCCCCGGTCCGGCAGACGCCGGTTGCCTAACAACTTGGGTCGGCCTACGCCTCGCCTCATATGACGGGCAAGCGGCACCCACCTCCGTCGGGCCCCCGCCTTCTCCTCGAACACTCCGCGTAACCCTGTCTTGAACGCTTCCTCTCCGCTCATGCCCGGCGAGCCGACCCCGGCCTTCTGCCGTGCGATCTTCGGCAGCGCCGTCGACTTCGCCATCATCACCACCGACCACGAAGGGCGTGTCACCGCCTGGAACCCAGGCGCCGAACGCATCCTGGGCTGGCCGGCCGAGGAGATGGTCGGGCAGCCGGCCGCGACCTTCTTCACCCCCGAGGACCGTGCTGCCGGGCGGCCCGAGACGGAGATGCGCTGCGCCTCCGAAACCGGACGCGCGGCGGACGAACGCTGGCACCTGCGCAAGGACGGCTCCCGCTTCTGGGCCAGCGGCGAGATGATGCCCCTGCGCTCACCGGACGGCACCGGGATGGGCTTCCTCAAGATCCTGCGCGACCGCACCGACGCCACGGCGACCGAAGGGGAGACCCGCCGCGTCCGCGACGGGCTCCAGGTTGTCACCGACGCCCTGCCGGTGCTGATCTCGTTCATCGACCAGGATCACGTCTACCGGTTCGTGAACCGGTACTACGAGGCGTGGTTCGGGCGGCCGGCGAGCGAGATCCTGGATCGGCCGGTGCGAGAGGTCGTCGGCGAGGAGGTGTACCAGGCCCGCCTCCCCCTCATCTCGCGGGCGCTCGCTGGTGAGGACGTCACGTTCGACGCGCTGATGCCGTACCAGGACGGCATCCCTCGGCAATCGGAGATCCGCTACATCCCGCGCCGGTCCGCCGACGGCACCGTCGCCGGCATCTTCGTCATGGTCACGGACATCGCGGAGCGCCACCGCGCCAGGGCCGACCTGCAGGAGGCGGAGGATCGGCTCCGCCTAGCCCTGGAGGGGGCCGGGACCGGCATCTACGACTACGACCTCGTCACCGGCGCGCTCACGTGGGACGCGCGCACCCGAACCCTGTTCGGGCTGTCGCCCGACGATCCCGTCTCCTACGAGGGCGCCTTCCTGCCTGGCGTGCACCCTGACGACCGGGAGCGGGCGGACAAAGCCGTGCAGGCAGCCATCGGCATGGCCGACGGTTTCGAGCTAGAGTACCGCGTCATCGGCCGGCGCGATGGCGTGGAGCGCACGCTGGCCGCGAGGGGCAACACGGTTTTCCGGGACGGCCGACCCGTGCGCTTCGTCGGCACCGTCCGTGATATCACGGAGACCAGAACCGCCGAAACTCGCGCGCGGCGTCTTGCGGCTCTCGTCGAGCAGTCGAGCGACTTCATCGGGTTGGCCGATCTCGACGGCAACGCGGAGTTCGTCAACGAGGGTGGTCGTCGGCTCGTCGGTTTGGCCGGCCTGGAAGAAGCCCGCGGCTACATCCTGCTCGACTACTTCGAGCCGGCAGACCGACCAACGGTGCTAGGGAAGGTCCTTCCCACCGCGCGTGAGGGCGGCTTCTGGGAAGGCGACCTCGCGTTCCGCAACTTCTCGACCGGCGCCGCGGTCCCCGTCCACTACACCATCTTCCCGGTCCGCGACGCGGAGGGTGCGGTCACCGGCTACGGTACTGTCACCCGCGACCTTACGGAACGCCGCAGGCTGGAATCCTTCCGGGACGCCTTGATCGCCATCGGCGACCGCCTTCAGGAATGCCGCGACACGGCCGAGATGGCGGCAGTAGGCGCCGAGATCATGGCCCGCACGCTAGGTCTCGACCGGGCCGGGTACGGCACGGTCGACGAGGCGCTGGAGTACGTCGATATCGAGCGGGACTGGACGGCCCCGGGCGTGGTCAGCCTCGCCGGGCGGCACCGCTTCGCCGATTACGGTGAGGTCCGCTCCGGCCTGGCGGAAGGCCGCGAGGTCGTCATCCCGGACGTGACGGTCGATCCGCGCACCGCGGGCAACCCGGGACCGCTCCTGGCCATAGGCGTACGTGCCTTGATCAACGTGCCGGTGATGGAGCACGGGCGCATCGTGGCGCTCTTCTTCCTGCACGACCGGCAGCCGCGTGACTGGCGCACCGATAAGCTCGACTTCGTGCGCGACGTCGCCGAGCGCACCCGGGCCGCCATCGAGCGCTTCCGCGCAGAGGCGAGCCGACGCGAGAGCGAGGAGCAGTTCCGGGTCTTCGCGCAGGCCATGCCGAACCACGTCTGGGCCGCCGACGCGAACGGTGACCTCTACTGGTTCAACGTGCAGGTCAACGCTTACGCTGGCACCGTGCCGGGCGAGCTCGACGGGACGGCATGGGCGTCCATCGTACACCCGGATGACGTCGAGGCCGCAGGCCGGGCCTGGGCGGCGGCGCTTGCCGACGGCACCCTCTACGAGACTGAATTCCGCATCCGTCGCGCCGACGCGACCTATCGTTGGTTCCTCGTTCGGGCCGAGCCGATCCGCGGTCCCGGCGGCGCGGTGGTCCGGTGGATCGGCACGAACACCGACATCGAGGACCGCAAACGTGCCACGGCCCAGCTGGAGTGCCTCAACGCGTCCCTGGAGCAGCAGGTCGAGGAGCGCACGCGCGACCGCGACCGCATGTGGCGCCTCTCGACCGACGTGATGCTGGTGGCCCGCTTCGACGCCACCATCGTAGCGGTCAACCCGGCCTGGACCGCGCTGTTCGGCTGGAGCGGGGACGAGCTCGTCGGGCGCTCCTTCATGGACCTCGTCCACCCGGATGACGCGGCCTCGACCGCCGCGGCCGCCGGCGACCTTTCGGCCGGCTCGGTCATTCCCCGCTTCGAGAACCGCTACCGGCACAAGGACGGCTCCTACCGGTGGCTTTCCTGGACGGCGGTGCCGGACGCGGACTTCATCCACGCTGTCGGCCGGGACGTCACGGCCGAGAAGGAGGCCGCGCAGGCGCTCGCACGGACCGAGGAGGCGCTGCGCCAATCGCAGAAGATGGAAGCGGTCGGGCAGCTCACCGGCGGCCTGGCGCACGATTTCAACAACCTGCTCACCGGCATTTCCGGCAGCCTGGAACTCCTGCAGACCCGGATGAGCCAGGGCCGGCTCACCGACCTCGACCGCTACATCAACGCAGCCCAGGGCGCCTCGAAGCGAGCGGCCGCCCTCACCCACCGCCTGCTCGCCTTCTCGCGGCGCCAGACCCTCGACCCGAAGCCCACCGACGTGAATGCCCTCATCCACGGCATGCAGGAGTTGATCCGCCGGACGGTGGGCCCGACCATCCACATCGAGGTGGTCGGCGCGGCCGGCCTCTGGCCGGCACTCGTCAATCCGCCGCAGCTTGAGAACGCGCTGCTCAACCTCTGCATCAACGCGCGGGACGCCATGCCGGACGGCGGCCGCATCACCATCGAGACCGCCAACAAGTGGCTCGACGACCGCGCCGCGCGCGAGCGCGATCTACCGCAGGGGCAGTACCTGTCCTTGTGCGTGACCGATACAGGAACTGGCATGACGCCGGACGTCATTGCGCGCGCCTTCGACCCGTTCTTCACCACGAAGCCGATCGGTCAGGGTACCGGTCTCGGCCTATCGATGATCTACGGCTTCGCGCGGCAATCGGGCGGGCAGGTGCGCATCTACTCTGAGGTCGGTCAAGGCACGACCATGTGCATCTACCTCCCGCGCCACTACGGCGACGCAGAGGGCGCCGAAAGCATGCCGGACCTCGCCTCGGCTCCGCGTGCCGAGCAGGGCGAGACGGTACTCATCGTGGACGACGAGCCGAGCATCCGCATGCTGGTGACGGAGGTTCTGGAAGACCTGGGCTACACCGCCATCGAGGCGGCGGACGCGGCCGCCGGGTTGAAGGTCCTGCAATCGGACGTGCGCATCGACCTGCTCGTCACCGACGTCGGCCTGCCGGGCGGCATGAACGGGCGCCAGATGGCCGATGCCGGCCGCGTGAGCCGACCGGGATTGAAGGCGCTGTTCATCACCGGCTACGCCGAGAACGCCGCGGTCGGGAACGGCCACCTGGAGCCGGGCATGCAAGTGCTGACCAAGCCTTTCGTGATGGAGGCGCTGGCCTCCCGCATCAAGGACCTCATCGCGGCGCCCTGACGAACCCATGGGGGCGACCGCATGGGGGATCCCCCGCCTTCTCGCCATCCGGCGCGGGCATAGGCTGCACCGCGCCCCGCTTTCACGCTATCGGAACGGGTTCAAGCGTTGCCTGAGCGAAGTGAATGGGCGACGCATGGCCCGTAACCCCAGACGCCCCGTGCGCGTCGGTTCCGCGCGAGGCCAAGTAGCGCCGGCCCATCGATGAGCGTACCTGCAGCCACCTTGGACACCGTCGTCGACCCGAACCGGCTCGCGGCTCTGGCCACCTACGGGATCCTCAACACTGCGCCGGAGAAGGGCTTCGACGACATCGTCCTGCTCGCCCGCAACATCTGCGAGACCCCGGTGGCCCTGGTCAGCCTCGTCGCCGGCGACCAGCAGTGGTTCAAGGCACGCCTCGGCTTCCCGGAATGCGGGACGGACCTGAACGCGTCCGTCTGCGTCCACGCGCTCGTCGAGCCGGACCTGCTCGTCATCCCCGACCTGACCCGCGACCCTCGCACCCTGACAAACCCGCTGGTCACCGGCGGGCCCGGCATCCGGTTCTACGCAGGCGCACCTTTGCGCACGCCGGACGGCAAGGCGCTGGGGAGCCTCTGCGTGATCGACGTCGCTCCCCGGCCGTCCGGGCTTACGCCTAGCCAAGCCGAATCCCTTCGTGCGCTAGCCGGGCAGGTCATGGCGCAGATGGAGCTGCGTCGCGCGTTGGCCGAACAGCGCCGCCTGCTCGGGCAGAGCGAGGAGCTGATCCGCACCCAAGCCGCCCTGTCCGGGGCCAAAGGCGATCTGGGCGTCATGCTGGACGCCTTGGTCACGGGTGCGATTGAAGCCGTGCCGCATGCCGAGGGCGCCGTCATCGAGACGTTGGACGGCGAGGAGCTTGTCTATCGCGCCACCACGGGCGTACTCGTTCCCCATGCTGGGCTGCGGGTGCCGCTGCGAGGCAGCCTCGCGGGGGCGTGCCTGCTCTCCGGCGAGCCCGCGCTGGTACCCGACGTGCTGGAGGATGCCCGGGTCAAGCGGGACCTCGTCGAGTCCCTTCGCCTGCGCTCCTGCGTGATCGTGCCGGTCCGCCGTGGCAGGGAGGCGGTCGGCGTGCTCAAGCTGCAGTCGAGCCGACGCCGAGCCTTCACTGCCACCGACCTCAAGCTCGCGCAAGTGCTCGCCGGCACCGTGTCGGCGGGGTTGGCCGAGTTGGGTGAGGTCGCCGCCCGGCGCGAGGCCGAGGACCATTTGCGGCTCGCACAGGAGGCCGGCGGCGTGGGCGTGTTCGCCGTCGGGCGCGACGGTGTCCTGCACGCCACGCCCGAGTTCTGCCGCCTCTACGGCTTGCCACCGCGCGACAGCTACCCGTCTGCAGCCTTCGAGCGGCTGGTTATCCGGGAGGACGCGCACCTCGTCTCGACCGCGACTTTCCGCACGAACGGGCAGGCGCCGCGCGACGTCGAGTACCGCATCCGCCGACCCGACACGGGGGAGGTGCGCTGGATCGCCCGCAAGGCGAGCTCGAACGCGACGAGGCCGGCAAGCCCCTCCGCTTCGTCGGCGTCGCGCGCGACATCACCAAGCAGCGGGCCGACCGGGACGCGCTGGCCGAGAGCGAGTGGTTCAAGACGGTGCTGTTGGAGCTCGGCGACCGCCTGCGCGACCTCACCGAAGTGGCCGAGGTGACGCGGGTGGCGGCCGAGGTCGCAGGCACTGCGCTGAACGCCAGCCGCGCCGGTTTCGGCCGCCTCGACGCGACGGGCAACACGTGAGCATCGAGCCGGACTGGACGGCGCCGGGACAGGTCAGCGTGGCCGGCGACCACCGCTTCGCCGACTACGGTGAGCTTCATCACGGCCTCATGCGGGGCGAGCCGCTGGTGATTCACGACGTCGCCGCAGACCCGCGCACCGCCTCCTTCATGCCAGCGCTTCGGCCCATCGACGTGGCCGCCTTCGTCGATACCCCGCTCCGCGAGCGCGGCAGCACGGTGGCTCTGTTCTTCGTGCACGACCGCGTGCCCCGGACCTGGACCGCGCAGGAACTTGAGTTCATGCGCGTGGTGGCCGACCGCGTCGAGGTCGGCGTCGCGCGGCTGCGGGCCGAGGAGCGGCAACGCCTGCTCAACCACGAGCTTTCGCACCGCATGAAGAACCTGTTCTCGATGGTGCAGGTCGTGGTGGCGCAAACGCTGCGCGGTGCCGCCGACGTCGATGACGCGCGCGAGGTACTCTCCCAGCGATTAATCGCGCTCGGCAAGGCGCACGACATCCTGCTCGGAGGCGCCGCCGAGCGCGCCCCCCTCGCGGCCGTCGTCCGGGAGGGCATCGGCGTCCTGGAGGGGGCATCGGAGCGTGTGCGGGTCGCAGATCCCGAAATCGAGGTCGGCGCGAAAGCGGCTCTATGGCTCGCGCTGATGCTGCACGAGATGACTACCAATGCAATGAAGTACGGCGCGCTCTCGGTCCCGGACGGCCGGGTGGAGATGTCTTGGTCCATCCGGGAGGGTGACGACGGTCCTCTCCTGAGGCTCGCCTGGCGCGAGCGCGGCGGGCCCCCGGTGCGTCCCCCCGCCCGTAAGGGCTTCGGAACGCGGCTGATCGAGCGCGGGTTGACCGGCCAAGTTGGGGGCGTCCTATCCTTGGACTACCCCCCCGAGGGCGTGACCTGCGTCGTCGAGGCGCCCCTCCGCAACTTCCAGGACGAGGGCTGAGGGCGCGTCGGCGTCCCAGTGGCGTGCCGCCAAGCTGAAACTGCGTGCCCTATTCGGCGGTTGCACCGCTTCGTCCCCGAGCCCTGGTCCCGCCCTATGTCCTCGCCGCCTGCTCCCCTCCCCTGCATCCTCTTCGTGGAGGACGAACACCTCATCCGCATGATCGCCGTCGCGATGCTGGAGGATGCCGGCTACGCCGTCGTTGAGGCGTCCACGGCTGACGCAGCCTTGTCGGTGCTGGAGCAACGCCGCGGCGTCGACGTCGTCTTTACCGACATCGACGTGCCGGGATCGATGGATGGGCTCGCGCTGACGGGACGCGTCGCCGAGCGCTGGCCACGTATCCGGCTCGTCGTGACCTCGGGCCGGGCTTGGCTCCGTGAGGCCAAGGTTCCCGACGATGGGCGATTCTTCCCCAAGCCCTACCGGTCGCCGCAGCTGCTGGAAGCCATCGGCGCCGCGGCATGAGCGGGCGCGTGATTTGAGGTTCAAGAGCCAGAGTCAAAACCCAATCAACTTGGCCATGTCTGGGCCGCTTTCGATCCCACTCGGATGTTCCGGTGGTGCTTGCGCAATCCACGCTCCTGACCCATTGCAGACGGTCGGAATGCCCGCTTCCAGGCAGTTCAATGGACCCGGTTCGGCAACTTCTGGCCAGTAGTGGCCTGTCTGCTCTGGGGAGGGCTTGCCAAAAAGAGCAGACAAAGCCCTACCGAACCAACCCAGTCGTAAAGCTCAATTTGCGTCGGCCTCAAAAATGGACACCGGCACGCCGCCAGTCACCGTCGCCCTGCGGCCTCCAAGCGGGTCCGGTCAACGATCGCGACAGCGCCTCGCCGAAGTTCGATCAGGCCCGCTTCGGCCCATTGTGCCAGGATGCGGCTCACCACCTCGCGCACACTGCCGACATCGTCCGCGAGCTTTTGATGGGTCACCGCGGCGACGCCTCGCGGATCGGCTTCAGCGAGGAGGCGTTGCGCGAGGCGCTGCTTCAGCGGTGCGAACGCGACCTCGTCGATCAGCGTGAACAGGCCGGACATCAATCGCGTGTAGTCATCCATGACGAAGCTGCGGAACGCCGCGCTGTCGCTCATCAGGTGCTGGAACGTGCCGACCGGCAGGGCCGCCAGTTCGGTCCGCTCCTCGGCCACGCTCTGCGCGGGAAAGGTGCCGCCAGACAGGAGGCACTGGGTGGTCAGAGCGCAGGTGCCACCCGGGCCAACCTTGTAGATCAGCACCTCGCGTCCGCCCTCCGAGATCCGGAAGATCCGCGTGCGTCCCTCCAGGCACATCAGGTAGTTGGCACACTCGCCATTCAGTTCGTAGGCGATGGCGCCTGCATCCAGCACCGGGAAATGCACGGTTCCTCGAGCGATCTGAAGGTGCGCCGGGCTGAGAGCTTGAAGAAGCGGAAACCGGTCGATCCATCGCTCGACCTTCTGGGCATCCGTCATGGCTGGCGTGGTCCCCCGGCCATGACGACGGGTTGATCGTCCGGCGCGCGTTGCGTTTTTCTCCCGCCGCGCCGGATTTGTGTGACCTGGGTCACCGACCGGGTGCAGCGTCCCAGCATAGCATCGTGACACAACGAACACGATAAGGGCGCTCGCCAAGCGCGGCGCCCACCGGGAGGAAACCGATGCGCCGCCTCGCCCTCAGCTTCACGCTCGCCGTCTTCGCCGCCGGCCCTGCCGCGGCCGAACAGGACCTGCTGCTCGGGGCAGACATGTCCTCACCCGCCATGACGAAGGCCGAGATGAGCCGCGCCGATGTCGAGGCGATGATCCAGGCTGCGGACGGGAAGCCCATCGACCTGCACGACAAGGCTCTGTCGGGTCTCGATCTCTCCGGGCTGAACCTCCGGGGCGTCAACTTACGCACTGCGCGCCTGAACAAGGCCAATCTGCGCGGCGCCGACCTCAGCGGCGCAAACCTCGAACAGGCATGGCTCCTGAAGGCAGACCTGTCCGGCGCCAAGCTCGCAGACGCGAAGATGTTCGGTATCACCGCCCGCGACGCCAACCTCAGCGGCGCCGACCTCAGCCGGTCCATGCCCATTGGAGACTTCAAAGGCGCCAACATGAGCGGCGCGACGCTGGTCGATCTCAAGGGCGGAGCCGACATCAAGAACCAGTCCATGGGCTTGATGCGGGTGGTGTTCACCTCGGTGAACCTGTCGGGCGCGAACCTCAGGGGAGCCAACCTCGGCCGGTCACGCCTGGAGTATGCGAATCTCAAGGATGCCGATCTCACCGGCGTGGTGCTGATGGGTTCGGACTTGTCCGGGGCCAATTTGACCGGTGCTACGGTCACGGGCGCGGATTTCAAGAACGTCGACGTCAGCGGTGCCCGGCTGATCGACCTCAAGGGTCAGTCCGAGGCCAAGGACTGGGCGGAGAGGGTGAACATCGACCGTGCCGTCACTCAGGCATCCAATTGACTTGCCCGTTCACCGACCTGACGGCCCGCCGCTGACCTCAACGGCTTCTATCTCATGAGACCCGGTCAGCGGGGAGCTGCAACGTTCCCTGATATAGGCGAAGCCGCAAACTCGGGTTGCCCATTCGACAAGGCTGGCTTCAGTCGGAAGCACGACGTTCGTCGTCGCCAGCCAATTCATCGCATTACGTGATCAAAACGATCGATACGTTCCGTTGGAGCGAACGAATGGACGCGGTCATGGTCGTGGCAGATCCACTCCACGAGGTGCACGCACCATGCCCGCAGCAGCCTTTCTCCGATCACGCGCGCTTGCCCTGTCTTCCATCCTGCCCGGCCTGACCCTTTGCCTCGTGGTGACGGGCGTCGCCCTCGGGCTGGAGAGGGTCGAGGAACACGTCTTCGGCCGTGCATGGCTGGAGGCTCTGGTCCTCGCCATCGTGCTGGGCACGGCCGTCCGCACGGCCTGGAACCCCGGTCGGCACTTCGCTCGCGGGATCGCGTTCGGCGCCAAGACCATCCTGGAAATCGCCGTCGTCCTGCTCGGCGCCTCGCTCAGCCTCGGGACGCTGCTCGCGGCCGGGCCGGGGCTTCTCGTCGGCATCGCGGTGGTGGTGGCCCTCGCCATCGCGGCGAGCTACGGCATCGGCCGGGCTCTCGGGTTGTCCCCGCGCCTGGCCATCCTCGTCGCCTGCGGCAACTCGATCTGCGGAAACTCGGCGATCGCGGCGACGGCCCCGGTGATCGACGCGGACGGCGAGGACGTCGCCTCGTCCATCGCCTTCACCGCCGTGCTCGGCGTTCTCGTCGTTCTCGGCTTGCCCCTGCTCGTGCCGCTGCTCGGACTCTCACCGATGCAGTACGGCGTGCTCGCGGGGCTCACGGTCTACGCGGTGCCGCAGGTGCTCGCCGCAACCGCGCCGGTGGCCGCCCTCAGCGTTCAGGTCGGCACCTTGGTCAAGCTGGTCCGCGTGTTGATGCTCGGGCCGGTGGTCCTGGCTCTCTCGCTCGGGATCGGCCGGCTGCGCACGGGGACGGGCGTGACCGTGCCGCCCCCCAAGGCCGGCGAGCGCCCTGCCTCGGGCCGAATGGGGCTGCAGCGGCTGGTGCCGTGGTTCATCCTCGCCTTCCTGGCCCTGGCGGGTCTGCGCTCGGCGGGACTCGTTCCCGAAGCGGCCCTGCACCCCATGGCCGCGACGGCGAACGCGCTGACCATCGTGTCGATGGCGGCCCTCGGCCTCGGCGTCGACGTGCGCAGCGTCGCCAAGGCGGGACCGCGCGTCACCCTGGCGGTCGTCGCTTCGCTCGCCGCCCTGACGGCCGTGAGCCTCGGGCTGATCCGCCTGCTCGGCATCGCCTGATGTGAGCGCGCCACCCAGCGCCGCCGAACGCGTTGAACCTTGACCTGTCCCGTGAAGGAGCCACGATGTCGAGCTTAGCCGAACGCATGGCGCGCCTGATCGTCCACGGCGAACGGCCCTACAACGCCGAGCCGCCGCTGGACCGGCTGCGGATGCGCTACCGGACCGCCGCTGAGGATTTTTACGTTCGCTCTCACGGCGACCTGCCGGAGATCGACCCCGCCACATGGCGTCTGTCCATCGACGGCGCGGGTGTCGGCCCCCTCGATCTGTCGCTGGCGGAGCTGCGCACGCGGTTTCCCGAGGCGACCGTCACGGCCACGATGCAATGCGCCGGCAACCGCCGCGCCGACATGCGGGTGGTGGCCCCGGTCTCGGGCGATCCCTGGGACGGCGGCGCCATCGGGACGGCGGACTGGACCGGAATCCGCCTCGGCGACGTCCTGCGGGCGGCAGGGGTGACGCCGGAAGCGGATCTCCATGTGGCCTTCGAGAGCCACGACCTGGTCGAGGGCCAGCCCTACGGCGTCTCCATTCCCCTCGCCAAGGCGCTCGCCGACGAGACGCTGCTGGCCTTCGCCATGAACGGGGCACCGCTGTTGCCCGAACACGGCTTCCCCGTGCGGGCCGTCGTGCCGGGCTTCGCGGGCGTGCGCAGCCCGAAATGGCTGAAGCGCATCACGGTGCAGGACCACCCCTCGACCAACCCGATGCAGGCCGACGACTACAAGCTGTTCCCGCCGGACGTGACGGCCGAGACCGCCGATCCGGCGAAAGGCCACACCATCGAGACGATGCCGCTCAACGCCGCGATCTGCGAGCCCGCGCGCGGAGCTCGGCTCAAGGCGGGCGAGACTACCGTCCGCGGGTACGCCATCGCGGGAGACCGGGCGGTCGTGCGCGTCGATGTCTCGGGCGACGGCGGCCGGTCCTGGCATCAAGCCAGGCTAGAACACGAGGCCGGCGCCCCCTTCGCCTGGACGTTCTGGGAGATCGTGCTGGACCTTCCGTCCGGCGAGCGCGACCTCGCGGTGCGCGCCTGGGACAGCGCCGGGCAGACCCAGCCGGCGCGGCCGGACGAGACGTGGAACTTCAAGGGCTATCTCAGCGCCTCCTGGCACCGTGTGCGGGTCGAGGTTGCCTGAGTGACCGCCCTCATCAGGGGGCGGCACGGATCAGGTCGAGCAGCGCGTCGGCGGCGCGACCGCGGTAGCGCTCCTTGTGGCGCAGGACACGGAAGGTCCGCGTCGGCAGGGCGAAGGGCACGGCGACGAGTACGCCGGTTCGCAGCGAGGGTCCGACCACCGCTTCGGACAGAACGCTCGCCCCGGCCCCCGCCACGACGGCGGCGAGGACCGCCTCGTTCGACGGCAGTTCGAGGGCAACCGTGAGTGCGTCCGGCGCGATGCCCAAAGCATCGATCGCCGCCTCGAAGGCGGAGCGCGTGCCCGATCCGGGTTCGCGCAGCACCCAGGAGACCGAAGCGAGGTCCGATCGTCCCGGCCGCGCGCGTGCGGCCAACGGGTGATCGGGGGCGATGACGAGGATCAGCCGATCCTCGGCGATCGGGGCGCTCGCGAGGCTGCCGTCATCGATCGCGCCTTCCACGAAGGCGAGTTCCGCCGTCCCGGCCCGGACCGCCTCGGCGGCCTCGGCGGTGTTGCCGATGCCGAGCCGCAGGACGATGTCCGGATAGGCCGCCCGAAAGGCGACGAGGTGCCGGGGGAGCCAGTGGCCGGCGATGGTCTGGCTCGCCTGGACGGACAGCGTGCCGCGCCGCAAGCCGCTGAGGTCCGCGAGTACGAGTTCGGCCGCCTGGGCGCGGGCGAGCACCGCGCGAGCCTCGGCGAGAAAGACGCCGCCCGCCTCGGTCAGTTCGATGCCCCGGCCGACCCGGTGGAACAGCTTGACGGCGTGCCGGCTCTCCAGAGCGCTGATGGCGGCGCTGACCGCCGACTGGACGAGGTTCAGCGCCTCGGCCGCCCGCGTGACGTGCTGGCGCTCGGCGACCGCCACGAAGATGCGCAACTGGTCGAGAGTCATGGCGTCTCGGGCTCGGCGGGGGCCTTGGCCGGCGTGGCCCGGCAGGGTTCGGATACGAGCGTCACCGCGCGCCCTCGCGCTTGCCCGAGACCTGCGCATCGACCGCCTCGGCGACCCGGAGCAGCCGCGCTTCGTCCGTGCGGGCCGTCACCACGTAGGACATCCCGGCGTCGATCCATGAGAAGGCGGCCACGTCGTCGGCGCGGGCGTAGCGGAACACGCCGCGCCCGCCGGTCGTCCCGGCCCGGCTGTAGAGGGTCAGGCGGGTGCCCCGGTCGTCGTCGTACATCAGCATCGCCGCCGGCTCGTCTCCGGCGGGGAGCAGGCGCCCGCCCATCAACCGGAAGCCCTGCGCCCGCAGGTCCGGCACGGTGACGGGCCGGCCCAGGCGCGCGCTGAGCCATCGCACGAGGTCGGTCGAGCCGTCGGCGCGGACCTCGACCGGATGGGCGGCCTCGACCACGTAGGTGCGGAAGGCGGAGACGGCCGCCTGCGTCATCGGTTCGGCCGGGGCCGGACCCGGCACGGAGCCGCGCCCGACCCACCCGGCCGCGCCGCCGAGGGCGAGCAGGAGCGCCGCCGCCGCCGCGTTCGGCCACCAACGCGGGAGGCGCCTCCGGCGTGGGCCCGCGAGATTCGCGATGCGCAGGTGGGCGGGGATCGGCTCATCCGCCACGGACGCGAGGCGCGCCCGCAGGCGGTCCCGCATCTCCCGGTCGGCGGCGACCCGGGCGGCCGCCTCCGGGTGCGCGACGAGCCACGCCTCGACGGCGGCGCGGCGGCCCGGATCGAGCCGTCCGTCCACGAAGGCGTGCAGGTCGTCCTCGCCGACGGGACGCGGGTCGGACGCGGTCATTTCACCCTCCGCAGATGCCCGGTGACGATCGTGGGGGCCTGATCGAGGAACGCGCGCATCCGGCCGCGGGCCCGGCTGAGGCGCGACATCACGGTGCCGATCGGGACCGCGAGCACGGTGGCGACCTCGGCATAGGACATGTCCTCGACCGCGACGAGGAGCAGGACGGATCGCTGTTCCTCGGGTAGCGCGGCGATCCCGTCGAGCACGTCCCGCGCCCCCATGGCCGCCTCGGGATCGACCCCGGCCTCCGCGACCTCCGCCAGCGCCTCCGGGCCGACCTCGATGCCCCGGCGGCGGCGCACGCCTTCGAGGTAGCGGTTGCGCAGGATCGCGAACAGCCACGCCCGCAGGTCGCCATCGCGGCGCTGCGGCCAAGCGCGGATCGCCCGTTCCAGCGTGTCCTGAACGAGGTCGTCGGCCGCCTCGCGCTGGCGCAGCAGCGCGTTCGCGTAACGCCGCAAGGCCGGAATTTGCGGTTCGATCAGGACGGCGAGGTCGTCCAAGGGCGGTCTCCGGATCGCGGCGACGGCGATGCCCGCGCCGCCGTTCGGACGAGAGATGCCGGAAGCAGCCGAACTATTCCAAGCCCCGCCCCGGCGGACCGATCACGCATCCGTGACCGATGGGCCGGAGGCAGCGGGGAATATCCCGGCCCGGCCGGCATCTCTCCCCGCGTGACCTCGACACTTCGGGAGAGACCATGCGCGGAGCACCGACGGCGATCCTCATCACCCTACTGATGGCTGGGGGCGTCCTGGGCGGCGGCATGATGATGCGCGCCGGGCATGCGGAGACTGCCCCTGGCGGCTTCGATGCGATGATGGCCCAATCGATGGCGCGGATGCACGCCGACATGGCGGTGGCGCCGTCCGGCGACCCCGACCGGGACTTCGCCGCCATGATGATCCCGCACCATCAGGGCGCGATCGAGATGGCGAAGGCCGAACTCGCCTA
The DNA here is from genome assembly GCF_016613415.1 of Methylobacterium ajmalii. Lineage (GTDB taxonomy): Bacteria > Pseudomonadota > Alphaproteobacteria > Rhizobiales > Beijerinckiaceae > Methylobacterium > Methylobacterium ajmalii. The sequence goes on along the minus strand of NZ_JACWCT010000061.1, from coordinate 77,470 downwards.
CGGCCGCGACCCGGTCCTGCGTCGGCTCGCGCAGGGCATCATCGTCGAGCAGGCGCAGGAGATCGAGGTCATGCGCCGCGCCCTCGCCGAGCGACCGGTCGCGCGGACCCAACCGACGCAGCCGCCGGCCCGCCACCATCACTGAGCGGATTGCCGTCCCCCGTCCCGACCATCAGCGCGAAGAGACCTTCACGATGCGACACCTCATTCCGGCGACCCTGCTGCTCGCCCTCCTGGGCGGGACCGCGCTTGCGGGCCAGGCGCCGGGGCCCGCCTCGACGCCGGACGTGCCCGTCGGCCCCCGCGACCGGTTCTACACCTCGGATCAGTTCTCCAACACGGTCTCGGTGATCGACCCAGCCGCCAACACGCTCCTCGGCGTGATCCGTCTCGGCGACACGACGCCCGCGAACCTAAGCCCGCTCTATCGCGGCCAGCTCCTGGTCCACGGCATGGGCTTCTCGCCCGACCGCAAGACCCTGCTCGCCGTCTCGATCGGCTCGAACTCGGTCAGCTTCATCGACACCGCGACCAACACGGTGCGCCGCACGACCTATGTCGGCCGCTCGCCGCACGAGGCGTTCTTCACGCCGGACGGGCACGAGGTCTGGGTCAGCGTGCGCGGCGAGGATTACGTCGCCATTCTCGACGCCGGGACGGGCCGGGAGACGGGCCGGATCACGGTGCCGAACGGGCCGGGCATGACGATCTTCTCGCCCGACGGGCGTTACGGCTACGTCTGCTCCAGCTTCAGCCCCGAGACGGTCGCCATCGACGTGAAGAGCCGGGAGATCGTCGGGCGGATCAAGCAGGAGAGCCCGTTCTGCCCCGACATCGCGGCGACGCCCGACGGCCAGCAGGTGTGGTTCACCCTCAAGGACGTCGGCCGCGTCCAGGTGTTCGAGGCCACGCCGCCGTTCAAGGCGCTCAAGACCATCGAGACGGGGCCGATCACCAACCACGTCAACATCGCGCGCACGAAGGCCGGGCAGTTCGCCTACGTGACGGTCGGCGGCCTGAACCAAGTGAAGGTGTTCCGCACCGACGACTTCTCGCAGGTCGCGACGATTCCCACCGGCGCGCTCCCGCACGGCCTCTGGCCCTCGGGCGACGGTTCGCGGATCTATGTCGGCCTGGAGAATGCCGATGCGGTCGCGGTGATCGACACCGGCAGCAACGCGGTGATCGCCACGATCCCGATCGGCCAGGGGCCGCAGGGGGTGGCCTACGTCCCGGAGGCGGTGCCGGAGGGAGCGGGCGCGCCGAACCTCCAGCCGCTGGGCGCGGCGGGCCAATCGAGCACGCTGACGCTGGCCGGGCCGGACGGCAAGGCGGCCACGCAGGTCACGCTGTTCGACCAAGGCGTGCTGCAGACCCTGCAGGCGGCGGTGACGGGGCTCACGCCGAAGAAGCCCTACGTGCTGGCCCTCTCGGCCGATCCGAAGGGCGCCGGGCCGCTGGAGCCGCTGGCCGCCTTCATGACGAACCCGGCGGGCGCGGCCATCGTCAACGCCGTCGGTCCGATCCGGCAGGTGACGCAGAACGCCAACGAAGCCACGCGGCGCAGCCTCGTCATCGTCGAGGGCAAGCCCGGCGAGACCGGCGCGACGGTCCAGACCCAGGCGCCGCGCTGACGAGACGAGGGGGCGGTCGCCGGACCGCCCCCCTGTCGCGCGCCGCGCCTCAGTAGGTGTCGGCGAGGTAGGCGGCGATGGCCTTGGCCTGCGCCTCGTCGATCGGCGCGTGGTAGACCTTGACCATCTTGGTCACCTCGGACTCCCAGAAGGCCGCGCCTTTGCCCGGCGGCTGCATCGCGATGTAGTCCACCGAATGGCAGGACAGGCAGTTCGCCTGGGCCGCCTCGAAGCCCTCCGCGTGCGTGCCGGCCTTCGGCGTCCGCAGCTCCGCGGTCGGCTCCGGCACCGCGTAGGATTTCGGGGCGGCGAGCGCCGCGCCGGCCGCGAGGGCGAGGGCCGCCGCCAGGGCGAGGGTGATGCGGGTCATCGTCGTCACTCCCTCAGGCCGCGCGCACGCGGGTGGTCTCGACCACGTTGCGCAGGTACCCGGCCGGGTTCCAGCGCGGCTCCATCGGCTGGCTCGCCCCGTCGTTGGCGGTCGCCCGCACCCGGATCGCGTGCGCCCCCGGCGACAGCTCCGCGTCGAGGGTCCAGGGCCGGAAGGCGTAGGGGCCGAGATCCTGCCCGAGCCGCGCCTCCGTCCAGGTCTTGCCGTCGTCGGTCGAGACCGCCACCGACCTGATCCCGGAGCCGCCATCGAAGGCGATGCCGCGAAGGGGCGTGCGCCCGGCCTTCACCTCCGCCCCGTCGGTCAGGTTGGTCAGGAAGGAGCGCACCGTGAAGCGGTTGATCGGCACCGTCTTGTCCGCCGCCTTGCCGGGTTCGGTGCAGGCGCAGTCGTTGTCGGGGATGCGATAGGCCTTTTGCATCCAGAAGCCGTCGAAGGGTTTGTCGAGCACGCGGATGCTCTCCAAATGCTTGACCCAGTAGGTGCCGTAGAAGCCCGGCACGACGAGGCGCAGGGGATAGCCGTTAAGCCAGGGCAGGTCCTGCCCGTTCATGCCCCAGGCCAGCATCGCCTGCCCATCGCGGGCGTGGTCGAGCTTGAGCGACTTGGCGAAGTCCGGCGTCTCCGGGATCACCGGGCCGTCGAGGCCGGTGAAGGCGACCTCCACGGCGCCCGCCTTCACCCCGGCCTTGTCGAGCACGGCCTTCAGCGGCACGCCGGTCCAGCGGGCGCAGCCCATGGCGCCGTTGGCGAGCTGCCCGCCGGCCATGCGCGGTTCAAAGAAGCCGCGGGAATTGCCCGAGCACTGGTTGACCGCGACGATCTCGGTCGTCGGCATCGCCTTCAGGTCGGCGAGCGAGAGCGCGACCTCCCGCTCGACATGGCCCTTGATCGCGACGCGGTAGGTCTCGGGATCGATCTCGGTCGGGATGTCGGCGAGATGGTAGCGCACGAAGAACGCGTCGTTGGGCGTGATGGCGCCCTCGTCGAACACCGAGAACGGGGTCTCCAGCTGCGGCGGGCGCGCGGTCATCTGAAGCAGCGGGCGCTTGCCCGGATAGGCCACCAGGGGCCGCTCGCCGTTGCCGAAGGGCAGCGTGGCGGTGTCGCCCGCGAGCGCCCGCAACGACGCGAAGCTGCTGCCGCCCAGGCCCGCCAGGGCGGTGAGGCCCGCCCGCCTGATGAGATCGCGTCTGTCGAGCATCCGATTCCTCCCCGATCCGCGCGAGGCTCCGGCGACCGGGCCCGCGACGTGCGGAGGAGGAGACGCACGTCGCCCCCGGTTTATTCGCGGCGGGTCGAAATAAATCCCGCGGCGCGCGCCGGGTCAGCCGGTGCAGGGGCGCTCCGAGAGGCCGGTGGCCCGGTCCAGGGCGAGCCGCAGGCGGTCCGTCTTGTTCGGTTCGGTGAGCAGCACGGCTGCCTCGGCCAGCAGGGCGAACCGCTCGGTCGGCACCATCTCGGACAGGAGGACGTAGCGGCGCCCCTCGCTATCCCAGCGCGCCATACGCAGGCCGCCGCTCCCTTGCGCGATCTCCAGACCGGCCTGTCCGCGCGACGGGCCGCTCCAGATGGCGAGCCGGCAGCCGTGACGCCCCTCGTAACCGGCGAGGCGACCGACCGAACCATCGTCCGGGGACAGGTAGACCAAGCGGAAGCCGGCCGCCCCGAGATCGAGGGGGAAGCCAGGGGGGCCGCCCGCGAGCCGTACGTCGTTCGCGGGTGAGCCCGCCGCGCTCCAGGCCGTGAAGGCCGCGCGCGCGGAGTCGGCCGGCGCGCGAGACGACAGGGCGAGCCAGCCGGTGCCGACGAGGACGACCAGGGCCGCGGTGCACGCCCATCCGATGTAGGCGCGGGCGATCGGCGCGCGCCGGGGCGGCACGGCCGCCGCCGTTACCGCTTGCTTCACCCCCTGCTTCAGCCGGGTCAGGGTCGCGACCCGCGCGGCCAGGATCGGGTCCCGTGCCAGCGTCTCCGCGACAGCGCGCCGGTCCTGCGCGTCGAGTTCCCCATCGACGTAGGCATTTAGGGTCTCCCAGCGCATCACCGCCCCTCGCTCCCATCGGACGGCCCGGCGATCCGGTGCAGCATGATCCGCCTCGCCCGGTGCAGACGGCTCATGACCGTGCCGACGGGAATGCCGAGCCGTTCGGCGGTCTCCCGGTAGCTTAGGCCTTCGACGTCCACGCAGGTCACGACCGTCCGGCAGGGCGCATCGAGGGCGGCGAAAGCCTGGCGCACGGCGATGGCCTCGATCAGGCGGTCGTCGAACCCTTCGTCGGGCCAATCCACGAGATCGTCCTCGCGGCGGGTCCGGGTCCGGCGGATGCGGTCGATCCAGGCGTGGCGCACGATCCGGAACAGATAGGCGCGGGCCGCCCGGGGTTCGCTCGGCGTCGTCCCCGTCGAGAGCGCCTTGAGGGCGCTCTGCTGCATCAGGTCGCGCGCGGCGTCAGGCTCCCGCGTCAGCGTCAGGGCGTAGCGGAACAGGCGCGGCCACGCTTCGACGAGGTGCTGGCCGATGGATCGCATCCTGACGTATCGTCCCCCGTGCTCCGTATCATAACGACGCATGAGGAGACAGCAGCGCCATCCGTGTCGATGATTTTGGATGGTGGGAGGCCTGATATTGCCGCTGGGCCACTCGAAGCGGTGCGCAACGTTCTGCCACGCTCTCAAACGTCGCCCGGTCATGTTTTACAGTGTGTGGCAGCCGAGCCTCCGCGCCGTAGAGCCGGCAGAAGGCGGAGATCACCGGCCAGCCGGCGGTCCTCGGGCGCGGGCGGGCTACCGAGCGCCGAGCAGCGGCAGCCAGGCCGCCAGCGCCAGCAGCGTGACCAGCAGCACGGGCGGGGTGATGACCAGCCCGACTTTCATGTACTGGCCCCAGGTGATCCTTTGGCCCTTGCTATCCAGGACGTGCAGCCAGAGCAGGGTGGCAAGGCTGCCGATGGGCGTGAACTTCGGACCGAGGTCGCACCCGATCACGTTGGCGTAGACCATCAGCTCGCGGGTCAGCGGCGACAGGTCCGGGGCCTGCTGGATCGAGAGCGCCCCGATCAGCACGCTCGGCATGTTGTTCATGACGGACGACAGGATCGCGGCGGCGAAACCGGTGCCGACGGTGGCGACCCACGGTCCATGCCCGGCAAGCCAGACCAGCCCCTTCGCCAACTCGTCGGTCAGGCCGGCGTTCCGGAGGCCGTAGACCACCAGGTACATGCCGAGGCTGAACAGGACGATCTGCCAGGGGGCGCCGGTCAGCACCTTGCGGATCGGGATGATCCCGCTTCGGTTGGCGAGCAGCAGGAGCACCGCCGCGCCGGCACAGGTGACGGCCGACACCGGCACCCCGAACGGTGCGGTGACGAAGTAGGCGAGCAGCAGCACGCCGAGCAGCGGGAACGCCGCCCGGAACACCAGCGGCTCGCGGATCGCGTCGTTCGGGCGTTCGAGCGCATCCACGGGATAGGCCGCCGGCACGTCGCGCCGGAAGTAGGCCCACAGCACCAGCAGGGTCGCCGCCAGGGAGACGAGGTTCACCGGCACCATCACGGCGGCGTACCGGCCGAAGGTCACGTCGAAGAAGTTGGCCGAGACGATGTTGACGAGGTTGGAGATCACCAGCGGAAGGGAGGTCGAATCCGCCACGAACCCGCAGGCGACGATGAAGGCGAGCGCCGCCGCCGGCTTGAAGTCGAGGCGGAGCAGGATCGCCAGCACGATCGGGGTCAGCAGCAGCGCCGCGCCGTCGTTGGCGAACACGGCCGCAATGGCCGCGCCGAGGAGCACGATGAGCGGGAACAGCCGCCGGCCGCGCCCCCCGCCCCAGCGAGCGATGTGCAGTGCGGCCCAGTGGAAGAACCCGGCCTCGTCCAGCAGCAGCGAGATGATGATGAGCGCCACGAACGTGAAGGTGGCGTCCCAGACGATGTGCCAGACCACCGGGATGTCACCCGGATGGATCACGCCCGTGGCGAGGGCGACCCCCGCACCGGCGAGCGCGCTCCACCCGATCCCGAGGCCCTTGGGCTGCCAGATGACGAACACGAGGGTGACGAGAAAGATGGCGAGCGCGAGCATCGGGGCGTTTTCTTCTCGTTGGTCGGCGTGAGGCTCAGGCGGTGGCGACCCGGCGGCCGTGCTCGTCCACGACCCGCTCGCCGTCTTCCTTGACGAACTCGCCCTGCTGCGCCGGTAGGAGGTCCAGCACGGCCTCGGACGGCCGGCACAGGCGCACGCCCTTAGGCGTGACGACGAGCGGGCGGTTGAGGAGGATCGGGTGCGCCTCGATCGCATCGAGCAGTTGCGCGTCGGTCAGCGCCGGATCGCCGAGGTTCAGTTCGGCGAACGGGGTGCCCTTATCCCGCAGCACGTCGCGGACGCTCAGGCCGGTACGGAGCAGGAGTTGCACCAGCAGCGCCCGTGTCGGCGGGGTTTTGACGTACTCAATCACGTGCGGCTCGATGCCGGCGTTGCGGATCATCGCCAGGGTGTTGCGCGAGGTGCCGCACGCGGGGTTGTGATAGATCACGATATCGAACGGCTCAGGCATGGGCGGTCTCTCCGGCAGGGGGGCAGCAGGTGGCCAGCGCGGCCATCGCCGGGGCGCAGACCTCCGGGCGGCCCTGGCAGCAGTCGCGCATGAGGAAGGCGATCAGGTCGGACAGCACCGGGTAGGCGGCGCTGTAGATGATCGAGCGGCCCTCGCGCCGTGAGGCGACCAGCCCGGCGTGGCTCAGTTCCTTGAGGTGATGGGACACGGTGGCGGCGGAGACGCCGACCGCCTCAGCCAGCACGCCGGAGGCCAGCCCGTCCGGGCCGGCGGTCACGAGCGCCCGCACCAAGCGCAGGCGGTGTTCCTGAGCGAGGGCCGCGAACGCAGCGAGGGCTTGCGGTTCATCCATTTTCGTTACAATCTTCAAATTACATTTTGAATGTACAAGAAAGCCGGCCCTTGGACAAGCCTGTACAGCCCTTCACGGATGGCCTGCCGAACCTGAGCCCGGCGCATTTCGTGGTGCCGACCCGCGACGGCGTGGGGACGGCCGCGCCGTTCACGCACGCCCCCCGCTTCCTGATCCTTTACGGCTCGCTGCGGGAGCGCTCGTTCAGCCGGTTCCTCGCCTACGAGGCCGCCCGGCTCCTCGAAGCCATGGGTGGTGAGGTGCGGATCTACGATGCCCACGGTCTGCCCCTGCCCGACGACACCACTGCCGATCACCCGAAGGTGCAGGAGCTGCGCAACCTCTCGATCTGGTCCGAGGGCCAAGTGTGGGTGTCACCGGAGCGGCACGGCAACATGACCGGCGTGATGAAGAGCCAGGTCGACTGGCTTCCACTCTCCGAGGGCTCTGTCCGGCCGACCCAGGGGCGCACCCTCGCCGTGATGCAGGTCTCGGGCGGCTCGCAGAGCTTCAACGCGGTGAATAGCCTACGCCTGCTCGGCCGCTGGATGCGGATGATCACCATCCCAAACCAGTCGTCGGTGCCGATGGCTTACAAGGAGTTCGACGACGCCGGTCGGATGAAGCCGGGGCCGCTCTACGAGCGCGTCGTGGACGTGTGCGAGGAGCTGATGAAGTTCACGCTCCTGACCCGCGAGCGGGCCGACTACCTGGTCAACCGCTACAGCGAGCGGAAGGAGCGCGCGCCAGAACGGTTGAATAGCATTGCTGCCGACGTGGGGTTCGCGAAGCGATAGATTGTCCGCTCCCATGCTCGCGCTGACGTTCCCGTGTAATGGTCTGAAGGCCCAAATAGGGTCGACGCCGGAAGGTTGCATACTTGCAGGTGTCGTCCGCTTCCGGGCAGTGCGCCGATGTCCGCTCATGGCGCAATGCCGACCAACGGGTATGCGAACTGTTGGCCTTCGACGGGCCTTAACACGGGCAAGCTGATTGGGTTTAGCCCTAAGAGTGCCTCAAGGCCGGGCGCGAACGCGTCCGGCCAGTTCTGCCAGTCTCTTGGTCAGCGACCAGAATGCGGCGAACAGGTGGGGGCGCATCGGGTCGCCGGGGATCAGGAGCGTCTCCTCGCAATCGTTGGCGACCCGGAGCTTGCGCACCTTCTGCCGCATCTCCTCGACTGCGAGCGACATCAGGGCCTCGGCATCCTCGCCCACCGGCGCCAGGTCGTCGGCGCGCGCACCCGCCTCGGCCCGCGCCCGGTTCGAGGCGACTTGCAGTACCAAGGCCTCGGTGGCCTCCATCTCGGCATCGCTCAGGGACGTGCGGAGCTGCGGTGGATCCTCCTTGAAGTCCGCCGGGCCGAGGGGCCGTGATCGCGGCCCATTCTCGTCGGGGTCGGCGGGGGCCGGTGGGAGAATGGAGGCCGCGGTCTCCTCGACGGCCCGCTTCAAGGCCTCGGCGCGCAACGCCTCCTTCTCGCGGCGCTGCGACGGGTCGATGTTGGCCTCCTAAAAGCCGTCGGCCAGGGCGGCGTTGATGGTCCCTTCGGGCAGGACCGCGGCCGCGATGCAGCCCGAGCGGGCGCGGGGCTGCGCCCGAGGCCTGCCGCACAGTGGATGAGCAGCCGCCCATGGGCATCGACGAAGCCGAGGATTGCTGGACGTGTGAGTGGGCGTGCAGGACGAGGTGTCTGCCCGCGTGGGCTACCCCGGGGCATGGGGCCTGCCGCCCTCCGCATCGTGGAAGCACAGGTGCAGGTGCGGGCCGGTCCAGGGGATCTCAGCGGGGCGGCTCGGGCTGTGGGCTAAGACGACTGCATCCGGCCTCCAGCGCAAAATTGCGCCGGGCCCGGCGTCGAGGGAGGCTACGGCGAGGCGTATCGTCCTGCTGGAAAAGGAGGGGCGGGCAGGCATCGCCTCCCGCCCCGAGGTGGCCGAGAACGGTTGCAGCACCGCTCCCCCCAAGGGGGCCGTCGCGTCCTGCAACGAACAACCCCTGCCTCGCTCAGTGCGAGGCGCCGCCCTCCTTGAGCCTGGCGAGGATTGAGGCCTTCGCGCTCTCCGCCGGAATGCCCTTCTTGCGCAGGCGGACGAACGCCAGCTTGGCGACCGACCCCAGGCTGAACGGGGTGTCGAGGGATGGCCGGCCTTCGCGGGCTGCGGCCTCGCGCGCGATCCTGCTGACGCGCAACATCGCATCGACGAGGGCGGCGTCGGTGTCGGCCGCGAGCCGGGCCCGCTCGCGGTGCTCCCGGCTGCGGCGTGCCGCGTCGCGCCGAAGGCGGGCGGCGCGGGCCTGCGGGGTCTCGGCGGGCTCGGGCGGTCCGTCGAGCTCCTCCCGCTCGTCGTCGAACAGGAGGTCGGCCGCGGTCACGTCGTCGGCGTCGGTGTCGAAGCGGATCTGAAGCACGGCCCATCCCCTGGCTGCGAGGGGATGGTGCCCTGGGCCGATGCGAGGCGCCAGGCCCGTCGCGCCGCTTCCTGCGAACCTGCAACAGCCCGACGGGGTAGAGGCGTGTAAACTTGCAACGCTGCTCGTGTAAACCTGCAACGGGAGTTGGCAGGTCGAAGGAGGTTGCGGCGATCGTTTCTCTAGGGAGGAGGGGGTAGCGGGGGCGGTTTCAGGACGGGAGCCCGGCTACAATACTAATAGACACCGACACCGGTTGTCGGCCCGGAGGGCCGTCAGGGCCTCCTCCAAGCCCTTCCCGGCCCGGAGGCCCTATGTTCTTAGTATTGGGGCGCGGGATCCGGCCCTTCGGCACCCCTCCGCGCTCTTGAAATAGGCCTGTCCGGGCGTACACTCTCGTTGCAGCTTTACAAACGGGCGCCCGATGGCCACCGCATCGTACTCGACCCTCCCACCGGCCCGTCGCCGGGCGCCCTTCGTCCCCTCGATCCGCGGGGACCTTGAGGCAGCCCTGGCGTCGCCCGAGGCGTTCCTGGCGACGGCCCCATCCGTGCCGCGGTCCGTGGCATGGCTGCGGGATCGGACGCTCGCCCACGCCGACGGCGTCACCGCCCGCGACCACGCGCTGTTCGAGACCCTGCTCGCCACCACCAGCGCCGGCATCGAGACCGAGGACACTATCCTCGCCGCCCGGCTGTGCCCGGTCGAGTATGCCTTGACCGTCCTTTCCGGAGGCGGCAGCCCGGCGCAGCCCCGCGAACTCGTCGCCAGCCTCGCCCGCCTGTTCGGCCGCGCGCCCGACCCGCTGAAGCGCGACGACTCGTTCTCGTTCCACGTCCCAGCCTGGACGGTTCCGCTCCAGCAGCCCGGCTCACGCTACGCCCACCTCGACCTCGCCGTCCTCGCGCTGTTCCGCCGGCGGTCCAGTCCGCTCCTATACCGGGACGTCCTCGCCCACATCGCGGCGGAGAAGCTGCGCTACGAGCCGGGGCGGGCCCCCTTCGCGCTGTCCTATGCGCCCCAGGAGCTCGCCGACGTCCTCGGCGTTGCCGGGGCCGGGCCCCTCCACGTCGGGCAGCTGCGCCTGCGCCACCTCGACCCAGCGGTTGAGGAGATCCGCAAGCACGTGCGCTCGTTCGAGATCGTCGACGTCGCCATCCATCACGAGGCGCGCCGCCGGGCCGGGGCGCTCGTCAGGGGCGAGGACGGCAAGCGCCTGGACGGGCGGGCCGTCACCGCGATCGTGCTGACGATCCGCCTCCTGCCGCCGGAGCGCCTTGAGACCGTCCGGACACGGTCGCTCGCCGACGACGACTTCGCGTTCCTGAAGGAGCGCATGGATGCGCCCGGCTACGCGATCCGCCCCGAGACGCTCGTGCGCCTCGGCAGCGCGCTGCCGTCGACAAGCCTGCCTCGCAAGAAGCGGGGCGGTGCCCACCCGCTGCTCTCCAGCGAGATGCAGAGCCGCTACCTCTACTGGCTCGCCGGCATCGACGAGGCCCTCACCGGCGAGGCGATCACACCAGCGTTCGAGACCGCCCCGCTGCGGGGGCAGCGCCTCCTCGATGCGATCGCCCAGGACGGGGCTGACAAGGCGTTCTGGGCGTTCTCGATGGCCGAGGCCGAGGCGCCCGACCTCGCGCCGGCCCTCTACGACAAGCCGCGGCTGCGCCTGGCGATCGAGGCCGCCCGCAAGGCGAGGGTGGACGCCGCGCGGAAGGATGCGGCGAAGGAGCGGCGCCAGGCCGTGCGACAGGCACGGGCGGATGGCGCAATGCCAGCGCCTGTCCCAAAACGGGACAACACCGATTCGCACGAGAAACCCGTGGCCCCGCCCGCTGCCCCCGCACCTGCTGCACCCTCGCCCCCCGAGCCCGCACGGCCGGATCCGGATGCCGTCGTCCGGGCCCTGGCGATCCTCTCGACGCCCGAGGCCAAGCGCGAGGCGAAAGACCTCTCATGGTACTGGCAGTACGCCCTCGACTTTCCGCTCACGCAGGCGGGTAGGTTAGCCCGCTTGTTCCTGAGGACGGAGTTCGCGGCCAAGTTCCCGCTCCTCCACGAGGCCGATAGCCTGCTGGGCGGCCCGTATGTGCGGAACATCAGGCTGCTGGGGAGGGTTTTCGGCGTCACGAAGGACAATCTCGCCGGGGACGAGAAGCCCATTCCACATCCTTGCATCGACCAGGATCTCGCCGACGGCGTGGTTCTAGTGATGGGCAAGTCGTTCGCATTCGCGGTCGAGGGAGGCAGACTAGGAGGCATCGTGGAGAGGTTGGGCGAGGACCGGAACCGGATGGTGGCGCAGGCGAACAAGGCCTTGGCCGAGTGGAAGGATCGCCAAAAGAAGCTGGCACGTGCGGCGGCCCGTCCGAGGCCCGAGCCCCCCATTCCGCCCATCCACTGCGAAGTCCGCATGAACGCCCTCGGGGTTTACGAGCGCGTGGATGGAGCTTGAGCGGCTCGCCGGCGTCGCCCTGCGCCTTCCCGGCATAGGCTGAAAATCTAGCCCGAGCTGAGGCCGGGCCCCCCGGCCTTCCCCTTCCAAATGATACCGAAGGCGGATTGGGTATGAATTCGATGAACGCAAGCGAGCGCCGTGCCGAGGCGCCGGAGCGCCGCCTCGCGCGAAGGCGCTCCGAAGCCAAGGAGAGCGCTATGCAGACGGTGCTCGCCGAACCAGGGCAAGGGCAACAGCGCCCCTCCGACGCTCACCCCGATGGCCGAGATCGCCGCGCTCGGCGAGCTGCTCTACCGGGATCGCTGGACGACGTCGCTCGCCCTCGATCTGGGGGTTCAACCCGCGGGAAGTTCGCCGCTGGAAGGCGGGGACGGACGCGTCCGACGAGCAGGACCTGCGGGTCGCCCGCATGACGGCGCGCCGGCGCGCGAAGGCCATCCTCCTCGTGGGGCCCGGCGGCAACTAGCGGACCTTCCGGATCACGGGCGAGCCCCCGCGCGCGGGGCAGGCGTCCAGCCACAGCTGCCAGTAAGGGGCGAGCCCGCGCCACGCGAGGACGAAGCGCCCCGGGATCGGGGCGTCCCGGACGTGCCCCTCCAGGAAGCCGTCCTCCAGCTTGGACACCCCCCGATAGGTCGCCATATCGGGGGGCCGGCCCTTCGGGTCGCTCTCGTCGAGGCACGTCAGCGTCCAGCGGACGGTATCCCCTTCGCGCCACCACCTCATGAAGGCCGTCTTGCCCTCGCCGATGTCGAGCCGGGCGACAACGTCCCGGCGAACGCCCCGCCATCCATTTGGCCCGCTGCCGCGTAGACGGTCACGTCGAGGCCAGCCTCCTCAACGGCTGCCCTTGCGAACGCGGTCTTCCCGAGGCCAGCGGGCCCGACGAGGATCCGGGGCGCGAACCGCGCGAACGGAGCGCTAACGAGATCCCCGGCATAGGCGTCGATCGCCTCGCCGGCCCACGGTGCGTGCCGTCACGGATCGGTCGGGCCTGCTCACCGCGGTCGGGCGGGTCGTCCACGCCGGGCGGCAACAGGCGGTCGCCGGGCGCGCCTGAACGACGAGGCGGGCCGCCTCTGCGCGACCGCCAGCACCACCTGCCTGATCTTCGACCTGCCCGGCCCACCACCCGCCGGCACGGCCTGACCGTTCGAGGGTACGCCTGAACGGAGCCCGCTTGAGGGCATGCCCTTCCATCCGGCCGAGCGTCAGGGCTGCGCCGCGGGCAGCTCCTCGCTCCTTTGCCACTCGAGCCGGGTGACCCGCCCCGCGATCAGCCACCCCGCCTCGCCGCGCACGTAGCGGTCCGCGTAGGTGACGCCGCTGGTGGTCATCACCCGCCTGCCGTCCTGCATGCCCACCAAAACGGTCAGGCAGTAGGCCGTCCCGGTCGCCCGGCCCCCTTCGATCTCGACCGTCTGCTGGCCGTTCTGGTGGTAGACGGTCTCGAACCGCGACAGGTAGCCCTCGAAGGCGGCGGCCAGTTGCTCCCGGCCCTTGAGCGCGGACACGCGCTGGTCGCCGACGTAGCTGTCGACCGTGGCGTCCTCGGTGAACAGCAGCACCTGGCTCCGGATGTCCTTGCGGTCGGCGAGGATGGAGAAGGTGTCGACAAGGGCCTTCAGGTCGGCCCTGTCCTCAAGGCGCCGCAGCCTGGCTTCGGTCTTTTCGTCGTGCATGGTCATGGCCTCCTCGTCTTGGTCTGGCGGATGGCGCCTTCCGGCGGCATCCCGGGATTCGTCTCAGAGGCCGACCATGGCCTGGAGCTGCGGCGGGTAGCGGTCACCCTCGACCCGGATCTTTGCCGCGGCGCGCTCGATCCCGGCGAGGTCGTCCGCCGTCAGGGTCAGGTCGGCCGCGGCGACGTTCTCCTCCAGGCGGTGGAGCTTGGTCGTGCCGGGGATGGGCACGATCCAAGGCTTGCGCGCGAGCAGCCACGCCAGTGCGACCTGGGCGGGTGTGCCGCCCTTCTCGCCGGCGATGCGCTTGAGCAGGTCGACGAGCGCCTGGTTCTTGCCGATGGCCTCGGGGGTGAAGCGCGGCAGCATCGCTCGGAAGCCGCCCTCGCCGAGCTTGGTGTCCTTGCCCATCGCGCCGGTAAGAAAGCCCTTGCCGAGCGGGCTGTAGGCCACCAGCCCGATGCCGAGCTCCTCGCAGGCTTCCAGGATGCCGTTGGTCTCGGGCCCGCGCGTCCAGAGACTGTACTCGTTCTGCAGGGCCGTGACCGGCTGGACCGCGTGCGCCCGGCGCACGGTCTGCGCCCCCGGCTCGGACAGGCCGAAGTGCCGGACCTTGCCGGCCGCGATCAGGTCCCTCACCGCCCCCGCGACGTCCTCGATGGGCACGATCGGGTCGACGCGGTGCTGGTAGAACAGGTCGATGACCTCGATGCCGAGGCGCTTCAGCGAGGCGTCGGCTACCTCCTTGATGTGCTCGGTCCGGCGGTTCAGCCCCGACATGCGGCCGGTGGCCGGGTTCATCGCGAACCCGAACTTGGTCGCGATGACGACCCGGTCGCGGTGGGGGCGGAGCGCCTCGCCGACGATCCTCTCGTTCGTGAAGGGCCCGTAGACCTCGGCTGTGTCGAAGAAGGTGACCCCGCGTTCCACCGCCTGGCGGATGAGGGCGACGCTGTCGGTGTCGTCGAGGGCGTGGCCGTAGCTGAAGTTCAGGCCCATACAGCCGAAGCCGATGGCCGAGACCGTCAGGTCGCTCCTGCCGAGTGTGCGCGTGTGCATGGCGTTCTCTCGATGCGAGGGGTTGCGGAAAGGGGCGTCGGTCAGCGGTCGATGAAGCCGAGGCTCGCTTCCGACAGCCGGTCGCCCCGGACGGGGTTCTCGGCGAAAGTACGCTCCAGCTCGGCCTCGTCGTCGGGTCCGAGGCGCAGGTCGGCGGCGGCGAGGTTCTCCTCCAAGCGGGCGAGCTTGGTGGTGCCCGGAATCGGGACGATCCAGGGCTTGCGGGCGAGCAACCATGCCAGCGCCACCTGCGCGGGCGTCGCGCTCTTGCGGTCCGCGACGCGGCGCAGGCCCTCGACCAGGTCCTGGTTCGCCACCGAGGCCTCGGGCGAGAAGCGCGGGAAGCGCCCGCGGGCGTCCGCCTTCGGGTCGATGGTCGTCGCGTCGACCCGGCCCCTGAGGAACCCCTGGCCGAGCGGGCTCCAGGGCACGAAGCCGATCCCGAGTTCCTCGCAGGTCGGCAGCACCTCGGCCTCGGGCTCGCGGGTCCAGAACGAGTGTTCGCTCTGCAGGACCGCGACCGGCTGCACGGCATGCGCCCGCCGGATCGTGCGGGGGCTCGCCTCGGACAGGCCGAAGTGCAGCACCTTGCCCTCGGCGACCAGGTTGCGGACCGTGCCGGCGACGTCCTCAATGGGCACGTTCGGGTCTACCGCCCGCTGATCTCGCCTCTTGCTTCGTCCGCACCTTCTCGGAGATCCCAGACCGCGCCTTCGGCCGTGCCGAGGCCGTCCAGATCATCGCCAACGCCAAGCTCCTCGACCGCGACAAGACGGCCTGTGGCGAGCGCGCCGTCACATAGATCGACGGCGTCCGCGCCGCCTACGGGAGACACTGACGTGGACACCGTTCTCACCAGCCTCATGGGCGACGCGAAGCCGATGGCCTCCCCCTTTGAGCGACCAATGCCAGAAGGACTTGTAAAAAATCACGTCTCGAGACGGTTGACCTCCTTCATCAATCTGTGACATATAACTTCACAACAGGAGTTTGAAGCCGAGAGCGGCTGCAATCCCCGCATTTTTCGGCTCGTTTGCGGCTGCTCGAATGGGCCGCTGCTACCTTGGGTGCTTGAAGCTAAGAGCATAGAGATGATTATGCATTCTCTGCCTCTTAGCAGTGGAGAGTAGTATTGCCCGTCAGTCTGGAAAAAGACTCCCCGCTGTCGCGCGAGGAGGTCTCTGAAATTGCTTCGTATCTCTATGGGCCAGGAAAGAAATGGTATTCCGATCTAGCACGAGATCTTACTAGAATTAGAGGTACCGATGCTGCAATTAGTGCTGCCGCAGTTCATCAATGGATGAACGCTGATAATCGGGCTCCGCCTTGGTGGGCGACAGTTTTAATATATCGACTTCTTGCGGAAAAGCGTTCCGAGTTGATGCTCCGTGCGGCACGGTTGCAATCTTGGATAGTTGAGATCGAAGACAATCGTATCAGTCCAAACTCTAGGAGAATGCTTATGGAAAACGATAGCTAGATGAATTTATATCGCGAATATCCTATCGAGGTTGAGAGTCGTGCACTGTGTGATGGAGAATGCATATGTTGCCGAAAGTAATTGTATCGATTGAACTGCGTCGGAATCATATCTCAATCTGCGGTACTCCGCTTAAATATGCGTGGAGTGAAGATTTAAAATTTCTGATATCTAATGAATCAAGAAAATTACCTGCTGTGATTGATCCAGAAAATCTTTCTATGATATACGTGCTAGAGGAAAACCGTCGGTTTATTGTAGAATCTGTGCATAAATCTACCGCCGAAATGTTTGAATTTACGTTTCAAGAAAGGATTTTCGGAGGGATTTCTCTTAAACTATTTAGAAAATCCAGACGCTCAAAAAAATATAATGATGAACAGATCTGGATAGATGCAGAGATAGCACCGTCTCCAAAAGTTAGTCTTCTAAAGGATGATGAGGTTCAGGCATACTTAATTAAAGAAATTATTATTTCACCAAGGCTATTGCCAGGCCGGATAGATATCGATACTCACCGTAATTGACTATATTAACTTGCAAAGTATTTTGTCTATTTAGCACAGACGCTTGCTATCGACAGCGGCATAACCGATTGATTTAAGGCCAATCAAAGGTAGTACTTGATCCGTCTTGCAACGCGGTCGGCGTTTGACCGCGAGAGACTATCTGACTGATTGCCGCGACCACACCGGGCACTGGCCGCGCCTTCAATTGCGAGGATCCAACCGAGGCGCTCTCCGCCACCGAGCGGATGGCCGACGCATCCTGATTTTTCGACCTAGCCGCCTACCGACGGCACGTCACCGCGCTTAACGACCTCTAGGGGACCAGGGGCCGGGGATCGCCCCGGTCTACCTGACGAGCCGCCCCCGCGGGACGGCTCGTCAGGTAGACCCCCCCCGCCTCACTCGGGCACCGTCATCGGAGATCGCCATCATGGATGAAATCATCACCGTCAAGCGCACGAGCCCGACGCTGTTCAATGCCTTCACCAAGGACTACAGCGTGGTGGTCCGCGAAGGCATAACATACATCAACGGCATGCCCGGCAGCTACGTGCGCGCGTGGAGCGCGGACGGTAGCGCTCGCCAGGTGTTCGGATCCTGGACAGGCAGCTACGGCGGCGCCCTGCATAGGTCAGTCGACGCCGTGCAGCCCGAGGACAAAGCGTGCTGGATCGCCCGCGATCTGCGGATCCCCTTCCTCGACAAGACGGCGTCGAGGCTTGGCGCGTTGAGCAGGAGGCCCGCACGGTTCGCGGCGATCTCTACCTCGTCACCGCACACCAAGTGTGGGGAGACTGGTGGGACGAAGTCGAAGGCAACGAGATACCACGCGTCGAATTGCACCGACTGGGTATTAAGCTCGGCTAACGCTACGTCAGTGAAGCCTACTACGTCTTTATGGAGGATGCGCGCCATGGCGTCCTACCTGCCCGGTACACGCTTTGGCAGGACGGGGAGGCTAAGGCGACGGTAGACCGCCCTTCGAGGAACCGTGACGCCGTCGATGCGCTCGTGGCTGCCTTCCAGGCCGCCGTCTCAGCCTCGATCAAGGCCTCCTCGATCGCCGCCGCCTGAACCCCGCCTCGGGGCCGGCGCCGCAAACTGCGGCTCACCACCGGCCTCGAACGGGCCTCAGTCGAACGTCGATCGAGCGTCCCACCCACCCCGAACCGGAGCCGCCCACCGTGACGATACCCACCACCGCTCAGGCCGATTTGAACGACCCGGAAAACCTCGCGGTTGCAGCGATTCTGGCGCTGGATCTCGATGCGTTAATCGGCCATGGCAACGAAGCGATCGCCGCCGCTCTTGCGCCGCACGTCGCCGCGGCTCCCGCCCCGCGCGAGCGGAGCGGGAGCCATAGGGTGACTGCGGCCGAAGTGGCCGTCCGCGCAGCCCGCAGGTTCGTCGAAGGCGTAGAGAACCCAGCCGGGTGCGACCCTTCAATTGTAGCTGACGACCAGCTAAACTGCCTTCGCAAGATGCAAAGCATCCATCGTAAGAGCGCGGTTCTCGAAAGCTTGGGTTCGTTCCCGGGGTACGAGATCCGGGTCGCCGGTTGGGGTCTCACGGGCGTCAGAATCCAGATCTGGTCCGAGGCGCTCACCGACGCCAAGTCCCCGATCTTAACGCTCGAAGATGGTGCAACGTGCCGCGAAGTGAAGATCGCTATAGCTGCCTGGGAGACCGGTCGAAACAGCGGCTTCCGCGAGGGAGCCCGTCACGTTCGGCAGGGAGTCAGATCTCTGCTCGAACTCGACTGAGCCTGACGCCCGCTCTGGGGGACCCGCCCGTGCGTGTTCCCCGGCTCCCTCGCACGGGTGTCATCCTAATCTTCTAGGCACCTGAGGGTGCGGAGGAACGTCGAAAGCCACATCCTGGGGCCGGGTCGGCATGAACGCTTGGCTATACCGACCCGGGTATGAAGGGCGCGTCGGGGAAGCGGCCTCAGCTCCCTCGCCCGGGTGCCCTGTGTCCTGCCGGGCCAGGGGCTGCGAAGCCGTCAGCGGAACGCCGACGGCCGGTCGCCCTCAGTCCACGGCCCGGCACCCGCAATCCGCCAGCGGGCGCCCAGGCCGCGGCCGCACTCGATGAGCCGTTCCGTCCGGAGGCGGCTCTGCACCAGGACGGTCCGCGTCGGCGGGATGCCCCAGCGCGCCGCCTCCATGAGGAGGTCGTCCCCCGTCAGCCCGGCCGCGCCGGCGGCGGTCAGCGCCTCCACGATGGCGAGGCCGGCCTCGGCTTCCAGCGCGTCGCCGCCCCGGCCGCCCGTGGCCGGGACCGCCGCCCCCGGTTCGAGGACGTACGGGGCGAGCGACCAGAAGCCGATGCGGGCGTCCTTGATCAGGACGCCGAGCTTCCTCAGGCGGGTCTTGACCCTCTCGGCGGCGTCCCGGGTGTACCCGGCATCCACGACGAGGCGGTTGAGGGCGGCGTCGGGCAGCCGGTGGCAAGGCGCCTCCCAAAGGGCGTCGACGATCAACTGCGCCGTGTGGGCCCTCATCCGGGGAGCCTGCCGACGCGGGGCGGACACGGCTTCGGACGGCCGGTCCTCGGCGAAGGCACGACGGTTGAGCGCGGGGCGTCTGAGACCGAGGCGGCGGCCGGTAAGGCCGCCTTGAGCGAGGCGCGCCGAACCAGGAGCGGGACCAGCCTTCCCTCGATGTGATCCAAGAGCGAGGCGTACTCCGCCGCGATCTGGGTCTCCAGGTCGATGGCCCGTTTCTCGTTCCACATGTCCCGCCTCCTCGCCAGCCCTCCAAGGGAGCCATACCGAAGGGCGAAAGGGAACCCGGTAGCGGAAGAAAACCCTGTCCGGACAACGACCTGGGCGGCATGGTTGCGAAGCCGGGCGCCCAGGCGACCGACCTGGACGGGGCGTATGGGGACCTGGCCCCGCCGCGTGGCCCGGCGGCCCGTCCGAGAGCGGGGAGCGCCGCCCGGGGCGTCGCGGCCTTGACCAGCACGCAGGCCGCCCAGGTCGGCCTCGGACCACCGCCCAGGTCGCCGGCCGCCCGCCGGTTATCCACAAGGAACGCGACGCCGTTCAGCCGCACGCGCGTCCGAACGCCTCGGTGCCATGCCGGACGAGCGCGAGCGCGGCCTCGGCGTCGCCGCGCCGGAGCACCTTGAAGTCCTTGCCGGCAAGCTGATTGTAGTGGCCGAAGAATGCCTCGACCTCGTCCAGCATGCCCGGGCGCAGGTCGTCGAGCGCGTGGATGTGAGCGTGGGTGCGGGCCTTCACCGCCACCCCGACCAGCCGGTCGTTGCGCTCCCAGGTCCCGTCGCGCTCGCGCTGCTCCGCCTCGATGACGCCGACCAGCCGCGCCTCCAGCACGCAGCCCGGGAAAGCCGGCGCGTCGAGGAGGAGCAGGACGTCGAGCGGGTCGCCGTCGGCGCCCTTCGTCGAGGGGATCATGCCGAAGTCGTACGGGAAGCTCGTGCCCTCGGGCAGGACCATCTTGAACTGGAAGGCGCCGAGAGCGTCCGAGAAGGCGTACTTGTTCGGGCTGCCCTTGGGCGTCTCGACGACGACGTGCACGTGGCAGTCGTCGGAGAAGGTCGGCAGGCGGCTCAGCGGCGGGGCGGTCTGGGGCAAGTGCGGGCACTCCGGTGCGGTGCCGGCAACCGGCGACCGCCGATCCGTGAACTCGGGCGGAGTACAGGGGATCCACCTGAGTCGTCCGGTCGGGCGCCGGCGCGACTCGCGGGAAAGCGCGTAACGGGTACCGGCACGCGTGACCCGTTCCTCCCGGAACGACCCGACGAGGTGGAACGCCGGTTCCGCGGCGACCGATTCTTAACGCCCACGCCGCATGATCGTCGCGTCGGGCGAGGGCGGCGGTATGGTGACGGAGAACGGGGTCTAGGCGGTGGCCGACCGGATAAGGGCGCGCGGCAAGCCCAAGGGCGGCGCCAAGGAGCGCGTCTCGGTCCGGACCGTGCGCAAGGAACTAGGCGGCGGCTCGCACGAGGGCATCGGCCCGTCGCTCTCCCGGTGGAAGGCGAGGCGCGACTACCAGCCGGTGGTCGAGGAGGCCGGCCTGCCCCTGGCGCTGCAGGGGGTGCTGGCGCGGTTCGCCGCGCAGGTGCTTGAGCGGGCGCGCATCGAGATGGCCCGGGAGCGCCTCGCTGAGGCCGACCTGGCTGCCAGGGAGCGCGAGGCGAACGAGCGGATCCGCGACGAGGCGCTGGCGCATGCCGACCTGCTGGAGGCGCGTGTCGCGGCGCTCCAGGCCGAGGTCGACCGCCTCAGGGCCGGCGCGCCGGTGAGCAACCCGGAACCCGTGCCCGCACCGGCGCCGCTCGATCCGCCAAGCACGGAGGCCGCATTCATCGGCATCCTCATGGGCCAATCCCTTGCCCGCACGGCCGATGCCTTCTGGGACGAGGTGCGGCAGGCGGTCGAGGCGGAGATGTGCCGGCAGGGCTCCTGGCCGTGCACGCCCTGCACGGGCCGCTCCCCGCGGCGCTGAAGGACAGGAGAGCGCGGATCGGGATGCCGCTCACGCCCGCCTGGCTGCGCTACCACCTGCTACAGCGGGCCGAGGCAGGGGAGGGCGTCGCCGAGGTGAGGGTCGCTTCGTGCTCATGGAACCCGTGACGCCGCAGCGGCAGGCATCGAGACCATCGCCCAGTAAGATGGCACCGGACGACCCGGTCACGCCGCGGCTGACCCCCCGCAAGTTCTGGCTGCTCTTCATGGCCACCGTTCACGACACTCTTTCGGCGAACGGCCCGCTCACCGTCAGGAACATCATGGCCAAGCTGCCGGACGGCTGGATGGGGGCCACCGCGCGGTACGGCAAGGCCGCACCGGGGAAGACGATTTGGGCCGGGAGGCTACGGCAGAAGTTGCGCCAGCGCATCGTCGAGGGGCGCCCGTTCAAGGAGCTTGACGAAGACCGGTTCGCCGTGAACGGACCCTGGCTCCCCAAGTGTATGCCCGACGACGAGGACGCGGCCTAAGGCAGTATTCCGACATACTCCTGCGGCTGCACGAGCATCCCTGCGTCGTTCCGACCGCACTGGCGGGCGAATGGCGGCTCGACCGACGCCATGGTAATCCTCATCTTCGCGAGCGACTTGCCGGCACGGTCAGCCATCGCGCTTCGGCACGGAGCACACAATGGGCATGCCCGCAGCGGGTATCACGCTCGCAACCCTCGCCACCGCCCGGCCCGGCAGGAGGCAACGCTTGCTCGCCGGCCTCGTCAGCTTCGGCTTCGGCGCGGTCACGCTCGTGCTCCTCCCGGTCGCGAGCCGGCCCATGCCGCCGATGCCCGGCTTCGTGTCGGTCTACCAATCGGCCCTCATCGTGGTCTACGGCCTGACCACCTACCTTCTCCCCACCCAATATCGGCGCACTCGCTTGGCGTCGCTGCTCGTGCTCGGGACCGGCAGCCTCTACGTGACGCTGGCCGTGCTTCTGCAGATGCTGTCGTTCCCGAATGTCCTCGCTCAGGGACGCATCCTGGGCAGCGGTCCGGACACGACGACCTGGCTCTGGACCTTCTGGCATCTCGGCCCCCCGCTCTTCACGATCCCCTACGCTATCATGCAGGGTGACGGGCGCGACAGGACGGTGCCGCCGTCGCGCGTCGGCCCGGTCGGCATGCTGGCGCTTGCGGGGACCGTGGCGGTGACCCGCTATGTCCACCTCCTCCCGAAGAGCGTGGACGGCGACGATTACAGGCTGCTAACAACCTCGGGCGTCGGCCCGGGGCCTACGTGCTCGTCTCCGTCTCGGACACCGGCCACGGCATGGATGCCGCCACGCTTACACGAGCGTTCGAGCCGTTCTTCACGACCAAGGACGTCGGCAAGGGCACCGGCCTCGGCCTCAGCCAGGTCTACGGCTTCGTGCGGCAGGCCGGCGGGCACGCGCAGATCAAGAGCGAAGCGGGTCGCGGCACCTCCGTCGAGCTCTACCTGCCGCGCTCGGCCGAGAAGGCGGTGGAAACCCGACCCGACGACCCGCTGCCGCTGCGCCGGGCCGCCTCTGGCGAAGTGGTACTGGTGGTCGAGGACGAGCCGGCGGTGTTGGAGATGGCGGTGGAGAGCCTGGGCGAGCTCGGCTACCGGACCCTGACCGCGACCCGTGCCTCCGAGGCCCTGGAGCGCCTGGGCGGCCCGGAGCGGATAGACATCCTGTTCTCGGACGTGATCATGCCAGGCGGCATGAACGGCGTGCAGCTCACGGTCGAGGCGCGGCGTTTGCGGCCTGGGCTGCGGGTGCTGCTGACCTCCGGCTACACGGGCACGGCGCTCGACGAGCAGGGCGTGCCCGCCGACCTCCCCCTCCTCAGCAAGCCCTACCAGCGCGACCAACTCGCGCACCAGCTTCGGATCGTACTGGGACGGGCTTGAGCCTGGTGCATTGGCAACCGGCCTTGGCGTTTGCCGCGGCGGACGGAGCATCCCGGGCATGCCTTTCGAACGTGGTGCGCTAGATGCGCACGCGGTCCGGAAACCCGAGCGCCCGGAGGTTCGCGACATGGCCGAGATCGAGGTGGTCGACGTCTTCACCTACGATGGCGGCGGCGGCAATCCCTGCCCCGTTGTGACGGATGCCGCGGGCATGGATGCGGACGAGATGCGGGACGTCGCGCGGCGGCACGGGCATGAGAGCGGCTTCGTGCTGCCTGCCGAGGACGACGCCCACGACTTCAGGTTCCGCTTCTTCGTACCCAACCACGAGATGGAGATGTGCGCCCACGCCACGGTCGGCGCTCTCTGGGTACTCGCCCGCCAAGGACGATTGCCACGCGGCCCGGTACGGGTCGCGACCGCGAGCGGCACCGTGACCGGCTACGTGAAGGTGCGCGACGCAGGCTCCTGGGAGGTCGAAATCACCCAGCCTCCCGGCCGCGTGGTGCCCCTCACGCCGGCGTGGTTGGGCGAGGTTTGCACGGCTCTCCGCATCAACCGAGACGCGCTCGCCGACCTGCCGGCGCATAATGCCGCCACGTCGCGCGTGAAGACGCTGGTTCCGGTGCGCGACCCGGAGATCCTCAACGGCCTGGCTCCCGATCCAGCCTCCGTCGAGGCCGTGTGCACGCGGGTTGGCTCGACTGGCCTCTACCCTTACGCGGTCGTTGACAGGGCGGCGCGCCTGTTCGAAGCGCGCCAGTTCCCGCGTTCGTCCGGCTACCCGGAAGACGCCGCGACCGGCATCGCCGCGGCGGCCCTGGCCTTCGGCTTGCTCCACGACGGGACAGCTCCGCCCGACGACGGCGTGATCCGTGTCCATCAAGGTCGCGCCATGGGCCGGCTGTCGGAGATCCGTGTCAGGATCGGCTTCGCGGGAAACCGGCCCGTCGGATGCCTGCTCGGCGGTGAGGTCGCCCCGGCCCACGCGAAAGCCTGACCGTGCGTGGGCGGAGGGGCGGCGCCAGTACATCATGTCATTGCCCACGCGGAGCGTCGGAACCGCGTGGAGGCCGGATGCCGAGGGCGTGGATGATGCCGTAGGTCGCCGCTGCCGACAGGAGGCTCAGGCCGAGTACGAACAGGAACCCGCGGGGGTCCTCGGCGAAGGGCAGGCCCTTCACGTTCATGCCGAACAGGCCTGTGATGAAGGTCGGCGGCAGGAACAGTGCCGAAAGGACCGAGAGCACGTAAAGCTGCCGGTTGCTCTCTTCCGCCACCCGGGCGCCAACCTCCTCCTGCAGCAGCCGGGCGCGCTCGGCGAGGGCCGTCACGTCCCGGTCGAGGGCGTCCAGCCGCTGTGCGAGCCGTGCCGCGACGGCCACCGCGGACCCTTGCAGGTGTTCTGTTGCGTCGTCGGTCTCCAGCCGGTGGAACACCGCCGCGAGGCCGAGCAGTTGACGGTGCAGGCGCACGGCGCTCCGGCGGATCGGGCCCAGGCGCCGTCGGTCGTCGCGCACCCGTTCGTCGAGGACCCGGTCCTCGATCCCGTCAACCTCGTCCGAGAGCCGCTGGCCGGTCGCCGCCATGGCGGCGACCACGTAGCCGACCATCGTCTCCAGGAGCAGCACCGGCGAGGGAATCCGCCGGCCTTTCTCGGCCATCTCGCGGGTGGCGTCCGGGCTCTCGGTCGGGCCTCGGCGCCCGCTTACCAGCGTGCGTGGGCCCATGACGAAGTGCAGGCGCCCGGCCGTATCGGGCTTGGCACCTGGCCGGGCGAGGTCGGCCACCACGCCGCCGACATAACCGTCCTCGACGGTGACGCGCTGGTGCTCGTCGGGGCGGTACACCGCCTCGGCGAGCGGCCGCGGCCCGACCTGCCCGGTATCAACAAGCGGTCCTAGCTCGGCCGTATCCAGGTCGAAGTGCAGCCAGAGGAAGCCACCGCCGAAGGCGGCGAGATCGGCGAGCGCCTCCTCAGCCGAAAGTCGACGGCCGCATCCGTGCTCATCGAAGGACATCGCCCAGAGCAGGCCGGGCGCCAAGGCGGCTCGCGAGGTGGCCATCGTGGATTGACCCGGCCCAGTCAATCAGTCGCGAGCGCGACGAGGGAAAGGGTGCCAGCGATGGCGAGGTTTCCGGCGACGAGAAGGGCGAGGAGGGTCATTGTGCGTGTCCGCGGTCGGGTCTCGATAACCACCAACGGCCACGGTTCGTTGCGGGACCTTGGACGCGTGGCGAGAGGCCACCGGCGTCGGCGTTCGGCGGAAGGAAAGCTCCTGGCCGGAAGCGGTTTCTGCCGCGGGCCGCCGGTTAGGCCAAGCCGCAGGTGGAGACGTGATGGCAGCCGATCCGAAGCCGCTGAAGCTGTGGGACCGTGACAAGGGCAAGGCGGTCGAGGAGTTTATGTCCGATCACCAGACCACCTACGAGACGAGGCCGCTGCGTGCCCCGGGGCAGTGGCTTCGCGCCACCCCGATCTTCGACAAGCTATACGCCCTTTACCAGGACGCACCCTGGACGCGGCGCAACATCGCGCCGTTCGTGCGCGAGTACCACATCGACATGAGCGAGTTCGAGGAGCGCCGCTACCGCTCCTATGCCGACTGGTTCGTGCGCGAATTCAAGCCGCGCAAACGCCGTTTTCCGACCGATCCGAGGCAAAGGGGCGCTCCGGCGGAGGCGCGCTACTTCGGTTGGAAGCGGTTCGGGCCAGACCAGCGCTTCCCGGTGAAGGAGCAATCGCTCGCGGCCGCGGACATTCTGGACAACGCTGAGCGTGCCAAGCCCTTCCTCGGCGGCCCAGTCCTGCTGATGCGGCTATCGCCGGTTGACTATCACCACGTCCACTACCCGGACGACGGCCGGACCCTGGACCACGAACGCCTGGGGCGCAGCATCTGGACCGTGTCGTGGACGGCCGTGCAGAACAAGCCGGACATCTACATCCGCAACGAGCGCCAGGTGAACATCCTGGAGACCGAGCATTTCGGCCGGCTCGGCTTTGTCGAGTTCGGGGCGCTCACGGTCGGGCGGATCGTGCAGCGTCATCCGCTCGACCATCCGTTCAAACGAGGCGCGCAGAAATCGGTTTTCAAGTTCGGCGGCTCAGCCGTGGCGATCTTCGGGGAGCCCGGAGCGTGGCGGCCGGCCGACGACCTTCTTGAGCATACCCCCCAGGGAATGGAGACCATCGTGCGCCTGGGCGAGCCCGTCGCCGTCAGCCGTGGGACGTCGTAGAGGACATTCGCGTCCCCACGGAACTTGATGCGGCCGTAATCGATGGCCGCTCCCCCGATTTGGTTGGACGATGTCGAACATGTCCTTACCGAAGAAGGTGAAGGTCGGTTTTGAAGAGACGGGCATCCTCATCCTCGGCTCCCAGATACTGCTCGGCTTCCAGTTCCAAGGCGCCTTCCGCCCGGCTTTCGAACGTCTGCCGTTTCACGACCTGCTCGTATGGGTTGCGGCGCTCGCCCTCGTCACCCTGACCGTCGCGCTACTCATCACGCCCTCGGTCCAGCACCGGATGGTGGAGGGCGGCCGGGACACCAAGCGCCTGCTCGGCGTGATAGGGCGCTACGCCGGTCTCGCGCTCGCGCCCTTCGCCCTGTCGCTCGGGGCCGACCTGTTCCTGGCCGCGGAGCCGGTACTGGGACTTGGCGCCGGCGCCATCGTCGGCCTCCTCTTCTGTGGTCTCGCCCTCCTGTTCTGGTACGGGATGGAGACGCTCAAGGCACGAACCGTCGGTGAACAGGAGCGCGCCATGACCGCCTGTGAGCCCGAGCACGAGCACACGTCGCTTGGAACCAAGATCGAGCAGATGCTGACCGAGGCCCGCGTGGTCCTACACGGCGCCCAGGCGCTGCTCGGCTTCCAACTCATCATCACCTTCTCGGAGGCTTTCGAGACGCTCTCCTTCGCCGCGAAGGTCGTGCACCTCGTGGCGCTCGGTTTCCTGGCGCTGACGGTGATCTGGCTGATGGCGCCGGCGGCCTTTCACCGCATCGTCTACGCGGGCGAGGATACTCCGGAGTTTCACACGCTGGGCTCGCGCTTCCTCCTCGCCGCCAGCATAAGCCTGGCACTCGGCGTCTCGGCAGACCTTGTCGTGGTGGTGGCCAAGGTGCTCATGTCGGAACGAGCCGGGACCGTCGCGGGGCTCGCATCCCTCTGCCTCCTCGTCGGCCTGTGGCACGTCCATCCGGCGCTGCTGCGGCGAAGGTGCGACTTCACCCCCTAACCGGCAATGGCCGGCGGGAAGATCGTCCGTGACCGCAACCCGTGCACCGCTTCAGGCGGTTACCTGTTCGGCGCCTCGTAGCCTGCCATGGGGCGCGCATCTCTACGGTCTCCTCGTCGTCGCCCATGATGCCCGAACCGGCGCGGCAGACGAAATCACCAGTAGCAATGGCGAGGTTGCCGAGACGCGTCAGTACAGTGGCGGGGTAGTGGGTGAGGAGTGGCGCTGCCAAACCTGCTCACGCGACGGAGGCGAGGCCTCAGGCAGGTTTTAAAGACAGTCTTGGCGGGGACCCTCGGCGCTCGGGGACGTTGTCCGGGGCTGTCTGGCCGGCAGGGTCTCAAGGAGCGCTGCGTATGGAACAAGGTGTGGCGACGGCGGTCCTCTGCATCGTCGCCGGCGGGGTCGCCGCCCAGATCCTCGCCGCCCGGCTCCGCATTCCGGCCATCGTCCTCCTGCTCGGGCTCGGCTTCCTCGTTGGCCCGGTGCTAGGGCTGCTCTACCCCTCCCAGGCGTTCGGGCCGAACCTGCGCCCCCTGATTGGCCTGGCGGTGGCCATCGTGGTTTTCGAGGGTGGCCTTGCCCTCGACTTCCGCGAGCTGCGGGCGGCCGGCGAGGGCGTGCTGCGGCTCACCGCCATCGCGCTGCCCATCAACTTCGTGCTGGGCACGCTCGCCGCGCACCTCATCGGCGGCATGCTCTGGGGGCCTTCAGCCGTGGTTGGAGCCATCCTGGTCGTGACCGGCCCCACAGTCATCCTGCCCCTGTTGCGCCACGCTCGGCTGGAACGCCGCTCGGCCTCGTTCCTGAAGTGGGAGGCCATCGTCAACGATCCCGTAGGGGCCATCCTCACCGCCATCGTCATCGAGATCCTGGTCGGTCTGCCGCACCGCTTGGGCGAGGAGGCCGTGACCGACTTGGCGCTCCACCTCGCGGAAGGGGCGGCGGCCGCTGCCGTGCTCGGGGCCGGCTCGGCCTTTCTCGTGGCCTGGGCGTTCCGGCGCGACCTCGTCTCCGAGACGCTGAAGACACCACTGCTTCTGGCGCTGGCGCTTGTAGCTTACGCGGTCCCGAACCTCTTGATGCACGAGGCCGGGCTGATCGGCGCTACCGTTTTCGGCATTGCGCTCGCGAACCTGCACGTCCCCGGCATCGCGGAGCTGCGCCGTTTCAAGGAGGCGCTCGTCGTCCTCCTGGTCTCTTGCCTCTTCGTCGTCCTCACCGCCGATCTCGACCTTGCGGTTCTGGGCAAACTCTCCCTGCCGGTGCTCGCCCTGACGGCTGCAACGCTGTTCGTGGTGAGGCCGGCAGCGATCTGGTTGGCCACCTGGCGCAGCGACCTGACCTGGCGCGAGCGCCTGTTCGCCGGTTGGATCGGCCCGCGCGGCATCGTGGCGGCCGCGGTCGCCGGCCTGGCCGGCCCGAGGCTCAGCGAGGCGGGCTATGCGGGAGGCGACCTCATCCAGCCGACGGTGTTCGCCGTCATCGTCGCGACCGTGCTCGCCCACGGCTTCTCGCTCGGGCCGCTGGCACGGCGGCTAGGGCTCTCGGTCGCGGCGGACGCGGAACGCCTTGCCATTGTCGGGGCCTCGACGTGGTCGAGCGACCTCGCCGTGACGCTCCACAAGGCCGGCGTCCCGGTCCTTCTGATCGACACCTACCCCGGTGCCCTGCGCGCGGCCCGGTCGGCGGGCGTGCCGACGTTACAGGCCGAGCTCCTCTCGCGCCATGCGGAAGAGGGCTTGGCAGACCAGCCGCCGGACTACCTGCTCGCGGCGACCCGGGACGAGCTCTACAACGCCATGGTCTGCACCCGGCTCGGCCCCGAGCTCGGGCGGGAGCGGGTCTACCAGCTCGCGCCCTCGGCCGACCACCTGCTGCACGCCGAAACCGGCGTCAGCCGGGATCTCCGCGGCAAGGTGCTCGCGGACGGGGGCCTGGACTTCGAGACCT
Organism: Methylobacterium ajmalii; assembly: GCF_016613415.1. Lineage (GTDB taxonomy): Bacteria > Pseudomonadota > Alphaproteobacteria > Rhizobiales > Beijerinckiaceae > Methylobacterium > Methylobacterium ajmalii. Next base: position 48,370 of record NZ_JACWCT010000061.1, on the reverse strand, counting down.
TGGCCGAGCGGTACGGCGCCGGATGGCGCTTCTCGGTGGCACCTACCGATGCCGCGGACGTTGCGGCCACCCCGTGCCTGCTGGTCATCCGCTCCGGCGGCCGCCTCGACTTCCCGTCGCCCGAGCACGAGCTTGGGACACCGGAGCAGGGTGACAGGCTGGTCCTGCTCGTGGCGCCTCGCAGAGGTGCCCGGCCGGAGACCGATGCCCGCTCCAACGCCGATGCAGCCACCGGCTAGACGAACCGGCACGCTCGACGTCCGCAATTCACCTGCAATCGTGCCACATCAACTGCGCCCATCCACTTGGCTGCCGCGACCGAATCCCCGAAGCCAGATGCACCGGCACCGTCGTCACGGCCCACGGTCCGCCTACCGCGCCGGAAGGCTTCAGCAAGGTGGTGGAGCTCAGGCCGGGGCGAGACACTTGAAGCTGGCCCGCACGACTGCGAGCGTAGGGCTCGCCCCCGTTCCTAAGGGCTGGAACCGTTGACGACAATGTCTGCCAGAAAGTCAACTGGACGAACGAGCACATTCCGGGGTTATGCGAACGGCGGTGCAGGACAGGCCTTGGTCGAAGCAGGATGGTCCCGAGCGCCGACCTTTGCCCGCGACGTCCGTAGCTCCCGGTCAGTCTGCCGCCCTGGGATCCGGGATTGCCCGGCACTGGACGAGGTGCGGGCTGACCATGATGCCGGCGGTGTCGTTCATCGGCACCTCGATGGTGCAGCGAAGCCCTTCCGGAGCGAATTCGATGTGTGCCACGCCGCCAAGCTCGCGCCTCATGCACATCGAGATCAGGCGCGTGCCGAAGCCCCGGTGCTTCGACAATATGACTGGCGGACCGCCTGCCTCAACCCATTCGAGGCGGAGGTGACGCATGCCGCTCTCGCCGAGCACGACCTTCCACTCGACCTGGACTTGGCCGGCCGGTATCGACAGCGCCCCTACTTAGCCGCGTTCATGGCGAGTTCGTGAAGCACCATTCACAGGGGCCAGCACGTGCCGCTGCGGCAACTCGACATCGGGGCCGCCGACGACGAACCGCTCGCCCGCTGTCCGGTAGGCGCCGATCTTGTTCCTCACCACCTCGCGCGAGGGTGCGCCGTTCCAGTCGTCGCGGGTGAGGAGGTCGTGTGTCTTCGATAGGGCCATGGAGCAGGCGACAAGCAGGCTCCTGCCGATGCTCGCGCACGGGTTCGAGGAGCGGAAGCGGGACGCCGCGGCCCAGGAGCAGGTCCATCAGCTCCTAGCGCGCATGAGGGCTTAAGGGTTCTACGGTTGAGCGGCCGCCACCTCCTCACTCAATGAAGTGCCGAGGCTCAGTAGCAAGACCGACGGCGTCACGGACCAGGTTACTGTCGAGGATAGCTAAACCGCACGGCGTGACCAAAGTGTCCGCAGCTCAGTTTTGGTGCTCAGGACTGCACTCCGCGTCAAGGTTCAGTCGTACCGTGCAGAGCTGTGTCCCGTGCTCGTCGCGTACAAAGGCCACGAAATCGCGGTGGCCGTCCTGCGGCGGCGCCTCCCTGCCGATATCAGGAAGTGCCGCGATCGCAGCGTCACGCGCCTCGCGAAGGTTCTCGTACTCCTGGCCTTCATCGTCCTTCAGCCACAGCGAACCATCCTGGAAGTCGAGAAAATAGCGTGGCATCTGATTGCGTGATATGGATAGGGCGGGACCGTGTAGACCTAGAAACCCTTACAGCGCCATTGGTTGCATAAGTTATTCTACGGAGCGGCACACACCGGCCAAGCCGATGAAAAGCGCCGAATTTCTGAGCATCTGTGCACTTGTGTACAGACAGCCGTTCAAGCGTTGCGGTAAAAGAGGGGACCCGACACAAACAGAAGCAAGCCGCCACTGCCCCATGCCGTCTGCCCTTGAAACCCCGCTCAGTGGCAATCTACTCCTCCGCGCCCTGCGCGTGCCCGATCGCGCGCTGCTCGAGCCGCATCTGGAGCTCAAACCCTACCGGCGGGGCGAGGTGTTGTTTGAGGCCGGCGTGGATGTCAGCCACATCTCGTTCCCGCTCGGACCGTGTGTGGCCGCCCTCGTCATCGGGCTGCAGGACGGTCGAGCCGTTGAGACCGCTACGGTCGGCCATGAGGGCGCCATCGGCGGTGTGGTCAGCCAAGGATTGCTGCCGGCGTTCAGCCGTGCGGTGGTGCAGGTTCCCGGCTCTGTGTTGCGTGTGGAAGCTGCGGTCCTCCAGCAGATCAAGCAGACCTCTCCAGGCTTGCGAAACCTGATGACCCGCTACTCCGACTGCCTGCTCGCCCAAGTGCTGCAGTCTGTGGCCTGCAATGCCAGCCACACGATCGAGGCTCGCTGCTCCCGCTGGTTGCTGAGTTTGCAAGACCGGCTTGGCAGCGAGGTCCTGCCGATCACCCATGAGGTGTTGGCCGAGCTGTTAGGGGTGCAGCGCTCCTATCTCACGCGCACGCTGCGAACACTCCAGGAACAGGGCCTGATCCAGGTGCGCCGCGGGCGCATCATCATTGAGAGCCGTCCTTTGATGGAAGCGGCGGCCTGCGAGTGCCACGGCGCGGTCAAGCGGCATTTCGAGACGGTGCTGGGCGCCGTCTATAATGCCTCAGGCACCCTGGTATCGCTCCGCCCTGTCCCAGCGGAAGGCCCACCGATGTCTCAAGCCGTCTAAAGGTTATCCCCTTGCACTGAAACCAAGCTCGCACGCCTGCCTGACAAACTCATGCCCTGGTCCGACGATCCCCTCGACAGTGTCCCAAAGCAGAGCTTCAACGACGTCGTACGTCTGGCGGCCGAGCTCTGCCAGGTCGCGCATGCCCTGATCTGCCTGCAGGCGGGTGAGCGTCTCCAGGTGCACGCCTCCTACAGTGCCCCTGATGCTGTTAGCGTGTTGGACCCTGACGTGTCCGCCGATGCTGCAACGGCGGATGAACTGCTCATCGTCCCTGACCTGCACAAAGATCCGGGGCTGCAAAGCCGTCCGCGACTTACCAGCGGGGCAGTGGCCCGCTTCTACGCAGCCGTGCGCCTGCAGTCGGCTGATGGTAGGTTATGGGGCATCCTGTGCGTGCTGGATCCTGCACCGCGCCCAGTTGGCCTGACGAAGGCGCAGCAAGAGTGCCTGCGCAGCCTTGCCCGTCAGACGGTCACGCTACTTGAGATGCGGGCCGCTGCCCGCACGCACCGCGCACAGCGAATGTTGCACGAGCGCATCCTCGATAGTGCGACCGACTATGCGATCATTGCCATGGATCACGGCGGCCGGATCACGCGGTGGAATAGCGGGGCCGAGCGCATTCTGGGCTGGCGTGAGGTCGAGGTGTTGGGTGACCCAGCTCACCTGATCTTCACTCCTGAAGATCGGTCCATCGGCCGCCCGGAAACCGAAATGCATCTGGCCCTGACCCAGGGCAGCGCCCCGGACGAGCGCTGGCACCTGCGCAAGAATGGCGAGCGGTTCTGGGCCAACGGTGAGCTGATGCCGCTCAAAGCCGAGAACGGCACCGTGCAGGGCTTTCTCAAAATCCTGCGCGACCGCACTCAGCAGCGCAACGAGGCGGCCGAACGCAACGCCAGTGAGCTGCGCTTCCGCTCGCTCGTCGAGGTCAGCCCGCAGGTGGTCTGGTTCGGCGATGCCGCCGGCAACATCACCTACTGCAATCCAGTCTGGTACGAGTACACCAGCCTGACCCCTGGCGACACCCGTGGCGACGGGTGGGCCAACGCCATTCATCCCGACCACCGCGACCGGGTGCTTGGAATCTGGAGGCGCGCGGTTGAGACCGAGGGCTCCTACGAGGTCGAAATCCCGTTACGTCGCGCCAGTGATGGCCAGTACCGCTGGTTCCTCGCGCGGGGACGGCCCATACGCGACGCTGCTGGCATTCTGGAAAGCTGGATCGGTATCGCTCTCGACATCCACGATCGAAAGGAGGCTGAAGGCGCGCTGCGCGCCGCGCAAGAGCAGTTGCGCCTTGCCGTCGAGGCGACCGAGACGGGCGTGTTCGACTACGACCTCGTCGCGGACGAACTCAAGTGGGACAACCGTATTCGCTCTTTCTACGGCCTGGCGCCGAATGCCCACGTTGACCTGACCGTCCACCTGGCCCGTGTGCACCCAGACGACCACGATCGAGCAAACAAGGCGGTGGCCGCCGCCGTCGATCCGGACGGCGCCGGCATCTATGACATCACCTATCGCACGATCACCCCGGAGGACGGCACCGAGCGTTGGGTGTCCGCAAAGGGTCAAACCCTGTTTGAGGGCGGGCGACCAGTACGCCTCATCGGTACCGCACGCGATGTCACCCAAAGTCGGCGCGCCGAGCAGACTCTGCGCGAGACCGAGGAACGCTATCGCCTCGCGGGGCAAGCCACCAACGATGCGATCTGGGACTGGAACCTCGCCAGCAACCACGTGCTCTGGACCGAGGCGATGCGGGTGGCTCACGGCTACACGCCCGATGCGGTCGAGCCGACCGGCGACTGGTGGATCAGCCACATCCATCCTGACGACCGTGGGCGTATTGACGCCTCCATCCATGCCGTCATCGATGGGACTGGCACCACCTGGAGCAACGAGTACCGCTTCCTGCGTGCGGATGGCTCCTATGCCGACATCCTCGACCGCGGCTACGTCATCCGTAACGCGCAGGGGAAGGCAACCCGCATGATCGGGGCGATGCTGGACATCACTGAGCGTAAGCGGGCAGAAGAGCACCAGCGCCTCCTCACGGGCGAGTTGCAGCACCGGATCAAGAACACCCTGGCGATGGTCCAGGCGATTGCCAGCCAGACGCTACGTGGCGCCACAGACCTTGATGAGGTCCGCGAGGCGTTCGGCGCTCGCCTGATCTCGCTAGGTCGGGCGCACGACATTCTCACGCAGGCCAGCTGGACAGCCGCTCCAATCGCTGAGGTGATCGAAGGCGCCCTGTGTGTTCACCAACAGACCAGCGCCTCGCGTATCCGGATCAGTGGTCCGAACGTGCTGCTAGCGGCCAAGCCCGCGCTTGCGTTATCGCTGGCGATACATGAGCTGGCCACCAACGCTGCGAAATATGGCGCACTCTCGAACGAGGATGGCTTCGTGGACCTGCGCTGGCACGTAGTCCACGAGAGCGGGGGCTCCAAGTTTTGCTTGACCTGGACCGAGCAGGGCGGGCCGCCCATCCTGAGTCAGCCCGCACGGCGCGGCTTCGGCTCCCGCCTGATCGAGCGCAGCTTCACCGCCGAGGTCAACGGTGAGGTCAAGCTCACCTACGCCCCAACCGGCCTGATTTGTCGCTTGGAAGCGTCCCTTGCCTCCATGCAGGACGTGCATGTCGAAGATGTGGCTTAGCGGCAATCTTCTGTGAGAAGGAAGTTTTTGTATACAGCCAAGCTGAAACCCTCTGCCCGGTAGCCATCTTATTTTCACATGAGTTTAGATGCTGAACCTCCACCCGTTGTCGCGCTGGTTGCCGAAGATGAGTTCCTGCTCAGAATGGAAGCAGCCGATACCCTGGCCGATGCCGGATACAAAGTCCTGGAGGTGGCCAGCGCTGATGCGGCGTTGCGCTACCTCCAGGAGAAGGACGGCATCGATCTTCTGTTCACGGATGTGAACATGCCAGGTAAGCTCAATGGCTTTGACTTGGCTCGCGAAGTTGCTCTTCACTGGCCTGAGATCATGATTGTGGTGTGCTCGGGGGCAGCTAAGCCTGGTCCCGGGGACCTCCCTCCTAAAGCGCGCTTCATCGACAAACCCTACTCTGCCGGGCTGGTTGAGCAGGTGCTGCGTGAGCTGCAAGCGGTGGGAGGTTCCTTGAACTAGGAAACTTTCCCCGTCATGCACAGGATTTTTAACAGCTGAATTTATGGACCCCTCCTCAATCCCGCACGTTCTTACGGACACGCTGGCTGCAGCGAGGCTGCCAGCGACCAGATTGAATATTGCAAAGGGAATGGATTTACATGGCTACCAATCAGAAGACCTTGCAGGACGCGTTCTACGAGACGCTTAAGGACATCTACTACGCCGAGAAGCAGTCTGTGCGTGCACTCAAGAAAGCGGCCAAGTCCGCGCAGCATAAGGAACTCAAGCAGGCGTTTGAGATCCATGCCGAGGAGAGTGGCAACCAGATCGAGCGCCTGCAGCAGGTGTTCGAGATCATCGGCAAGCCGGCACGTGCCAAGACCTGCGAGGCGATGCAGGGTCTGACCTCCGAAATGGAGGAGGATCTGGAGGATTTCGGCGGTGGTCCGGCTGCCGATGCAGTGCTGGCCGGCTGCGCCCAGGCGGTCGAGCACTACGAGATCGCTCGCTATGGCACGCTGAAAACTTGGGCGTCACAGCTCGGCTACAAGGACGCAGCTAAGCTGCTGGACGAGACCCTGCAGGAAGAAAAGAAGACTGACGAGCTGCTTACCCAGATCGCCGAGCGTATCAACGTTGAGGGCATGGAAGGCGCTGAGGACGACGTCGGCGAGGAAGATGAAGACGACAATGACAAGGTTCAGACCAAGGGCAAAGGCCGCCGGAAATCCGCTTGACCTGAGAAGCAAACACTGGGGACGCTGTCAAACGTCCCTTCTTGCGTGGTGTGCTGACGGCGACCCGGCTGCTGCAAAGGTTGCAGCGGCCGGGTCGCCGGTGACTCCGGCCGAGCGAGCAGGCAGAACCGGAGTGACCTGCAGGAAAATAGGCGGCGGCTGCTAACGTCCAGGGTCACAATCCAATTAGTTTGACTAAGCGGGAGTCCGCTTTCCACCACTCACGGAATTTTGGGAAATCTGCCTTCCGGCAATCTGATTAGGTCGAATGTTCGACCTTGGTCGGGAGTGGAACAACCGCTTGTAGAAACTAGGCGTACGAAGCAGACGCGCGAGGCGACGCAAAGGGTGGTAGAAGACCCTGCTTTTATCGCGTTGGCGCTCTGTGCAGCACCCGATTCAGCCCAAGGGCCGCGAGCGTGCACAGGGCACCGGAGACGAGATAGGCGCCGACCGACCATAGGCCGAAGGTGCTCGCGAGCCAAAGGGCGACAAGTGGTGCGAAGCCGGCGCCGATGAACCAAGCGGCTGTCGCAGTCGTGCCCGCGCCCGTGTAGCGGTGCTTGGCCGAGAAGCTGGCGTTCAGCGCACCCGAAGACTGGCCGAAAGCGAGCCCGAGGAAGGCGAAGCCCAGCAGCACGTAGGTCCATTCGCCTGCGGGCCCCTTGTCGAGCAACCGCGGCGCGAAGCCACCATAGGCGCCGATCAGCACCGCGGAGAGCCCGAGCACGGTCCGCCCCCCGAGCCGATCCGCGAGGAGCCCAGACAGCGCCACGGTCGCGAGCCCGACACCGGCCCCGACCAGCTCGATCACTAGGAAGCGCAAGGATGCGTCGCCTCCGGCCAGCACCACCCATGACAGGGGAAACACCGTGACGAGGTGGAAGAGCGCGAAGCTCGCCAGGGGGGTGAACGCACCGAGGATTACCGTTCGTCCCTCTTCGCGCACGAGGTCCGATAGGCGGGACGGCTGCAACTCCCGGCTCTCGTAGAGTCGGGTGAATTCGGGCGTGGAGATCAGGCGCAGCCTCGCGAACAGCGCCACGACGTTGATGACGAAGGCTACGAAGAATGGGTAGCGCCAGCCCCAATCGAGGAAGTCCGCCGGCTTCAGCGTGGCGAGCAGGAACGCGAACAGGGCGCTCGCCACGAACATGCCGATCGGTGCGCCAAGCTGCGGGACCATCCTGAACCAGCCGCGCCGTTCCGCCGGCGCACTGAGCGACAGCAGCGCGGGCAGCCCGTCCCAGGTGCCGCCCTGTGCGAAACCCTGTCCGATCCTGAGGATCCCTAGGAGGATCGCGGCAAGACCGCCGACCTGCGCGTGGCCGGGCAGGAACGCCATGGCCGCCGTCGATCCTCCGAGCAGAAAGAGCGCCGCCGTGAGCTTCACGCCCCGCCCATGCCACCGGTCGACCCGCATGAAGACGAGGGCGCCGAAGGGCCGGGCGACGAAGGCCAGCGAGAAGATCGCAAACGAGTATAGTGTGCCGGTCAGCGCGTCTGCGTATGGAAAGACCAGTGACGGGAAGACTAGCACCGAAGCGATCGCGTAGACGAAGAAGTCGAAGAACTCTGACGAGCGTCCGATGATGACGCCGACCGCGATCTCGCCGGGCCGGATGCGGTGCTCGCGTGCGTTGACGAGCCGGGCATCGCGCTCCAACGGTTTCGAACTCGCGGGGCCGGCGCTCGTGACTGCCATCCGTTAGGTCTCCTTACGTCCGCGTCCCCGCGTGGGTTCGGACCGCGTGCCTCACCGGCGATCGGTTCCACGACGGCCATAACGGCGAGCGAACCGAGGGGATTTGACCGCGGTCAAAGTCGACGGGGGTCCGCGCCGGCTATCCCAGCGGCCATGTTCGACCCAGCATTCAGTCCTTTGAGACGGGCCTTCGCCCTCGCGCTCCCGCTGCTCCTGCTCGGTGGCTGCGACGCGGTGGTGATGAGTCCCACCGGAGACGTTGCGCTGCAACAACGCAACCTCATCCTATTTTCGGTTGCGGTTATGCTGCTCATCATCGTGCCGGTGATGGTGCTTACCGTGCTGTTCGCCTGGCGCTACAGGCGGGGCAACGCGAATAAGGTCTACGAACCCGATTTCGATCACTCGACCACGCTCGAACTGGTGATCTGGTCGTGTCCGCTGCTCATCATCATTGCGCTGAGCGCAGTGACCTGGACGAGCACGCATCTGCTCGACCCGTTCCGGCCGCTGGAGCGCCTCGCACCGGGCGTACCCGTTCCCTCGGACATGAAGCCGCTGACCGTCGAGGTTATCGCCCTCGATTGGAAATGGCTGTTTATCTATCCCGATCTCGGAATCGCCACTGTGAACGAGCTCGCCTTGCCCGTGAACGTGCCGGTCCGTTTCGCGATTACTTCGAGCGACCAGTTCAACACGTTCTACGCACCGACGCTCGCCGGCATGATCTACGCCATGCCGACCATGCGCTCGGAGCTGAATGCCGTGCTCAACAAGCCCGGCGACAGCTGGGGCTACTCGGGCAACTACAGCGGCCGTGGCTATTCCGACATGCGGTTCAAGCTGCGCGGCATCGAGGCGGCCGATTTCGACCGTTGGGTGGCGGAGGTGAAGGCCGCCGGCGGCATCCTCGCGCTGTCGAATCTCGTGGAGCTGGTCAAACCGAGCGAACGGGTACCGGTGATGCGCTTCGCCTCTGTCGAGCAAGGGCTTTTCGACCGTACGCTCAACCGCTGCGTCGAACCGGGCAAGCCCTGCATGGTCGACCTCATGCGCCGCGACATGGAGACGGATCGAGGTCACGCACACGCGCATGGGGTGCCGGAGATGCCCCCTGGACGCTCGGCGGAGCCGCTCATCGGCGGCAAGCCCAAGCCCGCCCTGGAAAAGGTGCCCGAGGAGAAGGGCTCCGGCCCGAACGTCACAGCGCCCGCGCAGCTCGATCCCCGCGGCGCGCTCGAGCCGGGCAGCGCGCACAACCGCGACCATCAGTAATCCGCTCACGCGCCGTCCATCCCTCCTGCCGGCCCGCCATTCGGCGCGGGATCGCCCTTCCCCATCGGGACCGTCATGACCGACATCCATCTCAAGACGATCTTTGGCCGTTTGACCTGGGAATCCTTCCCGATCCACGAGCCGATCCTGTTCGGCACCTTCGTCGTCGTCCTGCTGCTCGGGCTCGCCATCGTCGGCGCGGTGACTTGGTATCGGCTCTGGGGCTATCTCTGGCATGAGTGGTTCACGAGCGTCGATCACAAGAAGATCGGCATCATGTACGTGATCCTCGGCATCATCATGCTGCTGCGGGGATTTGCCGACGCGCTGATGATGCGCGCGCAGCAGGCGATCGCCTTCGGTGCGAACGAGGGCTACCTGCCCGCCCACCACTACGATCAGATCTTCACCGCCCACGGGACGATCATGATCTTCTTCGTGGCGATCCCGCTGGTGGTGGGCATCATCAACTTCGTGATGCCGCTCCAGATCGGCGCGCGCGACGTCGCCTTCCCGTTCCTGAACAACTTGAGTTTCTGGCTCACCGCCGCGGGCGCGGTCCTCACCATGGTCTCGCTGTTCGTGGGCGAGTTCGCCCGCACGGGCTGGCTATCATATGCGCCGCTTGCCGGACTTGCCTATAGCCCCGACACCGGCGTCGACTACTACCTGTGGTCCTTGCAGATCGCGGGCGTGGGCACGACGCTGTCAGCGATCAACATGGTCGCGACCATCATCAAGATGCGCGCGCCCGGCATGACCATGATGAAGCTGCCGGTGTTTTGCTGGACCGCGCTCTGCTCGAACGTGCTGGCGATCGCGATCTTTCCCGCGCTCACCGCCGCCTTCTTCCTGCTGATGCTCGACCGCTACGTCGGCACGAACTTCTTCACCAACGATCTCGGTGGCGCACCAATGATGTACTGGAACATGGTCTGGATCTGGGGTCATCCGGAAGTCTACGTTCTCGTCCTGCCTGCGTTCGGCATCTACTCTGAGATCACTTCGACCTTCACCGGCAAGCGCCTGTTCGGTTACTCGTCGATGGTCTACGCCACCGTCGTCATCACGATCCTGTCCTATCTCGTTTGGCTGCATCACTTCTTCACGATGGGCGCCGGACCTGCCGTGAACTCGTTCTTCGGCATCGCTACGATGGTGATCTCGATCCCGACTGGCGCCAAGATCTTCAACTGGCTGTTCACGATGTACCGCGGTGATATCCGCTTCGAGCTACCAATGATGTGGGTCGTGGCGTTCATGCTGACTTTCGTCGTCGGCGGCATGACCGGGGTGCTGCTCGCCATTCCGCCGGCCGACTTCGTGCTCCACAATTCGCTGTTCCTCGTGGCGCACTTCCACAACGTGATCATCGGCGGCGTCGTGTTCGGCCTGTTTGCCGGCATGGTCTACTGGTTCCCCAAGGCCTTCGGCTTCAAGCTCGACCCGTTCTGGGGCAAGGTCGGGTTCTGGGGCTGGGTCGTCGGCTACTGGGTCGCCTGGACGCCGATCTATGTGGTCGGCCTGATGGGCACCGCGCGCCGCGTCCGTCATTTCGACGATCCGAACTTCCAGCCCTACTTTGTCATCGCGGCCATAGGCGCGCTCATCATCCTGGTCGGCATCCTTGGCTTCGTGATGAGCATCGTCATGGGTTTCGTGAACCGCACCGCGTTGCGCGACGTTACGGGCGACCCCTGGGACGGCCGCACGCTCGAATGGTCGACCGCCTCGCCGCCGCCGGCCTACAACTTCGCCTTCCTGCCGGTCGTGCACGACCTGGACGCCTGGTACGACATGAAGAGCCGCGGCTACGCCCGGCCTACGGGCGACTTCCGCCCGATCCACATGCCGCGTAACACCGGCACGGGTGTGATCCTCGCCGGCCTGTCGCTCAGCCTCGGCTTCGGCATGGTCTGGTACATCTGGTGGCTCGCCGCCTTGAGCTCCCTCGCCCTGCTCGCAGTGGCGGTTGGGCACACCTTCGACTTCGCGCGCGACACTTTCATCCCGGCCGACGTGGTGGCGGCGACCGAAGTCAAGCGCCGGACGCTGCTCGGCCAGGGGGGCTGATATGACCGATCGCACATGGGACGCGGGTGAACCCGAGATTGCCTGGCACGAGACCGGGGCGGAGGGGCACGAACACGGCGGGGGCGCCACGGTCCTGGGCTTCTGGATCTACCTGATGAGCGACGCGCTCATCTTCGCTTCGCTATTTGCGATGTACGGCGTAGTGAGTACGGGCTACGCCGGCGGGCCTGGTCCGCGCCAGCTCTTCGACCTACCTCTGGTCGCCCTCAACACCGCGCTCCTGCTCGTCTCCTCAATCACCTTTGGGCAGGCCATCCCCCATATGGAGGCGGGAAGGGTCGGTCCGACGCAGGCTTGGCTTGCGGTGACTGGCCTCCTCGGCGCGGCCTTCGTCGGCGTCGAACTCTATGAGTTCTCGCACCTGATCGCGGAGGGGGCGGGCCCGCAACGCAGCGCCTTCCTGTCGGCTTTCTTCACCCTGGTCGGCACGCACGGTGCGCACGTCACCGTCGGACTGATCTGGATCGCGACGATGCTAGTCCAGCTCAGCCAGCACGGACTCAGCGGCGAGATGAGACGTCGGATCATCTGCCTGTCGATGTTCTGGCACTTCCTCGACATCATCTGGATCGGCGTCTTTACCTTCGTCTACCTTCATGGAGTGATTCGGTGAGCTTGCATTCCACCCCCTCCGTGCACGGCGCCTCAGGTGACGCGCGAGGAGACGCGCACGGGCACGGGAGCCGTCGCGGTTACCGCATCGGCGTCGCGCTCTCGATCGGGCTGACGGTCGTGCCGTTCTGGCTCGTGATGTCGCAGGCGCTGTCCGATGCGAGGGTGACGGCAGCGATCATCTTCGCCCTCGCACTGATCCAGATCGTCGTCCACGTGGTCAGCTTCCTCCATCTCGACACGCGCTCTGAGGGCGGCTGGACGCTGCTCGCCTTCCTCTTCACGGCAGTGATCGTGGTGCTGACGATCGGCGGGTCGATCTGGGTCATGTACCATCTCAACGTGAACATGATGCCGACGCCGGACGCCGCGGCGGCGCCAATGCACTGACCACGCCAGGGCCGGATGCAGAGGGTACCTCGGCTTCCCCTCCGTCGGGTGCCGATGCGGCCCGGAAGAGTCTCACAGCCGGGATCGTCTAATGGGATCGCCTCGACTTCTCGCCCCCCTCGCGGATCATTCCGGCCTCGTCGCCGAGGCGGAACTCCATCGCCTCATGGCGCGGCACGCGCACTCGGCTGGCCTATGCGACCACCTCGAAGCCTGCGCGGACGGGCTCCCCACCTGGCCGATCGCGGATGAGGCCGAGCGACTCCGCTCTGCCTTGAACGAATTCATCGGACAGGACGGACCGAGCACCGCCGACCTTGCCGGGATGCTCGGACCTGGCGTTCCCGACGTCCTGACTGATAGCCGACCCAGCGTTGCGCTGCGAAGCTCCAAAATTCCGCACTGGTGAAACCTAGAGTAGGCGTGGCCGCCCTTTCACGACGGCGGCCAAGTTCGTTCTAATGGGACGAATCAGATCGTCACCTGCCGGAGCAGCAACCCCGACGGACGCGTGAGGAGGTTCCCATGTGTCTCACGTTGATGCAGTTGGTAGCGCGGCCTTGGCTAGGCCGGCGCTTTCTCCGCCTGGTACCGTAGCCACACCATTCCGCCTTCGAGCGTCTCGGCGGACATGTGCCGGAGGGCCTGCCCGGCACCGGGCCGCTCTTCGGCCTGGCCCTGGTATCCGAAGATGCTCTCGACGCCGGCGAGGCCGTCGGCCGCCGGGTGGATGAGCACGTTGATCTCGTCGATTAGGCCCGCCTTCAGGAGGGCACCGTTGATGGCCGCGCCCCCTTCCAGCAGGAGAGCCTCGACGCCGAAGGTCTCGCCCAACGCGTCCATGGCATTGGCGAGGTCGCGGCCATCGGGATTGGCCAACAAATAGGATACGCCGTCCTCGCGCAGTTCCGCGAGATACCCGTCGGACACCGCCTCGGACAGAACCGCGACGGCATGGTCGCCGACGTGGTTGTCCTGCCCGTAGTGAACGCGCCCCTCCGGGTCGATGGCGATTGCGAGGTCGCGGTCCTTTTGGTCTCCGACGAACGGCTCGCGCGAGGAGACGCCCGGCCCAGTCACCTGCCGCGGCTTGCCCTTGGAGACCTCCTGCATGGTCACGCGCCCGCACATCCATCCCTGGGCGCCGAAGTGGGCCGCGACCTCGTCGTAGTGCTGCCGGAGCCGCGCCTTATCCACGCCCGATGCCGGGACGGTGAAGCGGCTGGGATGCAGCCGCCCGTTGATTGAGCTCACCATGTGGCAGATGACCTTCGGTCCCATCGGGTCGCGGTTTCCTTTTCGGTCAGTGGACGCGGGTGGCTCACTCGCCCCGGTATTGCGCGTCCGTGACGTGCTCCATCTAATCGACGACTTTGCCGTCGAGCGCCTCCGCGATGTCGACGTGGCTCATGCCGGCTGTGGCCGAGGCGCCGTGCCAGTGCTTTACGCCGGGCGGGATGCGCACCACCTCGCCGGGCCGGATCTCCTGAACCTGGCCGTCCCACTGTTGCAACCGGCCGGCCTCGGCCGTGACGATCAGGGTCTGGCCGAGCGGGTGCGTGTGCCAGGCCGTTCGCGCGCCCGGCTCGAAGGTGACGAGCCCGCCCGACATCAGTGACGGCGGCATCTCCTTCAGAAGCGGGTCGACGCGCACGGAGCCGGTGAACCACTCCGGCGAGCCCTTGGCCGAGGGCTGGGAGCCGCTCCTTTGAACCGTAACCGCCGCGTCCGACGCTCCGGCGGCGGAGGGTTGAACGGTCCCGCCGGCCATCACGCCGGCGAGCACGAGTGACACGAAGCCGACAAAGATGCGCATCTCGGTCGCTCCGCGGTTCACGCGGCGTCGGGCAGCCGAGGGCCGATCCCTGCTCATCGACGGCCTGTGCCGTCGAGCGGCGTGACTCACGCCGCCACGGCCCGCCTCCTGAGCCCGCGCGCATCGACTATCGTGACAGTCCGGGCGCCAGACAGGACGATCACCCCAGCGCCCTTCAGTTTTGTCAGTTGCCGGCTCACCGTTTCGATCGTCATTCCTAGCACGTCCGCCATGTGGCCGCGCGTCATAGGAAGTTCGAACGTCACCGGCTCTTCCAGGCCCGGCCGGCCCGCGGACGTCCCCGCTCTCACGGCCATGTCGAGCAGGAGCTCGGCCACCTTCTCTCCGGCGGAAAGGCGTGCCAGCGTCAGCATGCGCGCGCGGGCTTCGCTCAACGCCTTGAGTGTGCGCTGGAGCAGGAGGTTCCCCATCCGCGCGTGCTGCTCCAGGAAGCGCTCGAACGGGCGTCGCGGGAACGTGCACAGCTCCGCGTCGGTCAGCGCCGTGATGGTGAAGCCGATCTCCGCCGCATAGGGCTCGCCGACGAAGTCCGCCGGGTACGACAGGCCGACGATCTGCTCGCGTCCGTCGGCCGTCGCTGCGACGGCCTTCAGAACACCCGACAGGAGGTTGGCGCAGATCCGGCTGTCTTCACCCGCCCACATCACGGTCTCACCCGCCGCCACGCGGCGCCGCTGGCAGAGGCCAGTCAGGACAAGGCGCTCCTGGTCATTGAGGCAGCGGCATAGCGCACGGTCACGGACGGGGCAGCCCGCGCAGACATCAATCGACACTGGTCCGGTCCTTAAGTCACTGGCGCGGGCTTCCGCTTCGTGCGCGGAGCGCGCGACGCGCTTCATCGGTGGGCGGGGCAAGGCATGGCGCCTGCGCCGGTGCTCGCCGCATCGAGGCGAGCGCTCGGGTCGGGCCGACGGAGAACTCACGACGGGCCGGGCTTCGGCGAGGAAGGCCGGTACGCGCGCGTGGAGGCATTGGGATCTCCGGGATCGACGCCTTCCAGCTGATCCCGCCGACGCTCTGCCTCCTTGATTCAGATCAAGGCGGATGTGTCTCGTACCCGAGGCCCTGCGCCCGTAGGGCGGCTTACTACCCGGCGAGACGCTTGAGCCGGCCCAGGTCGAGCAGGCGGACACCGCCGGGCACGATTAGGATGACCTTCTCGCGGTCGAAGCGCGACAACGTGCGGCTCACCGTCTCGATCGTGAGGCCGAGGTGGTCGGCGATGTCTTGCCGCCCCATCGGCAGTTCCAGCGTCACCGAGGTCAGACCGATCCGGGCGTAGCGCTCGCGCAGGCCGAGCAGGAAGCTCGCGACCTTCTCCTCGGCTCCGCGGCGGCCGAGCAGCATCATCTGGTCCTGCGCGAGGCCGAGTTCGTAGCCCGCTCGCTCATGCAGGCGCTGCAGCAGGTGGGGCTTTCGCGTCACGAGATCCAGGAACGCCCGCCGCTCGAAGCGACAGACGGCAACAGGCGACAACGCCTCGGCGGTCACCGTCTGCCGCTCCGGCAGCGCGAGGCCGAGGAAATCCCCAATGAGGGCGAAGCCCATGACGTGGCGGCGCCCGTCCGGCAGCAGGCGCGAGAGGCGCACCGCCCCTTCAGTGATGTTGAAGACGGCGATCGCCTCTTCGTCCTGCGAAAAGAGGGTTTGGCGCGCATCAAACGCAACGTGCCGGCTGAGCCCTTCGAGTTCATCGAGTTCGTCGCCGGTGAGTGCAGCGCAGACGCTGACAAGGCGGACCCTGCACTCGGCGCAGCCCCCCTCGGTCCGGCCGTGCCGGCACGGGTGCTGGTCTGGCGCGCAAGTCTCGCTCGGCATCAGGCAGCCCCCGGGTTTCCTCATGGAAACGCGAGCTTACCCGATCCTCGACCGGAACGCCTACCTGCCGCCCGTCACCATTCCTATGCGGCTTCCCCGCGCTGGGCACCGCGAGCACCTTTGTCCCGCGACGGTCGCCTCCCGCCGTCACCGGGCTGCTACGCGGTGGACTGCGCCAAAGCCACGAACTCGCAGGCCTTCTTTTTGCGCCCAAGGGGCCGTCTGGCAGGCCAAGCGTCCATGCTATGTCCCGCGCCGTTGTGCTGACGACCGCCCCCGCGATCTGGCGTGACAGGCAGGTCGGGACGGCGCAGTCTGAACATCTCCGCTGCACCCCGGCTTGCCATGCACGTTGCAGCATGGCTGTATGCGCAAGCCGCATTGTCTTTAGCGCCTGACCTGATCCTACAACACTGCAACAAGACGTCTGACAGCTTGAGCGTTCGCGCTCTAGGCGCGTAGGAACTGCCTTTGTGCACATTTAGACAATTTTCAATTTGATTGTACCCGAAGCGGCTTCAGTGTAAAACCGCGCACAATGAAAGAACGGTGTGTGTCTGGGGCCGTGCCGAATTCCTTTACCCCCGAGGAGCTTGAGTCTGAAAACGCACATCTCGATCGTCGTGGCCGCCGGCCGCGCCCAGCCGGGTCCCAAGGATCTACGGGAGAGTGCTCGGTTCGTCGGCGAGTCGTTCAGTGCTAAGGTAGTCTTTCATCACCTCAAGCAGGTGGTGCCGGACGAACATAAGCTCGAACCGTTCAGAGCCTAACCGTCAAAGTTGGCCATGTCTGGTTCTGCACGCAGTACAGGACCGGCCAGAACCAAGTGACGCAGGCTTTTTCTTGCGTCTTGGTCAAATGTTGGCAATTTACGCTTGATCAGCATTTTAGGTAGCAATGGATGATCAACGCACGTAAGCGGTTTGTGGATGCGATAATTGCCGAGATCGTTGAGCAGGAAGGCATGGCCCGGGAGCTGGCTGAGTTTGCCGACCTGATGGAAGGAGACGGTCACCATGCGACGGCAGAGACGCTATGGGGTATGAGTCGTCGCCGCCGGGTCAAAGGCATCGAGCTACGCGGCAACCTAGCAGCTCTCGCAATCGCCGACCACGAAGCCACCGAGGGCGGCGATTAGTGTCTTCGCCTGATGTGACTGACTCGTCGCATCACGCGTGAGAGCGGATCAGCAGGAAATTAATGCGTAAAAAAACGACGATTTTTTAGCCACTTAAAGCTGCAAGGATTGCGTGTAAGGAAATCAAAGCGGACTCCAGCGATCTTCTGCCTGCCTCTCTGCTGGCTTGCTCGCAATGTGAGCGACTCTTAGAGCCGGGGAATTCGAATGTGAAGGAAGTCAGCAGGCAAATAGGGTCTCAATCAGCGATCCGGACGCATATTTTGGATTTTAATATAGAAATTCAATATATGAAAATTACGAATTAATTTGGATTTCGAGGCCTTTTACAACGCGTCGGAGTGAATCTCTGTTATCAACCAGTCGCGAAATGAAATAATGGTCGCGTCTTGCACGTCCTGAGGACGGCAAACCACATAGTAGGCCAATGCACAATCCATGATGGGACCGAATGGGCAGACCAGCCGGCCATCCTCCAGATCCTGCTCAACGAGTGTGGTGCGCCCCAGGGCCACGCCGTTGCCGGTCATCGCCATGCGGTAGGCCGCAGCGGAGTCGTTGATGCGAAGGCCACGCTCGCTATCGGACACATCGAGCCCAGCCGCCAGATGCCAGTCACGCCATGTCCGGAAGGCCGACGTCGAGGCCATCGACGTGTCATGGATGAGCGGGTGATGCTGCAGATCGTCGGGCGTCCGCAGTGCGGGAGCCCCCTCCAGCAGCGCCGGGCTGCACACTGGGAAGAACGCGTCGCGAGCAAAGGGAAAGGCCACCAGGCCTGGCCATACGCCGGCTCCATAGCGAATGCCCACGTCGACGGACTGGCTCGCAAAATCGACGAGCGCCGTGCTCGTATCGATCAGCAGCTCACAGTCGGGGTGTTGCTGGTTGAACGCGTCGAGGCGGTGAAGAAGCCACTTGTCGGCGAACGCACTCGGCACAGTGACGGACAGGACCCGACGCTTCCGAGCCGATCGCAACCTGTCCATGGCTGCGGACAGGCTGGCGAACCCGGATCGCAGGTCGGGGATCACGGCCTTCGCGGCCTCGGTGACGACCAGTCGCGCTGGCCCCGATTGGGCGCGGTGAAACAGCTCGACGCCGAGGCTCTCCTCGAGGCGCCTAACGAGCTGGCCAACGGCGGCTGGCGTGACGTTCAGCTCCTGCGCTGCGAGCGCGAAGCTCTGATGGCGGGCGGCCGCTTCGACCGCGCGCAGCGCGTTGAGGTGGTCAGGGGCTCTCATGCGCTAAACATTATCTATATCGGCGGACGAGATCATCCCGTTTGTGGCGCCCCGCTGCCGCCTCCATAGTCGCCCTCACGGATCGCGCGCTCCGACTTTCCCGAGTTTTCGAAAGTCAGGAGAAGACCCATGAAGCTCAACAACAAGATCGCCCTCGTTACGGGCGGTACATCCGGCATTGGTCTTGCCGCGGTCACGCTGTTTCGGCGCGAGGGAGCCAAGGTCGTCGTGATCGGAACCGATCGGGAGCGATTGAAGCAGGTCGAGACGCAGCTGGGGGAGGACGGCCTCGCCATGGCTGCCAACCTGCGCCGTCCTGGCGAGATCGATCGTGTGATCGAGGCGGTGCAGGATCGCTACGGCCGCGTCGACGTGCTGTTCGCCAATGCGGGCCTGGGCCGAGCCGCTCCCCTGGAGGCGGTCACGGAAGCCGATCTCGATGAACAATTCGAGGTCAACTTCAAGGGCCTGTTCCTCACCATCCAGAAGGCGGTGCCGCTGATCGCCAGAGGCGGCAGCATCGTGCTGACCACCTCCTTCCTGAACACGAAGGGCACACCGGGCCTGTCGATCCTGTCCGCCACCAAAGCAGCGGTGCGCTCGCTGGCTCGCACGCTCGGCGCCGAGCTGGCGCCGCGCGGCATCCGGATCAACGCCGTCAGCCCCGGCCCGATCAGCACGCCCTTTGCCAGCAAGATGGGCTTGAGTGAGCAGGAGCTGAAGGCCTTCGCCGAAGGGGTCGAGGGGCAGGTGCCGCTACAGCGCTTCGGTGAAGCAGACGAAGTGGCGCGGGCCGCTCTGTTCCTCGCCAGTGAAGACAGCTCCTACGTGACTGGCATAGAGATCGTGGTCGACGGCGGCTTGTCCCAGTTCTAAATCTTCTCTGCCAAATAGAGATCTGCTCCTGGCGAGCTCGTGCTCGCCAGAGCATCCGATGTCAACAAAACGACCGTTTCCCTCACAACGCCGAACGAGGACGGCCAATGCGGTCAATCCGAGAGCCCGACAAGCTGACTCTTGTTAGGATAGCGTGTCGGGAAATCAAATGTCAGAAATTCCCCCGTAAGCAGACATTCCTGACACAGCGCGCGCGGGACCGCTTTGGGTCAGCAGCGTGGATTGGAAGCACGGGCAAATGACGTTCAAGGGGATCGGAAGCAACCGTCCGCACGGTCAAGCTGCTTAAGTTTCGACCTTGTGCGTCGACAACATCGGCAGCCTGCAGGCCCTGCACGACGGAAAGCCTTGCGCGACGGAGTTCGCGAGCACTCGGAGAAGCTGTCCACGCATGGCGACAACTCGGCAGGCCGGTCGGCGGCGCTTTTCGGGATCCCGCACCTCGGGGCCCTGCTGTCGTCGGGCGACATCGGCGGCTTGGCCTATCAGGTCCGCGGCGGCGTTCCGATCTCGTTCGACGGTGGGCGGACGTGGACCAACGCGGTCGTCTGGTCGAGCCAGTTCAATGGCTCCGCACCGATCCGCACGAACCCGGACCTCGCGGGGTTCAGGAGCGCGGTGCTCCTGTTCCTCGTCTGAGGGGCCGTACGTGATGTACGTCACGTGTCGAACACCTGCATGGACCAGGCTTTGCCCACCTACGCGGCCACCGCCCGGGTCAGGACCCCGTAGAAATCCCACCTTGCCTCGTAGTGCGTCTCCTCGATGATTAAGGCGAGGACTTCCAGGCGCCATCCCGGGGCCCTGCGCACGAGCGCGGGCGGCTGCCCGGGCTTGAGCGTCACCCACGCGACGTCGGGCTCCTGCAGGGCGGAGGCGACGAAGCCCCGCGGCAGGCTGCCGAAGCGATCGCGGGGGGCCGCGGGCCCGGCACGAGGGGCCCGAGGCGCGTCGTGCGGCGTCCCCGGCGCGCCGGACGCCGCCCGTGATCTCCACGTCGAGGAACGCGGCCGCCTCGTCCGTGACGAACACGAGCGCCGAGGGCGTCCCCTCGTCCGTGCGGCGGGTGGCCTTGTAGACGCGGACGCTGTCCAGGGCGAAGGGCGTGGGCTCGTCGAACACCCCGGGCATCGACTGCACGAGGGCCCGCTGCCCGGCCTCGGCTGCCCCGTTGAGGACGCCGATCGTGCCGTCCGTGAAGGGCCCCTCCACGTACGAATCGGCATCGCGTTTGAAGGCAGCGCGGTCGATGGTGACGTCGATCTTGAGCATGGCGCGAGCCTCGGCCTCGACCCTGCAACCACCAACCCCGGCGTGAGGCTGAGTTCGAGTTTCGCGTTTCAAAGCCTAGGAGTAACGGGGGGAGCAAGAGCGCGAGGCTGAAAGTTCAGCCGTGATGGGATGCTTGTATCGAGGGGTGGCGTGAAGGCGCTGGGATGGTCGGTGGAGTGATGTGGAGTGCAGGTGGAGTTGATGTGCACTCGGGATGAGTGCAGCGGGCAAGGCACAAGGGGCCAGGGGAGATTTAACCGTCGATTGTGGAAAAGCTGCCGAGATTCTTGCGGCGGGACGCCGGCCAGGCACATCTTGGAGGCACACCACGCCACCCCGGAGGCCCCCATGTCGAACCCCGCAGCCCACTTGGCCTCCAACGTCGCCATGCGCGGGGCCACCGTGTTCTCGGCCCTCCAGCTGTCGATCGCCTCCTATCGGGAAGCCGAGGCCCGCCGCCGTCGGGACGGGATCTGCGCGGTCGCGGATCTCCAGATCCGCTTGGAGGAGAGCCGGGCGATCGAAGCGGAGGCTGTCGACGCCGCGGCCGCATTGGACGCGGAGAACGCCCGCTTGCGCCGAGATCTGGCCGCGGCCCGGGCTCACGCAGCTCAGATGGAAGCGACGATCGTTTCCTACGCGGAGCGCAACGGGCTGATCTGAGCGTAGGGTGTCTCCACAAATCAAAGGGCCCGCCGGGGGATGCCGGCGGGCCCTTCTCGTTTGGATTGCTGCCCGGCTCAGCGGGCGTAGGCGCCGAGATCCACGTCCTCCAGCCCGGCGCAGTGGCGCCCAGGTCCCGGGGTCTCTTCGACGGCGCGGGGCAGCGCGGCGGCGGCGGCGGGCTGCACCCGCATCGAGGCCAGGGCCTGCCGCAAGCGAGCCTGGTGATCGGTCGACCGAGGGCACCGGGGGACACCCGGGATGAGGTCGGCGTCCGTGCGGGCCGCGAGGTGGCGCTCGACCTGCTCGGGCGAGGCCGTCACCAGGCGCACCTGCTGGTGGACGTCCAGCGTCTCAAGCCAGCCAGCTAGATGCGCCGGCAACGGGGCCTTCTCGCGCAGGGCAGCGAGCTTCTTGCCCGACAGGTCGGCACACGTCCCGGCGTGCTTCTGCAGGAGGCGATGCACCGGCAGGTCAGCGAGGGTGACACTGGGCGCGGCGACCGAGTAGGCCGGGGCCGAGGACTGCGTGCGGGCGGTGTCGGCCGCTGCGACCTGGGCGGCCAGCTGCGACGGGCTCGCAGGCCGCTGCGGAAGGAGGCCACAGAGGACCCGGCCGACGAAGCCGGCCGCGCCGACCGCCGCCCCGCCGGCGGTCCGGGCGAGTGCCAGCCTTGGCTTGCCGATCGTCGCGTCCAGGCCGCGGCCGACGCCCTCGTCCACCGTGCGGAACCCCTTCCACGCCGCGCGGATGTCAGCCGAGATCAAGTCGGCTCCCTCGTCGACAATGCCGAACAGGCGGCGGATAGCCTTCATGATCATCTTCGCGATTGCCATCAGAAGCGCCATGAGCGCCCGAGCCGCCTTCATCCTTTCAGCGATCTTGTCCATCGATGATCTCCGTATTCTTTGGGGTTGATACTCAGAAGCGGGGGCGGTGGCTCATCGCGTAGCCGGCGTCTTCCAGGATCTGTGCGAGCTCGCTCACACGGGACGGCCCGCCCCCCTTGCCGCCCTTGCCGCTGGCGCCGGCGCCACGCCCGTCGCGCTGCGGCAGAGGCGGCACGGCGGGCAGCCTGAAGGGGCCAAGAGACGTTGAGCCCGCAAGACCGGCGTCGATATGCTTCTGAAGAGCCTGGCTGTTCGATCCGATTACGTCCAGCAGCTGCTGCGTTGAGAGGCTGTCGATCCAGTTCTTCAGCACTGGCGGCAGCGGGCTGATCTTGCTTCGGTCCTCGTGATAAAAGATGACCTTGCGCGCGTGCTCGGCGACGAGCTCGGCGAGAGGGCACGGCACAGCCGCCTTGATCGGCGCCGGCCTTGGGCTCGGCGCTGCCTGGACGACGGCCACCGTCGCCGCAGTCGGGCGGGCTCCCATGCCGATGATCCTCGCCAAGATCGCAAATGCCGACTTCATCTGTCCGCCCCCGTTAGTTAATGGAAGCCGGTTCCATCCCGGCCTCTTCACAAGCAAACTCTTAGACTTTGCAAACCTCAACTTCGCCTAGAGAGCGAGGGCCGGTTCGGGGGTCCATTCGGGCTCCTCAAAGAGCGCGAGACGCTGCGAATCGGTCAGCTGTTTTCTATGCACGTGTAGGATCGCGAGGGCGTGCGCGGCCGCCCCCTGATCGAGCGAAGCTCGCTCGGACAGGGCGTGGCCCGACCAGCACGTAGCCTGGCTCCACCCGGAGCTATTGCGGTCCGACGCCCAGTCCAGATCGAGGGCGGATAGGTGCCGGCAGGCCTGGAGAGCCGCCGCCTGGACCACGGGATCAGCGGCGCGCTCGTACCAGTGAGGGAGCGCCAGCGCGCCCAGGCGGGAGACCGCGCGGGTCGAGTTGCCCACTGCGGTCGTGACGAGGTTGGAGGCGCGCTCGCAGTCCCACTCGCGCCAGGCGTCGCTCGCGAGGAGCGCCTCCGCCTCGGAGAGCTGCCGCCGCAGCTGCCATGCACGAGATCCCACGATCGCCGCGAGATCCCGGCGAATCGGTATCGCGCGCGCGGCGCATCTTGCGACCTCTGCGGCGACGCGCTCTGCCTCGCGCCGGGCCCGCTCGGCGCTCTCGGCTGCCACCGCGGCGAGCGCGGCCTCGACGGCCTGGCGCGCCGGCTCGGCGGAGGCGGGCTCGGGGAGCTGCCAGAAGCATGGGACTAGGCGCTGATCGGCCAGGCGGGTCCACGAATAGCCGCAGGCCTCCAGCTCGGGCTTGGCGCGCTTCCTGGCGGCGGAGAACGCGCTCGCGTCTCCCTCGGCTGTCCACAGGTTCATTTGATGCCCGTAGCGGCGCCCGAGGCCATGGCCGGTCCACGTCAGGCCCAGGGAAAGCGGCGGGGTCTCGTAAAACTTGCTCACAGGGCGGCTTCAGCGCCCAGGGATTTCAGGGTGTCGGTTTCGCAGAGCGCGGGTGTTGCCACTGTTACAAACAGTTGTCGTCACCGATAACCAGCCGTCAAAACTTTACAGAAAATCTGTAACGTTTCGGATGCCTTCGGCATTCTGCGTATGTGCGTATCCGAGCACTTGCAAATGCGGACTTCAAGGGTAATCTATGGCCTCAACAGCCAACGAATGGGGATCCGATGAGCGGAGGAGTTCTGCCTATGCGCGCGGCCACGCCGCGCTTCGTCACGGAGGAGGACGCTGTGGCGCTGCTGCGAGAGCGCGTGGCCGCCGCTGGCACGCAGCGCGCGTTCGCGGCGGCGGCGGGTGTCAACGCGTCTGACCTCGGTCAAGTGCTCGGCGGTCGGAAGGCGCCGTCCCGGACCTTGCTGGCCGCGGTGGGCGTGCGGAAGGCCCTCGTGCTGGAGGATCGCGCCTGTGGTTGAGGATCCGAGGACCACTACTCACGACGATCAGGAGAGTAAGCAGAAGGAGATCGAGCAATCGTTCGATCTCGGCTTCGCGCATGGAGGTTTTGGGGCTCAGACCTGGCCAGCCTGGAATGCCTACGTGAACCGGGACATCCTCGACTTATTCGACGAGGAAGACTGGATAGATCACAGGGATGTTTTGGTTCCACACTTCGAGAGGGTCCGGCAGTCCGCGAAAATGATGCGGTATCCGATTACGGCCGCCAGGAAACTCGGAGAGCTACTTCACCATGCCGTCCGGCTCGGCCTTGTCGTCGAGAATCCGAATGGGCCCCAAGGTCGCGGATGGCGGCTCGTACACCGCGATCCATACTGGATCGTCGATGGGAAGGGCTTCGGCAAGTTTGCGCGTCAGATCCGTGGCCTCCCACCGACGCAACAGATCGTCGAGGACATGTATCAGGCACGGCTGGCGAAGTTGAACGCAACTCTCAATCGCAAGGCTCGCGACAAGGCGGACGATCGGATCACAGCTCTGGTCGCTGCGATACTGGAGGCGGATCCCGACGCGGTGGTGCCGGGACAGTGGACGCATCAACTGAGGAGGCGTCCTTCATTCCTCCCCGCTCTGATGCTCGGCAAGCGCATCGCAGGATGCGCGCCGGTGATACGGGAGGCGCATCACACGGCGGGGTTGGATCGAGGGGCGGTCCAGGAATGGATCAATAGTCTTGAGAGCTTCCTGAGGAACGCCCCGTACAGGCTGCGTGAGAGGGAGCTAAGAGCACGGCTTGACGTCCAGCGCGGCATCCACGCCGAGATCCCCGAGGACGACGCCGACGCCCTGGAGGCCTTGCTGTGAGAAGCCCGAGACCTGATGAAGTAATTCTCCGCAGCGGGCAGGCATTCACCGTGGCCGGCGCCCCTGGCAATGTGACGCTGCGCGCATCGCTCAGAGACAAATACATCTCGGATTGTGGCCTTGGCCGCTACATGACATTCCACGAACCGGGCGATCCCACCGCCGAGCATCGTGGTATGCCGGTCGAGATCGTGAGGGTCTATACAAAGATCCACGGCGGCGTGGCATCCGCGGGCGTGGAGGCCCTCGCGCTGCTGAAGACACTTCCCTCCGCGGAAGCCCCGCTGCCGGACGCACCCCCGGCCCCCGAAGCAGTCCAGGGCGGCGGGGAGGCCGCCCGCGGCCGCCCTTTCTTCCCGCGGTGGCCAAGCCTGCCCCCGCCGCGGCCGCTGACTGGCCGCGCCGGCTGGTGGACGACTTCGCCGAGGCCGTGATCGCCGCCCGCCGGTTGGCCGCCGAGGCGCGAGGGCCCTTCTTCGTAGCCGGGAAGCCGGTTGAGGGCCTGGCCGCAGGGAAACAGTTGGGTCTCCGGATGTCAGGGTGCGCCGGCGGCGCGGCGCGCCTAATCCTCGTGACGCATCCTAAGTTCGCGGATCACCCCCTTCTCGAAGAAGGGATCCGCCTGCGGGAGGAGCTCCAAGCGCGCTTCGAGGAGCTCTTAGTCGAGTACCGCGCACTCAGGCGCCAGGCGGTCCGGATCAACTGGCGCTGACACCGCCAAGGTGCGGCAACTTTGCCTCCGGAATTCCATCTCATCAGTACCTACTATTAGGGACCGATTGGCGCTGCCGACCTCTGCCGTGCTGGGTCCGACCCCAGGCGATCTCCCCCCTTGAAAGCTAGTCCCATGAACGCGCGCGCCCCCACTACGCCCACCGTCTCGTTCAGCCTCGTGGATCATCCGGACGACGAGATCGCCGCCCTCCTGCAGGACTTGATTGACGCCTGCCCGCCGGCGACTGAGCCTGAGCTTTCTGAGGTCGCTCTGGCTTCCGCTCGCGTCGGTGAGAGCGCGGCGCTCCTACGCTGCCTCCTCGATCGTGCGGCCGGTGGCGCGAACATCGCGAACGAGATCTGCGTCGCCAAGGTCCGATTGGATCACGACAGGGCCCGTCTGGCCGGTCTCGTCGACATCGAGCAGATCGGCAGCCTGGATGGCAGGCCCTACGCCCTGGCGCCGGCGTGGGGGTGCTTCAAGGTCGACGTCTATCGGGGCGTCGAGGACGAGCCGGCCTTCCGGATCCCGCACGGGCTTGGCCGGACCGCGGTACTCGCGGCCCTTGACGCGCACGCTGCCGGTTACGACGCCGGCCACCGCGCCGGAGGGAACTACGTCCGCTCGCAGCTCAACGACATCCTTCGCCTGCGCTGACCCGCCCAGGCCGGGTCCGACCCCCGGCTTCCCCATCCACCTAGATCCCCCCGGAGCCCCCCATAAGATCCATTCGTCGCCTGGGCGTCGAGGCCGATTTCGGCAGCCTCGAAGCCTACCGGACCCACGTCGTCCAGCAGCATGCCGACTGCGCGGCCCGCCTCCGCGCCGCCGTCAACGAAACCGACCAGGCCGCCGCGCTGGTGTGGACGTTCGCGGATCTGGGCCTCGATCTGAAGTGGGTCAACGCCGAGCTCGCGCGGGACGCCGCGTGATGGATCCGGAAACCCTGGCCGAGGCCGGCCGCCTCCTCATCGGGTAGGGCTGGAAGCTGCGGATGGCCAGCCTTCTGGGCCCCTACCACCCCGAGGGCGCCCGGGAGCGATTGGATCCCAGGTTGGTGCGCCGCTGGGCAGTTGGTGACCGACCCGGGGGGCGCCCGATCCCGCCGTGGGTCGGCCCGGTCCTCGCCGCCCTGCTGGAGGAGCGGGCCAAGCAGCTCGCCCGCGACGCCAAGGCCGCCGGCTTCCTCGCTCAATACCTGAAGAATGGGGGTCGCCGTGGCTAAGATCTTTCACCACCCCGATCAAGTAACGTTCTGAGAAATACTGGGCGTTGAGCCCGTCGAGATGAAGGCCCCGTCGCGCGAGCTTCCCTTGATCGCGGCGAGCCAGCCCGTCCCGGAGACGGCGTCTTTTCCCGTCGCTCTCACGCCGGAGGAGATCGTCGAGGTCGAGCGCGAGACGGAGCCCAAGGTCGGCGCGGCCCCTGCGCTGGGTCCCGACGCGCCAGGCGTGGAGCGTGCCCTGCTTGGCACGCTTCGAGGGCGTGATCGACCCGCCGCCCCCCCTGACGCTGAAGCGCCGGGAGCTGAAGCGGGAGCGCGCACGCACCAGCCAAGAAGCTCTCGGCAAACTCGTCGAGGTCGGGGTGACAACGCCGTTCCTGCACAGCCTGGGCGGTGCCTTTCGGGATGAGACGGCGCCCTACACGCCTCGCTCGCTGGCGTTCCCTGTTAGCCTCGTCGAGATCGACGGCGCGTTGCGTCTGCTCCTCTCCACGCCGGCAACGGGCGACCTGCCGTTCGTGAAACGCATCGAGGAGGTCACCGGCCTGCGTGCCGAGTGGCTGTCGAGCGCGCGCAGCCATTACACCCTCGGCCAGTGGCATCACGCCGTCGACCTCGCCGACGACGCTGGATGGCAGCGCCTTGCGGCCTCGATGGAGCACACGACGCCCGAGGACGTCGCCCGCGCGGTCGGGTACCACGTCGTCTCCGGTCAGCTGTCCGTCGAGAACGGGCGCGCCCTGCTGGAAGCGGTCTGCGAGGACGAGCCAGCCGATCGCAGCGAAGCCGAGCTAGTGGCAATGCGGCCGGGATCCGGGCCGGGGCCGTGCATGTCTCCTTCCGGATGGGGGGCGGTCCACGCGGTCGAGGACGGCTGGCTCATCGTCGATAAGAAGCGGCGTGAGGCCCGCTTCACCGAGAAAGCACGGCTACGCCTCGCACTCGACCTGCCTAGCCCTCGTCCAGGCGCTCGCACACCACCGCCCCATACGTCGACCCGTCGGGGCAGTCCCCCAGCCGCGCCCGCCTGAACCGGGGCCTGACGCAGCACGCCCAGTAATCGATGGTCACCGGCGGTCGGGGGTCACCCAGCCGCCGGCAAGCGTTCGCCTCCGCCGCGCGGCGCTCTGCCTCCTGCCGGGTGATCGCCAGGTTCATGCGCCGGCAGGTCAGGCAGGTCACCGCACCCGCCGGCGGCTCCGAGTAGGAGTAGCCGGGCTTCACGATCAGGCCGCCTCGGCCAGGGCCGCCACCACCGCCGGGGCGCCCGCCCGCGCCGCGTCGGCCGTCATGGCCTCCAGGATCTCGGCCAGCCGCACGGGCCGCCAGTCCCAGCAGTCGACCCCGACGTCCAGGCTCCTCCCGCAGCCGGGCAAGCTCCCGTGGGAGTGGCCGTAGAGGTGCAGGGCGCCGTGATGGATGCGGTTCCAAGTGCGCTGAGCATAGTGGTCGAGCACCAGCCGGCGTCCCTCCACGACCGGCTCCGCGCGCTCGTGTTGGTCGTACCAGGGCAGGCTCGTCGTCCGCGACGCGTCGTGGTTGCCCCGCACCAGGCGCTTGCGGCCGTTCAGCCTGTCGAACACCGCCCGGCAGTGCGCGGCCGATGCGCCATAGGCGAAGTCGCCGAGGTGCCAGACCTCGTCGTCCGGCCTCACGCGGTTGTTCCAGGCGCCGATCAAGGCTTCGTCGTGCTCCTCGATCGAGGCGAACGGCCTGGGCTTCTGCATCCGCGAGGACAGGATCCCGCCGTGCCCGAAGTGAGAATCGCTGGTGAAGTAGGTCTTCATCGGGGCATGCCCCCTCATCGAACAGAGAACGCGGGCCGCGCGGGGATCCCAGCGGCGGGTGGCTGGCTCAGGCCAGGCGGCGTTTCCGTTTGAGGGTCATGACTGGCGGCTCCCGATGAGGGCGCAGGATCCGCGATTTGGTGTGTGCCGGCAAGGGCCGATTGAGGGCGTGGTTAGGGTTTCCCTGGCCGGCGGATACAACGGGCTGGAGGGGCCTGCGTTGTATCCCCGTTGTATCCCGCCCATTCAGGGGTGGCGCGAGATGGTTGAGGAACCACCTGCAAGCGCCTGTAATGACTAGAGAAAATGAGTGGAGCGGGCGATCGGGATCGAACCGACGACATTCAGCTTGGGAAGCTGACGTTCTACCACTGAACTACGCCCGCAGCGGGGTCCGTCATACGGGCTCGCCCCGGCGCTGTCCACCCCGAAATGGCGACGCTCTAGCGGGGGGCCTGGGCGGCGGTCGGGTCGCCGCCGCCGGCGCCGAAGAGCTTGCGCAGGAAGCCCGGGGCGATCGCCGAGAGCGGGTTGACGCTGATGTTGGGGGCGCTCATCGCGCCGGCGACCCGGAAGTTGATCGCGAACAGGCCCTCGTTGTGGCCGCCGCCCAGGATCGGGCCGAAGATCGGCACCTGGGACACCACGTTGTTGAGGCCGTAGAGCGGCACGAAGGTGCCGGCGATGTCGGTGCGGTCCTTGGCGGTGTCGATCCAGCCGCCGAGGGTGAAGCCCATCGCCGGGCCGGAGATCGCGGCCTCCGCGAAGGCGACGCGGGTGCCGTTGCGCTGGAAGGCGGCGCGCAGCCGGTCGAAGCCGACGTCGTTGGCGTCGCTGCGCCGGTCGGCGCCCTCCTCGCCCTGGGCCATGATCCGGCCGAGCGCCGGCTCGTTGCGCAGGGCGAAGGAGCGGATCTGGACGAGGCCCGATTGCGGCCCGTCGTTCAGGCCCATCTGCAGCGACAGGAAGCCGCCCTGCATGCGCTTGTAGATGTCGAGGAAGCGCAGCGCCGCGCCGGCGTCGCTGGTCTCGGCGTTGAGCACCGGCGGGCCGGAGCGGTCGGCCTTCGCCACCTCGAGGCTCACCCCGGCCGAGCGCAGGCGACCCTGGATCCGCGCCTGGCGCAGGTCGTCGCCGCGCAGCGACAGCTTCAGGCTGGCGTTGGTCAGGGCCTCGTCGTTGAATCCGGTGAGGATCGCGAAGCTGAGGTCGGCCTCGACGTCGCGGGAATTGGCGTCCCGCCCGCCCTTGCGCGGCGGCGCCGTCATGGCGCGCAGGAACGGCCGGGCATCGGCGACGCCGCCCTTGGCGGTGATCCGGTAGCCGTTGCCGCTGCGCTCGACCTGGGCGCGGATGTCGTCGCCCGGCGAGAGCTTGAGGCTCGTGAGGTCGGCCCGCTCGAACCCGCCCTCGCCGTTCAGGAAGGCGCTGCCGCGCAGCTGGACCTGGCCGGATTCGAGCACGATGTCGCGCAGCTCGCTGCCCTGCGGGGTCTCGGTGAGGGCGAGGGTCAAGCGGCCGGGACGGCCGGCGGCCTTGGTCCAGCCCGGCACGAGCCCGTCGACGCTCGCCCGGGCGAGATCGGCTTCGATCCGGACCGGATTCTTGCCCGGACGGCCGAACGGCACGACGACGCGGGCATTGATCGGCCCGGCGAGCTGGGGCGCCGTCGGCAGGCCCTTGCGGGCGCGGGTCGCGTCGTCGAGGGCGAGCGTCACCACCGCCTCGCCGGGGGCGCCGGCCTTGGCCTGGTGCAGGTCGACGGTGAGCGGCGCCCCGGCGAGGCGCCCGTCGCCCTTCAGGCTGAAGCCGTTCCGGTCGTAGGCGAGCGCGAAGCGGCCGTTCTCGAGCCGCTCTTTGCCGACGATGCGGTCGGCGACGATGTCGGTGAGGCTGCCGCTCAGCGTCACCGGCAGGTCGGCGATGTCGGGTACCGCCTCGAGGGAGAGCGGGAAGTCGACGCGCAGGTCGGCCTGGCCGCGCAAGGACGCGGGGTCGATCTCGGCGCCGGCGAGGGACCGAAAGAGCTTGGTCTGGAGCAGCGAGGCGAGCGCGTCGGCGCCACCCGTCAGGCGCAGCCCGATCTGGGCCGAGACGTCGTGGGGCACCGCGTCCTTGATGACGAAGGAGCCGTCCTGGAGGGCGAGCGCGCGCCCGTCCGGCATCCGGATCTCCGCGGTGGCGCCGCGGATCGTGGTGTTGCGCCCGGTGACGAGTCCGGACACCCGCGCACGGGAGAGCGGCGGCGCCTCGGACGAGATCGTCAGGCCGCCCTCGCTCACCGCGAAGGCGATCCGCACCGCCTGGTCGGGCATCGGCTCGCCGCGGGTGGCGGCGGCGAACTCGGCCATGCTCATGTCGACCAGGATGTCGAGGCTGTCGAGCCGCCCGGTACGCAGGTTGTCGACGAGGTAGGCGCGGATCGGCGGCGCGACGTTCTCGGGCCAGAGCCGCAGGGCGGCGCGGCCGTCGGTGCGCTCGGCGGTGATGCGCAGGGTGAGGCCGCCGTCGTCGGCCTTGGTGCCGAGCGTGCCGCTGACCGTGCCGCGCACGCTCTCGCCTGTCAGCGTCAGCCCGTCGATCTGCACGCCGCCGTCGCGGCCGGTGAGGCGGGCATCGACCTTGGCGATCCTGACCGGGGCGTCGCCCGGGGCGGCGCCGCGCAGGACCGCGTCGGTGCCCGAGAGCGCGGCGGTCCAGCCGGGCCCGCCGTCGGGCGCCGCCGCCCAGGTGCCGGCGAGCCGCACCCGGTTGCCGCCGCCGCGATAGTCGAGGGACTCGACCGCCAGCGTCCGGCGGGCCTCGTCCCAGGCGCCGTCGACCGTCACCGCCTCGATCGTCACCGGGTTGAAGTCCTTCTCCTCGATCAGCAGGTTGCCCTCGCTGGTGGCGAGCCGGAAGGTCATGCCGTCGAGGCGCGCGCCGTGCATCGCCACCTGGGCGCGGCCGGAGAGCTTCAGGTCGGTGGTGAGCGGCAGGCGCGACTGGCCCGACAGCAGCAGCAGGTCGGGCGCGGGCAGGTCGTCGAGGGTGAGGACGCCGTGGCGGCCGCCGTCGGGCGCCTCCTCGACGTCGCCGCCGAAGCGCCAGGCCCCGTGCGGGCCGACGATGCGCATCTCGAACACCCGGGCCGGCCGGGTCGCGTCGCGGCTGAACAGGCCGTCGACCCGTGGAAACACCACCCGCTCGGCGCCGGATTCGTCGAGCAGCGTCAGGCGGGCATTGGTCAGGCGGGCCCGGTCGAGGCTGCCGATGACCCCGGACGGGTCGAGCACCACGCTCAGGATCGACGCCACCGTGGCGGAGACCGGCGAGACGGTGCCGCGGGCGGCCACCACCGCCGGCGGGGTGTGGGGCTTGGCCTCGGCCGGGTCGTTGGAGGCCGCGAAGGCGATCGAGCCGTCGTGGTGGAGGAGCGCGCGTAATTGCAGGTCGCGGAACTCGACCGAGCGGGCCTGGACCGAGAGGCCGAACAGCGACCACAGGTCGATGGCGACGACCGCGAGCGGCGCCCGCACCACGAGGTCGCCCTCCGGGTTGCGGATGTCGAGGCCGGTGGTGCGCAGCGCCAGCGCGCCGTCGCGGTCGATCTCGATGGCGCTGTCGTGCAGGCTCGCGGTCCAGCCCGGGCCGAGGCGCTCGGCGATGCCCGCCGCCACCCGGGGCTCGAGCCAGGCGAAGCTCATCGGCCCGCTGGCAAGACGCAGGTAGGCGAGGCCGAGCCCCGTCAGGAGGAGGAGAACGGCCGCGAGCTTCAGGAACAGCACGCCGCGGATGCAGGTCCGCAGGAACGAGCGGCGCAGCTTGGCCGGCACGGCGCAGGCCGTCTCGACCGCATTCTCCCCCTGGGGCGTGGCGTCTCCTGGTGTCGCTCGACCTGTCGTCACGCGTGCGCCGCCACTCCGGGCGCCCGCGGGCGCCGCCGTTTGAGGGACCCTTGGGCCGGAGTCCGCGCTCCGGGCGCCCGAGG
The DNA here is from genome assembly GCF_016613415.1 of Methylobacterium ajmalii. Lineage (GTDB taxonomy): Bacteria > Pseudomonadota > Alphaproteobacteria > Rhizobiales > Beijerinckiaceae > Methylobacterium > Methylobacterium ajmalii. The sequence continues at coordinate 15,531 of NZ_JACWCT010000061.1, read as the reverse complement.
CCCACCGCCAATGATTGCCCGATCCGGTGACCGGAGGGTAACGTCCCGCCGCTAAAGCCTCGGACGGCGCGCCGGGCCGGACCCCGCCGCCGCGCCCCGATCGCCTCACCCAGAGGCACACCATCAATCGGCCGAAAGGAAGGCACGATGGCGTTGAACCCGGGCGACCCCGCCCCCGACTTCTCCCTGCCGGCGACCGGCGGCGAGACCCTGAGCCTCGCCGGCCTGAAGGGCCGCAAGGCGGTGCTGTACTTCTACCCCAAGGACGACACCAGCGGCTGTACCCTGGAGGCCCAGGCCTTCAACGCGCTGGCCGACGCCTTCGCGGCGGCCGACACGGTGGTGATCGGCGTCTCGCCCGACCCGATGAAGAGCCACGACAAGTTCCGCGAGAAGTACGGCCTCGGCTTCCCACTCGCCTCCGACGAGACGAAGACGATGCTCGAAGCCTACGGCGTCTGGGTCGAGAAGAGCATGTACGGCCGCAAGTACATGGGCGTCGAGCGTACCACGGTGCTGATCGACCGGGACGGGACCATCGCGCAGGTCTGGCCGAAGGTGAAGGTGCCGGGCCACGCCGACGCGGTGCTGGCGGCGGCCAAGGCTCTCTGAGGGCACGGCGCCCGAGCGAGCGCGGGGCGGCCGGACGACCCGGCCGCCTCTGCGTCTGCGTCTGGGGCATCGTGATGCCGGCGCGGGACGCGAAGCGTGTCCGAGACTTGAGACATCCTTAACCTTAACCCGCGACGGTTCGGCTCAGGTTACCGGACCGCGCCGATGCTCTCCCCCCGCCCCGATCTCCCGGCTTTCACCCGCCCGCCATCCTCGCTCCCCTCCCCCGAGCCGGAGCGCGTCTGGGTGGTGCGGCGCCGGACCCTGCTGATCGCGGCCCTGGCCTTCGGGACGCTGGCCCTGTGGGCGAGCGCAGCGACCTGGTTCATCGTGTTCCGCGACGAGGCCCTGGCCCGGTTCATGGAGCGCCAGGCGGCGATGCAATACGCCTACGAGGAGCGGGTCAGCGCCCTGCGGGCCCGGCTCGACCGGGTGGCGACGCAGAAGCTCCTCGAACAGGACGGGGTCGAGACCCGGCTCGCCGACCTCGCCGGCCGGCAGGTGGCGCTGGAAAGCCGCCAGGCGATGCTGATGGGCCTCGCCGAGCAGGCCGGCGGCGCCGGCATGGCGATGGACGAGGACGGGGTACAATCCTCCTTAGCCCCGGCCCGCCCGCTGCCCGCCCGGGCGCCCGCGCCGGCCCCGACGCCGGAATCGCTCGGCCTGCGCACCGAGGCGGAGACGGGCGCCCCCCTCCCCGCCCCCTCTCCCGGGGTGAGCGCCCGGATGGCGATGCTGGGCCACGCCCTCGACGGGTTCGAGGCGCGCCAGAGCCTGGTGGTGGGGCGCCTCGCGGCCCGCAGCCGCGGCGAGGCGGCGCGCCTGCGCGGAGTGATGGCGGAGACCGGACTCGAGGCGGCTCGCTTCGCCGACCGCCGCGGCGGCGGGATCGGCGGTCCGCTGGTCCCGGCCGGATCGGGGCCGTTCGAGACCGCGGTGCTGCAGGCCCAGCGCGACCTCGGCGAGCGCGACGCCCTGCGGCGCATCGTCGGCGCCCTGCCCCTGCGCCGGCCGGTCGCGGTCGATGGCGGGCTGTCGAGCACCTTCGGCTACCGGTCCGACCCGTTCACCCGCGGCCTCGCCCTCCATACCGGCATCGACCTGCGGTCGGAATACGGCGCCCCGGCGCGGGCGACCGCGGCCGGGACGGTGACGATGGCGGACTATTCCGGCGGCTACGGCAACATGGTCGAGGTCGATCACGGCCACGGCCTCGCAACCCGCTACGCGCATCTCTCGGCCATCATGGTGGTGCCCGGCCAGGCGGTGGCGGCGGGCCAGACCGTCGGCCGGGTCGGCTCCACCGGCCGCTCGACCGGGACGCACCTGCACTACGAGACCCGCATCGACGGCGAACCGGTCGATCCCCAGCGCTTCCTGCGGGCGGGGGCCCGGATGGCGGCGCGCTGACCGAGGCGGGCGCTCAGCCCTCGACCGTCTCGGTGCGGCCGCCGCCCGAGGCTTGGGCCATCTGGGACTGCCCGGACTTGGCCTGGACGAAATCGACCTCCGCGGACGCCGTCTGCCCCTGCATCATCCGGGGCTCCAGCGCCTCGACGTCGCGCCGGTTCTCCATCTCGGCCCGCAGCTCGCGCTCGGCGAGCAGCCAGAACTGGATCTCGAATCCGGCGGGGCGGTGGTTGCGCTCCCAGATGTCGTAGGCGCGGGCCCGGATCGCCGCCAGGGGAATGTCACGCATCACCGATACCTCACCCATGCCCGCCGGGTCTTCGCGCCTGTCGGGCTCCATGCCGGGGTCCGGCCTCGGGCCGGACGCTCGACTCATCGGGCACCTATACCGTGGGCTGGTATCGCTGTCGCGGTCGATCGGCGTTGCGATGCGGGCGCGATGCCCGCCGATCAACGCATGGCGGTCCCGGTCTCTCCGGCCGGCCCCGCTTGGCCCGGACGGAACCCGTCCGGGCGTCGGTGTCTCATACGGTTTCCGGTTCATCGCTTCGCGATACCGGAAGCGGCTTCGCTCAGGCGCCGCGCGGGCTCTGATACGCTCTCCGGAAGGAGCGTTCAGGAGAGCGAATCAGACCAGGCGGCTCTGCTCGATCGCCGCGGCGACGAAGCTCTGGAACAGCGGGTGCGGCTCGAACGGGCGCGACTTCAGCTCCGGGTGGAACTGCACGCCGATGAACCACGGGTGGCCCACCACCTCGACGGTCTCGGGGAGCAAGCCATCCGGCGACAGCCCGGCGAAGCGCATCCCCTTGGCCTCCAGCCGCTCGCGATAGGCCATGTTGACCTCGTAGCGGTGGCGGTGGCGCTCGGCGATGCGTGTGCCGCCGTAGATCTTGGCGATCTGCGAATCCGGCTCCAGGGCCGCGGTGTAGGAGCCCAGCCGCATCGTGCCGCCGAGATCGCCCTCGGCGAGGCGGCGCTCGAGCTCGTTGCCGCGCATCCACTCGGTCAAGAGGCCGACCACCGGCTCCGGCGTCGGGCCGAACTCGGTCGAGTTGGCGTCGGCGATGCCGGCGAGCGAGCGGGCCGCCTCGACCACCGCCATCTGCATGCCGAAGCAGATCCCGAAATACGGGATCTTGCGCTCGCGGGCGTAGCGGGCGGCGCGGATCTTTCCTTCCGCGCCGCGCTGGCCGAAGCCGCCCGGCACCAGGATGCCGTTGAGGCCCTCCAGGAACGGCGCCGGGTCCTCGCGCTCGAACACCTCGGCCTCGATCCACTCCAGGTTGACCTTGACCCGGTTGGCGATGCCGCCATGGCTCAGCGCCTCGATCAGCGACTTGTAGGCGTCCTTGAGGCCCGTGTACTTGCCGACGATGGCGATCGAGACCTCGCCCTCCGGGCTCTTGATCCGGCCGACGATGTCGTGCCAGCGGTCGAGCTTCGGCTCGGGGCCGGTCTCGAGGCCGAAATGCGCCAGCACCTCGCGGTCCAGCCCCTCCTCCTTGTAGGAGAGCGGCACCTCGTAGATCGTGCCGACGTCGCGCGCCTCGATCACCGCCGATTCGCGCACGTTGCAGAACTGCGCCAGCTTGCGGCGCTCCTCGCGGGGGATCGCGCGGTCGCAGCGGCAGAGCAGGATGTCGGGCTGGATGCCGATCGAGCGCAGCTCCGCCACCGAGTGCTGGGTCGGCTTGGTCTTCAATTCGCCGGCCGACGGGATGTAGGGCAGGAGCGTCAGGTGGACGTAGGCGCAGGTGCCGCGGGGCAGTTCCTGGCCGAGCTGGCGGATCGCCTCGAAGAACGGCAGGCCCTCGATGTCGCCGACGGTGCCGCCGATCTCGACCAGCACGAAGTCGTAGGCGTCGTTGCCGTCGAGGACGAACTCCTTGATGGCGTTGGTGACGTGCGGGATCACCTGGATGGTGGCGCCGAGATAGTCGCCCCGGCGCTCCTTGGTGATGATGTCGAGGTAGATCCGGCCGGTCGTGATGTTGTCGGCCCGCGTCGCCGGCACGCCGGTGAAGCGTTCGTAATGGCCGAGATCGAGATCGGTCTCGGCGCCGTCGTCGGTGACGAAGACCTCGCCGTGCTGCGTCGGGCTCATCGTGCCCGGATCGACGTTGAGGTAGGGGTCCAGCTTGCGCAGGCGGACCTTGTAGCCGCGGGCCTGGAGCAGGGCCGCGAGGGCGGCGGAAGCGAGACCCTTGCCGAGCGAGGAGACCACGCCGCCGGTGATGAAAACATACCGCGTCATGGGACTTGCTCCATACACAGGCGTGGCCGGGTTGCCAAACGCCGCCAGCTCAACGGGGTCATGTCCGGGCGGCAGGGCCGGCCGGATGCACAGGATTTTTCCAGAACCGGAGCGGCGGCGCGAAGGCGCCGCCGTCGCTCGCGCGGTGTCCTAGCGGGACTGGGGCGCCGCGGGGGCAGCCGGAGCGGCGGGCGCCGCCGGGGTCTGGGCCGCGGGCGCGTCGCCCTGCTGCTGGCGCAGCTGGTCGAGGACGTTGCCGGCCGGCGGGGCGCCGGTCTGGCCCGCCGGGGCCTTGGTGCTCGCGCCCTCGAAGATCGATCGCGGGCCCGCACCCCGGTGCGACATGATCGCCAGGATCATGCTGGTGGTGAAGAACAGGGCCGCCAGGATCGCGGTGGCGCGGGTCAGCGCGTTGGCCTGGCCGCGGCCGGTCATGAAGCCCTGCGTGCCGCCCCCGCCGCCGAGGCCGAGGCCGCCCTCGGAGCGCTGCAGCAGCACCACGCCGATCAGGGCGAGGACGATGATCAGGTGGACGACGATCAGAACGGTCTGCATCGGGCTTCCGGGCCGGCCCTGTTCGGGCCGCCAACGTGGCAACGGCCGGCACGCGGACGCGTCCGGACCTCCAATTCCGGGCGCTCCTATACGAGAAGTGCGCCCGAGCCAAGGGTGGTGGGTGGAATGGAGGCAAAGAAGACGCAGTCTGGCGCCGCGGTATAACCCTCCCCCTCTGCGGGGGAGGGTGCCCGGCGGAGCCGGGCGGGAGAGGGGACGCCGCTTCCGGATGAGGCGGAACCGTTCTGACGGGCGCCCTCTGAGTCAGCGTCGCGCTGCCCCTCTCGGCGGGACTGCGTCCCGCTGCGCCTGCTCCGCAGGCCACCCTCCCCCGCAGAGGGGGGAGGGTTGGGGTGGTGGGTCACCCCCGCGCCGGGAACCCCTCCTCGAACCGCACCGCCTCGCCCCGCGACGGCTCGGTGAGGCTGCCCTCCCACATCACCGCCTGGCCGCGAACGACGGTGCCGACCGGCCAGCCGGTGACCTCGCGCCCGTCATGGGGCGTCCAGCCGCATTTGGAGGCGATCCAGGCGTTGGTGATGGTCTCGCGGCGCTTGAGATCCACCACCGTCACGTCGGCGTCGTAGCCCACCGCGAGGCGCCCCTTGCGGGCGATGCCGAAGATCCGCTTCGGGCCGGCGCTGGTGAGATCGACGAAGCGCTGCAGCGAGAGCCGGCCGGCGGCGACGTGGTCGAGCATCACCGGCACCAGGGTCTGCACGCCGGTCATGCCCGACGGCGATTCCGGATAGGTCTTCTGCTTCTCCTCCAGCGTGTGCGGCGCGTGGTCGGAGCCGAGCACGTCGGCCACGCCCTGCGACAGGCCCCACCACAGCCCGTCGCGGTGGTCGGCGCCCCGCACCGGCGGGTTCATCTGCACCAGCGTGCCGAGGCGGGCATAGGCCTCATCGCCATCGAGCGTCAGGTGGTGGGGCGTCAGCTCGCAGGTGGCGACGTCCTTGTGCTCGGCCAGGTAGCGCATCTCCTCCTTGGTGGAGATGTGCAGGATGTGGATGCGGGCCCCCGTCTCGCGGGCGATGCGCACCAGCCGCTCGGTGGCCTTCAGCGCCGCTTCCGGCGAGCGCCAGACCGGGTGCGAGGACGGATCGCCCGGCACCCGCAGGCCCTTGCGGTCGCGCAGCATCGCCTCGTCCTCGGCGTGGAAGGCCGAGCGGCGGCGGGTGCGCTTGAGGATCTCGGTGATGCCGGCATCGTCCTCGACGAGGAGCGAGCCGGTGGAGGAGCCGATGAACACCTTGATGCCGGCCGCGCCCGGCAGGCGCTCCAACTCGGCGACGTCGCGCGCGTTCTCGTGCGTGCCGCCGACCCAGAACGCGAAGTCGCAATGCATCCGGTGGTGGGCGCGCTTCAGCTTGTCGTCGAGGGCGTCCGGGCTCGTGGTCTGCGGCACGGTGTTGGGCATCTCGAACACCGTGGTCACGCCGCCCATCACGGCGGCACGCGACCCGGTCTCCAGGTCCTCCTTGTGGTCGAGGCCCGGCTCGCGGAAATGCACCTGGCTGTCGATCACGCCGGGCAGGAGGTGCAGGCCGCGGCAATCGAGGGTGCGGCCGGCCGATGCCTGCGACAGGTCGCCGATGGCGGCGACGCGCCCGGCCGTGACGCCGATATCGGCCAGTCCCTCGCCGTCGTGGTTGACCACGGTGCCGCCGCGCAGGAGGAGGTCGAAGCTCTGGCTCATCGGTCGCATTCCTCGTTCGCCCCCGTGCCGCGATTGAGGGCCGGGCGCAGGCGGCTTATGTCAGCCCTGCTCCCGGTTCAAGCAAAGGACCCCCGATGCCGCTTGCCCTCCTGCCCGACCGTGCCGTCGTGGCGGTCACCGGCGCCGACGCGTCGAGCTTCCTCCAGGGTCTCGTGACCTGCAACGTCGAGACCCTGCCGGACGGGGAAGCCCGGCTCGGCGCGCTGCTCAGCCCCCAGGGCAAGATCCTGTTCGATTTCCTGGCGAGCCGCGCGCCCGACGGCTTCCACCTCGACGTCGCCCGCGAGAAGGCGCCCGACCTCCTCAAGCGCCTGACCCTCTACAAGCTGCGGGCCCAGGTGACCGTGGCCGCGCTGCCGCTCGCGGTGGCGGCGGGTTGGGACGGGCCGGCCCCCTCCCCGTCCCTGCGCGACGGGCGCCTCGCCGAACTCGGCTGGCGCCTCTACGCCCCGGAGGGCGAGACTCCGGCGGCGGACGCGGACGCTTCGGCCTACGCCGCCCACCGCATCGGCGTCGGCGTGCCCGAGGCCGGAACCGACTTCCCGTTCGGCGACGCCTTCCCGCACGAGGCGCTGATGGACCAGCTCGGCGGCGTCGACTTCAGGAAGGGCTGCTACGTCGGCCAGGAGGTGGTGTCGCGCATGCAGCACCGCGGCACCGCCCGCACCCGCATCGTGCCGCTCACCTACCGCGACGGCGAAGCGGCCCCGGCCGGCGCGGCCGTGAGCGCCGGCGAGCGCAGCCTCGGCCAGACCGGCGGCGGCGCCGGCGCGCGCGGGCTGGCGATGCTGCGCATCGACCGGCTCGGCGAGGCGCTGGCGGCGGGCGAGACCGTCTCGGCGGGCGGGCGGGCGGCGACGGTCGAGAAGCCGGGCTTCGCGACCTTCGCCTGGCCGGGCTGAGCGGAGGACGGGGTGCGCCCCGTCCCCTACGGGCACGGCTCATGCGCCCGGAGTCCCGTCACCCCTCGATGATCGACCGGATCTTGGTCGCCAGTCCCTCGACCGGGAACGGCTTGGTGATCATCTGCATGCCGGGGCCGAGATGGCCGTTGCCGAAGGTCGCGTTCTCGGCGTAGCCGGTCATGAACAGCACCTTGAGGGCCGGGCGCACCAGGCGGGCCTGGTCGGCGAGCTGGCGGCCGTTGAGGCCCGGCAGGCCGACATCGGTGACGAGCAGGTCGATATGCGCGTCCGATTGCAGGTGGCGCAGGCCCGCGGTGCCGTCGCCGGCCTCCAGGGTGCGGTAGCCGAGCTCGTGCAGCACCTCGATCACCAGGGACCGCACCGTCGGATCGTCCTCGACCACCAGCACCGTCTCGCCGCGCTCGGCCCGCGGCGCCTCGCCCCGCACCTCCGCCAAGGCCTCGACCTCGCCGTGGTAGCGCGGCAGGTAGAGCTTGACCGTCGTGCCCTGCCCGGCCTCCGAGTAGATCTTGACGTTGCCCTCGGATTGCTTGGCGAAGCCGTAGATCATCGACAGGCCGAGGCCCGTGCCCTGCCCCAGGGGCTTGGTGGTGAAGAACGGGTCGAAGGCCCGGGCGATCACGTCGGGCGGCATGCCGGTGCCGGTATCGGTCACGCTGACGCAGACGTACTGGCCCGCCCGCACCCCGATCTCGCGCGACGCATAGGCGTCGTCGAGGTGGGAATTGGCGGTCTCGATGGTGAGCCGCCCGCCTTCCGGCATCGCGTCGCGGGCGTTGATCGCGAGGTTGAGGATCGCGTTCTCGAGCTGGTTGGGGTCGCACAGCGTCAGCCACAGGCCGCCGGCCACCACCACCTCGAGCTGGACCCGCTCGCCCAGCGTCCGGCGCATCAATTCGTCCATCGAGCTCACCAGCCGGTTGGCGTCGACGGGCCTCGATTCGAGCGGCTGGCGGCGCGAGAAGGCGAGCAGCCGGTGGGTCAGCGCCGCGGCGCGCTGGGCCGAGGCCATGGCGAGGCCGGCGTAGCGGGTCAGGTTCTCGGTCCGGCCCTCGTTGATGCGGGTCTGCATCAGGTCGAGCGAGCCGACGATGCCGGTGAGCAGGTTGTTGAAGTCGTGGGCGATGCCGCCGGTGAGCTGGCCCACCGCCTCCATCTTCTGCGACTGGCGCAGCTGCTCCTCGGCCCGCTCACGCTCGGCCACCGCCTCGCGCACCCGCGCCTCCAGGGTGTCGTTGAGCTCGCGGAGCGCCACCTCGGCCCGCTTCGATTCCGTGACGTCGTAGATCACCCCGACATGGCGCAGGCCCGAGGTCTCGGTGTCGCGGATCGCCTCGCCCCGGCGCACCAGCCAGCGCACCTCGCCGGTATCGGCAAGCCGCACCCGCGTCTCGATCGGCGGAAGCTCGCCCTCCTGGCGCTGGTCGGGCGCCATCAGCGGCGGGTCGCCCTCGACCACCAGGGCGTTGACGGCGCTCGCCGCGACGGTGCGGGCCGGCACCAGGCCGAGCAGGCTGCAGAATTGCGGCGAGGCCGCCACGGTGGCGAAGCCCGGGACGTGCTCGAAGGCGCCGACGCGCCCCGCCGACTGCGCGATGCGCAGCCGCTCCTCGACCCGCTTCTGGTCGGTGACCTCGACCAGCACGCCGGTGAAGCGGGCCGGCCGCCCATCGGCGCCGAAATGGCAGCGGCCGCGGGCATGGACCCAACGTACCGCACCGTCCGGCCCGAGCAGCCGGTACTCCTTGTCGAACACCTCCGCGCCGCCGAGGATGCCGCTCACCGCGAGCCGCACCCGCCCCCGGTCGAGGGGGTGGATGCCGGCGAAGAAGGCGCTCGACGGCAGCGGCCCGGGGCTGAGCGGCACCGTTCCGGGGCGCGCGGGCGGCGCGAGCCCGGTCAGCGCCGCGAAGCGCGCGTCGACGTGCAGGCGCTTCTCCGGGATGTCCCAGTCCCAGGTGCCGGCGATGCCGGCCGACGAGAGGGTGAGCGAGAGCTGGCGCTGCGCCTCGGAGAGGCGCCGCTCGATGTCGGCGAGCCGCGTGCGTCCGGCCTCGGCTTCGTGGACATGCGACATGTCCACCTGCGAGGCGAAGTAGTTGACGAGGCGACCCGCCTCGTCGCGGATCGGGCAGATCAGCAGCTGGTTCCAGAACCGGCTGCCGTCGCGGCGGTAGTTCAGGAGCGTGACCCGGGTGACGCGCTCCTCGCGCAGCCCCTCGCGGATCGCCGCCACCGCGCCCGGATCGGTCTCGGCCCCTTGCAGGAACCGGCAGTTGCTGCCCACCACCTCCTCGGCGGAGTAGCCGGCGAGCGTCAGGAAGGCCGGGTTGGCGTAGACGATCGGGTTGTCGGGCAGGCGCGGATCGGTGACGAGCATCGGCTGGCGCGACTGCTCGAAGGCGGCGAGGAACGGCCCGGCCCGGTGCCGCGCCGCCGCGATCGCGGCGGCGAGCGCCTCGGCGCGGCCGGGATCGGTGCCGTCCGGGGCGCTCATGCGGGCAGCCTGCCGGCCTGAGGGGGGAGCGTCATCAGGCGTCCAGGTCGCCGAGCGCGCGGGCGATGAACTCGTCCACCAGCCCGCGCAGGTTCTCGATCGACGGCAGGTCCATCAGCATCGCCAGGTAGCCGCGGATGTCGCGCTCGCTCACCGAGAAGTCGATGTAGAGAAAGAGCACCAGGGCGTCCGCGGCCGTCGGCGCACCCGCCTCCGCCCCGAAGATCCGCGGGCCGTCGCCGCGCGCGATACCCGGCAGCGACATGGTGAGCGTGCGCTGGAGCATGTTCGCCATGGTGGCGAGGCAGCCGTTGAGGATGATGTTGCCGGTCTCGGCCAGCGCCTCGTCCTCCAAAGCCGCGACCTCCTCGGGCGACAGGTCCCCGCCGGCGACCGCCCGCACCAGCTCGCGGCCGTTCTCCTGCGGGAAGATCAGCAGGGCGCGGCCCGCGAAGGCGCCCTCGAAATCCTGGTGCACCACCACGAGGGGCGCCGCCTCGCGCTCGCCGATCAGCCGGGCGGCGGCGGCGCGCGAGACGATCTCGACCGAGGGCACCGAGAGCAGCACCTGGGTGCCGATCATCGTGCGCAGGCTGGCGGCGGCGCGGCTGACGCCGATGTTGACGAGTTCGGTGAAGGCGTCCTGCTGCAGCTCGGTCAGGCCGATGGCGGGAGGGGGCGCCGCGCCGGGAGCCGGAACGGTCACGGGGCGCCCCGGCGCAGGCGCAGGGACGCGCCCGACAGGAAGCCCGCCAGCGCCTCGCCGGTCAGGGGCTTGGGCATGAAGGTCGCGTCGACGCTCCGGGCGCGGGCGATCACCTCGTCCTGGATGTTGGCCGAGATCACGGCGATCGGCATGCCGGGGTTCTGGGCACGCAGCTCCGCCGCGAGGGCGAGCCCGTCCTTGCCCGGCATGTTGAAGTCGAGGAGGGCGACGCCGACCGGCTCGGCGGCGGCGATCGCCGCGGCCTCCTCGGCATTCGCGGCCTCGCGCACCGCCCAATCCGGCTTGAGCTGCCGCAGCAGCCGTACGGCCACCGCCCGGGCGAGCTTGCTGTCGTCCACGACGAGGACGGTCACGGTTTGCGGCGACGGGGGCTGCGTCATGGAGGGCATCTAGGTCGTTTGCGCCGCGAGGGAAACGCCTGCCCCGCGGGAAAGGCGCGTGGGGAGGGCGAAAGACGGAGCCGTATGCTCCGGGCCGGCATAGCGGAAAACCGGCATCCATGCGTAGGGTTTTCTCGCGCGAGGTTTTTTCGGCGGCGCAAGTGCCGCTGCGGGCGCGGCGCGGCGTCGCTGCGGCATGCGTCTTCCGGGACCTGCTCGCCACGATACGAAGGTTTTGTTTCGCCCTCGACCTCATCCTGAGGCATCAGCCGATTGAAAATCGACCGACCTCGAAGGAGGGCCCCAGCAGGCGCAGTGATCCCTGGAGCCCTCCTTCGAGGTCAGACCATCTTCGATGGACTGACACCTCAGGATGAGGTCGCTGATAGAATTAAGACATATCCCAACATCAAAATCATCAATCGACCAGATTCTTAACTCGAAGCTTTCCGACAAGATCGCCACTTACAACTGATCGGCCTGTCTCGACGGAGGTCGAGGTCGGGAAAACTCGACCCGGATCAACCGGGCTCCGACGGAGCGCGGGGCGCGGCGAGCACCGGCGCCAGCCAGCGCGCCGCGAAGGGATCGCCGCAGGTGCCGTGGAGCGGCGGGCGCAGCCGCAGCAGCACCTGGACCAGCGCGGTGTGCAGACCCGTGCAGGCGCTCCACTCGACGCCGAGGCCCGGCTCAGCCAGCAGCAGGGCGGCCAGGGTCTCGGCCTCCTCGACCGGGCAGGCCCCTTCGAGCCGGATCAGTTCGCCGTCGCGCCGCACGCTCATGCCCGCCCCTCCCCGTCCGGGCCGCCCACGAGGGTCTCGGCATCGAGCACCAGCAGCACGGCGCCGTCGCCGGTCAGCACCGTGCCGGCGAGCCCGGGCAGCGCGGCGAGCGCCGGCAGGGGCTGCACCAGCCCGTCGAGGCGGCCGGCGAACCGATCCACCTCGACGGCGACCCAATCACCGCCGCCGACGCGCAAGATCGCCAGCCGAGCCTCCTCCGGCAAGTCGTTTCGCGGCAAGTCGTTTCGCGGCAACTCCTCTCGCGGCAGGCCGAGGAGGGCGGAGAGCGCCAGGACCGGCACCGTACGCCCGCGCAGGACCGTCGCGGCGCCGGTGCCGAGGGACTGGATCCGCTCGCGCGGGACCCGGGCGAGCTCGACCACCGCCTCCATCGGCAGGCCGTAGCGCTCCGGCCCGATGCCGACGAGGAGCAGCCGGGCGAGGGTCCGGGTCCGGGGCAGCACGAGGCGCACCGTCGTGCCCCGTCCGGCCCGGCTCTCGACCGTGCAGGTCCCGCCGAGCCGGGTCGCGGCGGCCCGCACCGCATCCATGCCGACGCCGCGGCCGGAGACGGTGCCGACCTCGGCCGCGGTCGAGAAGCCGGGGGCGAAGATCAGGTCGATCGTCCCCGCCTCGTCGAGGGCGGCGAGGGCGTCGGGCGCCAGCAGCCCGCGCTCGGCGGCGCGGCGGCGGAGGAAGGCCGGGTCGAGGCCGCGGCCGTCGTCCTCGACCGAGACCACCACCCGGTCGGCCCGGGCCTCGGCCCGCAGCGCGATCCGGCCCGCCTCCGGCTTGCCGGCGAGACGCCGCGCCTCCGGCGGCTCGATCCCGTGGTCGACGGCGTTGCGCACGAGGTGGAGCAGCGGCTCGAACAGCCCCTCGGCGACGTCCCGGTCGAGCTCGGTCGCCTCGCCGTCGAGGGTGAGCGTCGCCTGCTTGCCGAGCTGGCGGGCGACGTCGCGCAGGGCGCGGGGAAAGCGGCGGAAGATCCGGGCCAGCGGCTGGAGCCGCAGGCCCAAGGCCTCGCGGTGCAGCTCGGCGGAGAGCCGGCCGATCCGCTCGTCGCCCGCCCGCAGGGCCGGGAGGAGGTCGGCGAGGTCGGTGCCCGCGACCGCCCGGGCGACGACCTCGCCGAGGGCGGCGCGGGCCGCCGCGAGATCGTCGGCGAGCGCCACGAGGGCGTCGACCCGGGCCGCGTCGACCCGCAAGGTCCTGTCGGACCGTTGGTCCGTGTCGGACCGTTGGTCCGTGTCGGACCTTTGGTCCGCGTCGGCACCCCGGGCCGGATCGGGACCCGGATCGGGGGCGGCGTCCCGGGTAGGCCGGGCTCCGTTCGCGGCGTCGGGGTCCGGGGCAGCGGTCGGGACGATCGTCGCCGTCGTGATCTGGTCGCGCACCAGGCGGAAGACCGCGTCGACCTCCGCTGGCGCGTCGGTGGTCAGCAGTGTCACCGCGAGGTTGCAGGCGAAGACGTCGAGGGTCTCGACCGGCAGCCAGGGGGCGGCGGGGTGGAGGCGCAGGGCGACGAGGCCGGGCAGCCGGCGCACCAGGGCCAGGGGGTCGTCGCCGGCAAAGAAGCAATCGGCCCGCGGGACGTAGAGCAGGGCCGTCAGCGCACCGTCCGGATGGGGGCCCGCTTCGGCAAGGAGATCGGACGCCCAGCGGGGCACGGGGCCCGGCGGCGCGGGGGCCGCGGAACCGGCCCCATCCTCGCCCGGCCCCAGCAGGGCGCGGTAGCGGGCGAGGATCCGCTCGGCCTCTGCCGCGGCGCCGTCCGGGAGGCGGCCCGTCGCGGCGATCGCCTCGGTCCAGCGTCCGGCGGCGTCGAGGGTGGCGAGGGACGGGTCGACGAGGTCGGCGGCGGGCAGGCGCCCGGCGCGGGCGGCGGACAGGCCGTCCTCGGCGGCGTGCAGCACCGCGAGCATCGCCGGCCAGTCGAACAGGGCGACCGAGCCCTTGAGGGTGTGGACGGCGCGGAAGACCCGGTTCAGCACCGCGGGATCGGCGGCAGCGTCGAGGGCGAGCAAGTCCTCGGCCGCGGCCTCGATCAGCTCGCGCGCCTCGGCGACGAAATCCGCGACGAGGTCGTCCAAGGGCGGCAGGCCGGGTGTCGGCGGGGGCGTGTCGGTCACGGGGCATCCCCTTCGCGCGCATCCGCCGGACGCTGGTGGACGATCGCCTCCGGGAAGCGGCGGGTGCGGAACCGCGACGGGATCCGGTCCATAGATTCGGTGTGGCCGAGGCACAGGAAGCCGCCCGGCCGCAGGGCGGAAAAAAGGGTGTTTGCCGCGAGCCGGCGCGAGGCGTCGTCGAAGTAGATCAGCACGTTGCGGCAGAACACGATGTCGAAGCGCCCCTCCTGCGCCATGCCGGGCCCGTCGACGAGGTTGCGGCGGCTGAAGCGCACCGAGTCGCGCAGCTCCGGCAGGATGCGCCAGGACGGCACGGCGGTCCCCGCCTCGGCGGTGAAGTAGCGCGCAACGAGGTCCGGCGGCAGCCGGCCGAGGGCACGGGCGCCGTAGCGCCCGGCCCCGGCGGCGGCGAGCGCCCGGGTGTCGATGTCCGAGCCGACGATCTCGATCTCCCAGCGGTCGACCTCGGGCCAGTGCTCGAGGAGCCAGATCGCCAGGGAATACGGCTCCTCGCCGGTTGCGCAGGGCATCGACCAGATCCGGATCGGGTCGGCGGGGTCGCGTCCGGCGGCGATCGCCGGCATCAGCGAGGCGGTGAGGCAGTGCAGCTGGTGGGCCTCGCGGAAGAAGTAGGTCTCGTTGACCGTGAAGGCATTGACGAAGAGCTGGACCTCGCCGTCCGTGTCGGCGCGCAGCCGCGCCAGATAGCCCGGCACGCCGTCCGTCCCGGTGGCGCCCATCCGCTCGCGCACCCGGCGCTCGATGAACGGGCGCCGGTCGGCCGGCACCAGGATGCCGGTCTGGCGGTAGAGTAGCTCGCAGACCCGGGCCAGGTCGGCATCCGCCAGGAGGGCAGGCTCCCCGGTGGCCGCCTCGCGCCTCATGGCACCAGCGCCGTCAGCTCGGCCGCGATGGCCTCGAGCGGGGCGACCACGCTGGCGCCGCCGGCCCGCACCAGTTCGCCCGGCATGCCCCAGACCACCGCCGTCGCCTCGGCCTCCGCGATGGTGCGCCCGCCGCGCTCGCGCAGGGCCGCCATGGCGCGGGCGCCGTCGCGGCCCATGCCGGTCATCAGCACGCCGATGAGGCGAGGGGCCGGGACGAGGTCGAGGGCGCTCTCCACCAGCCGGTCGACGCTCGGATGCCAGGGGTAGTCGGCCCGGGCCGGGGCCGGGGCGGCCATCAGGCCGCCGGGCCGGCGCACCACGATCACGTCGGCGTCGCCGCGCCCGACATAGACCCGACCCGGGACGAGGGCGACCGGCGCGGTCACCTCCTGCACCGCCAGGGCCGAGAGCCCGTCGAGCCGCCGCGCCAGCGCCCCGGTGAAACTCGCCGGCATGTGCTGGGCCACCACGATCGGCCAGGGGAAGCCGGCCGCCAGCGCGCCGAGCAGGGCGGTGAGGGCCGGCGGGCCGCCGGTCGAGGCACCGACCAGCACGAGGCCGGCCGGCTCGTGCCCCGGGCCCGGATCCGGCGCCGGCCCGTCCGGGTCCGGTCGCGGCGCATCCGGCGCGGCGTCCCGGCGGC
>NZ_JACWCT010000060.1:19119-60901 GCF_016613415.1 Methylobacterium ajmalii | reverse complement strand
GCCCGGCCCCGCTGGGGCTGTCACGGACCCCGGCGCGCCCGGGCGCGTCCCGGTTCGGGGCCCGGCCGCGCACGCCGCCGCAGCGGCGCAGCCGCCCGCCCACCACGGCGATCACCCGCCAGGCGACCCAGCAGGGCGTCGCCGACGACCTGCGCCTGCGCCCCACCGTGCAGGTGCCGGTCTCGGGCCTGCCGGACCTCGCCACCGCGACGCCGCTCCTGCGACGCCGCACGATCGATCCCCTCGATCCCTACGGCCCGCTCGGCATCCGGCTCGGCGGGCTGACCCTGTTCCCGGCGCTGCAGCAGAGCGTCGGCTACGATTCCAACCCCGACCGCTCGATCTACCGCCGCGGCTCGATGGCCCTGCTCAGCCAGGGCGAGCTGCGCGTCGCGAGCGACTGGTCGTCCCACGAGCTCACCGGCGCGATGCGCTTCGGCTACTTCCTGTACCCGGACAACCGCGCCGCCAACCGGCCGGACGGCGACGGCGCGATGCGGCTGCGCCTCGACGTCGCCCGCGACACCAAGGTCGACGTCGAGGGCCGCTACGCCATCTCGACCCAGCGCGCCGGCAGCCCCGACCTCGCCGTCCAGGTCCGCGACCGGCCCCTCGTCGCGACCTATGGCGGCACCGTCGGGGTGACGCAGAACTTCAACCGGCTGCAGGTCACGGTGGCGGGCCTCGTCGACCGCCAGACCTACGAGAACGCCCAGCTCACCGACGGCACGCTGCTGCGCCAGGACGACCGCAACGCCAACCAGTACGGCCTGCGCCTGCGCACCGGCTACGAGATCCGCCCCGGCTTCACGCCCTTCGTCGACACCCTGGTCGATACCCGGATCCACGACTTCGCCGTCGACCAGTTCGGCCTGCGCCGCGACTCGGACGGCGTGACGGTGCGGGCCGGCTCCAGCTTCGAGGTCAGCCGGCTCCTCACCGGCGAGGTCTCGGGCGGCTACCTGTCGCGCCACTACGCCGACAGCCGCCTGCGCGACGTCTCCGGCCCGGTGATCGACGGCACGATGACCTGGGCGGCCACCGCCCTCACCTCGCTGCGGCTCGGCGCCTCGACCGGGGTGATCGAGACCATCGTGCCGGGGGCGAGCGGCATCCTCACCCGCACCGCCGTCGCCGAGATCAGCCACGACCTGCGCCGCAACCTGCGCCTGACCCTCACCGGCACGCTGATCAACAACGACTACCAGGGCACCAGCATCCGCGAGCAGGGCTACAGCGCCGGCGTCAAGCTCGACTACCGCCTCAACCGCTGGCTCGGCATCCGGGCGAGCTACGCCCGCGAGCTGCTGAAGAGCACCGCGGTGGGGTCGAGCTACCACTCGGACACCTATCTGGTCGGGGTGCGGGTCAACCCGTAGCCGCGGACTCACCCTGCGACACGGGCGCCGCGCAACCCTCACCCGCCTCCCCCGGTTTCACCGGATCGAGGCATCGGTCCCGAGGGAGGGTGGATCCACGCGATGACGACGGCGTTCCGGCCCGAGCGGATCTTCCTGGTCACCAGCCTTGTGCTGACCGCGGCCGCGGCGATCGCGCTCTACCTCCTCCAGGCGACGACGCTGACCATCGCGGTGGCGCCCCGGGACGGGACCGAGCCGGCCCTGATCCGCGCCTACGCGGAGGCGCTGAAGACCGCCCAGAAGGGCGTGCGCCTCAAGATCCTGCCCTTCGACGACGTGCGCGAGAGCGCCAAGGCGCTGGAGCAGGGCAAGGCCGACCTCGCGGTGGTGCGGCCCGACGTCGACCTGCCGGCGAACGGCCTGACGCTGGCGATCCTGCGCGACCAGGCGATGCTGATCGCCTCGCCGGCGCCGTCCGGCATCACGAGCTTCCCGGGCCTTGCCCGCAAGCGCCTCGGCATCGTCGCCCATCGCGACGCCGACCTGTGGCTCCTGAAGAGCCTGATGAGCTATTACGGCCTCGCCCTGCAGGAGGGCGGCACCGGCCCGATTCCGGCCGGACAGGTGCGGCTGGTGCCGCTGGCGGAGGACGACCTCGCCGGGGCCTTCGCGCAGAAGCGCATCGACGCGGTGGTGGCGGTGATCGCGCCGGCCGCCCCGATGGCCTTGCGCCTCGTCGGCACCGTCCAGGCGGCGAGCCGGACCCGCAAGGTCGATTTCGTCGGCGTCGAGGACGGGCCGGCGATCATCGAGCGGCTGCCCCGGCTCCAGGCGGTCACCGTGCCGGCCGGGCTGTTCGGCGGCAGCCCGAAGGTGCCCGAGGAGGAGGTGAAGACCGTCGGCGCGTCCTACCGGCTGATGGCCAAGGCCTCGATGAGCCGCACCGTGGCGGCGGACGTCACCCAGCACCTGTTCGAGCTGCGCTCGCGCCTCTCCGACGCGACGCCGGCGGCCGACTACGTGGCGGCGCCCGCCTACGAGACGACCGCCGAGGCGACGAGCGCGCGGCTGCCGATCCATCCCGGCGCCATCGACTATTTCGAGCGCGAGCAGCAGGGCTTCATCGAGCGCTACGGCGACTGGGTCTACCTGCTGGCGGTGCTCGGCGGCGGCTTCGGCTCGGCGCTCGCCTGGCTGCGCCAGCGCCTGCGGCGCCTGCGGCGCGAGCGCATCGACGTGGTGATGGACCGCCTGCTCGAGATCCTGGCCGAGGCCAGAGGGGCCGACGCCGCCGGCCTCGACACCCTCACGGGCGAGGTCGACGCGCTCGCCGCCGACGTGGTGCGCTACACCCGCGAGCGCGAGACCGACACCCGCACCATGGCGGCGGTGATGATCGCGATCGAGACCGCCCGCTCGACCATCGCCGATTGCCGCCGGATGACCGGGAACGCGACGGGGGGCGCCGCGGAGCCACGCCGTCAGGCCTTCCGGCTCAGCGCCGCCGAGTAGGCCGCCCGCCTGAGGGGGCGGTCCGATCATCATGGGCGGATTCTCGGGGCCCGCCCCACGCGACGTCCGGGTTCGTCCCGGCCGGCAACGGCCGGACCGGCGACACGTCCCTGCCCTACCGCGGAATCGGCGCGATCGACCGGAACGCCCATGACCGAGGCGAGCGGGCCGAGGCCGAGGCTGAGCTGGCACCCTGCGATCGACGAGTGCGGACGAACCGAGCCACACCACGGGCCGGCCCTTCCCTCCAGAAGGCTTGACGCGCTAAAACATTAGTGCACCAATAGTTGGAAAGCACGCAGCGATTCACTCACGATCGCGGGCCGCCAGAGCCCGGTGCGAACCAGCGGGGGGAACATGACGATCACACGCCGCAGCGCGGTCGTGGGGCTCGCGGCCGGAGCGGGGATCGCCCTCGGCGGGCGTGCCCGGGCCGGCCTCGCCCTGCCGACGTCGCCCGTCGTCGTCACGGTGGTGGACGTCGCCGGCAACCTGGCGCTCACCCAGAAGGCGATCGAAGCCTATCGCCGGGCGCGGCCGGGCATCGTCTCGCGCTTCGCCTTCACCAAGGCGCCGGCCCCCGAACTGCCCTCGAAGCTCAAGGCGCAGCAGGCCGCCGGCCGGGTCGACATCGACCTCGTGCTCACCGGCACCGACGGCATCGCCGCCGGCATCGAGCAGAAGCTGTGGGTCGACCTGAAACCCCATGCCGGCCAGCTGCCGAAACCCGCCGAGGTCTACCAGCCCGCCGCGCTGCGGCTGAACGGCCTGGCGCAGGACCAGGGCCTGTGCGTCGCCTGGTACCCGTCGGGCCCGCTGATCGAGTACATGCCCGACCGGGTGAAGACGGTACCGACGAGCGCCGAAGAGCTCCTGGCCTGGGCACGCCAGAACAAGGGCAAGTTCATGTATGCCCGCCCGGCCAATTCCGGCCCGGGCCGCACCTGGATCATGGGCCTGCCCTACATCCTCGGCGACAAGGATCCCAAGGACCCGGACAAGGGCTGGGACAAGACCTGGGACTACCTCAAGGCGATCGGCGAGACGGTCGATTACTATCCGGGCGGCACCTCGCAGACGATGAAGGAACTCGGCGAGGGCAGCCGCGACATCATCGTCTCGACAACCGGCTGGGACATCAATCCCCGGGTGCTGGGCATCGTGCCGGCGGAGGCCAAGGTCGGCACGCTCAAGGACTTCCGATGGGTGGCCGACGCCCACTACATGGCGGTGCCGAAGGGCGTGCCGGAGGAGAAGCTCGCGGTCGTCCTCGACCTGATGGCGTTCCTGCTCCAGCCGGCCCAGCAGGCCTATACCTACGACGAGGGCTACTTCTATCCGGGTCCCGCCGTGAAGGGCGTCACCCTCGACATGGCCCCGCCGGAGAGCCGCGCGGCGCTGAAGGAGTTCGGCCGGCCGGAATACGACAAGATGATCGCCGACCACCCGATCGAAATGCCGCTCGACGCCGACAAGCTGGTGGTGGCCTTCCGCCGCTGGGACGAGCAGGTCGGCTCCGGCAAGAAGCGCTGACGACGCGATCGGTGCCCGGAAAGAGGCGGTAAAATCGAGGACCTGGCGCGACACCCGATCGTCACGCGATCGGGTGTCGCTCTGGCGGCAGAAGAGGACACCGATGGCACGCCATCACGAGACGCCGCAGGACCTGCGGCTGACCGGCCTGAGCCGCCGGTTCGGCGCGATGACCGCCCTCGACGGGCTCGACCTGACGATCAGGGGCGGCGAGTTCGTCGCGCTGCTCGGGCCTTCGGGCTGCGGCAAGTCGACGGCGCTCAACTGCATCGCCGGGCTCCTGCCGCTCACCGGCGGGTCGATCCATCTCGGCGAGCGCCGCATCGACCGGCTGAAGCCGGAGGAGCGCGGCTTCGGCATGGTCTTCCAGAGCTACGCGCTCTTCCCGCACATGACCGTCGCGAGGAACGTCGGCTTCGGCCTTGCCATGCGGGGCATCAAGGGCGAGGCCGCGGCGCGCCGGGTCGACGACGCCCTCGCGATGGTGCGGCTGCAATCGCAGGCCGCCAAGCTCCCGGGCCAGATGTCCGGCGGCCAGCAGCAGCGGGTCGCCATCGCCCGGGCGATCGTGATCGAGCCGCCGGTGGTGCTGATGGACGAGCCGCTGTCGAACCTCGACGCCAAGCTGCGCCTGGAGATGCGGGCCGAGATCCGCCGCATCCACGACGCCATCGGGTCGACCACGATCTACGTCACCCACGACCAGGACGAGGCCCTGTCGATGGCCGACCGGATCGTGGTGATGCGCGACGGACGCATCCGCCAGGTCGGCACGCCCGAAGACCTCTACGAGCGGCCGGCCCACCCGGACGTCGCCGACTTCATGGGCTTTCGCAACCGCCTGCGCGGCCGGGCGGTCGCGGTGGACGGCGTGCGGGCCGAGGTCGAGGTCTGCGGCACCCGCCTCGCCGGCATCCTGCGCGAGACGCTGGACCCGGGCGCCCCGGCGGTCGCGGCGATCCGCCCCGAGGACCTGACGCCGGCCGCCGAGGGGGTGCCGGTCCGGGTCGCCAGCGTCGAGTATCGCGGCCGGGCCTTCTTCGGCACCGCCGTGGCCCAGGACGGGACCGAGCTGTTTTTCCGCTCCGACCGCGCCGTGGCGCAGGACGAGCCCTTGCGCCTCGCCGCCGCCTCGCCCCGGGTCCTGGTCTTCCCCGGCGAGGCCGCGTGAGCGCGACCTCGCTCCCCACGGCCGCGTCGGCGACGCCCGGGGAGGAGACGCCGCCGCTCGCGGTGCGGCTCGCCGCCCGCGGCCTCGACGGTACCACGCTGCTGGTGCTGCCGGCGCTCCTCGCGATTATTGGCCTGTTCGTCTATCCCTTCGCCTACGGGCTCGTTCTGTCGCTCCAGCCGAAGGCCGGGGCCTGGTGGGCGAACTACGCCCGCTTCTTCTCCGATCCGTTCCTGTACGACACCATCGCGGCGACGCTGCGCCTCGCGCTGCCGGTGACGGTGCTCAACCTCGTGCTGGCGGTGCCGATCGCCCTGCGGGTGCGGCTGATGCGCCACCAGCGCCTGCTCACCACCATCCTGGTCCTGCCGATCACGCTGGGCACCGTGCTGGTGGCGGAGGGCCTGCTCAACTTCCTCGGCCCGCAGGGCTGGTTCAACCGCTCGCTGGTCTGGCTCGGGGTGATCGGCGGCCCGCTCAAGCTCACCAACAACTACTGGGGCGTCTTCGCGTCTCTGCTCATCACCGGTTTCCCGTTCGCGTTCCTGCTGACGCTCTCGTCGGTCACCGGCATCGATCCGGCGCTGGAGCAGGCCGCGGCGACCCACGGCGCCAACGCCTGGCAGCGTTTCAAGGCGGTGATCCTGCCGCTGATCCTGCCGGGCCTCGCGGTGACCTTCTGCCTGTCCTTCGTCCAGGCCTTCTCGGTGTTTCCGTCCGCGGTGCTGCTCGGGGCGCCGGCCGGCGCCACGCGGGTGATCTCGATCGCCGCCTACCAGGCGGCGTTCGAGGAGTACGACTACTCGCTGGCCTCGGCGATCGCGATGATCATGGGGGCGGTCCAGCTCGCCATCGTGGCGGCGGTGCTGTGGGGGCGCAGCCTGCTCTATACCGGCCCGGTCGGAGGCACCAAGGGATGATCGAGCGATGATCCGCGACACCGGTCCCGGCTCGCGCCTGTGGCGGATGGCGGTGTGGGCCGTCACGCTGCTGTTCTGCCTCAACCTCCTGGCGATGATCGCCGCGGTGGTGCTCAACTCCTTCGCCACGCGCTGGCTCGGCACCTGGTTGCCGCTCGCCTTCACCACCCGCTGGTACGCCTCGGCCTGGGACGAGTTCCAGCTCGGCGACGTGCTGGTGGTGACGCTTCAGGTGGTGTTCCTGGTGGTCCTGCTCTCCGGGCTCCTCGGGGTCACGGCGGCCTACGCGCTGGCGCGGCGCGACTTTCCGGGCAGGCGGATGGTGATGCTGGTCTTCCTGCTGCCGCTGCTCGCCCCGCCGATCACCTACGGCATCCCGCTCGCCACCGTGCTCTACCGGGCGGGGCTGGCCGGCACGCTGTGGGGCGTGGTGCTGGCCAACCTCGTGCCGAGCATCCCCTTCGTGGTGCTGGTGATGATCCCGTTCATCGAGCAGATCGACCCGCGCATCGAGGCGGCCGCCCGGGTCTTCGGCGCCGGCACGGGCCAGCTCTTCCTGCGGGTGCTGCTGCCGCTCCTGATCCCCGGCATCCTGGCCGCCCTGCTGCTGGTGCTGGTGCGCACCATCGCTATGTTCGAGCTGACCTTCCTGGTCGCCGGGCCGACGAGCCAGACCCTGGTGGTGGCGCTCTACTACGCGGTCTTCGCCGCCGGCGTGCGGGCCGGGCAGTCGATCGACGCGATGGCGGTGGTCTACATGGCGCTGACGCTCGTCTGGCTGATCGTGGCGTTGCGCTTCGTCAACCCGACGCAGATCGTGGCGCGGGCGAAGCGCCAGGAGGCGTGAACGAGGGGGCGGCCTGCCTCCTCACCGCCGAAACCGCCACACCCCCGTCCGCTTGATCTCGGCATCCTCCAGCGCCCGGGTCACCGGCACTTCGTAGGTCGCCAGATTCTCCAGCCGGTCCTTCGGCAGGTAGGCCCGGCCGGGGTCGCCGAGCAGCACCCGGGCGCCGCGGGCGTGCAGCGTCGCGAGCCAGTCGCCGACCCGCAGCGCGAGGTCGCGCTCGTAGAAGATGTCGGCGGCGAGCACGCAGTCCCAGCCGTCGTCGCGGCCGATCAGGTCGTCGGCCTGCACGGAGACGCGCTCGGCGACGCCGTTCTCGGCGGCGTTGAGGGCGATCGCCGCGTGCGCGAAGGGATCGAGGTCGCTCGCCTCGACCGACGCCGCCCCCGCCAGGGCGGCCGCGATGGCGACGAGGCCCGAGCCCGAGGCGAAGTCGAGCACACGGGCGCCCGCCACGGTCCGAGGGTTCTCCAGCACGTAGGCGGCGAGCGCCTGACCGCCGGCCCAGGCGAAGGCCCAGAACGGCGGCGGAAGGCCGATCTCGCCCAGTTCCTCCTCGGTGCGGCCCCACAAGTCCGTCGCCTCGTCGGCGACGTGGAGGCGGATCGCCGGGGCGTGCGGCACCGGGCGGAGCGCCGTGTGGGCGCGGATGAAGGCTTCGGGCTCCATCAGGCGAGGTCCGCGTAGAGCGCGAGCACGGCCCGCGTCACCGCCGCCTCGGTGAAGCCGCCCTCGACGATGCGGGCGCGGGCGGCGGCCCCCATCCGGGCGACGAGGGCCGGATCGGCGGAAAGCCGCAGCATCGCGGCGGCGAGCGCCTGGGGATCGTCGGGCGGTACGACCAGGCCTTCGATCCCGTCCCGCACCAGGGTGCGGCAGCCCGGTACGTCGGTGGTCAGGATCGCCCGGCCGCTCGCCGCGGCTTCGAGCAACGCCCGCGGCAAGCCTTCGCCGCCGCGCGAGGGCAGGCAGGCGACGTGGGCCTGCGCCAGGGCTCCGGCGACGTCGTCGGTCGGACCGTGCCAGGTCACCCCGTCCCGCGACCAGTCGCGCAGGGTCGCTTCGGGAATCGCGCGGCGGTTCGACGGGTCGGGGGCGCCGTGGAGCGAGAGCCCGAGGTCGACGCCCTGGCTCCGGGCGAGACGTGCGGCCTCGACGGCGGTGTCGATGCCCTTCGACCACAGCATCCGGGCAATCAGCGCGATCCGGAGCGGCGGGTGGGGCGGCAGGGGCCCCGGCGTCCACGCCTCCGGGTCGATGCCGGCGCCGCCCACGATCGTCACGCGGGGATCGTCGGGGCGAAGGCCGAGCAGCGGAGCGTCGTCCGGGTTCTCGAACAGGTAGCGGGTGCGGGCGGTTTCGAGCGGGCCGCGGATCAGGAGGCGCAGGCCCGTACGGGCGAGGCGTCCGGCACGGTCCCGGCGCGCGCCGAACAGCCCGAGGCCGGTCAGCGCGTAGACCCGGGACGGGATGCCGGCGAGCACCGCCGCCGCGCCGCCGACCAGGATGCCGCGCAGCGCGATGCAATGGACGATGTCGGCCTTGAGCGCCTTCAGGATCGCCGCGAGCTGGCCGGCG
Organism: Methylobacterium ajmalii; assembly: GCF_016613415.1. Taxonomy (GTDB): domain Bacteria; phylum Pseudomonadota; class Alphaproteobacteria; order Rhizobiales; family Beijerinckiaceae; genus Methylobacterium; species Methylobacterium ajmalii. Next base: position 51,979 of record NZ_JACWCT010000060.1, on the reverse strand, counting down.
GCGTAGCCCGCCGCCATCGGGTTGAGGCTCGATCGCTCGGCCTCGAGCTCCACCACCCGGGCCCCGGTCGCCGCGATCGCGTCCCGGTGGGCCCGGACGCGGGTGACGACCGAGACCGGATGGCCGGCCGCCACCGCGGCGCGGGCCATCGGCAGGAAATGCGAGGCGAAGAACCAGTCCTCGGTCACCACGAAGGCGATGTGCGCCCGCTTCTTCTCCCCGCCGTCGTCCTGTGGCTGCACCCGGTCTCTCCCGCTGTCGCTTCCCCCCTCCCTACAGGGCGGCGCGGCGCGGGGGAACGGCTGCGCCGCGCCGGAACCGGCGCGGGCGGGCGCCGGTTGAGACCGACTAGGAACGTATCGAAGGTCGGAACGCCCATGCTGTCGGATCCCGAGATGGCGGCGAGCGCCGCCGAGGATCGCATCGACACCCGCGAGGCCGCCCGCGAGGCGGGCCTGCGCTACGTCGGCGACGAGGAGCCGGGCTACCGCCGCAAGCGCAGCGGCCGCGGCTTCACCTACGTCGACGCCAAGGGCGCCCGGGTGCGCGACGAGGCGACGCTCGACCGGATCAGGGCGCTGGCGATCCCACCGGCCTATACCGACGTCTGGATCTGCCGCCACGCCAACGGCCACATCCAAGCGACCGGGCGCGACGCCCGCGGCCGCAAGCAGTACCGCTACCATCCCGAGTTCCGTGAGGCCCGGGAGAGTACCAAGTTCACCCACATGATGAGCTTCGCCGAAGTGCTGCCGGGCCTGCGCGCCACCGTCCAGGCGCATATGGGCCGGCGCGGGCTCCCGCGCGAGAAGGTGCTGGCGACGGTGGTGCACCTCCTCGAGACCACCCTGATCCGGGTCGGCAACGACGATTACGCCAAGCAGAACAAGAGCTTCGGCCTCACGACCTTGCGCGACCCGCACGTCACTGTCGAGGGCAGGGCGCTGACCTTCCGGTTCAAGGGCAAGAGCAACAAGGTCTGGGACGTGTCGATCCACGACCGCCGGGTGGCGAAGATCGTCAAGGCCTGCCAGGACCTGCCGGGCCAGGAACTGTTTCAGTACCTCGACGAGGACGGTGTTCAGCGCGACGTGACCTCGGCCGACGTGAACGCCTACCTGCGCGAGATCACCGGTCGCGACATCACCGCGAAGGATTTCCGGACCTGGTCCGGCACGGTGCTGGCCGCCATGGCCTTGCGCGAATTCGAGGCCTTCGACAGCGAGGCGATGGCCAAGCGCAACGTGCGCGCCGCGATCGAACGGGTGGCCGAGCGGCTCGGCAACACACCGACCGTCTGCCGCAAGTGCTACGTCCACCCGGAGGTCCTCGGCTGCTACCTCGAGGGCGAGCTGCTGCTCCAGGTCAAGGACGAGGTCCAGGCGGCGCTGCGCGACGACATCGCCACCCTGCGCCCGGAGGAGACGGCGGTGCTCGCCCTGCTCCAGGGCCGCCTCGCCCGGGTCGAGGAGGCGGCGAGGTCCGGCACGCGGGCGAAGGCCGCGAAGAAGAAGCGCTCGGTCGGCGGCAAGGCGAGCAGCGGCAAGGCGAGCGGCGACACGTCCGGCGGCGCCCGGAGCGTCGCGTCCCGCGGCGGGCGGTCGGCGGCCCGCAAGGCGGCCTGATCGCGCCGGCGGGCCGTCCGGACCCGGTCCCGCGCGTCGGCGATCCGTCCCGGATCGCCCGGTCCCGCGCCGCCCCTCAATGAGGGACGACGCGGTGCGCCTCGTGGGCGATGCGCCGCAGGGGACGGGCCTCGTTGTCGAGGACCGGCGCCAGGCCGATCTGGCGGGCGAGCTGCACCAGGTCCTTCAGGCGGCCGGTCTTGGTCTTGCGTCGCAGGTTGAGCCGGTGGGTCTCGACGGTGCGGACGCTGACGGTGAGGCGGCGTGCCACCTCCTTGTTGCTGAAGCCGGCGCTGAGGAAGCGCAGCACCTCGGCCTCCCGGGGGGTGAGGCCCAGGCTCTCGGCCGCCATAGTCTCCGGGGCCGGCGCCTCGGCGTCGCCCTCGTGCAGCGGCAGGCCGCGGGCAAGCGCCAGGATCGCCGCGCAGATCTCGCGGGCGGGCGCGCAGCGGGCCACGAAGGCGTCGGCGCCGGAGGCCGCGAACCGGCCGATCTCCGCTGCGTCGGCGGCCTGGAACGCCACCAGGATGCGGGCCTGCGGCGCCCGCTCGCGCAGGGCGGCCACCGCGGCCGGGCCGACCTCCGGCGCGAAGGCCAGGACGACGCAGGCGCCGCCCGGCTCCGCCAGCTCCTCCTCGCCGATGGTCCGCAGCGCGGGGTCGTGCTCCAGCGTCGCCCGGAAGGCGGCGCCGAGATCCGACGGCTCGTTGATCATCAGAACCTTGACGGCGTCACTCATGCCGCTTGCCTCCGTTCCAGCGCGATACAGGCGCGGTGTCCATGCCGGAGACTGTTCAAGCGGCGTTCCATTCCGGCCGGGCCGGGCGGCGTGCCGCCTCCCGGCGAGCGACGGAGCGGCGCTCCCGAGGGGAAGAATGCCTAGGTAGACCGACTCCGCGGCAGGATGTCGCGAATCGCCGCGCGCGGGGCGGGGCCAGGTCGCGTGGCGGGCGCGAGCGCGGCGCCTCAGTTTGGAACGTCGGCCTCGGTACTTTCCCGCATTGGGATCGAGCGAGACGCTGGGACCGGACCGAGAATGGCCGGCGGCCCCCGGCCGTTGCACCGCCTTCTCGAGGAAGTTGCCGGCGGGCGACGCGCGATACGGCGGGAACGGATCGCGCGGCGCGAAGCCCGCTCGACTGTAGAGGCTCGGGGCCTCGACGGTGCGGTCGCCGCGTTCGAGCACGACGACCCGGGCACCGGCCCCCGCACGACGGGGGCATCGGCGGCCGGTGCCGCGGGCTCAGGCGTACATCGCCTTGAGGTTCAAGGTGCTCTCGCGCCCGACCGCGTCGTAGTTCTCCGCCAGCCAGGCCTTGGCCGCGTCCCGTCCGGCATCGCGCAGATGCAGGAAGAACGGCCACTGCGCCCGCAGCCGCGAGGAAGCCGAGGCATCGTCGAGGGCCGAGCCGCTGCCGTCGATGCGGTGGAGCAGCACCTGCTTGTAGGCATTGGAGCGCCCGAGCACGCCGTCCTCGATCAGATCGTCGACGAAGTCGATCGCCCGCAATTCCCGCAGGAGGTTGGCGTTGAAGCTGATCTCGTTGAGGCGGTCGCGGATCTCGGCCGGGCTGCGCGGGGTCTCGCGGCGCTCGACCGGGTTGATCTGGACCAGCAGGATGTCGGACGAGCGGGCACCGTGATAGAGCGGATAGAGGGGCGGGTTGCCGAGATAGCCGCCATCCCAGTGCGGCACGCCGTCGATCTCCACCGCCTGAAAGACCGTCGGCAGGCAGGCCGAGGCCATCAGGTGGTCGATCGTCAGGTCCGGCCGCTCGAACACCGCCATCTTGCCGGTCCACACGTTGGTGGCCGAGATGAACAGGTCGGCCGGCCCGTCGCGGCGGACCGCCTCGAAATCGACCGTGTCGGCGAGCGCCCGCTTCAGCGGATTGATGTTGAGCGGGTTCGTCATGTACGGGCTGGCGACGGCGTTCCAGAACGCCCCGACCGGGGTCTTCTTCCAGAAGCTCATCACCCCGTCGATGACGGTCTGCTGGGCGTGCGACAGGTCGGCGTCGAGGCTGATCTCGCGCCAGAACATCTCCAGACGCTCGCGCGCGCCGTCGGGGCCGCCGCGCAGCCACCCATCGACCATCACGACGGCGTTCATCGCGCCGGCGCTCGCGCCGGTCATCGCCTCGAAGGCGAGGCGCCCGTCCTCGATCAGGGCGTCGAGCACGCCCCAGGTGAAGGCGCCGTGGGCGCCGCCACCCTGGAGCGCCAGGGCGATCGGCTTCTCGGCCCGCGGGCCGACGAGGCCGCGGCCGAGAGGTCCGGTGGCGGCGTGCGAGCCGGCTTCGGGAGCGGCGGGCGGGACGGGACCGCGGTCACCCGCGCTCCGATCCGGTTCCGGGAACGAGGCTGAATCCGTCATGACCGGGGATGTGGTGTGTCGCACTGCGAAAGCCAAATGGTGCGCTGCAAAGTCGCGCAAGGGAACCCGACGAGGGAACGCAACGTGCGACGGTCCGACGGCCCATCGGGGCGTCACGCGCTTGACGCGCCCGTCCGGCATCCTCAGCTAAAGGCGAAGCGATGGAGTGGGGCGATGCACTGCCGGGAGCCGGCGCAGGAACGGCTCCCCGCGAAGGAAATCGCAAGGATGTCGCGGCATTCCGCCGGGGACCGGCGTAGCCCGTTGATCGCGCCGGGATTTCATACGGGCAAGGCGATTTCCACCGCGCCCGGAAATGCTCTAGACGGAGGGCAAACCGCGGCTCTCGCGACCGCGCCCGACCGTCTCGTCACGATTCTCCTGCGAACGACCCCCTGAAGGTATCCGATGCAAGCCATGGAAGCCCTCGCCCCGGCGGAGACCGCCGCCCCCGAGATCGCGGGCCCGAGCCCCCGCCACCGCACCGTCGGCGTCCGGATCGGCGAGGGCGAGGGCGCGGTGGTGATGGGCGGCGGCGCCCCGATCGTCGTGCAGTCGATGACCAACACCGACACCGCCGACATCGACGCCACGGTGGCCCAGGTCGCCGCGCTGGCGCGGGCCGGCTCCGAGGTCGTGCGCATCACCGTCGACCGCGACGAGGCGGCGTCGGCCGTGCCGAAGATCCGCGAGCGTCTGGACCGCATCGGCGTCCACGTCCCGCTCGTCGGCGACTTCCACTATATCGGCCACAAGCTCCTGACCGACCATCCGGCCTGCGCCGAGGCGCTGGCCAAGTACCGGATCAACCCGGGCAACGTCGGCTTCAAGGAGAAGAAGGACCTGCAGTTCGGCACCATCGTCGAGCAGGCGGCCCGCTACGGCAAGGCGGTGCGGATCGGCGCCAACTGGGGCTCCCTCGACGAAGCGCTCCTCACCCACATGATGGACGAGAACGCCAACTCGGCGAAGCCGCGCGACGCCCGCGCGGTGATGCGCGAGGCGATGGTGCAATCCGCCCTCCTCTCCGCCGACCGGGCGGTGGAGATCGGCCTGCCCAAGGAGCGCATCGTGCTCTCGGCCAAGGTCTCGGCGGTGCAGGACCTGATCGCGGTCTACCGCGAGGTGGCGCGCCGCTCCGACTACGCCATCCACCTCGGCCTGACCGAGGCCGGCATGGGCACCAAGGGCATCGTGGCGGCCTCCGCGGCGATCGGCGTGCTGCTTCAGGAGGGAATCGGCGACACGATCCGCTACTCGCTCACCCCGGAGCCTGGCGGCGACCGCACCGTCGAGGTGAAGGTGGCCCAGGAGCTGCTCCAGACGATGGGCTTCCGCACCTTCGTGCCGCTGGTCGCCGCCTGCCCGGGCTGCGGCCGCACCACCTCGACGGTGTTCCAGGAACTCGCCCGCGACATCCAGAACTGGATCACCACCTCGATGCCCGAGTGGCGCAAGACCTATCCGGGGGTCGAGGGGCTGAACGTCGCCGTGATGGGCTGCATCGTCAACGGCCCGGGCGAGTCGAAGCACGCCGATATCGGCATCTCGCTGCCCGGCACCGGCGAGACCCCGACCGCCCCGGTCTTCATCGACGGCAAGAAGGCGATGACCCTGCGCGGCCCGACGCTGGCCAAGGACTTCGAGGGCATCGTCGTCGACTACATCGAGCGCCGCTTCGGCAAGGGGACCGGAGAAAGCCTGGGCAACCGCAGCGCCGCCGAGTGAGGCGAGGCGCGGTCCTCCACGGCCGACGAGGTGACGCCGGTTAACGGTGGGGCAGCAGGCGGTCCGCCTTGCGCCCCACCGGCTCCGTGCTACAATCTTGCCACATTCCGACCCGGCGGACGCGCCGGGCCGCCAAGGATTTGAGCCCGCCACCCGGCCCATCAGCGCGCTTGGCGGCCATCCCGACCGCCCGCGGGCGCATCCCCGATCAGACATGACCCAGTCAGCCGCACCCACGGACGGTTCCGCCGCGCCGACCGACACCCTCACCCCGCCGAGCGGCGGCCCGCCGACCAAGGCCGGCACCGTCGACGAGGCCGAGGGCCACGGCCACGCCAAGGCGAGCTTCTGGACGCTCTTCCTCGGCTCCGTCGGCGTCGTCTACGGCGACATCGGCACCAGCCCGCTCTACGCCTTCCGCGAGGCGCTGGCCCCCGGCCGGGCCGACGGCGTGCTCACCGGCGAGGAGGTGCTCGGCACCGTCTCGCTGCTGCTCTGGGCGCTGGTGCTGATCGTTACCATCAAGTACGTCCTGCTGCTCCTGCAGATGGACAACAAGGGCGAGGGCGGGATCCTCTCGCTGATGGCGCTCGCCCGCAAGGCGTTGGGCGGCTCGCACATCGTGTTCATGCTGGGCCTGTTCGGCGCCGCCCTGTTCTACGGCGATGCGATCATCACCCCGGCGATCTCGGTGCTGTCGGCGGTGGAGGGCCTGAAGCTGGTCACGCCGGCCCTCGACCACTACGTCCTGCCGATCACCATCGCGATCATCCTGCCGCTGTTCCTGGTCCAGAGCCGGGGCACCGCCCGGATGGCGACGTTCTTCGGCCCGATCATGCTGGTGTGGTTCTCGGTGCTGATGCTCGCGGCCCTGCCGCACATCGCCCGCACGCCGCAGGTCCTGTGGGCGCTCAACCCCTGGCACGCCGTGCACTACCTCCTCGGCCACGGCACCGGCGCGCTCGTGGCGCTCGGCGCGGTGTTCCTGGCGGTGACCGGGGCCGAGGCGCTGTTCGCCGATCTCGGCCATTTCGGCCGCCGGCCGATCCAGACCGCCTGGATCGTCCTCGTCGGGCCGGCGCTCGCCATCAACTATCTCGGCCAGGCCGCCCTGGTGCTGTCGAACCCCGACACGACCGACCCGTTCTACCAGCTCGTCCCCGAATGGGGCCTGCTGCCGATGGTGCTGCTCGCCACCGCCGCCACCGTCATCGCCAGCCAAGCGGTGATCACCGGCGCCTTCTCGCTCTCGCGCCAGGCGGTCCAGCTGGGGCTCCTGCCGCGGCTCGAGATCCGCCACACCTCCGAATCGCATTCGGGCCAGATCTACCTGCCGCAGATCAACATGCTGCTGATGATCGGCGTGGTGATCCTGGTGGTGCTGTTCCGCTCGTCCTCGGCGCTCGCCTCGGCCTACGGCATCGCCGTGACCGGCACGATGCTGATCACCGCCGGCCTCGCCTTCCTGGTGCTGTGGCGGGTGTGGAAATGGTCGCCGCTCGCCGCCGGCGCCGCGATGGTGCCGTTCATCGCCGTCGAGCTCCTGTTCCTGGTCTCGAACCTGCTCAAGGTGTTCGAGGGTGGCTACATGCCCCTGCTGCTCGCCGGCTGCCTGGTGCTGCTGATGTGGACCTGGGTGCGCGGCGTCACCATCCTGTTCAACAAGACCCGGAAGACCGACGTGCCGCTGACCGAGCTCGTCGCCATGCTGGAGAAGAGCCCGCCGCACCACGTCCGCGGCACCGCCGTCTTCCTCACCTCCGATCCCGACACCGCGCCCGCCGCGCTCCTGCACAACCTGAAGCACAACAAGGTGCTGCACGAGAAGAACGTCGTGCTCACGGTGAAGACCATCGACCTGCCGCGCATCGCCGATGCCGACCGGGTCCGGATCGAGCCGATGGGGCCGCATTTCTGGAAGGTCGTGATGAAGTTCGGCTACATGGAATCGCCGAACATCCCGAAGGGCCTGGCGCTCCTGCGCAAGCAGGGCTTCAAGTTCGACATCATGGCGACGTCGTTCTTCCTGTCGCGGCGCTCGATCCGCCCGGCGGCGCAGTCGGGCATGCCTCTTTGGCAGGACCGGGTGTTCATCACGCTCGCCCGCAACGCCAACGACGCGACGGACTTCTTCCAGATCCCGACCGGCCGCGTGGTCGAGGTCGGAACCCAGGTGACGGTGTAGCCCGCCGATGGGAGCGCTCGACGGCAGGCGGATCCTCCTCGTCATCGGCGGCGGCATCGCGGCCTACAAGTCGCTGGACCTGATCCGGCGATTGCGCGAGCGCGGCGCCTCGGTGCGCTGCGTCCTCACCAAGGGCGCGCAGGAATTCGTGACCCCGCTCGCCGCGGCGGCGCTCGCCGGCCAGCGCGCCCATACCGACCTGTTCGACCGGGCCGACGAGGCCGATATCGGCCACATCAAGCTCGCCCGCGACGCCGACGCGGTGGTGGTGGCGCCCGCCACCGCCAACACGCTGGCCCGCATGGCCGGCGGGCACGCACCGGACCTCGCCTCGACGGTGCTGCTCGCCACCACCCTGCCGATCCTGATCGCGCCGGCGATGAACGTGCGGATGTGGCTGCACCCGGCGACGCAGCGCAACCTCGCCCTCCTGACGGGCGACGGCGTCGCGGTGGTGGGACCCAACGTCGGACGGATGGCCGAGGCCGAGACCGGTCCAGGCCGGATGGCCGAGCCGGACGAGATCGCCGACGCGGTGGAAGTTCTGCTCGCAGGGCCGCAGGAAGCGAAGCCGCTGTCGGGCCGCCACCTTCTCGTCACCTCCGGGCCGACCCATGAGCCGATCGACCCGGTGCGCTACCTCGCCAACCGCTCGTCGGGCAAGCAGGGCCACGCCATCGCGACCGCCGCCGCGGCGGCCGGTGCCCGGGTGACCCTGGTCTCGGGCCCCGTCACCCTTCCCGATCCGCCGGGCGTCACCGTGGTCAGGGTCGAGACCGCCAGCGAGATGCTGGCGGCCGTGGAGGCGGCGCTGCCGGCCGACATCGCGGTCTTCGCCGCCGCCGTCGCCGATTGGAGGCCGGTGGCCTTCGGCGAGGAGAAGATCAAGAAGGGTCCCGACGGGCCCCCTCCCCTCGCGCTCACCGAGAATCCCGACATCCTGGCGACGATCGCGCAGCGGCACCAGGGACGCCCGCTCCTGGTGGTGGGCTTCGCCGCCGAGACCACCGAGGTGATCGCCCATGCCCGGGCCAAGATCGCCCGCAAGGGTTGCGACCTCATCGTCGCCAACGACGTCTCGGCCGCCACCGGCGTGATGGGGGGCGACCGCAACAGCGTCCACCTGATCGGCCGCGACGGCTCGCTCGAGACCTGGCCGGACCTGCCGAAGGACGAAGTCGCCCGTCGCCTCGTGGCGCGCCTGGCCGAACTGGCTCCCTCCCCCTGAGGCAAGATACCTCCAGCCCTGGAGGTTTCTCGTGGACGCAATCGGCATTATATCACCGCCTCCCTAGCCGGGAGGTCGCCTTGCCCACCATTCTCGTCATCACGCTGATCTGCGCCTCCTCCCTGGCGGCGAAGGATTGCACGCGCGCCACTGCCCAGGACGTCATCACCCACCCGGCCCACTCGCCGCAGGAATGCATGCTGCTGGGCCCGGCCATCGCCGCCGGATCGGGCCGCGGCACTGAGGCCGGAACCTACGTGAAGACCCTGTGCGAGCAGCGGCGTTAGAGCGTCCGCCTACACGCCCTGTGGTACCCCCCTTGCCCCCTGCCCGTAGCTCCGGTTCGGGGTGCCTTCGCTAAAGGGGGGGAGCCCATGAAGTGCGAAGACCTCACGGAAAAGCTGCTCGACAGCAAGCGCGAAAAGGGCTGCACCTGAAAGTGCATTCAGGAGGTGATCGGCGGCAACTCGCCGATCCTGATCACCGCCGCCTGCATGGGCCAGATGAAGCTGCCCAAGGCGCAAGCGGCGAAAGCCGCCGCCCTGTTCGACCTCTCGGCCGCCGAGGAGCGGATGCTCAACGAGGCGCCCTATCGCGGCTCGATCCCGCAGATGCCGCCGACCGACCCTCTGATCTACCGCTTCTACGAACTGGTAATGGTCTACGGTACCACCTGGAAGGCGCTGATCCAGGAAGAATTCGGCGACGGCATCATGTCGGCGATCGACTTCAACATGAAGATGGAGCGCGAGCCCAACAACAAGGGTGATCGCGTAAAGCTGCAGATGTCGGGCAAGTTCCCGCCGTACAAGTATTACGGCAACGAGGAGGGTGTGCCGGAATACGGGTTCAAGGAAGGCTGAGCATCACAAGCTGCCGACCCGGGAGCGCGAGCGTCTCCGCCCGCTCCCGGTTAGGGCAAAGCAAGGCTCGCGGCAACGGCAATGGAAGATCACTCTCATACGGCATCCGATTGATCGCTTTGCGATGCGGATACCGGCCCTCCTCTGGCGCCGCGCGGACCTGCAATACATTTTCCCAGAAGATCTCCTCCGGGAAACTGTATCATACACTTCGCGCAAAATCGACGATCTCGCGGGCAGCTGCCTGAGGATCATTCAGCTCGTACCGTGCAACCCCATCGTCATAATTTTTCCACTCGCAGGGCGTATAAACGTAAAACGATCTGTTGTTGTTTATAGCATCAAACATCGCATGATTCGAGCTATAGGTGTGCGGCGACGCGTTGAAGGCAACGAAGACTTGATCATAGCGTGGTTCATTGAAGATGTTCGTGTGCAATGCAGACCCGACCTGACCCATGACGATCCGTGTCCTTCGGAAGAGCGCGACTTGCTCCGGTATCGTCAGCTGCTCCGGATGAACGATCTGAACACCGAGATGCTGCAGGGCTTCGACCAGACGCGCTTCGTTCGCCATTCCGTGCGGAAGGTCTCGGAATTTAGTCTTTGCCAGATAGATCATATCTATCGGGCTGGTGACGTCCTGTGTCTTGGCAAGCCTGTCGCCCCAACGATGCGCGGCGTGCGCATGCGTCGTATGGGCGTGCGTGCATTCCACGAAGGACGGCCGCGCCACCACCAGTTCCCGAATGCGCGTCGGTCGATCGAAATTAGCGAAATCTTCGTAATTGATCCCGGCGGCGCCGAACAGGGTCCGGGTATGCGACCACGAGAACCAATGGGGCGGGCCACCGACCGCGTGGCCAAGCAACGGCATAGACCCTTCCCGATACCGCGGCAGTGCCCACAACCGGGACATCGTGCTACAAAGAAAATGGCCGTAGTGATTGAAGACATTGCCGACGTAGAAGTATCGCTGGCGCGGCGCATAGGGCGCTCTGGACAGGTCGAGAGGGCAAACATCGCTTTGCCCTTCGCGCTTGCCGACGCGATAGAAGGCTGCCGCCTCGATCAGCTTCCCATCGCGGTCATAAATCCCCCAATCTTTGTTCTCCCAATAATTTGCGGGCTCGATCACCGGGACATAAACACAATCGCGATAAATCTCGACGATCGGCTCCGACGATTCGATGACAAAGCGCTGTTCGGGCTCATAGGCAGCCAGCATTTTTTGACCTGATCTTCCAGTTTTTGTTAATCGGCATAATAACAAAAAGAAACCTGGATGTCTACACCCGAAAAATCTCTCGGACAACTAGATTTCCCACCCCGGTGATCAGGCACCAGTCGATATCTGCACATCGCACCCATCGTCATCTCCGATTGACGATCAGGCTACAGCGTAAGTAATGACCTCGGTGGATGATCGAGACTCCCCTTGAGGTCGCAGAGTGTCGTTTTCATGTCGGAACGATCCAGAAAATTAGGCACAGAACCATTCGATGAGTCAAACTCCAATATCTAAAAACTAAAGCACCATGAAAAAGAGCCGGAGACAAATAATCAGAAAAAGTTGAGATAGTGCCGCGTTCAAATTTAAATTTCATATTTTCGCCTTCATGATCGCCAATAGCTCATAAGCGCACTCCCGGGCATTGGGCAAATACCTCGCAGTTAAAAAGCCTTCTTTCTTTTCAAGCACTTGTATTTCGCTAGAGTAATGATAGGTAGCAAAATTGTCTGATAGCTTGTCAATAATGGAGAAATTTGAATTTATTTGCAATGCTACGTTCAAGCATGTGATGTTACGGTCCGGGCAGAATAGGCTAGTGTGTAAGAATGATCCGGACGATCCCATGATATTCCTACGACTTCCCATTAATTTTATTTGATCTGGGAACGACAGCCTCTCTGGATAAATGATATCCACGCCTTCTGATCGCATGACATCATCGATTTCGCCCTCATTAACAATAACTCCTACCGCCGAAACGAGTTGTGATTTTGAATAGTATATAGGCCGATCGTCATTTATCAGGCTGGCATGCGGGCAAATTCGGTCGCTGATTTCACGACATAGCTGGCCGTACACGACGTGACCAGCGTACTGCTCCTGGAAACTGGTGCGGGGAACGACGAGCGTGTCGACGACGGTCGGAGCGTCGAAGACGACGAAATCCCGCTCACTCAATCCGAGAGCAGCGAATGACTGCGCCAAGAATGGAATATTGAACCAATCCGAGGGCGACCCTGCGCCGTGGCACAATATCGGCGTATTCGGAGTCCGTATCTTTAGGATATTCCAGAATCTTGGAAGGGTGTTGACCAGAAAATGTCCGTAATGATTGCTGATCTTGCCGCCATAAATGAAGACACCATGTGCCCGGCTTTGGACTGGCGCCGAAATGACATGATCGAGCGATTGGCCGTGCGAGCTGAAATTGTTTTCCCGATAATCTGTCGCAGATCGGATGATTCGCCCGCCTTGATCGTAAATGCCCCATGGATCGGAGCACCCGATAGGAATGCAAAATACATTCTGGTGTATCTCGTAGCCGGGATCCCTTTGAATGACATGGGCAGCCCCCCACAACTCGCTGCAGAGTTCCATCGGAGCCATGACCTCTTCCTCGATCTTCATTTAATTATTAATCCCTATATTTTTCATTTTCTTATTTATGAAAGGCGTTTTTTCAAACACTAAAATACTGTCGTATGCCGTCATGGCAAAGGTTTGCCTTGTGAAGTCACTGCAAGCCACCATACCATCTTTTACATGCTCTGCGTTCAGATCATCGATCAGACCCTTAAAACGTTCGACCATCGAACGTGGATCGCCGCGGCCGCCACCGTAAGCCGGCCAATACGCGGTGTGCATGCCTTCGATCAAGTAGACGCCGGCAGGCGACATCTTCCGATAGAGAAAGTCGAACGTCGGCACGACGTGGGCCATGTGATGGCTTCCGTCGTCAAGAATGATGTCGAACGGACCGAATTCGTCGATCAAGGATTGGAGGAATTGCGGATCTGATTGATTTCCCGTGCGAGCGGAAATCTGCTCGTCGGCGCATTGCGCACAACTTGGATCAATATCAATGGTCACGATACGCGCGAGCGGACCGAGCCACTGCTTCCACATTTGCGCCGAACCACCACACCCCGTACCGATTTCCAGAAACGTCACAGGACCGCCGACGAATCGTCCAAAATGTCGCTCATACGCGAAAAAATAGTGGCTTGATTTGTGGATTTGCTGGCCTGAGTTGTTCAAAAATAAACTATATAGCGACATTTCCCTATCCGCCCCTCGTTGGAAGGTGCCTTGCATTCAACGATCACAGGCAATCATTTATAAAACCTGTAATCACCGTCCATCTGTGTTCTGCAGCGCACCTGCTAGCTCCATACGTGAAGGCGCGCCAACCCGCAAGGTAACGGCGACAATGCAAGACAAATCAATGGCCTATCCCACACCGTCGACGCCCGGCCTTCAGAGGAGGATGGATCTTTTCGGTAGCATTTCGGCCTTCTGTCGGGAATTGGCGAGAGCTCGGCACCGGCATCGAACGCCACGACGTCGCGACCGAGTGCCGACGCCGTCGGGATACGGTCCGCTTGCCATCCCACCCCCGATCCGATAAAGGCCCGGCCATCCCACACGCGGAGCCGGCCTCATGCCTGAATGAGGCGTTTCCGGTGGCCGGTCGCCTGTCAGGTCTCGCCTCTTGGCAAGTCCATCAATGCGCCGGTCGCTTCCTCCGCGGCGGAGACAACCGGAGAGAACGAAGACCATGGCCCTTCCCGACTTCACCATGCGCCAGCTGCTCGAGGCCGGCTCGCACTTCGGCCACCAGTCGCACCGCTGGAACCCGAAGATGCAGTCGTACATCTTCGGCACCCGCAACAACATCCACATCATCGACCTCGCCCAGACCGTGCCGGCGCTCGCCCAGGCGCTGCAGGCGGTGAGCGACACCGTCGCCAAGGGCGGCCGCGTGCTGTTCGTCGGCACCAAGCGCCAGGCGGCCGACACCATCGCGGACGCGGCCAAGCGCTCGGCCCAGTACTACGTAAACTCGCGGTGGCTCGGCGGCACGCTGACCAACTGGAAGACCATCTCGGGCTCGATCCAGCGCCTGCGCAAGGTCGACGAGACCCTCGCCGGCGGCGGCCAGGGCCTCACCAAGAAGGAGCGCCTGATGCTGTCCCGCGAGAAGGACAAGCTCGAGAAGGCGCTCGGCGGCATCAAGGACATGGGCGGCGTGCCCGACCTGCTGTTCGTGATCGACACCAACAAGGAGCAGCTGGCGATCAAGGAGGCGAACCGCCTCAAGATCCCGGTGGCCGCCATCGTCGACACCAACTGCAACCCGGACGGCATCACCTACGTGGTCCCGGCCAACGACGACGCCGGCCGCGCCATCGCGCTCTACTGCGACCTCGTCGCCCGCGCGGCGATCGACGGCATCTCCCGCGGCCAGGGCGCGCTCGGCGTCGACCTCGGCGAGTCCGAGGAGCCGATGGCCGAGGAGCTGCCGGCGCTTGCCAACGAGCCCGAGGTCGCCCCCGTCGACGTCACCGAGCCGTATGTCGGCGAGCCCTTCGAGCTGCTGGCCGCCCCGCGCGGCGCCCCGGACGACCTGACCAAGCTCACGGGCGTCGGCCCGCAGCTGGTCCAGAAGCTCAACGACGCCGGCATCTACCACTACTGGCAGATCGCCGCGATGAGCCCCGAGGACGTCGCCAAGGTCGACGGCGACCTGAAGCTCAACGGCCGCTTCGACCGCGACGGCTGGGTCAACCAGGCCCGCGGCTTCGTCGAGGCCGCCGCCGCCGCGTAACGTCGGTTCGGTGACCCGGCGGGGCGAGAGCCCCGCGACCCGATGCTCTTCCAAAGCCCGGCGCCGCCACGGCGCCGGGTTCCCTTTTATCCGCCGACCGGCGCGGCCTTCGGGGCGCGCGGGGGCGCCAATCGAGAGGATCCCACGATGGCCAACATCACGGCAGCGATGGTCAAGGAGCTGCGCGAGAAGACCGGCGCGGGCATGATGGACTGCAAGTCGGCCCTCAACGAGACCGCCGGCGACCTCGAGGCGGCCGTGGACTGGCTGCGCAAGAAGGGCCTCGCCAAGGCCGCCAAGAAGGCCGGCCGCGTCGCCGCCGAGGGCCTGGTCGCGGTCGAGTCCGCCGGCCACCACGCCGCGGTGCTCGAGGTGAACTCCGAGACCGACTTCGTCGCCCGCAATGACGGCTTCCAGGCCTTCGTCCGCGAGGCCGCCAAGCTGGCGCTCACCGCCGGCGACAGCATCGAGACCCTCGAGGCCGCCCGCTTCCCGGGCGCCGAGGGCACCGTGAAGGACAAGCTGCAGGAGCTGATCGCCACCATCGGCGAGAACATGACCCTGCGCCGCGTCGCCAAGCTGTCGGTCGAGAAGGGCGTCATCGCCTCCTACGTCCACGGCCAGGTCTCCGAGGGCCTCGGCAAGATCGGCGTGCTCGTCGCCCTCGAGTCGGCCGGCGACGTGACGATGCTGAGCCAGCTCGGCCGCCAGATCGCCATGCACGTCGCGGCGACCAACCCGGTGGCGCTGGACGCCTCGGGCGTCGACGCCGCGACGGTCGAGCGCGAGAGCAACATCCTGCGCGAGAAGAACGCCGGCAAGCCGGACCACGTCATGGCCAAGATCGTCGAGAGCGGCCTGAAGAGCTACTACAAGGAGGTCACCCTCCTCGATCAGCCCTTCGTGCACGACGGCTCGAAGACCGTCGCGCAGGTGCTCAAGGAGGCCGAGGGCAAGGCCGGCGGTCCGGTGAAGCTCACCGGCTTCGTCCGCTACGCGCTCGGCGAGGGCATCGAGAAGGAAGAGGCCCCGGACTTCGCCGCCGAGGTCGCCGCGGCCGCCAAGGGCTGAGATCGCCAGGGGCTGGGATCGACCGTCAGCGTCGCCCGCGGCGACGCGCGGCATGCAATGGGGGGCCCGCTCAGGCGGGTCCCCTTTTTTCGTGCCGGGACCGCGTCCGGCGCGCGTCGTCCGGGCGTGCCGATTCCCGCAGGCCGATGCCTCGACGGGCCGGGAGCGACAGGCTAGAACCCGGCCCGACTCGCATCGACGCTTGACGCCGGCGGCGGCCGCTCCACCGGGGCGGGCCAGAGGAGCCCCCATGCCAGACCATCGCTTGTCGGACCCTTCCCTGACGGCGCAGGGCGCGCCGCGCTTCCGCCGCGTGCTGGTGAAGCTCTCCGGCGAGGCGCTGGCCGCCCCCGACGGCTATTGGCTGCATCCCCCGACCCTCGCGGCGCTCGCCGACGACATCGCCCGGGCGGTGAAGAAGGGCTTCGAGATCGCCCTCGTGGTCGGCGGCGGCAACGTGATCCGCGGCGCCCGCGTCTCGGCCGCGGGCTGGATCGACCGCGCGACGGGGGATTCCCTCGGCATGATGGCGACGGTGATGAACTCGCTGGCGCTCGAGACCGCGCTCAACGCCGCCGGCGTCACCGCCCGCACGATGTCGGCGGTCTCGATGCCGACGATCTGCGAGACCTATGCCCGCCAGCCGGCCCTGCACCACCTCGACAAGGGCCAGGTCGTGGTGCTCGCCGGCGGCACCGGCAACCCGTACTTCACCACCGACACCGCCGCGGTGCTGCGCGCCGCCGAGCTGAAATGCGACGCGGTGCTCAAGGCCACGCAGGTCGACGGCGTCTACTCGGCCGACCCGAAGACCAACCCCGACGCCGTGCGCTACGAGCGCCTGAGCCACGACGAGGCGATCGCCCGCGACCTCAAGGTGATGGACACCGCCGCCTTCGCGCTCGCCCGCGATGGCGGGCTGCCGCTGATCGTCGGCTCGGTCCACGCCCCGAGCTCGGTGACGGCGATCCTCACGGGTGCCGCGCCCTCGACCCTGGTGGCGCCCTGAGGAGCCCGCGGCGTGCGAAATCCGCCGTATCCCCGAGCGAAATCCGCCGCCCGACGATTTGCGGCGGGTCGGGTTTTGGTTCATTGAAGCCCGATCGGGGCGCGGCCCCGGCCCGCCCGCAAGGGTGCGGCCTCGGGCCCGCCCCTCCCCCTCTCCTCACGACGCCTCGGGACGCGCAGGAATGGCTACACCCTCCTTCGACCTCAACGACATCAAGCGGCGCATGCAGGGCGCGATCAACTCCCTGAAGCACGACCTCGGCTCGCTGCGCACCGGACGGGCCACGCCCTCGCTCCTCGACCCGATCCAGGTCGACGCCTACGGCGCCGCGATGTCGATGGCCCAGGTCGCGACGATCAGCGTGCCGGAGCCGCGCCTGCTCAGCGTCTCGGTCTGGGACCGCGGCATGGTGGCGGCGGTCGAGAAGGCGATCCGCGAATCCGACCTCGGGCTCAACCCGATGACCGAGGGCCAGACCATCCGCTTGCGCATCCCCGAGATGAACGAGCAGCGCCGCAAGGAGATGGTCAAGGTCGCGCACAAGTACGCCGAGGAGGCCCGCGTCGCGGTCCGCCACGTCCGCCGCGACGGCCTCGACCTCCTGAAGAAGCTCGAGAAGGACGGCGCCATCAGCCAGGACGACGAGAAGCGTCAGGCCGACCAGGTGCAGAAGGCGACCGACCAGCACATCGCCGAGGTCGACCAGACCCTGGCGTCCAAGGAGAAGGAGATCATGCAGGTCTGAGTGTCTCGGACCGGCATGACGGAAGCGACGGCGTGGAGAGCGCGGAGCCGGATCACGGCTCCGCCGGGGTCGGGGCCAGCATGGCAGGCGACAGCGAGACGGTGACCCTGCTGGACGCAGGCCGCGCCGAGGGCCGGGACGGGACGTGTCCCGAGACCGGGGATACGGCCGTGCCGGGCCCCGGGGCGGCCGGCGGGCCGAACCCGGCGATGCCCGCCCACGTCGCCATCATCATGGACGGCAACGGCCGCTGGGCCGCGCGCCGCGGGCTGCCGCGGGTCGAGGGCCACCGCCGCGGCGTCGAGGCGGTGCGCCGGGCCGTGCGCTCGGCGATCGACCTGCGCATCCCCTACCTGACGATCTACAGCTTCTCGTCCGAGAACTGGCGCCGGCCCGCCGCCGAGGTGGCGGACCTGATGGGCCTGCTCAAGCTGTTCGTGCGCCGCGACCTCGCCGACCTACACGCCAACGGCGTGCGGGTGCGGATCATCGGCGAGCGCGACGGCCTGCCGGCCGACATCGCCGGCCTCCTGCGCGAGGCCGAGGAGCGCACCGCCCGCAACACCAAGCTGACCCTCGTGGTGGCGTTCAACTACGGCGGCCGCCAGGAGATCCTGCGCGCCGTGCGCAAGCTGGCCCAGGCGGTCTCCGAGGGGCGGCTCCCGCCCGAGGCGATCGACGCCGCGGCAATGACGGGCGCGCTCGACACCGACGGCATCCCAGACCCCGACCTGGTGATCCGCACCTCCGGCGAGCAGCGGGTGTCGAACTTCCTCACGTGGCAGACCGCCTATTCCGAGTTCGTGTTCGTGCCCGATTTCTGGCCGGACTTCGACCACGCCGCCTTCCTCGCCGCGATCGGGGAGTTCCAGAGCCGCGACCGCCGCTTCGGCGGCCTGAGCGCCCGGGCGGGCTGATGGCGGGCTTTGACGGGACGAAACTCCCGAGCGGTCGCCCGGCCTGGCCGGCGACGGAACTCGGCGCCCGCACGGTGTCGGGCATCGTGCTCGGCCTCCTGGTGCTCGGTGCCACCCTGAACGGCGGCTGGATCTTCGCGGTGGTCTGGTTCCTGGCCGGCCTCGCCGTGGTCGGCGAGTGGATGGCCATCACCCGGACGGCGCCGCACCGCCCGCTCCTGGCGATCGCCGGCCTCGTGCTCCTCGGCGTCGTCGCCGGCGCGCGGCTGCCGATCCCGACGCCCTGGCTCCTGGGCGCCACCGCGCTCGGCCTCGCGCTCCTGGCGCTCCTCGCCCGGCCCGCCGCCGGGCGGATCTGGGCGCCGGCGAGCCTCGCCTGCGCCCTGGTGGTCGCCCTGGTGCCGGTGCTGCTGCGCGACGATCCCCGCATCGGGCTCGCCGGCCCGCTCTGGCTGTTCGGGGTGGTCTGGACCACCGACATCGCCGCCTACTTCACCGGCCGCTCGCTCGGCGGGCCGAAGCTGTGGCCCGCGGTGAGCCCGAAGAAGACCTGGTCGGGCTTCTGCGGCGGGCTCCTCGGCGCGACGATCGTCGGCGGCGCGGTGGCGGCCGGCGCCCGGCATCTCGGCGCCACCGACGCCCTGTCGCTGCCGCTGGCCTGCGCGCTCTCGGCCCTCGCCTCGGTGATGAGCCAGGGCGGCGACCTCGCCGAATCGGCCCTCAAGCGCGCCTACGGCGCCAAGGATTCCGGCCGCCTGATCCCCGGCCACGGCGGCGTGATGGACCGCCTCGACGGCTTCTTCGCCGTCGCGCTCCTCGCCGGGCTGCTCCTCGCCGGCCTCTCTCTCACGGGACATCCATGACCCTCACCGTTTCCGTCCTGGGGGCCACCGGCTCGATCGGGCGCTCCACCGCCGACCTGCTCGACCAGCACCGGGACCGTTTCCGGGTCGGCGCCGTGGCGGGCGGGCGCGACGCGCAGGCGCTCGCCCGCGTCGCCCGCGAGCTGAACGCCGAGTTCGCGGCGATCGCCGATCCCGATGCCGGCTCGGCACTGCGCGAGGCGCTGTCCGGCTCCGGCATCGCGAACGGCGCCGGCCCCTCGGCGGTGATCGAGGCGGCGACCCGGGACGCGGACCTCGTCGTGGCGGCGGTGAGCGGCGCGGCGGGCCTGGCGCCCACCTGCGCGGCGATCCGGCTCGGCCGCACCGTCGCGCTCGCCAACAAGGAGAGCCTGGTCTGCGCCGGCGACGCCTTCATGCGCGACGCCAAGAAGTTCGGCGCCCGCATCCTGCCGATGGATTCCGAGCACAACGCCCTCGCCCAGGCGATCGGCGAGGGCAAGGTCGACGACATCGCCCGGATGACCATCACGGCCTCCGGCGGCCCGTTCCGGACCGCACCGCGCGAGCGCATCGCCGCCGCCACCGCGGCCGAGGCCGCCGCCCACCCGACCTGGTCGATGGGCATGAAGATCAACATCGATTCCGCCAGCCTGATGAACAAGGGGCTGGAGCTGATCGAGGCCCACCACCTCTTCGCCATCGAGGCCGAGCGCCTCGACGTGGTGGTGCACCCGCAATCGATCGTCCACGGCCTCGTCGTCTGGCGCGACGGCGCGGTGACGGCCGGGCTCGCCATGCCGGACATGCGGGTGCCGATCGCCCATTGCCTCGGCCTCGGCGAGCGCCTGTCGATCGCCCGCGGCCGGCCGCTCGACCTCGTCGCCACCGGCAGCCTCACCTTCGAGCGTCCGGACGAGGAGCGCTTCCCTTGCCTGCGCATCGCCAGGGCGGCGCTCGCGGCGGGCGGGGCCCAGCCGACGGTGATGAACGCGGCCAACGAGATCGCGGTCGCGGCCTTCATCGCCGGCCGCATCGGCTTCTACGACATCGCCGCCCTGGTGGAGCGGGCCTGCGAGCATTTCGCGGCCCGCTTCCCCACGGCGCCGGCGGACGTCGAGGAGGCGCTGTCCATCGACGCCGAGGTGCGCGGCTGGAGCACGGCGGCACTGGCCGCCTGAGCGCCCGTCAAGCTTCCGTTAAGTTAACCCTCGGTCGACGCGTGGCCTGTTCGCGGGCCCGCGGACTCTGTATGAGTGACGATCGGCAAGGTGGCCGGACCGGGCCGGGGAGAGCCCGCCGCGCCGCATCGAGGTGACCATGGATCTGCTTAACGCCGTCGGCGGCGCGACGACGAACCTGCTCGGCTACATCGTGCCGTTCCTGTTCGTCCTGACCGTCGTGGTCTTCATCCACGAGCTCGGCCACTTCCTGGTCGGGCGCTGGTGCGGCGTCGGGGTGACCAGCTTCTCGATCGGCTTCGGGCCCGAGATCGTCGGCTTCAACGACCGCCGCGGCACCCGCTGGAAGCTCTCGGCGATCCCGCTCGGCGGCTACGTCAAGTTCGTCGGCGACATGAACGGCGCCAGCGTGCCGGACCAGAACGCCATGGCGCGGATGAACCCGGCCGACCACGCGGTCAGCTTCCACGGCAAGAACGTCTGGAAGCGGGTCGCCATCGTGGCGGCGGGCCCGGTCGCCAACTTCCTCCTCGCCATCGCGGTCTTTGCCGGCGCGGTCTACGCCACCGGCCGCTACGAGGTGGCGCCCCGGGTCTCGGCGGTGCAGGCGGGCAGCGCGGCGGAGCGGGCCGGCTTCCAGGCCGGCGACGTGGTGCTGACGATCAACGGCAGCGCCATCCACAACTTCGCCGACATGCAGCGCACCGTCTCGGGCGCGGCCGGCGACCGGCTCGACTTCACGGTCGAGCGCGGCGGCGTCACCACCCCGCTCACCGCGACCCCCGACGTCTACAAGGACAAGACCCCGTTCGGCACCCAGCGCATCGGCCGGCTCGGCATCCAGGGCCCGCGGGACGCCGCCGACGTGAAGTTGGTGCAGTACGGCGCCCTCGATTCGCTCAAGATCGGCGTCGCCGAGACCTACTTCGTCGTCGACCGCACCTTCAGCTACATCGGCAAGCTGATCACGGGGCGCGAATCCGCCGACCAGCTCTCGGGACCGATGGGCATCGCCCGGGTCTCGGGCCAGGCCGCCAAGGTCGGCGGCATCGGCGCCCTCGTCGGACTGATCGCGGTCCTGTCGGTCTCGATCGGCCTCATCAACCTCTTCCCTGTGCCGATGCTCGATGGCGGCCACCTGATGTTCTACGCCGTCGAGATCGTCCGCGGCCGCCCCTTGAGCGAGCGGGCGCAGGAGATCGGCTTCCGCATCGGCCTCGCGCTGGTGCTGATGCTGATGCTGTTCGCGACCTGGAACGACATCCTGCATATCGGCGGCTTCAACCGCGGCACCTGACCGGCGCCTCCCCTCCCCCGGAAAAACGCCGTCCGCGCGAAAGCCCGGGCGGCGTTTCCGTGATTCCGCGCAATTTTCATAAAAAGCGTTCCATTCCGGGGCTTTCGCTCCGAGGCGGCATTCATCGCGCGCTGACCGTGCCCTGTGAAAAGCGTGGCCGTGGGCCGTGACAGGAAGGCAACGTCTGGGCAAAATCCCGGCAGGTCGGGAGCGTGGCGTTTGCGTCGCCGGGGATTCCCGATAGAAGCAGGGCTAGGACCAGGGGACTTCGACCTCGCGAGAGTTCGATCGTCTGCGGGTGCAAACCCGTGCCGACAAAAAATGAGACGGGCCATTTATGATGTCGATGACGGGTAAGCGCCGGCGTGCGTCGGCGAAGGGCGCCATTGTCATGGCCGCCACCATCGCCGCCAGCGGCAGCGCCTTCGCGCAGCAGATTGTCGTCCAGGGCAACTCCCGGATCGACCCGGATACCGTCCGTTCCTACGTGGTCGGCGTGTCGCCCGAGGAGGGCCGCCGCAACCTGATCGCCAGCGGGATGTTCTCGGACGTGCGGGTGTCGCACAGCGGCGGACGCATCGTCGTCTCGGTGCGCGAGAACAACACGATCAACCGCGTCTTCTTCGAGGGCAACAAGAAGGTCGAGAAGGCGACGCTCGAGGGCATCGTCGAGTCGAAGTCGCGCGGGCCCTACAGCCAGGCGCAAGTCAACTCGGATCTCGAGCGCATCCGCGAGGTGTACCGCCGCGCCGGCCGCGGCTCGGCCAAGGTGTCGGTACGCACCGTCGACCTGCCGAACGGTCGCGTCGACGTGGTGTACACCGTCGACGAGGGTGACAAGACCGGCATCAAGGAGATCAAGTTCGTCGGCAACCAGGCCTATTCGGACGGTCGCCTGAAGGACCTGATGACGCTGTCGGAGATGAATCTCCTCAGCTTCGTCAAGACCTCGGACGTCTACGACCCCGACCGGCTCGCCAACGACCTCGACCTGATCCGGCGCTACTACCTGAAGAACGGCTACGCCGATTTCCGGATCGCCTCGGCCGACTCGCGCTACGACGACGCCGCCGGTGGCTGGATCGTCACCATCACGGTCGAGGAAGGCCAGCAGTACCGCGTCGGCGCGGTCTCGGTCGACTCGCGCATCCCGGGCGTCGACGGCACCGTCCTGCGCGACGAGCTGCGCACCGGCGTGGGCGACGTCTACAACGCCGAGGACGTCGAGAAGACGCTGACCGGCGTCACCACCTCGGTGGCGCGCTCGGGCCATCCCTTCGCCCAGGTCCGCCCGACCGGCGAGCGCGACCGCGCCACCGGTACCGTCGCCCTCGGCTACATCGTCGAGGACGGCCCGAAGGTCTACATCGAGCGCATCAACGTGCGCGGCAACACCCGCACCCGCGACTACGTCGTGCGGCGCGAGCTCGACCTCACCGAGGGCGACGCCTACAACCGCGTCCTGGTCGACCGGGCCGAGCGGCGCCTGAACGGCCTCGGCTTCTTCAAGAAGGTGCGGTTCTCCAACGAGCCCGGCTCCGCCCCCGACCGCGTCGTCGTGAACATCGACGTCGAGGATCAACCGACCGGCTCGTTCTCGGTCGCCGGCGGCTACTCGACGGCGGACGGGATCATCGGCGAGGTCTCGGTCTCCGAGTCGAACTTCCTCGGCCGCGGCCAGTACGTCCGCCTCGCCGGCACCGCCGGCCAGTACACCCGCGGCGTCGACTTCTCGTTCACCGAGCCGTATTTCCTGGGCTATCGCCTGGCGGCCGGCTTCGACGTCTTCAACAAATACAGCGACCAGACCCGCTACTCGCGCTACGTGACCGACGTGGTCGGCGGCCAGCTCCGCCTCGGCCTGCCGATCACCGAGGAGTTCGGCATCACGCTGCGCTACTCGATCTACAACACCGACCTGAAGATCCCGAACACCCTGAAGCGGCCGTACAACGACTGCTCGTTCGGGATCCCCGGCTACACGAAGCTCAACCCGGCCGGCACGATCTACAACGGTCGTGACGTCGGCGGCCTCCCGGCCTACCCGAACTGCGCCTATGACGGCGAAGCGTCGATCGCGCTCAAGGAGGCGGTGGGCTCCACCCTCACCTCGCTCGCCGGCGTGACGCTCGCCTACTCGACCCTCGACAACCTGCAGCTGCCGCGCAACGGCTTCTACGGCGAGCTGAAGCCCGAATACGCCGGCATCGGCGGCGACTCGAAGTTCTTCCGCGTCACCGGCGAGGCCCGCTACTACAAGGAGCTGTACGAGGACGTCGTCGGCTTCGTGAAGTTCCAGGGCGGCCACGTCCAGCCGACCGAGGGCAACTCGCTCCGCGTGACCGACCAGTTCTTCCTCGGCCCGTCGCTGGTGCGCGGCTTCGCGCCGAACGGCATCGGCCCGCGCGACGTCGGCTCGGGCGATGCCCGCTCGAACGCGATCGGCGGCACGACCTATGTCGGCGCCTCGGTCGAGGTGCAGTTCCCGATCTGGGGCCTGCCGCGCGATCTGGGCCTGAAGGGCGCGGTCTTCGCCGATGCCGGTACGCTGTTCGGCTACAAGGGCCGCCGGTCCTTCGACGTCAACGGCGACGGCTTCATCAACGGCTTCAGCCCGACCGGCGGCTGCAACTTCAGCGCGACGGCGATCACCGTCGAGCCGGAATGCGTGAACGTCCGCGACAAGGCCACGATCCGCTCGTCGGTCGGCGCCTCGATCCTGTGGAACTCGCCGCTCGGCCCGATCCGCTTCGACTACGCCTACGCCCTCTCGAAGGACGAGGGTCAGAAGGTTTTCGGCTCCGACGGCACCTATTTCGGCAAGGTCGGCAAGGACCAGACGCAGGCGTTCCGCTTCTCGGGCGGCTCGCGCTTCTGAGGACATCGCGGGGGTGCCCATGGCACCCCTGCCGGGATCGACGGCCGCCGGGCAGCCCGCCCGGCGGCCGTTTTCGTTTGTACCCATTCGATTATGCCGCTAGTCCGGGCGCCCTCCCCTCGATGAGGACGGGCGGGCCGACCCTCCGGCGCACCCGGCCCCAGTGGATGCAGGCGATGTCGGAACCGGTCTTCTTCCCCCTCTCGGGCCCCGTCTCCCTGAGCGAGATCGCGGCGCTCGCCGGTGCGACCCTGCCGCCGGGGACCGACGGCGAGGCGGTGGTCCGGGCCGCGAGCCCGCTCGAGAGCGCGGGTCCCGACGACCTCGCCTACATGGACAACGCCAAGTACGGCGACGCGCTGGCGGCGACCCGCGCCCGCGCCTGCCTGGTCTCGCCGCGCTTCTCCGCCCGGGTGCCGGCCGGCACGGTCGCCCTGGTGACGCCCCAGCCCTATCGCGCCTTCGCGCAGGTGCTGGCCCGGCTGTTTCCGAGCGCGGCCCGCCCGACCTCGCTGTTCGGCGCCACCGGCGTGTCGCCGGGCTCCTTCGTCCACCCGACCGCCCGGCTCGAGCCCGGCGTCGTCGTCGATCCCGGCGTGGTGGTCGGGCCCGAGGCCGAGATCGGCGCCGGGACGGTGCTGGCGGCGGGCTGCGTCGTCGGCCCCGGCGTGCGGATCGGGCGGGGCTGCGCCATCGGCCCCGGCGCCTCGGTGCTGCACGCGTTCCTCGGCAACCGGGTGATCGTGCATGGCGGCGCCCGCATCGGCCAGGACGGGTTCGGCTTCGCCATGGGACCGGGCGGCCACCTCAAGGTGCCGCAGGTCGGCCGGGTCATCATCCAGGACGACGTCGAGATCGGCGCCAACACCACGATCGACCGGGGCGCGAGCCGCGACACGGTGGTGGGCGAGGGCACCAAGATCGACAACCTGGTGCAGATCGCCCACAACGTCGTCATCGGCCGCCACTGCGTGATCGTCGCCCAGGTCGGCATCTCAGGCTCGACCACGCTCGAGGACTACGTCGTGCTGGGCGGCCAGGTCGGGGTGGTCGGCCACCTGCGCATCGGCATGGGCGCGCAGATCGCCGGGTCGAGCAACGTCAACAAGGACGTGCCGGCGGGCTCGCGCTGGGGCGGCACGCCGGCCAAGCCCGTGCGCGAGTGGTTCCGCGAGATGACGACGCTCAAGAACCTCGCGGCGCGCGCCCGCGACGAGGGCGGCGAGGGCTGAGGCCCGTCGGGGCCGGAATTCCGGGATCGGGATTCCATGCTCGAGATTCCGGGGCGCGGACAGGGGCTTGGACCGGGAGCTGGGCCTCCGCCGCGCTCCCGCCGCAAATCGCTTGCATCCGCGCCGCTTCTCGCCAAAGACGACGCACCGATGACCGGAGCGTTTCCGGGGCCGCGATGAGGGAGCCAGACACCATGACCGAGATGCCTGCCGAGCTGGGTACGGCCGACATCCTGCGGGTGATGGAGCTCCTGCCCCACCGCTACCCGTTCCTGATGATCGACAAGATCGTGCAGATCGACCGGGACGAGAGCTGCATCGGCATCAAGAACGTCACGATCAACGAGCCGCACTTCACCGGCCACTTCCCGGCCGCCCCGGTCTTCCCCGGCGTGCTGCTGATCGAGGGCATGGCCCAGACCGCCGGTGCGATCTGCTGCGCCCACAAGCTCAAGGGCGACGCCAAGCCGAGCAAGGTCTTCTTCATGACCATCGACAAGGCGAAGTTCCGCAAGCCGGTCGTGCCGGGCGACGTGGTCGAGTACCACATGCGCAAGACCAGCAACCGCCGCTTCATGTGGTGGTTCAAGGGCGAGGCCAAGGTCAACGGCGTGCTGGTGGCCGAGGCCGAGATCGGCGCGATGCTGGTGACCGAATGAGCGAGATCCAGACCGGCGAGGGCCGGACGGACGACCTGCCCGAGACCCGCATCCATCCGAGCGCGGTGGTCGAGGACGGCGCGGTGATCGGCGCCGGCGTCGAGATCGGGCCGTTCTGCCATGTCGGGCCGCAGGCCACGCTCGGCGACGGCGTCAGGCTCGTGAGCCACGTCGTCGTGGCCGGCCGCACCACCGTCGGCGCCCGCACCCGAATCTACCCGTTCGCGTCGATCGGCCACCCGCCGCAGGACCTGAAGTTCCGCGGCGAGGACTCGACCCTGACGATCGGCGCCGATTGCCAGATCCGCGAAGGCGTGACGATGAATCCCGGCACCGCCGGCGGCGGGCTCGCCACGGTGGTGGGCGATTCCTGCGCGTTCCTCGCCAACAGCCACGTCGGCCACGATTGCCGGGTCGGCAGCCACGTCGTGTTCTCCAACAACGTGATGCTGGCCGGCCATTGCCAGGTGGGGGACTACGCGATCCTCGGCGGCGGCGCCGCGGTGATCCAGTTCGCCCGGGTCGGGGCGCATGCCTTCGTGGGCGGCCTGTCGGGGCTCGAGAACGACCTGATCCCCTACGGCATGGCGGTGGGCAACCGCGCCCACCTGTCGGGGCTGAACATCATCGGGCTGCAGCGCCGCGGCTTCTCCCGGGAGGAGATCCACGCGCTGCGCAAGGCCTACCGCCTGCTGTTCGCTCTCGAAGGCACCCTGATGGAGCGGGTCGAGGACGTGGCGACGGAGTTCGACCAGCACCCCATCGTGCAGGAGATCCTGGCCTTCATCCGCGAGGGCGGCAAGCGCTCGGTCTGCACCCCGCGCGAGGCGCCGGGTCCGGCGTGATGGCCGCCGCGGCGGCCCGCGCCGATCGCCCGCCCGCCTCGCAAGCATCCGGGCCGGTCGCCATCGTGGCCGGCTCCGGCCGGCTGCCGCTCCTCATCGTCGAGGCCCTGGAACGGGCCGGCCGGCCCTGCCGCTTGCTGGCGATCCGGGGCTTTGCCGACCCGGCGACCCGGCGGCGGGCCGACGCCACGGTCGATCTCCTCGACGTGCGCGGCGCCCTCGACACCCTGTGCGGCTGGACTCCCGCCGGGGTGACGCTGGCCGGCGCCGTGGCGCGGCCGAGCCCCGCCGCCCTCCTCAACACGCTGGCCGCCTACCGCAACCGCGAGACCCTGCGCTCGCTGGCGTCGGGCGGCGACGACCACCTCCTGCGCGGCGTGCTGGCGCTGCTCGAGGAGCACGGCCTGCAGGTGCTCGGCGTGCGCGACCTCGCCCCCGGCCTGATGGCGCCGGTCGGCCGTTTCGGGGCGCTGGGGCCGGACGAGGCGGCGGACGCCTCGGTGGCGGCCGGCCGGGCGCTGCTCGCCAGCCTGTCGCCGCACGATGTCGGCCAGGCCGCCGTCGTGGCGAGCCGGCGGGTGCTGGCGGTCGAGGGACCGGAGGGCACCGACCGGATGCTCGACCGCGCGCGGACGCTCGCCCGCCGCCCCCTCGGCCTCGGGCGCGCACCCGCCGCGATGGTGCTGGTGAAGCGGGCCAAGGACGGCCAGGACCTCCGGGTCGACCTGCCGGCGATCGGCCCGCGCACGGTGAAGCGCGCGGCGCAGGCCGGCTGCATCGGCATCGCGGTCGGGGCCGGCGACACCCTGGTGCTCGACCGCGCCGAGACGGTGGCGCTCGCCGACCGGCTCGGCCTCTTCCTCCTCGGCCTGCCGCCCGATCCGGAGCCTGCCCCTTGAGCGACGCGGCCCCGACCGGGCGTCCCCTCACGATCTGGCTGGTGGCGGGCGAGGAATCCGGCGACCAGCTCGGCGCCAAGCTGATCCGCTCGCTCAACGCCGTCTCGGACCGGCCGCTGACGCTCGCCGGCGTCGGTGGCGACGCCATGGCGGCGGAGGGCATGGCCTCGCTGTTTCCGCTCGAGGACGTGGCGGTGATCGGCTACCTGGCGGTCGCCGCCCGCATCCGCCTGCTGATGCGGCGCATCCGCCAGACCGTGCGGGCCTGCGTGGCGGCCCGTCCCGACGTGCTCGTCATCATCGACAGCCCGGGCTTCACCCACGCGGTGGCGAGCCGGGTGCGCCGCCGGCTGCCGGACCTGCCGGTGGTCGACTACGTCAGCCCGAGCGTCTGGGCCTGGCGGCCGTGGCGCGCCAAGACCATGCGCGGCTACATCGACCACGTGCTCGCCCTGCTGCCGTTCGAGCCCGACGCCCACCGGCGCCTCAATGGTCCGGCCTGCACCTATGTCGGCCATCCGCTGATCGAGCGCCTGGGCGAGCTGCGCCCGGGCCCGGCGGAGCAGGAGGCCCGCCGGGGGCCCGAGCCGGTTCTGGCGGTGCTGCCGGGCTCGCGCCGCAGCGAGATCGAGCGGCTGATGCCGGTCTTCGGCGCCACCCTGGCCAAGGTCCGGGCGCAGGGCCACGCCTTCACGGTCGAGCTGCCGGCGGTCGCCCGCCACCGCGCCCTGATCGAACGCCTCTCCGCCGCCTGGCCTCTGCGCCCGCGGCTGATCGACGGCGAGGCCGACAAGCTCGCGACCTTCCGGCGCGCGCGCGCGGCGCTCGCGGCGTCGGGCACGGTGACGCTCGAGCTCGCGCTCGCCGGCGTGCCGATGGTGGTGGCCTACCAGGTACCCAAGATCGAGGAGGTGATCGTGCGCCGCCTGATCCAGGTGCCGACGATCGTGCTGCCGAACCTGATCCTGGGCGAGAACGCGATCCCCGAGCTGATCCAGGCCGAGTGCACGCCCGAGCGGCTGGCGGCGGCGCTCGGGCCCCTCCTCCCCGACGGTCCGGCCCGGGCGGCGCAGGAGGGCGCGCTCGCCCGCCTCGACGCCACGATGCGGCTGCCCGACGGCGACGATCCGAGCCGCAGCGCCGCCCGGATCGTGCTGGCGGCGGCGGGCCGACGCTCTCCGGCCTGACCCCTACTCGCCCCAGCCGCGGACAGCCGCGCCGCCGAACACGACCCGGTCGCGCAAGGGCGGCCGCGACAAGCCGGAGAGCATCGGCCCGCCGTCGCTCGCCGCATCGAGCGCCGCCAGGTGCTCGGGCGAGAGCGCGAGGGTCAGCGCCGTAGCGTTGTCGCTCACCTGATCGGCCCGGCTCACCCCCATCAGGGTCGAGGCGACGCCCGGCCGGCCGATCACCCAGGCGAGCGCCACCCGGGCCGGCGTCTCGCCCGCCTCGGCGGCGACGCGCTTCAAGACCTCGACGATGTTCCAGTTGCGCGCGGTGAACAGGCTGTCGCCGAAGGGGTTGTCGCCGTCGAGGCGCTTGTCGTCGGCCGGGCGTGCGGCCTCGGCCGCCGCGGCCTCGTTCGGCACGCCGTCCCGGCGGCGCGGTCCGGCCTCGACCGCGGCGCGGTCGTACTTGCCGGTCAGGAGCCCATAGGCGAGCGGGCTCCACGGCACGAGGCCGAGGCCGGCCGACCGGGCGAAGGGCAGGTGCTCCCGCTCCGCCCCGCGCTCGGCCAGGCTGTAGAATTCCTGCAGCCCGACCGGCATCGGCCGGCCGCGCAGCCGCGCCATGGTGGCGATCTCGGCCGCGTACCAGGCCGGGGTGTTGGACAGGCCCCAGTAGCGGATCTTCCCGGCCCGGATCAGCGCGGTCATCGTCTCCAGGAGCTCCTCGGCCGGGGTGATCCCGTCCCAGACATGCACCCAGTAGAGGTCGATGACGTCGGTGCGCAGCCGCGCGAGCGACCGGTCGAGGGCGGCGCGGACGTGGCGCGCGCCGTTGCCGCCGGCATGCGGGCCCCGCCCGGTCGCGAACCCGAATTTCGTCGCGATCACCAGGCGGTCGCGCAGGCCGGCCTCGGCGACGAACCGGCCGACCATCTCCTCCGACCGGCCGCCGGCATAGACGTCGGCGGTGTCGATGACGTTGCCGCCGAGGCCGACGTAGCGGTCGAACACCGCGCGGCTGCCGGCCTCGTCGAGACCCCAGCGCGGCGTGCCGAAGGTCATGGTGCCGAGCGCGAGCGGGCTGACGAGCAGCCCGGAACGGCCGAGGGCGCGGAGCGAGTGGAGGTCCATCGGGAAGAATCCTGTCTCGTCGGGGCGGGGCATCCGAGGGATCGCCGCTCGGAGGGCTGCCCCCGAGATGGACCGGGTCCGGCCTGCGGATTAGACGGGACGGACCGCACGGGTTGCTGAAGGATTCTCAGCAGTGGATCGTGATCTCTGGTCCGGGCTCGCCGTCTTCGCGGCCATCGTCGAGGCGGGCAGCTTCGCCCGGGCGGCCGTCCGGCTCGGCCTGTCGGCCTCCGCGCTCAGCCATTCCATGCGGTCCCTCGAGACGAAGCTCGGCGTGCGGCTCCTCGACCGGACCACACGCTCGCTGGCGCCGACGCAGGCCGGCGCGGACCTGCTGCTGAACCTGCGCCCCGCCATGGCGGCGGTCGAGGAGGCGCTGGGCGGCCTGGACGCCGCCCGCGCCCGGCCCGCCGGCCACATCCGGGTCAATGCGCACCGCACCGCGGCCGTGCACGTCGTGCTGCCGCGCCTGGCCGCCTTCGCGGCCACCTGCCCGGACGTCTCGGTCGAGCTCGCCGTCGACGACGGCCTGACCGACATCGTGGCCGAGCGGTTCGATTGCGGGGTCCGGCACGAGGTCGAGCTGCAGCGCGACATGATCGCGGTCCGCATCAGCGAGGCCGTACCGCTCGTCTTCGTCGCCGCCCCGGCCTACCTGGCGGCTCACGGCGACGTGCGGGAGCCGGGGGACCTCGGCCGGCACCGCTGCCTGTGCTACCGCTACACCTCGTCCGGCACGGTCCACGTCTGGGAGTTCGTACGGGACGGGCACCGGTTCGAGCGCGCGGTGCCCGGCGCCTTCGTCACCAACGACGTCGGGGTCATGCGGGATGCCGCGCTCGCCGGCCTCGGCGTCGCCTGCCTGCCGCTCGCCTGCGTCGAGGACGGGATCGCGGCCGGCGCCCTCGTCGAGGTGCTGGCCGGGTGGGCGCCGGTCCTGCCGCCCAACCACCTGTACTACCCGAGCCGCCGCCAGCCGAGCGCCGCGTTCCGGGCCTTCGTCGAGGCGATGCGTACCTGACCCGACGCCTACCGGCTCCGGAGGTAGTCGAGCATCGTCCCGGCATCCGAGACCGTCAGGCCGACGCCCGGCGGGTCGTCGCGAAAGCCCGGCTCGACGAACATCTTGACGATCCGGCCGTCCTCGACATGCATCGCGTAGCGCCAGCTGCGCATCCCCATGCCCTGGCGGCCGCGCTTGACCAGCATGCCCATCTGACGCGTGAAGTCGGCATTGCCGTCGGGCAGCATGAACACCTTCTCGATGCCCTTGGACTTCGCCCATTGGAACATCACGAAGGCGTCGTTGACCGACAGGCAGATCACCTGGTCGATGCCGAGGGCGGAAAAGGCGTCGGCATGCTGCTCGTAGCCCGGCAGGTGGTCGTCCGAGCAGGCCGGCGTGAAGGCGCCGGGGAGCGCGAACAGCACCACGCTGCGCCCGCCGAACACCTCGGCGGTGGTGAGGTCCTTCCACTCGAACGGGTTGGGACCGCCGAGGGCGTCGTTCCTGACGCGGGTGTGGAAGGTCACGTCCGGGACGGTGGCGGGCGGCATCGGAACCTCGCGGGCTGGGGGAGCGGGAAACGGATCGCTCACGACTGAAATGCGCACCGCGAGCCTAGCCCTGGAAACCCTTCGCCGTCACGGCAAAACCGGCCCGCCGCGCCAGATCGGACCGGTCTCTCGGGAACACCCTCCGGGATGCCGGCAAGTCGGGCCCAGGCATCGGCAGCGCCCTCGCCCGAAGATCAGACAGGGCCATGCCACTCCCACCGTGCACGCGATCGTTCCGTAAGGATCCCGCGACAAAGTCGCGCTCCGGGAAGTCGTGCACTATCCTTTGGGGTTGGTTGATATCCCTCGCCCGTGCCTATCTGCTCATGAGGATAGAGGCCTGACCGCGTGTCGCGAGGCTGAGCCAGCGGCTAGGAGGCCCCGGATGGTGGACATATCGGAGAAGCCGGACCTCGGCGGCCTGGGGCCCGCCGTGACGTCGCGCGGCCCGCGGGCCGTGAACGACACTCATTCCGACATCTTCTTCGCCGCCGTCGAGACGACGCGGATGCCGATGATCGTGACCGATCCGCACCAGCCGGACAACCCAATCATCTTCGCCAACCAGGCCTTCCTGCGCA
>NZ_JACWCT010000060.1:0-19062 GCF_016613415.1 Methylobacterium ajmalii | reverse complement strand
ATGACCGGCTACACGCCGGAAGAGCTCGTCGGCACCAATTGCCGATTCCTGCAAGGCCCGGAGACCGATCGCGAGACGGTGACCGAAGTGCGCCGCGCCATCGCCGAGCGCAAGGAGATCGCCACCGAGATCCTGAACTACCGCAAGGACGGCTCGACGTTCTGGAACGCGCTGTTCGTCTCGCCGGTCTACGACAAGAAGGGCGACCTGGTTTACTTCTTCGGCTCGCAGCTCGACGTGTCGCGCCGGCGCGACGCCGAGCTGGCGCTGCACCAGGCCCAGAAGATGGAGGCGCTGGGCCAGCTCACCGGCGGCATCGCGCACGATTTCAACAACCTGCTCCAGGTCATCAGCGGCTACACCGACGTGGTTATGGCGCTGGCCGAGCACCCGACGATCGACGTGAACCGGCTGCTCGGCGCCGGGGCGGCGATCCGCGCCGCGACCGACCGGGCGGCACGGCTCACCCACCAGCTCCTCGCCTTCGCCCGCAAGCAGCGCCTCGACGGGCGGCCGCTCAACCTCAACAACCTCGTGCGCGGCATGAACGAGATCACCGGGCGCACGCTCGGCGATCACGTCGTCATGCGCACCGACCTCTCGCCCGAACTCTGGAACTGCCGCATCGACCCGACCCAGGCCGAGGTGGCGCTCCTCAACGTGCTGCTCAACGCCCGCGACGCGATGCCGGGCGGCGGCACCGTGACGATCAAGACCGAGAACCTGACCATCGACGACGAGATGGGCCTGCTGCTGATGGTGCGGCCGGGCCCCTACGCGGTGGTGCAGGTGCAGGATACCGGCCTCGGCATGCCGGCCGAGATCCTGGCCCGGGTGATGGAGCCGTTCTTCACCACCAAGGAGGAGGGCCGCGGCACGGGTCTCGGCCTCGCCATGGTGTACGGCTTCGCCAAGCAGTCCGGCGGCACCGTGCGGATCACCTCCGAGGTCGGCAGCGGCACCACCGTGCGGCTGCTCTTCCCGGCCACCGACCAGGTCGTCACCGCCGAGCGCCGCCCGGCGCCGCGGGCCGCCGACCGCAGCGGCACCGAGACCATCCTGGTGGTCGACGACCGGGCGGACGTCGCCGACACCGCCAAGGTGATCCTGGAGGATTTCGGCTACACGGTGCTCGTCGCCCACGACGCCCGGCAGGCGCTCGACCTCCTCGACGAGAGCGAGAAGGTCGACCTCCTGTTCTCCGACCTGATCATGCCGGGCGGCATGAACGGCGTGCTCCTCGCCCGCGCCGCCCGCGAGCGCCAGCCCCGCATCCGGGTGCTGCTCACCACCGGCTACGCCGAGGCCTCGATCGAGCGCACCGATGCCGGCGGCAGCGAGTTCGAGATCATCAACAAGCCCTACCGCCGCATGGAGCTGGCGCGGCGGGTGCGGCTGGCGCTCGATGGGCCGACGGGGGTGGGGTAGCAAACCCCGCGCCCGCCGTCGCAGGGCCGGCCCGGTGCCGGGCCGGCTTCCGCTCGTGGCGCCTCGTCAGAGCGTCTTGGCGAGATGGACCGCGACGCCGCCCCGGAACGGCTCCTCGCGCTCGACGACGAAGCCCGCCCGCCGGTAGAACTCGACATTGCCGGCGAAGGCCGGGTTCGTCACCAGCTTGATCGCGCCGTGCCCGAGCGAGCGGGCGACGTCCTCGGCCCGCCGCAGCATCGCCCGGCCGAGGCCCTGGCCGTGATGGGCGGGGGAGACCGCGAGGTTCTGGACCCAGAGATGGTCGGGCCCGGAGGATCGTCTCGACCAGGGCGACGAGCGCGCCCTCCCGCTCCAGCAGGTCGAAGCGGTGCAGGCGAACGGCCTGCGCGTAATCGGCCGTCATCGGCACGGGCTCCCGGCCGATCACCGGCACCCACTTCGCATAGGCCGCCCGCACCAGGGACCGGATCGCCGGGACGTCCGCCTTGGTCGCGGGGCGCAGGGTCCCGAGGGCGAGCGCCTCCGGCGGGGTTGCGACGGCCGTCACCTCGACCTCGATCAGCGCATCCGGCCGGGCCAGGCCTGCGACGACGAGGACGGTGACGGCGGCGGGCGTGTCGGAGGCCCAGCGCGCCCGCCGCATCGCGCCGAGCCCCGGAAGATCGCCGGAACGGGTGAGGAAGAACGTCGCCTTGGCGATGTCGGGCCGTCCCATCCCGGCCGCCGCGAGCAAGGCCTCGACGTTGTCCATCGCCTGCCCGAGCTGCCCGACGAAATCCTCGCGCATCCGCCCGTCCGGCGCGACGCCGAACTGTCCGGACACGAAGAGGCTGCGGCCTGCCGGGACCTCGGCGGCATGGGTGTAGATCGTGCGGAACGGTTCCGGCACGGTTCAGACGCTCGGCGGGTTGATGGTCTTCACGGGTGTTCGCCTTCTTGCGCCCCGGCCCCGAGGGATCGGGCTCCACCGCACGGGGCAGGTGACGCCCCGCCGCGCTCACGGCCGCGAGGCTCGGGAGGATGCGATCCGGTGTGGGTGCAAGCGAGCAGCGCGAAGGCCGCTCAAGCTGACGAGGAGCTACACGCCCCCGTCACGCCGACCGCGTCGAACGCAGCGTCGGCCTCGGACGGTCATCGTCGGGCGGGTCGGGCTCATGCGGTGACGCTAGAGGAGATTTTCTACCAGGGCAACGGAACCCCGGGTGCGGCACGCCTCCGCCGTCAGAAGCTGTAGCCGACGCGCAGGCGCATCTGGTGCCGGTCGAAGCTCGACAGGTCGAGGGGCCCGGGCGCGTCGACCGACCGCCCGGCGACCTGGACGCCCCAGGTGAACGAGGCCCAGGCCCGCGGCGACAGGGTGGCGTAGAGGGTGGGCCCGAGATAGACCGCCTCGCCGACGAGCCGGCCGAGGGCCGGGCCCTCGTAGGTCCGGGCGTAGCGGACCTCGGCGCCGGCGAAGAGGCCGGGCGAGACCCGGTAGGACAGCGCCCCGGACGCCTCGAGACCCGATCCGAGCACCTGCTCGTCCGTGGCCTTCGGCCGGGTCGACGAGACGGCGAAGCCGAGATTGACCGCGGCGACCAGGGCTCCGGGGATCAGCTCCCGGTCGGCCAGCAGGGCGACATCGGTCCCGAAGCTGCGTGCCGGCGCACCGGAGCCGCTGTCGACGGTGCCGTAGCCCGGCACGATGCCGAGCGTCAGGCCGAACGGCGCGGCGCGGCGGTCCATCAGGCGCAGGCGGGTCTCGAGGAAGCCGCCGTTGATGCCGCCGGTGGTCCGGGCCGGGGCATCCGGCGCCCCGATGTCATTCCCGATGGCATGCCTGATGTCATAGCCGTTGAAGGTGAGGCCCGGCGCGAGGCGGAAGTCGTTCGTCAGCGGCACCTTCGCGGCGAGGCCGCTGTCGACGGCGAGGAAGCGGCCGAGGCGCCGGCCGAGCCGCCCGCTCGTCTCCCATTCGAGCTCCGCCTCGCCGGGCACGCCGAGGTCGCTGCCCTCGGTGAAGCCGAACAGGTGCTCGCTGTCGAGGTCGCCGGGGGTCTGGTTCTCGGCGGCGGTAGGCAGGGACTGGGCGCGGGCGGGCGAGCCCGCCATCCCGGCCGCGAGGCAGGCCAGGACGAAGCCGGGCAGGACGGAACCTGCGATGCGGAAGGGGAGCGGGACATGGGCGTGGCGCATCGCAACGGCTCATCATTATAGCTGTTGCTATAATTGATAGGCGCGACCATTCCGCCCGTCAACGCCGTCCTGACGGGCAGGATCGGGGGTGCCGCGCGCCGTGCGGAGCCCCGCCGCCGCGCGATGCCGCCTGGCAAGGCTCGGCTCGATTTCAAGATCTGTCCAGCCGCCTGCGACGAGAAACGAGCCCGACGGAATGTCGCGCTCCGCCGCGCGCAGTCACGCGATTCGCCCAGGAACCCGCATCCCGATCATATGTTATCGAGACATTCACCGCGGCGCGCCGCATATCACGGGAGATACGGATATGGCCGACAAGAAGCAGCAGTCTCAGTCGAGCAATACTGACGACAACGGTCGCCATAACCATAAGAATCCCGATGCGCCGAACCAGGGCACCGTCCAGCACTCGGATGACGGCCGGTTGAAGGAGAACCGCGACAAGGGCATCCATCGCGGCGACAAGGAATAAGCGTCGAGACCGACCGGAGATGGAGGGCCGCCGAAAGGCGGCCCTCTCTTTTTTGGCAGCGGCCTGCGAGACCGGAAGCGAGGGTCTCGCCCTCACCCTGCCGGCCGGCCGTTGCGCCAGGGGCGCAAGGCGTCGGGAATGCGGAAGTCCCGCGGCACCGCGAAATCGCGGGCGGCGCCACGGGCGGCGGCGAGGCCGCGGGGGAAGCCGCTGCGGTGATGGTACTCGTAGGTCCCGGGCGGCGGCAGCCGTTTGTCGGCGGTCAGCCCCTGGACGCAGACGATGTCGGCGAGCGTCACCCCGGCCACTGCGGCGGTCGCCAGCGCCAGGGTGCCGGCGCGGGGATTGTCGCCCTCGAAACCGGTCGCCAGGGTGGCGAGGTCGAGGGCGTCGCCCGCGACCCGGCCCCAGATCCACGGCGTCGGATCGTGGCTCATCAGGATCGCCGCGCCGGTGGCGACCTCGCGGGCGCCGTAGGCCTGGACCAGGGCCTCGCGGCCCTCCATCCCGAGCGCCCGGCACAGGGCCCGGGGCGCCAGGATCTCGGCGAGGCCGAGGCCGATCGAGAACCAGCCGAGGCCGCGGGCGAGCGCGTCGTGTGCCGAGCGGGAGCGGGGGTCGACGGAGAGGTTCGTGCGCGCGTGGTTCATGGTTTTCCCGCTCACGGCTTGATCACCACCTTGATGCAGCCGTCCTGCTTGTCGCGGAACGTGCGGTACATCTCCGGTCCCTGCTCGAGGCCGACCGTGTGGGTGATGACGAAGGACGGGTCGATCTGGCCCTCCTCGATCCGCCGCAGGAGGTCGTCGCTCCAGCGGTTGACGTGGGTCTGGCCCATGCGGAAGGTCAGGCCCTTGTTCATCGCCGCGCCGAACGGCACCTTGTCGATCAGGCCGCCATAGACGCCGGGGATCGACAGAACGCCGGCCGGCCGGCAGGCCATGATCATCTGGCGCAGGACGTGCGGCCGGTCGCTCTCCAGCATCACCGCCTGCTTGGCGCGGTCGTAGATCGCATCGAGCGAGGTGGTGGCGTGGGCCTCCATCCCGACCGAATCGATGCACTTCTCCGGCCCCTTGCCGCCGGTCATGTCGTTGAGGCGCGCCACGACGTTCGATTCCCGGTCGAAGTCGATCGTCTCGGCGCCCCCGGCCCGCGCCATCGTGAGGCGCTCGGGCACCCGGTCGAT
This sequence comes from Methylobacterium ajmalii, assembly GCF_016613415.1. Classification (GTDB taxonomy): domain Bacteria; phylum Pseudomonadota; class Alphaproteobacteria; order Rhizobiales; family Beijerinckiaceae; genus Methylobacterium; species Methylobacterium ajmalii. The sequence goes on along the minus strand of NZ_JACWCT010000060.1, from coordinate 13,792 downwards.
CGCGATGACGCGGCGCGCCCCGAGCAGGATCGCCGAGCGGATCGCCATCTGGCCGACCGGGCCGCAGCCCCAGATCGCCACCGTGTCCTCCGGCTGGATGTCGCACTGGACCGCCGCCTGCCAGCCGGTCGGAAAGATGTCGGAGAGGAAGAGTAGCGTCTCGTCGGAGAGGCCGCGCGGCACCTTGATGTGGGTCGCGTCGGCGAAGGGCACCCGCAGGTATTCGGCCTGGCCCCCGGCATAGCCGCCGGTGAGATGGGTGTAGCCGAACAGGCCCGCGGTGGTGTGGCCGAAGGCAGCCTCGGCGAGCTTGGCGTTGCGGTTGGTGCGCTCGCAGACCGAGAAGTTGCCGCGCTTGCACTGGTCGCACTGGCCGCAGATGATCGTGAACGGCACGACGATCCGGTCGCCGACCTTGAGCGCCTTGTTGTCCCGCCCGACCTCGACCACCTCGCCCATGGTCTCGTGGCCCATGATGTCGCCCGACTTCATGCCCGGCATGAAATGGTCGTAGAGGTGCAGGTCCGAGCCGCAGATGGCGCAGGCGGTGACCTTGATGATCGCGTCGCGACCATCCTCGATCGTCGGATCGGGAACGGTGTCGCACCGGATATCCGCGGTGCCGTGCCAGACGAGGGCCTTCATGCCGATCGGTCTCCGAGGCGCGTGCCGCGGAGGCCGGGATTGGCGGTCCGCGCACGGGCCGCCCCGGCTCGGGGGTACACATACCCCCTACCGGTAAGCGGCGATGCCCGGACAACCGATCAGGGTTGGGCCCGTTCCGTGGAGCCCGGCTCGGAGATCTAGCGCGGGCGGGGCGCCGCGCCGCCGCGGCGCAGCTCCAGGGTGGCCCAGCCCTCGATCAGCCGGCGCCGGCGCAGGCGGAAGCCCTGCGCGGCATAGGCCGAGAGCACGCCCGGCACGTCGCGGGGGATCAGGCCCGACAGGACCAGCGTGCCGTCCGTCGCCACCGCGCGGGCGAGGCTGGGGGCGAGGCCGCGCAGCGGCCGGGCCAGGATGTTGGCGAAGACGAGGTCGTAGCCGCGGGCGACCCGGGCGAGCGGGTGGCGCAGGCCCGGCGCCTCGTAGAACGCCATCAGGTTGGCCATGCCGTTGAAGGCGGCGTTGGTGCGGGCGGTGGCCACCGCCTCCGGGTCGAGGTCGCCGGCGATGACGCGGCTGTGCAGCAGGCGCGCGGCGGCGAGCCCCAGGATGCCGGTGCCGGTGCCGACATCGAGGACGCGCTGGGGCCGGCGGCGCTTGACCTCGTCGACGAGGGCGAGGAGGCAGCCGAGCGTGGTGCCGTGGTGGCCGGTGCCGAAGGCGAGCGCCGCCTCGATCTCGATCGGCAGGTCGTTCGGCTGGACCCGGCCGCGGTCGTGCGAGCCGTGGACCAGGATGCGGCCGGCGCGCACGGGCTTCAGCCCCTCGAGGGAGGCGCGGACCCAGTCCTGCTGGTCGATCGCCGCGAAGACCGCCTCGTCGGCGGCGTCGCCGAGGATCGGGCGGATCAGCTCGCGCACCGCCTCCTCGTCGGGTTCCTCGGAGAAGTAGGCCTCGAGGTGCCAGGTCTTGCCGTCCTCGGCCTCGAAGGCCGCGACCGCGGTCTCGGTCGGGTCGAACACCTCGCCGATCAGGTCGGTCATGGCGCGGGCCGCGCGCTCGCTCGTATCGAGACGGAGCACGTGGGTCGGGCGGTGGGGCGGCAGGCCTTCGAGCATGCCCGCGCCAATAGCATCCGCGCCGCCCGCCGTCACCGCCCCGTCACGCCCCTCCGGCAAGAGGGCGCCGCGGCCGGCCCACCGGTCGCCCCGGCCCGCTGTGGCACTCACGCCACACTCGCCCTGCCCCTGCGGAAGAGCCGCGTGTCGCGACGGAACCGCAGCACCGGGTCGGCGTTCATAGCGGCGCCGGTCGCCAGAAACCGGCCGTCGAAGGATCGTGCGATGCGTACCCGACTCCGCGAGCAGGTCGAGCCGGAAGTTTCCGCAGAGACCGCTCACCTCCCCGCCCGCCCGGCTCCCTCCCGGGATGCGGCCTCCTGGCGCCGCGCGGCGCCGCTCACCGCCGAGGATACGGCCCTGCCGGGCCGCATGCTCATGCTGCTCAGCCGGCTCCATCGGAGCGAGCTGGAGCTGAAGGCGCAAGCCGAGCAGGCCGACGCCGCAGGCCGGGGCGCCTGAGACCCAGGCTCCCGCAGGGCCCTGGGTGACCTCCCGCAGGGCCCCGGGCGACCGCACGACGGTCACCCGGGGTCCGCGCGGGCGAACCCGCCCGACCTCCGTCCGTCAGGCGCCGAGGCGCGAGCCCAGGCGGGCATCCGGCACGTAGCCGCGATTCCAGGTCGGGCTGATCACCACCTCGTTGAGGCAGACGTGCCCGGGGCGCGTCGCCACGAACAGGATCAGCGCCGCCATGTCGTCGGGCTGGAGCATGCGGGCGCGGTCCTCGGGCGTCACCGGCACCGGGCGCTTGTCGAGGATCGGGGTCGCGACCTCGGCCGGGCACAGCACCGTCGAGCGGATCCCGTTGACGCATTCCTCCATGTTGATGCTGTGGCTCATCGCCACCACGGCGTGTTTGGCCGCCGTGTAGGCCGGCCCGCTCACCGGGCTGACGAAGCGTCCGGCCCAGGAGGCGGTGTGGATGAGCACGCCGTCGCCCTGGGCGCGCATCAGCGGCAGCACGGCGAGCGAGGCGTAGAACGCGCTCGACAGGTTGGCGGCGATGACCTCTTGCGCGCCCTGCGGCGACAGGGCGTCCCAGCGCCGCTCGCGCACGTTGCTGCCGGCATTGCTCACCAGCACGTCGAGGCGGCCGAAGCGCTCGCCGATCCGCGCGACGATGGCGCCGACGCGGGCCGCGTCGGTCACGTCGCCGGCCTCGACCTCCGCCGCGCCGCCGGCCGCCGCGATGCGCGCGGCGAGTTCTTGCAGCGGTTCCCGGCGGCGTCCGGTGAGGACCACCCGGGCCCCTGCGCCCGCAAGGGCCAGCGCCGCCGCCTCGCCGATGCCGCTGCCCGCGCCCGTCACCCAGGCGATCTTGCCCGCGAGAGGTCCTGCGAGCGGCTGGCCCGCGCGTTCATCCGTCATGTCCGTCTCCTCCCGTCCTGACGCGGGAGGCCGACGGCTCCCGCCGCGGGCGGCGTCGCATTCGCGCTCCCGCCCGGGGACCTGTCTGCCAAGCCTCCGGCGCCCGGCGCAAGGGTGCAGGCCGGGATATCGAAGACGGGACGGCGGCCGCGATGGTCGAGGCACGCGAGAGGATTCGAAGCAGAGGCGCCGAGGGTGACGCGCGGGGGTCTCTCCCGGCGAGCCGCGGGGCGACCGGGGACGGCATCGAGATGAGACGGAGCACGGGCTGGGCTCCTCCCCGCCGACGGGGGACGGAGGGTAACCCGCGCCTTGCCTGTCGCTGATTTCCGCGAGCCGGCCGGGCGCAGGAGACGGCTTGGCCCGCCCAGGGAACCGACCTCGTCAGTGCAGGTAGCCGAGGAAGAACAGGATCAGGATGATCGGTATCGGTATGCCGATCAGCCAGAGCAATCCGCCTTTCATTATCGTCGCCTCCATCGCTCCACGATACTCATATGGAGTAATAACAGGGCGATTTCCGCTCGGGTTCCCGGTTCGCGCCGGTCCGGTCCGCAGTGGCTTGCCCGCCATTCACGCCGCCCGCTCGGTCCCGCCGGTGCCCGGGGCGATGCCGACGCGGTCGCGGCCGCGCGCCTTGGCGTCGTAGAGCGCCGCGTCGGCGCGGGCGATCGCCGCGTGGATGTCGGCGTCCTGCCCGGCGACCATCGCGACGCCGATGCTGACCGTGACCGCGATCGTGCCGCCCGGATGGGTGACCGTCGTCTCCCGCACCGCCGCGCACAAGCGCCCGGCGATCAGCACCGCCTCGGCGGAGCCGAGGCCGACGAGCAGGACCACGAACTCCTCGCCGCCGAAGCGGGCCACGGTGTCGGAGCCGCGCACCGCCTCCGCCAGCAGGGCGCCGACATGGCGGATGACCGCGTCGCCGGCATCGTGGCCGTGCTCGTCGTTGACGCGCTTGAAGTGGTCGATGTCGATCACGAGCACCGCGGCGCCGCGGCCGCTGCGGCCGATGGCGAAGGCCTCCTCGGCCGGCACGACGAAGCCGCGGCGGTTGAGGAGCCCGGTCAGCATGTCGGTGCCGGCGACCTGGCGCAGGGCCTCGATCTGGCGCCGGTAGAAGGCGGCGACACGGGTCGAGCGGTCTGTGGCGTCGCTCAGCTCGCGCTCGGCGGTGCCGATCCGCCGCAGGAGCGCCTGCAGGGAGGCCGACAGCTCGCGGAACTCCCGGGCGTGATCGAGGTGCGGCAGGGTGGTGGCGTCGGGCTCGCGGCCGATCCGGTCGGCCGCCACGGTCATCCGGCGCAGCGGGGCGGCCACGCCGCGGCCGAGGCACCAGGCCAGCACGACGCCGACCAGGGCCACGGCGGCGCCGAGGGCGAGGAGCGGACGGATCGACCGGTGCACCGGGGCGAGGATCCGGGCCTGCGGGCGGGTCGCCACCACGATCCAGCCGAGGGCGGGATCGCCGCCGGCGATCTCGGCCCGCTCGCCCCTGGCCGCCGAGGCGAAGCCGGCCCGTATCGCCTCTGCGCCGAGTTCCACCGCGAAGGTGCCGCTGCCGCGCTCGACCATGCCGCCGGTCAGGGCCGGACCGAACGGCACCGCGCCGACCTGGGGCCCGAGCAGCACCCGGCCGCGCCGGTCGAGCACCCACAGTTCGGTGCCGGGGGCCGCCGTCTCGAGCAGGCGCTTGCGGACGCGGGAGGCCCAGTCCCAGCTCAGGTGCCCGCCGAGGACGCCGATGACCGTGCCGGCGGCATCGCGCACCGGGGCGGCGAGGTCGACGAGGCGCAGGGGCTCGGGGCCGGCGCGGTGGAGGAGGCGGTTCAGCAGCACCGCCTCGTGGACGTCGCCGACATTGGGCTGGGTCAGGCCGGCCTCGAACCAGGTCCGGCCGTTCATCGCCACGCCTTCCAGCATCCCCTCCGTGCCGATCGTCACGCGGCCGTCGGCGGCGACGAAGCCGAGCCAGGCATAGTCCGGGGCGGTCGTGCGCATCGCCGCGAGGACGCCGCGGGCGGCCGCCGGATCGGCGGTCCAGCGCTCGCGCAGGAGCGCGAGGCCGGCCACGACCTGGATCTCGCGAAAGCGCTCGCGCAGGGTGGCGTCGAGGCTCTCGGCCATGCCGCCGGCGAGGCGCTCGAGGCGCTCCTCGGCCAGCCGCACGGCGCTGCGCCGCTCGAGCCAGATCGCCCCGCCCACCGTCGCCCCCACGAGGGCGAGGCAGAGCAGCCCGACGAGGGCGGCGAGCTGGTGCTCGAATCGCAACCGGTTTCTGAACGACAAGAGAGGGACCTCCACGGCGGAAGCCCGTTCTCGCCGGTCCCTCGAAACGATCGGTGCAGCCGACCGTTCACATTTGAACGATCTTTACGCCGACGGGTCGAAGGTCGACAGTTCCACCACCGGCAGGCGGCCGCGGCTGTGCAGGCGCCGCTCCTGCGCACCGCGCTCGGCGGCGTCGGTGAGCTGGGTGATCAGGGCGCCGGCGGCCCCGAGGGGGATGAGCAGGAAGACCGTACCACCATCCGGCCCGCTCACCTCGGCCGCCAGGGTATCGCCGCCGTCGATCGTGCTGACGGCCGTGATGCTGGTGATCGCAAGGACCCGAGGTCGTGCGTCGTCGGTCATGTCCGCCACTCCTGCGGCATTGAATGCCACGAAAGCGGCCGTCGGCAATTTCTAACACGTCAGAAGTTGAAGAAAATCCGCCCGCATTGGCGGAGTCACGCCCTAATCCGATTGGCCAAGCCAATCGGGTGCGAGACAAAGTCTCGCACCCGGTAGCGCGTCACGGCGCCGCGCAGGCGAGGCCGGCCCCTTCGTCCCGCGGCACCTGCGGGTAGGCGCAGACCGGGCGCGACCACAGCACCGACCCGCCGGCATCGCGCTTCGTCGCCACGAGTTCGCGCGGCGCCTCGCCGGCCTCGACCCAGCGCTCGAGCGCGGTCAGGGGATCAATGCCCGTGTCGGCGATGCCCGGCCCCTCGGTGCCGATGCCACAATGGTCCATGCCCGGCACCATGAACAGGCGCGCGGTCTGGCCCAGGGCGTCGAGGCCGCCCGCACCCTTCGCCAGCGCCTCGTAGAAGGCGACCGTCATGAACGGCGTCACCAGGGAATCGGCCCAGCCGTGATAGATCAGAAGCTTGCCGCCGGCCTCGCGAAAGGCCGAGAGGTCGGCGACCGGGCGCACCGTCGCGCTCGCCGGATCGTACGTGGCGGCGTTGTAGGTCTGCGCCTGCGGCGCCAGCCGCGCCGGGTCGGCGGAAAAGTCGAAATCCGTGACCCGATAGCCCGGCCCGGGCGAGGGCCAGAACGCCATGTAGCGCAGGAAGTCGCCGGCAAAGAGCGGCAGGATCGCCGGCGCGTTGCCGAGCCCGGTGAGCCAGCGCGGCCAATGCGCCTCCGAGCCGAGCGGGATGCCGCCCGGATAGAGGGCGCGGCCGGAGGCGTCGGTCGGGCCGGCGTACCACTTCTCCAGCACCCCGATCTCCGCTTCGCTCAGGCATGTCTGCGCGGGGCCGCCGGTGCAGCGCAGCGACGAGGGCTCGAAGCGGCATTGCCGCGGGTCGGCGACGAGGCCGCCCTGCTCCTTGGCCCCGCAGGCGGCGGCGACCGCCTCGGTCGCGAGCTTGGCCCGCGCCGTCGTCAGGATCGGCCCGGCGTCCGGGCCGGTATTGGCCTTCGCCACCCAGGCAAAGCCGGTGGCGACGAGGCCGGTATAGTCGAGGGCCGGCGCCCCGCTGATGATCCCGTCGAAGTCCTTCGGGTATTTCAGCGCCTCCATCGCCGCCATGCGGCCGCCGGTGGAGCAGCCGGCGAAATAGGATTTCCGCTGCGGCCGGTCGTAGAAGGCCCGCACCAGCACCTTGCTGACCCGGGCGGTCTCGGTCACGGCGCGCTGGCCCCAATCCATCCGGGCGACGAGGTCGCCGGCGGCCCAGCGTCCGTCGGCCGAGCCGGTGCCCCAGTGGCCGCCATCCATGGTCGAGGCGGCGTAGCCCCGGCGCAGGCCGTAATTCATCGCGTTGGTGAAGCCGGGGGCGTCCGACAGGAGCGTGCCGCAGAAGCCGCCGCAGCCGGTGCCGTAATACTTGCCGTTCCAGTCTCGCAGCGGCAGCCGCACCTCGAAGCCGATCGCCGGCCGCACCGTACCGAGCACCCGGCAATAGGCCGGCAGGTCGCCGGAGGCCGGCACCTCGGCGGCGGAGTGGAGGTTCACCGCCTCGATCCTGAGATTGGCGAGCGCACCGCACTCTCCGGCGAGCGCCGGCGCCGCCATCGGGCCGCCGGCGAGGCCGACCAAGAGCCCAGCCAAGAGGCCGGCCGCGATTCCGAAACTCCGCCCCATCGGTCCCCTCCCCGCTTTTCGGCGAGCTTAGCGGCAACCTCTTGCGCCGTCGCCGGGGGAATGCGCTACACCGGCCGCCAGAAAACGAGACATCAGGGCGGAACGCGCGATGGCAGGCACCACGGCCGGCAGTGGTTTCGAGGATTTCGGCAGCTTCGACTACGTCGTGGTCGGGGCGGGCTCGGCGGGCTGCGTGCTCGCCAACCGCCTCTCGGCGGATCCGCGCCGGCGGGTGCTGGTGCTGGAGGCCGGCGGGCGCGACAACTGGATCTGGTTCCACATCCCGGCCGGCTACCTCTTCGCCATCGGCAACAAGCGGGCGGACTGGCTGTTCACCACCCAGGACGAGGCCGGCCTGAACGGGCGCCGGCTCGCCTATCCTCGAGGCAAGGTCATCGGCGGCTCCTCGGCCATCAACGCGATGATCTACATGCGCGGCCAGGCCGCCGACTACGACGGCTGGCGCCAGCTCGGCCTCGACGGCTGGGGCTGGGACGACGTGCTGCCCTACTTCCTCAAGCACGAGGACCACATCGCGCCGCCGAACAGCTTCCACCGCTCCGGCGGGGAGTGGCGGGTCGAGCCGCCGCGGATCCGCTGGGCGATCCTCGACGCGATCCGCGACGCCGCGGAGGCGGCCGGCATCGCCAAGATCCCGGACTTCAACACCGGCGACAACGAGGGCTCGTCCTACTTCCAGGTCAACCAGCGCCGCGGCCGGCGCTGGAGCGCGGCCCGCGGCTTCCTCAAGCCGGCCCTGAACCGCCCGAACCTGCGGCTCGAGACGGGCGTGCATGTCGAGCGGGTGGTGATCGAGGCGGGACGCGCCGTCGGCGTGACGTTCGAGCGCGGCGGACGCCGCTACCTCGCCCGGGCGACCGGCGAGGTGGTGCTCTCGGCCGGCGCCGTCGCGACCCCGAAGCTCCTCGAACTGTCGGGCATCGGCGACGGGGCGCGGCTCCGGGGCCTCGGGATCGACGTCGCGCATCACGCGCCGGGCGTGGGCGAGAACCTGCAGGACCACCTGCAGATCCGGCCGGTCTACAAGGTGACGGGGGTGCCGACCCTCAACCTGACCTACGCCAACCTGATCAAGCGCGGCTGGATGGGCGTCGAGTACGCGCTGTTTCGCACCGGGCCGCTCACCATGGCGCCGAGCCAGGTCGGGGTGTTCACCCGCTCCTCGCCCGACTACGCCACGGCGAACCTCGAATACCACTTCCAGCCGCTCTCGCTCGACAAGTGGGGCGAGGGCCTGCACCCGTTCGGGGCGTTCACGGCGAGCGTGTGCAACCTGCGCCCGTCGAGCCGCGGCAGCGTGCATGCAGGCAGCCCCGACCCCGCGGCGCCGCCGGAGATCCGGCCCAACTACCTCTCGACCGAGGAGGACCGCCGGGTGGCGGTGGATTCGCTCAAGCTCACCCGCCGCATCGTCGCCCAGGCGCCGCTCGCCCGCTACCGGCCGGAGGAGCACCTGCCCGGTCCCTCGATCGCCAGCGACGCCGACCTGCTGCAGGCGGCGGGCGACCTCGGCACCACGATCTTCCATCCCGTCGGCACCGCCCGGATGGGGGCCGACCACGATTCGGGCGCGGTGCTCGACGCGCGCCTGCGGGTGCGCGGGGTGCGGGGTCTGCGGGTCGCCGACGCCTCGGCGATGCCGCGCATCACCTCGGGCAACACCAACTCGCCGACGATCATGCTGGCCGAGAAGGGCGCCGCGATGATCCTGGAGGATGCCGGGTGAGGCGCTACTCGGCGGCGATCAGCACCGGGGCGGCGGCCGGGCGGCCCTGCGACAGGTAGATCAGGCAGGAACAGCGCAGCAGCGAGGCGAAGTTGCGTACCTCGCCGTGGCGCTCCAGCACCTCGTCGTGCAGCTTGGTGGCGAACTTGGCGACGCTGAGACCCTCCTGGCGGGCGATCTCCTCCAGGATGGTCCAGAACGCGGTCTCGAGGCGAAGCGAGGTGCAGTGCCCGCCGATCCGCAGCGAGCGCGTCTCGTAGGCGTAGCGCTCCGGCGTCTGCTCGGCGAAGATCCGGCACATGGGGGCGTCCTCCTCGTTTGTCTCGTTGATCCAAGAGTACGGAGGCGGGGGCCGGGTCGGCAAGCCGCCGATGCGTCGCGGGCGAGGCGGTCGCGGGGTTGCGATCGGCGGTGCATCCTGCCATGCGCACGACCCGGCATTCGCCACGATGTCGACAAATGCACCGTCCGCGCTGACGCTGCGTCGAGAAAGAAACCCGAGCGGGAGGACACGGATGGCGGAGAGCATGACGGACGGGTTGATGCGAACGAAGCCCATCGACCGCCTGCGGCAGGACGCAGAGGGCAGCGGCCACGCCCTGGAGCGGACCATCGGGCCGCTCAGCCTGATCGGGCTCGGCATCGGGGCGATCATCGGTGCCGGGCTTTTTTCGCTCACCGGCATCGCGGCGGCGGAGAATGCCGGTCCGGCGGTGGTGATCTCGTTCGCCATCGCGGCGATCGGCTGCGCGCTCGCCGGCATGTGCTACAGCGAGCTCGCCAGCATGATCCCGGTCTCGGGCAGCGCCTACACCTACGCCTACGCCACGATGGGCGAGTTCGTCGCCTGGATCATCGGCTGGGACCTCGTCCTCGAATACGCGGTCGGCGCCGCCACCGTTTCGGTGAGCTGGTCGAAATACGTCGCCAGCCTGCTCCAGGACTGGGGCATTACCCTGCCGCCGCGGCTGCTGCACTCGCCGTTCGAGATGATCACGCTCGCCGACGGATCGAGCGTGCACGGCCTCGTCAACCTGCCGGCGGTGCTGATCCTGTGCCTGATCTCGCTGCTGCTGATGCGGGGCGTGCGCGAATCGACCCGGGTCAACAGCGTGATCGTCGTGATCAAGGTCGCGGTGGTGCTCGCCGTGGTCGGCGTCGGCCTGTTCTACGTCAAGGCGCAGAACTACGTGCCGTTCATCCCCGACAACACCGGCACCTTCGGCGAGTACGGCTGGAGCGGCATCATGCGGGCGGCCGGCGTGGTGTTCTTCGCCTATATCGGCTTCGACGCGGTCTCGACGGCGGCGCAGGAGGTGAAGAACCCGCAGCGCACCATGATGGTCGGCATCCTCGGCTCGCTGGCGGTCTGCACGGTGCTCTACATCGCCTTCGCGGCGGTGCTCACCGGCCTCGTCCCCTACGCCTCGATGAAGGGCGACGCGGCGCCGGTCGCCACCGCGATCAAGCAGACGCCGTTCCCCTGGCTCCAGACTCTGGTGACGCTCGGCGTGATCGCGGGCTTCACCACCGTGATGCTGGTGCTGCTCTACGGCCAGTCGCGGGTGTTCTACGCCATGGCGAACGACCGGCTGCTGCCGAAGTTCTTCGCGGCAATCCATCCGACCTGGCGCACGCCGTACCGCTCGAACCTGTTCTTCATGGTGTTCGCCGCGCTGCTCGGCGGCCTGACGCCGATCAGCACGCTCGGCCACATGACCAGCATCGGCACGCTGCTCGCCTTCATCATCGTGTGCGCGGGCGTCGTCATCATGCGCCGCACCCACCCGGACGAGCCGCGCGGCTACCGGGTGCCACTGGTGCCGGTCGTGCCGGCGGCCGGCATCCTGGTCTGCCTCGCGATGATGCTGTCCCTCGACGGCGAGACCTGGCTGCGGCTGGTGGTCTGGCTGGCGATCGGGCTCGCGATCTACTTCGGCTACGGCCGGCGCCACAGCCGGGTCGGCCGCGACGCGGCGCGCTGATCGCCTTCCCCTGGCGGGACGGGCCGGGACCGGGCTAGATCCCGGTTCGCACGCCAGGAGAGCATCATGGAGATCAACCGGAGCGGATCCCGCCCCTCGCAGGCGGGGTCCGCGGAGTACTTCACCGGCCGGGTGCGGATCGATCCGCTGATGAGCCCGGGCGAGCCGGCCCGGGTCGCCGGCGCCCACGTCACCTTCGAGCCGGGCGCGCGCACGGCCTGGCACACCCATCCCCTCGGCCAGACCCTCGTCGTCACCGCGGGCCTCGGCTGGGCCCAGACCGAGGGCGGCGCGATCGAGGAGATTCGTCCCGGCGACGTGGTGTGGTTCAAGCCCGGCGAGCGCCACTGGCACGGGGCGAGCGCCACGACCGGGATGAGCCACATCGCCATCCAGGAAAAGCTCGATGGCAGCGCCGTGACGTGGCTCGAGCCGGTCACCGACGCCGAGTACGGCGCCCGCTAAGAGAGGAGAACCCGCTCCATGCCGCACATCATCGTCAAGCTCTATGCCGGCCGCAGCGACGAGCAGAAGCAGCGTATCGCCGACGAGGTCACGAAGGCGATCATGACCGCCACCGGCTGCTCCGAGGGCTCGGTCTCGGTCGGCGTCGAGGATGTCGAGCCGAGCGCCTGGACCGCGTCCGTCTACGAGCCCGACATCGTCGCCAAGGCCGACACGATCCTGAAGAAGCCGGGCTACGCCCCGGCCTGATCCGGACCGTCCCGACGAAAAAAGCCGCGCTCCGTCAGGAGCGCGGCCCGATCACGGTCCGGCCCGCCGGAAGCGGGCCCGCGCGGGATCCTAGGACGCGGCGTCCTTGGCGGCGTTGGTCGCCTGGTCGGTGGCGCTGCGGGCGGCGTCGGTGCCCTTCTGCATCGCCTGGCGGGCCTGCTCGGCACCCTGCTGCATGGCCGAGCGAGCCTGCTCGGCGCTCTGCTGCATCGCCTGCTTGGCGTTCTCGGCGCTCTGCTGCATCGCGCTCTGGGCGAGACCGCCGAACTCGCGGGCCTGGTTCTGCATCGCGGCGAACTGGCTGCGCACGAACTCGGCCTGGTGCTGCATCGCTTCCTGGATGTCGCGCGAGCGGACGAGCTTCTGCGCGAGGTCGAACGCGGCGTTCACGTTCTGCTCGGCGAAGGAGAAGCCGCGGCCGGAAACGTCCTGCGCGTTGTTGCGCGCCATCTCGGCCGAGCCCTGGAGGGTGTCGGAGGTTTTGCGGGCCGCGCCGATGAAGGAGTCGAACGCCTTCCGGGCCTGCTCGACGCTCTTCTCCGCGAAATCGCGCATCTCGGTCGGGATCTCGTAGTTCGGGGTCTGGGTCATGTTCGTCTCCTCGTTTTTTGACGCGGCCCTCGGCGCGGGACGCTTGGAACCTTGCCGCAGCGCGGTCGGGACCCGGCACGTATTGTGCGCTGCACAATAGCACGCTTTGGGTGAAACGCCACCTTTCCGGGGTTCGTTAAGGTTGACGGCACCATAACGCAACGACTGCGCATTTCGTGCCGGTGCGGGACGATGTCAGTTGGGTTAAAGCGAAGAGGGTTCGGCCCGGATCTCGCAGGATCCGGCACGGTGAGGGGTGCCAAAGGAGTGGCAGTGGGTCGGGACGTGCTCTTCGAGACGACGATCGAGGCCCTGAGGGCCCATCCGGCCTTCGGTCAGCGAATCGCCGGAGCCGACCGCGCCGTCCTGCTGCTCGATCCGGGCGCCGAACGCGTGCTGTACGCCTCCCCGGCGGCGGCGTCCCTGCGCGACGCGATCGGCGACGCGGAGGGCCGGATCGACCCGGCCCTCGACCTCGCGCGGCAGCTGCGCGGCGCCGCAGGCCTGCCCACCGGCACGGCGCAGCCGCGGCTGGAGCGCCTGCGCTTCACCGCCGGTCGCCTCGCGCCGCCCCTGCTCTGCGCCTGCCTGCCGGCGCTCCTGCCGGACGGGACTACGGGCCTCGCCGTCGCGATCGTCGATCCCCTGCCCACGCGGCGCGGACGCCGGGGGGCGGCGCAGGAATCCGTCGCGCAGGTTCCCGAGACGCGGGAGCCCATTACGCCCGCTCTCGCCTCAGCGCGGGAGCATCCCGCGCCCGACGCCGCCGAGGCTCCGGTCGGGGCCCCCTCGTCTCAAACCCAACCTCACACTCAAGCCCCCATCCAAGCCCCCGAGGCCGGCCCCGCCCCGGCGGAGCCGCGGCCGGCCGCCGGTCCGGGCCTCCGCTTCCTGTGGCGCAGCGACGCCCACGGCCTCGTGATCGAGGCGACCGGGCGCCTCTCCGAGACCGTCGGCGCCTCCCCGGTCGGCCAGAGCTGGGAGGCGCTCCTCGCCGGGCCGGTCGAGGCGGAGCCCGCCCTCGCCGAGGCGCTGGCACGGCAGCGCACCTTCCGGGCCGTGCCGGTGCGCTGGCGTCTCGCCGGGACCCGGCAGGCGGTGGCGGTCGACCTGTCGGGCGCGCCGCGGCTCGGCGCCGGCCGCAGCTTCGCGGGATTCAGCGGCTTCGGGGTCATCCATCCCGAGCGGATCGTGCCGGCGGCCGACCGGCCCGAGCCGGCGCCGCCCAAGCCGCAGCGTCCGAGCCTGCGCGAGCGCGCCGCCGCGGTCATCGCCGTCGGCC
>NZ_JACWCT010000059.1 GCF_016613415.1 Methylobacterium ajmalii | reverse complement strand
TCCACCTGATCGTGTGAGCACCGAAACGTCAGACCAGCATCATCCTACTCACGACCGGTTCCGAAGGAACCGACCCGCAGGGACGACGCCGTCCACGCTTCTCTTTCTCGTATGAACTTGTCAAAGAGCCGATCCGGTCGAAGCCGGATCTCGACCTTTCCAGAAACGAAAAGCGGCGCCGGGTTGCCCTGGCCCTTGCTCGCTCGTCTCGGGGGAGGTTCAGCGGGGCGGCCAGTTCGTCGACGCCCCGTCGGTGAGCGGCTGTCTAAGGGTAGCCGGCTCCCCTGTCAACACGCGAATCGGTCGTGTCCGAGCGGGGCAGGGCTCCACCCGAACACGACCGGTATCGTAAGGGAAAAATCACGAGACAGGCGTCGGTTCCACGCTGGCTGGCAAATTTGCGACAGTCTCGCACCGTGGGGCCGGTCGGGGGAGTGAAGACCTGGACGCCCGCTTCTTCTAAGGTGCGGCCGACGAGGCAGGAGACCGACGGCGAATGCGCAACGCCCTTCCGCCCATCGCGGTGATCGGGGCCGGGTTCAGCGGGACGATGGCCGCCCTTCATCTGAGCCGGCTGATGCCGGAGCGCTCGGTCCTTCTATGCGAGAAGTCGGGCGCCTTCGCCCGCGGCCTCGCTTATGCGACGGGTTGCACCGATCACCTGCTCAACGTGCGCGCCACCAACATGAGCGCGTTTCCGGATCGGCCCGATCACTTCTCCCGCTGGCTCGAGAACTGCCCCCTCGACGGCGCCGCCTGGACTCGCTCGACATCGGCCGGCGTGTTCGCGGCGCGTGGCCTCTACGGTCGCTACCTCACCGAGTTGCTGCTCGCGGCCCTGTCCGAGCCGGGCACCGCGCCGCGCCTGATGCTCGAGCACGACGAGGTGGTGGACCTCGCGCCCGAGGGTGAGGGCTTCTGCCTGACCCTCGCGGCAGGACGGCGCCGCCATGTCGCCGGCGCCATCCTGGCTTGCGGCAATCTCCGCGCCCCGGGCAATCTGAAGAGCCGCTACGCGGTCGACCCCTGGGATGGCGCGCCGCTCGACGACCTGCGGCCGGACCTGCCTCTGCTCATCGTCGGGACCGGTCTGACCATGGTCGACGCGGTCGCTGCCCTGCGGCAGCGTGGGTTCGCCGGGCCGATCCTGGCCGTGTCGCGCCGCGGCCTGCTGCCCCAGGTCCATGCGCCGACCACGCCCTGGGCCACACCGGACGTGCCGGATGCGGCGCGCCGCTCGCTCGTCACGTTGTTGCGCGGCGTTCGGGCGGAGGTGCGACGGGCCGAAAGCGCCGGGGCCGACTGGCGAAGCGTGGTGGATTCCCTACGTGGCACCAGCATCGATCTGTGGCGCGGCCTGCCGCTTTCCGAGCAGCATCGTTTCCTGCGCCATCTGCGCGCGTTCTGGGACGTGCACCGCCACCGGATGGCGCCACCGGCGGCCGAGATCATCGCGCGAGAATGCGCCGGTGGAGGGCTGACCGTGCTCCGGGGCCGAGTGATCGGCATCGAGGACCGGGCGGGGCATGCCCGTGTCACCGTGCGCGAGCGCAGTGCGGCTGTTTCGCGGGTCATTGAGATCCAGCGGATCATTGATGCGTCCGGGGTCGGACGGGTCGCGGACACTAACGACCTGCTGCTGCGACGCCTGATGGCCCGGGGGTTGATTCGTCCGGATGTCCTGGGGCTGGGCCTCGCGGTCTCCGACGACCTCGCGGTCCTCGATCAACGCGGCGAGGTCGGACTCCCGCTCTGGACACTGGGGCCATTGTTGCGCGGTACATTGTGGGAATGCACGGCGGTCCCTGACATCAGGGGCCAAGCGGCGGAACTCGCCCGGACGGTGGCCGCACGGCTGCAGAATGCTCCGCCCGGCGAGGCGCGGGAGACGGCATGATCCCGGTCGAGAACCTGTGGCGCGTCAGAGGCTTGCCAGGAACGGCGATATCCTTTGGCTAGTTCCATAATCATCCTTATGCGATCGGCGTGCGGCATAGAACGGCTTGGGTCGTCCCAGTCTGTCCCTTGGGCACGGATCTGGCGCGGATCGGGAAACGGACGTGGGATTGCCCTGAGGCGGACGATTCGAAGCGGCGATACTCCCGCCTCGGCTACCCGCCCGCCCCTCGTCTCCGAGCAGGTGCCTTGCCCAACGCCTGCAACCAGGCCTCCCTGAGCAGCCAAGCCCCCTCGTTGTCGATAACGGGGCAAGCCAAATTCCCTCGCCTTTATGCCGTCCGTCTCGGCGCCAGCCAGGCCCCCGCGAAGCGAAACACCGGCTCGCCGCGCTGGTTGGTGCCGGTGGCCGTGTGGCTGACGACGCCCCAGCCCGAGCGGGTGCGCGAGGGGCGCGCCTCGGTCAGGGTCACGTCGTAGCGGATCGTGTCGCCGGCATAGACAGGCTTCAGCCACTGCAGGTCGCGAAAGCCCGGCGAGGGTCCGCCCTCGACCACGGGCTCGCCGCGCGGGAGGGCCAGCGCCCGGCCGCGGTCGCGGCCGGCCACCATCCGCTTCATCCAGGCCGCGGCGGTGTGCCAGCCCGAGGCGCACAAGCCCCCGAAATGGGTTTCGGCGGCCGCCGCCTCGTCGACGTGGAATGGCTGCGGGTCGAAGGCGCGGGCAAACCGCAGGATGTCGTCGCGGGTGAAATGGTGGGCGCCGAGGTCGAAGGTGCGGTCGAGCGGCATGTCCTCCAGGTAGCCGGAGGGCAGCGCCTCGCCCTCCGGCAGGTCGCTCGGGGCCGGTTCTTCGGGCGGGCGCGGGCGGGGTGGCAGGGGCGGCGTGCCGCGGCGGCCGAACATCGCCCAGAAATCCTGGGTCATCACCGCCTGGCCGGCGCCGTTCTGGATCTCAAGGAGGAAGCGCACGAAGCCGCGGTCGGGCTTGCTGCCCGAGGGGCGGCTCTCGGTGACGCTCATGCGCATCGACAGGGCATCGCCCGGGCGGACCGGGCGCAGCCAGCGCACCTCCTCGATGCCGGGCGAGCCCATCGAGCTCGATTGCAGGATGAAGCCGTCGGCGACGAGCCGCATGCCGAGCGCGCAGGTATGCCAGCCCGAGGCGATCAGCCCACCGACGAAGCTATCCGTCGCGACAGCTTCGTCGACGTGGAAGCCCTGCGGGTCGAACTCGCGGGCAAACCCCACGATGTCGTCGCGGCTGACGTCGAGCGGCCCGAAATCGAGCCGGAGGCCGGGCTTGAGGTCCTCGAAGCAGTAGCGGGGCATGGCTGTCGGCGTCCGGCGCGGGTCGGGCCGCCGGGCTAGCACGGGCAGGCGCCTACCCGAAAGCGCCCGCGGCCTTGTGGGCGAGCCGGATCGGCTCCGGCTGCCGGAACTTCGGCGCGCAGGCGAGCACGAGGGCGACGCTCGACGGGATGTCGGAGAGGTGGCCGGGCGAGATGAAGAGCGGGTGCTTGCCCGTGCGGGTGCGCAGAACCGCGCCGATCGTCTCGCCCTTGTCGATCAGCGGCTGATGGGCGCCCTTCTCGTCGTCGAGCGGTGCGTTGCGGCCGCACAGACGGGTCTTGCCGACGCCCACCGTCGGGCGCTGCAGCCACAGGCCCATATGGCTGGCGATGCCGATGCGGCGCGGATGCGCGGTGCCCATGCCGTCGAACAGGAAGACGTCCGGCTCGACGCTCAAGCGTCCGAATGCCTCCTCCAGCACCGGGCCCTCGCGGAAGCTGAGGAGGCCCGGCACGTAGGGGAACGGCGTCGGCATCTCGGCGGTCACGGTCTCGACCACCCGGAAATCGGGAAAGGTCGCGACCACGATCGCGGCGTGCGAGCGCTCGTTCTTCACGCTGACGTCGACGCCGGCGACGAGCCGCACGGCGTCGAGGTTCAGGGGCCGGTCGGCCACGACCTCGCCGGCGAGCTGGCGCTGGAGCGCGACGGCCTGCACCGGCGTCAGGTCCCAGCCGTGGCGCCGGACGAGGTCCATCAGGTGTTGAAGCGGAAGTGCAGCACGTCGCCGTCCTGCACCAGGTACTCCTTGCCCTCGAGCCGGAGCTTGCCGGCCTCGCGGGCGCCGGCCTCGCCCTTCAGCGCCGTGTAGTCCGAGAAGGCGATGGTCTCGGCCCGGATGAAGCCCTTCTCGAAGTCGGTGTGGATCACCCCGGCGGCGCCCGGCGCGCGGGTGCCCTTGGTGATGGTCCAGGCCCGGGCCTCCTTCGGCCCCACGGTGAAGTAGGTGATGAGGCCGAGCAGCTCGTAGCCGGCGCGGATCACCCGGTTGAGGCCCGGCTCGGCGAGGCCGACCGCCTCCAGGTACTCGACCTGCTCGGCCGGCGGCAGTACCGCGATCTCGCTCTCGATCTTGGCCGAGACGACGACCGCCTTGGCGCCCTCCTCCTTCGCGCGGGCGAAGACGGCGGCCGAGTGGGCGTTGCCGGCGTCCGCCGCGCCTTCCTCGACGTTGCAGACGTAGAGGACGGGCTTGGCCGTCATCAGGCCGAGCTGGGAGAACAGGCGCTCCTCGTCGGCCTTGCGCTGGACGAGGCGGGCCGGCTTGCCGTCGCGCAGGAGCGGCAGCGCGCGCTGGACGAGGTCCAGCACCTCCTTGGCCTCCTTGTCGGCACCCTTGGCCTTCTTCTCGAGGGCGGTGAGGCGCTTCTCGAGGCTGTCGAGGTCGGCGAGCATCAGCTCGGTCTCGATCGTCTCGATGTCGGCGATCGGGTCGACCTTGCCCTCGACGTGGGTGACGTCGCCGTCCTCGAAGCAGCGCACGACGTGCGCGATCGCGTCGACCTCGCGGATGTTGGCGAGGAACTGGTTGCCGAGCCCCTCCCCCTTCGAGGCGCCGCGCACGAGGCCGGCGATGTCGACGAAGGTCAGGCGGGTCGGGATGATCTCCTTCGAGGAGGCGATCCGCGCGAGGTCGTCGAGGCGGCTATCCGGCACCGCCACCTCGCCCACGTTGGGCTCGATGGTGCAGAACGGGTAGTTCGCCGCCTGCGCCGCCGCGGTCTGCGTCAGCGCGTTGAAGAGCGTCGACTTGCCGACGTTCGGCAGGCCGACGATGCCGCATTTGAAGCCCATCAGATCGTTCCGTTCGATTCGTGGAGACCGCCGGCCCGCGGCCGTGTTGCGTCGCCATTGAGGGGTCGGGCCGCGCGGGTCAAGCCGGCTTCTCGCCCACGCACTTCACCTCGTCCCAGCCGCGTCCGGCCATGGCGAGGTGGACCTTGTTCTGGAAGCGGGCATCCTCGCCGGCGGCCATGAGATCGGCGGCGTCGGCCATCGCGTCGCACAGGTCCTCGACCCACGGCATCTCGGCCTTGGCGAAATCGTTGAGTACGTAGGCGTGGACGAGGGCCTTGTCGCCCGGATGCCCGATGCCGAGGCGGGCGCGCCAGTACTCGTTGCCGCATTGCGCGGTGATCGAGCGCAGGCCGTTATGGCCGGCATTGCCGCCGCCCTTCTTCACCCGCAGCTTGGCGGGCGCCAGGTCGAGCTCGTCGTGGAACACCACGACGTCCTCCAGCGGGATCTTGTAGAAGCGCTGCGCCTCGGCGACCGCCCGGCCCGATTCGTTCATGAAGGTCAGGGGCTTGAGGAGCAGCACGCGCTCGGAGCCGACCACCGCCTCGGTGCAGTCGCCCTGGAACTTGCGCCGCCACGGCGCGGCGCGGTGCCGGCGCGCGATCGCGTCGAGCGCCATGAAGCCGATATTGTGCCGGTTGCCCGCGTAGCGCGTGCCGGGATTGCCGAGGCCGACGAACAGCCGCATGGCGAAACGAGGCTCCCCGAGAAATGGGAAACGCCCCGGGTCTCGCGACCGGGGCGTTTCGATGCGGTCGAGAGGTGAGCCGTGACCGGCTCAGTCCTCCTTGGCCTCGTCTTCCTTGGCGGCCTCTTCGGCAGCCTCGGCCTCGACCTCGGCGGCCGACTCGGCGCGGGCGGCCTCGGCCACCGCGGCCTCCTCGGCCTCGACCTCGGCGCCCAGCACCGTCGGCGGCACGACCGTGGCGACGACCTCGTCACCGCCGAGCACGACGGAGACGCCGGCCGGGACCGGCAGGTCGGAGACGTGGACGGTGTCGCCGATCGCCTTGCCGGTCAGGTCGACGGTGATCGCGTCGGGGATCGACTCGGGGGCCACCTCGACCGTGACGGTGTGGTGCACCACGTTGAGCGTGCCGCCCTCCTGCTTGATGCCGGGGGCCGCGTCCTCGTTGGTGAAGTGCACCGGCACCTCGACCTCGATCGACTGGCCGGCGACGACGCGCAGGAAGTCGATGTGCAGCGGGACGCCGGTGACCGGGTCGAGCTGGAAGTCGCGCGGGATCGCCCGGACCTTGCGGCCGCCGGCGCTGATCTCGAACACGGTGGTCCGGAAACCGCCGGCGTAGATCAGGGTGCGGGTGCGAATGAGGTCGATGGCGATGGCCTGCGGCGGCTGGTTGCCCCCGTAGATGACGGCCGGCACCTGGCCCTGGCGACGAACGGCCCGGGCGGCCCCCTTGCCGACCCGGTCGCGTGCCACGGCCTCAAGCGGCTTCACGGCGCTCATGGCGTGATCCTTAAAACTGGTGTTTGCGGATGGCTCAAACGCCGAAGGCCGCCCCCTCGAGGACGGCCCTGTGAACCGACGTCGCCACGCCCGTCCCCGCGAGGGGAGATCCGGCCTCCAAGGGTGTCCGGCGGGCGGGGAGCCCCTAGCAGACATCGCCCAGGATGGCAAGAATCCACCCCGGACCGGGGACGGCGGGGTTTTCGCCCGATTTTCCGGATGGATCCTTAACCGCTGCGCCGCGACCCTGCGCGGCGTCGCTCTAGGCAGCGCCCCGCCCCATGACCCGGAGGTCCGATCCGTGACGCGCCCGATCCTCTGGGCTCTCGGCGTGCTCGCCGGGGCCGTCCTCACCGGCGGGTCCCTCACCGAGCGCATCGCCAAGATCGGCCTGTCCCGCCCGGCGCCCGCCGCCGCGCAGGCCTCCGCCGCCGCGCCCGTGCCCGCCCCGCCCGGGACGGAGGCGAGCGTGACCCTGGCCCAGGACCTGTCGGGGCACTACCGGGCCCACCCCCAGGTCGAGGGCCGCGTGCTGCGCATGCTGGTCGATACCGGCGCGACGCTCTGCGTGTTCACCCGCGAGGATGCGGACCGGATCGGCCTCCGGGTCGCGGAGCGCGACTTCACCGCGAAGGTCGGCACCGCCAACGGCACCGTGCCGGCGGCCCCGGTGCGGGTGCGCGAGATGCGGGTCGGCGGCATCGCGGTGCGCGACGTCGAGGCCCTGGTGCTGCCGAGCGGCCGGCTCGAGACGAGCCTGCTCGGCATGTCGTTCCTGCGCCGCCTGCGCGGCTTCGAGGTCGCGGGCGGGCGCATGATCCTGCGGGGATGAGAGGCCCTCCCCCCGCACGGCCGATCCCGCGCGATCAGGAGGCCGGACAGGCGCCGCCGTTGCGGGTGTCGGTCACGGTCGGCAGCACCACCTCGGGCGAGGCGGTGACGGCGACGTTGTAGACCTTGCCGTTGCGCACCGGCCAGACCACCGTCTCGGTCATGGTGCTGAGGTTGAACCGGTTGGCGAGCGTCGCCCCGAACAGGGGCTTGTAGGTCATCGTCAGCTCGACCACGACGTAGCGGGCGCCCACGGTCTTGAACGCGTCCGGCACCGGCGGCGGCACCGTCGTCGGGCCGGTCGGCTGGGCCACGCCGGCATTGCCGGCATCGACCGCGTAGGAGCAGACCCGGGCCGTGCCGCCGGTGTCGTACACCCCGATCGCCTTGGCGGAGATCCGCGCGCCGGCGCCGTCGAAGGGCGCGAGCACCGCCCGTCCGGCCCTGGCGATGGTGGCGAACTGGGCCGACGGGATGTCGCCGGCCTCGCGCGAGACCAGGTCGGCGACCGTGCGGGCCGCCAGCGTGACCTTGCGGAAGTTGCTGACGTAGCCGGCGACGTCGGTGGTGCCGAGATAGAGCAGCAGCAGGAGCGGCAGCACCATCGCGAACTCGACCGCCGCGAGCCCGTCCCGCGCCCGTCCGAACCGCGCGAGGACGCCCCGTCCCCGGGCCGTGGGGCCCGCCGCGCCGCAGGCCCGCTCGCTCATTGGAAGGGCTCCGTGCGGAACGCCACGGTGCTCTGGAGCACGCGCTTGCCGTTGGCCAGGGTGTTGGGGTTGAGGAAGCTGAAGAAGACCGGGAACTCCACCGCGGCCTGCACGATCACGATCCGGTTCGAGGCCGGGTCCTGGTACTGCGTGCCGAAGGCGGTGGGCGTGGTGCGCCACGACTTGGTGGAGGAATCGATCGGGCTCGCCGGCGTGTAGCTGCCGCCGTCCGGCATCATCAGCACGTCGACCTTGACGTTGCTGCAGGCGAAGATCGTGACACGGCCGTTGCAGATCGCGTCCTTGAACTTGTCGAGTGCGACCTGCTGGGTCGTCTTGTCCGCCGGCGGCGGCGGATCTGCGGCGCGGGCGGCCTGGAACTGGCCGGTATAGAGCTGGCGCGCCGCGCTCGACACCGCGTTGTCGAGGACCTGGCCGGCGAAGAAGGCGAGCGCGGTCTCGACGATCGCCGCGATGAGGCAGAGGAACGGCATCGCGATCAGCCCGAACTCGACCGCGGTCGCCCCGTCGCGGCAGCCGGAGAAGCGCCGGACCGCGGCCGCCCGCCGACCGGTCGCGCCCCGGAGGGCCGGCGATCCGGGGTCATGCAGCGCGCGACGACAGGGCATGGTGCGGTTCGTGTCCGGTGCTGGGCCTCGGAGCGTTCGATGCCGGACGGAGATTGCGGATCCGTTACGGCAATTCCCGAGACGTCAGCGCATCCCCGCCGCCGCGCCCGCGGCCGCGGCGCCCGCCGTCGCCAGGGAGTTGCGCTGGCCGGCCTGCCCGCTCACCTCGGAGAAGTAGCGCTGGGCGTCGCCGAGCTGCATCGCCGGCTGGCAGGCCGGCGTGCAGGAATACGATTCGCGCTCGAGCCCGCGCTGCACCGTGACCACCGACGGGCTGCCCGCCCGTACGCTGATGGCGGATTCGGCCAGCATCGTGCCGGCCGAATCGAGGGCGATCAGGTTGGTGCTGCCGAAGCTCTTGCCGGTGAGGACCACGATGCCGTTCCGCTGCAGCGACACGTCGGCGATGATCGGGTTGCCGACGATCACCGTCGCGGTGCGCTCCGGCAGGCGGATCACCTTGGCGTTGTCGACCATCACGGTGACGATCGCTCCGTCGCTGCCCTGCGCGGCGGCGGGGCCCAGCAGGGCTGCGGCCAGGAGGAGGCTCGCGGCGCGCGGGAGGCTGGGGCGGCGGGGCGGGATCATCGGCAGGGCGGTCTTTCGGGCGGGAATCCTCGGGCTCGCACCAGTGAAGCGTCCGGAGGGTTGACAAATCGCTAAGCTGCTCCGGCAGGGCCCGTCATCGGATCAGGCATCCGTTAACCACGGGCCGATTTCCGCGCCGGACCGCCAGGATCGACGATCGCTTTAACCCAACTGCAACGCAGTCGGGCCTAACTTGCCGTCAGTCCCGATCGGCGCCAGTCGATTGTCGGTGGACTAACCGAGATCATCCAGGCGGGAACAAGAGTTATGATCACCAAGCTGAAGCGTTTCGTCAGCGACGAGTCCGGTGCGACCGCGATCGAGTACGGCCTGATCGCGACCCTGATCGCCCTGGCGGTGATCGTGGCGGCCCGCACGGTCGGCCAGAACCTCGGAGCCCAGTTCAACTCGATCGCCGGTAACCTCAAGTAAGCCTCCGCAGGGCCGGCCCGCCGCAGCGGGCCGGCGCGCGACGGCGGCACGGCCGTAAAGGCCGCGTCCCGAGGCGGGTTCAGATCCGGGTCGTCCCTGCGGCGACCGGACGGCCTGCAAAACGGCGGCAAGGCGCGCGACCTCTCCACGGAGACCGGTCGGGTCACATGCCGCCTTTCTCGATTCCGCGCGTATCGAGGCGTCTTCCGTCGATCCGCGCTCGTCGATACGTCTTCCGCGAGCCCGCATGGCCAGCCTCTGCCTCCTCGTCGTGTTCCCGTTCCTGATGGCCTACGCGGCCATGAGCGACGTCCTCACGATGACGATTCCCAACCGGGTGAGCCTGATCCTCGTCGCCGCCTTCGCGGTGCTCGCCGCCACGGCCGGGCTTGGCTGGTCCGAGATCGCCTGGCACGCCGGCGCCTTCGGGCTGGTGCTGACGGTCGGCTTCGCGCTGTTCGCCTTCGGGGTGATCGGCGGCGGCGACGCCAAGCTCGCCGCGGCGACCGCGCTGTGGCTCGGGTTCGAGCCGCTGCTCGACTACGTCGTCAACTTCTCGCTGCTCGGTGGCCTGCTCGCCCTCGCCATCCTGTACGTCCGCGGCCAGCCCCTCCCCGGCTTCGTGATCGCCTGGCCCTTCGCGCTGCGCCTGCACGACCGCTGCGTCGGCATGCCCTACGGCGTCGCCCTCTCGGCCTCCGCGCTGATCACCTGCCCGTCGGCGCCGCTCTGGCGCATCGCGCTTTCGGGCTGAGCGCCGGCCCGGCCCGTTTCGACGCTCCCTTCGCCTCTCCCATCCCGTCGCGCACCGCGCCCGGCCCCGGTCGGGCGGGGTGCGTCGGCCTGTCCCGCATCCGGCACGAACGGCCGCACGGGCATGGCGAAGATCATTAACCCTAAGGGCGGTTAACCTTAATTTGAGGATTGCCTGATGAAGTCCGGTCAGGGGCGGCACCGCGTCGTCCCCTGCCGTCTCCTCTGTTTGGCGCCCCATGAAGTCATCGCGCTTGCTTCTCATCAGCGTCGCCGTCGTGACCGGGGCCGGGGCCTTCGTCATGATGAGCGGCCGCGAGCCGCCCCCGCCCCCGCAGGTCGCGCCGGTCGCCGCGCCGGCGCCCGCGATGGAGACCGTGGAGGTGCTGGTCGCCGCCGCCGAGCTGCCGATGGGGCAGACCGTGAAGATGCCGGACCTGCGCTGGCAGTCCTGGCCGAAGAGCGCCGCCGGCGACGGCTTCCTGCAGCGCGCCGCCGCCCCCTCGGCCCTCGAGGACACGGTGGGCTCGATCGTGCGCAGCCCGTTCCTGTCCGGCGAGCCGATCCGGCGCGAGAAGCTGATCAAGGCCAACGGCAGCGGGTTCCTGTCGGCGATCCTGCCCTCCGGCATGCGCGCCGTCGCGATCTCGATCGACGCCCGCGGCTCGAACACCGCCGGCGGCTTCATCCTGCCGAACGACCGGGTCGACGTGCTGCGCACCTCCCGCGACGAGGACGCGGCCCGCTCCGGCGGCGGCGACGTCCAGACCGCCGAAACGATCCTCACCAACATCCGGGTCCTGGCGGTCGGCCAGACCGTGCAGGAGCGCAACGGCGAGCGGGTCGTCACCGGCGACACCGCGACCCTGGAGCTGACCCCGTCCCAGGCCGAGGCCATCACCCTCGCCCAGAAGGTCGGCCAGCTCTCCCTCACCCTGCGCAGCCTCGCCGATGCCGGCCAGGTCGCCCCGGCGACGGCGGAGCAGCCGCCGGCCGAGGGCGGCCTCACGGTCGTGCTCTACGGCGTCGCCAAGCAGATGCCCCGCCGATGAGCGCGCCCGCCCCCGGCCCATTCCGCGCGACCGGCCTGCGCGCCGCGAGTCCCCGTCCCATGAACCCGTCCAGGAACAGCCTGTCCCAGATCCTCCCGGCGGCCGCCACGCTGCGCGCCGTCCTCGTCGCCGGCGCCGTGGCGTCCCTCGCCGCCCCGGCCCTCGCCCAGGGCGGGATGCGCGGCGGCATCGCGCCCGCGCCGGTGGTGAATGTCGGCGCCAACGAGGCCGACGTCTCGCGCCGCCTCGACCTGACCATCGGCCGCTCGCTGGTGATCGACCTGCCGCGGGACGCCAAGGAGGTGTTCGTCGCCAACCCCAAGGTGGCGAACGCGGTCGTGCGCTCGACCCGCAAGGTGTTCGTGATCGGGATCGAGAACGGCGCCACCTCGATCTTCGTGATGGACGGCGAGGGCCGCCAGATCGCCGCCCTCGACGTCACGGTCGGGCGCGACCTCAACGTCCTGCGCCAGACGCTCGCCACCAGCCTCCCCGGCGCGCGGCTCGACGTGCGCCCGGCGGGCGATTCGGTGCTTCTCACCGGCACGGTCGCCTCCGCCGGCGAGGCCCAGCAGGCCATCGACATCGCCAACGCCTTCGTGGGCGTCGGCGGGGCGGCGGTCGGCGCCCGCGGCGCGGTGATCAACAACCTGACGATCCGCGGCAAGGACCAGGTGATGCTGCGCGTCACCGTGGTCGAGGTGTCGCGCCAGGTGCTCAAGCAGTTCGGCGTCAACCTGAACGCCAACTGGAGCGCGATGAACTTCGTGAACGGCGTGCCGTTCCCGCTGACCGGCGGCTCCTACCCGGCCGGCAACGACATCTCGGGCTCGATCAAGGCCGGCGGGTTCTCGCTGCAGGCCACCCTGCGCGCCTTCGAGCAGGCCGGCGTGTCGCGGGTGCTGGCCGAGCCGACCCTGACGGCGATCTCCGGCGAGGCGGCGAACTTCACCGCTGGCGGCGAGATCCCGGTGCCGACGAGCCAGAGCTGCTCGGCGGTGCTCGCCTCGAACTCGTCGAACTGCTCGGTCGGCATCGAGTACAAGCCCTACGGCGTTGCGCTCAACTTCACCCCGGTGGTGCAGTCGGAGAACCGGATCTCGATCCGGGTCGGCACCAACGTCACCGAGATCGACCCCCAGGCGGCGATCCCGGTCTCGAACGGCAACAACACGATCTCGGTGCCAGGCCTCACGGTGCGCAAGTCCGAGACGACGATCGAGCTGCCCTCGGGCGGCACGATGATGATCGCCGGCCTGATCCAGCAGCGCAACCGCCAGGCGATCAGCGGCCTGCCGGGCATGCTCAACCTGCCGGTCCTCGGCGCCCTGTTCCGCTCCCGCGACTACCAGCGCCAGGAGACGGAGCTGATGATCATGGTGACCCCCTTCATCGCCAAGCCGATGGATCCGGGCCAGGTCAAGAAGCCCGACGACGGCTTCACCGAGGTCAGCGACAGTCAGTCGGTCCTGCTCGGCCGCTTCAACCGCCTCTACGGCGTGGTCGGCGCCGCGCCGCTGGGCGCCCGCTACCGCGGCCGGGTCGGCTTCATCACGGACTGACCCGCCCCCGAGCCTCCGCCGAGCCTTCACCGGTCGAGACCTCACCGATCGAGACCTCAGCCATCACGACCTCAGCCATCACGACTTGGCCCGTCGAGGCAAACGCCCCATGATCCGCATCGTCTTCCGTCTGACGCTCCTCGCCGCCACGGCCGGCCTCGCGGCGTGCACCAGCACCCGCCCGCCGCTGACCACCGGCTCGACCTACCCGATGACGGTCCCCGAGCGGCACCCGATCGTGCTGGCGGATTCGTCGCGCAACCTCGACGTGTTCGTGACCGGGACGGGCCACATCGACCCGCGCCAGGCCGACGACGTCGACGGCTTCCTCACCGAGTACCGCCGCTACGGGCGCGGGGTCCTGGTGTTCGAGGTGCCGCGCGGCTCGCAGGTCTCGGGCGTCGCGGTGGAGCGCACCCTGCAGCGGGTGCGCGCCCGGGCGCTGGAGCGCGGCGTCGCCGTGCGGGAGATCGTGGTCGCGCCCTATCCGGTCGCCAACGTCGCGGTCAGCGCCCCGGTGCGTCTCAGCTTCCAGCGCATGCAGGCCAAGGTCGCGGGCGCCTGCGGGCTGTGGCCGCAGGATCTCGGCTCGTCGAATGCCGGCTTCAACACCCGCAACGAGCCGTACTGGAACCTCGGCTGCGCCATGCAGTCGAACGTCGCGAGCCAGATCGCCGACCCGGTCGACCTCGTGCGCGGCCGCCAGGAGGGCCGGATCGACACGGCGATCCGGACCCAGAACCTCACCGACCTGCGCACCGGAAAGGATCCATCAACCAGTTGGAAGCAGGATGGCCGCGCGAGCGTGAAGAACCAGGTGAACCAGTGATGACGACGCGCCGGACGACAGACGCGGCCGCGCCCGCGGCGAGACGCGCCGGCGCCACCCGGATCCGCCCCCGACCCTCCTCCTCCCGGCCCCGGCCGGCTCCGATGCGGGCCCGGCGACCGGCCCCCGTCCCGCAGGCGCCCCGTCATGTCTGATGCGACCTCGCCGACCGACCGGGTCATCGCCCCGGTTCCCCGCATCACCGTCCAGGCCTTCTGCGAGAGCCCGGACGTCGCCGCGGTGATCGAGGCCGCCGCCGCCGACCGGCGGATGCAGAAGGCCCATGCCCGCGTCCAGATGGGCGGCGCGCCCGCCGCCGTCGAGGCCTTCCGCAACGCCCCGACCCCGAACGTCATCATCGTGGAGATCGGCGCCGCCAAGGGCAGCCCGCTCGCCGCACTCGACGGCCTGGCCGAGGTCTGCGACGCCGGCACCAAGGTGGTTGTGGTCGGCCACGTCAACGACGTCGTGCTCTACCGCGAGTTCATCCGCCGGGGCGTCAGCGAGTACCTGATCGCACCGATCGACCCGGTCGCGGTGATCGCGGCGATCTCGGACCTGTTCTGCGACCCCGCGGCCGAGCCCCTCGGCCGGACGATCGCGGTGGTCGGCGCCAAGGGCGGCGTCGGCGCCTCGACTCTCGCCCACAACATCGCCTGGTCGGTGGCCCGCGACTTCGGCACCGCCACCGTCATCGCCGACCTCGACGTGGCCTTCGGCACCGCCGGCCTCAACTTCAACCAGGATCCGCCGCAGGGCGTGGCCGAGGCGGTGTTCGCGCCCGAACGGGTGGATGCGAACTTCGTCGACCGGCTGCTGTCGAAGTGCACCGACAAGCTCAGCCTTCTCGCCGCCCCGGCGACCCTCGACCGTCCGACCGACTTCGCCGAGGGATCGTTCGACGGCGTGATCGACGTGCTGCGGGCGAGCGTGCCCTGCATCGTGCTCGACGTGCCCCACACCTGGTCGTCCTGGTGCCGCCGCATGCTGATCGGCGCCGACGAGATCGTGGTCGTGGCCGCCCCCGACCTCGCCTCCCTGCGCAATGCCCGCAACCTGTTCGAGGTCCTGAAGAGCGCCCGCCCGCACGACCGGATGCCCCGCCTCGTCCTCAACGGCGTCGGGATGCCCAAGCGCCCGGAGATCGCCACCACGGAATTCGCCAAGGCCCTCGACGCGCCGGTCGCCGCCGCGGTGCCGTTCGACCCCGCCCTCTTCGGCACCGCCGCCAACAACGGCCAGATGCTGGCCGAGGTGCAGGCCGGGTCCAAGGTCACCGAGATCCTGACCGAGCTCGCCGGCAGCCTGACCGGCCGCGCCGAGACGCGCCGCGGCCGGGCGAACCTCCTCGAGCCGCTGCTTGCCCGGCTCGCCCGCCGCAAGGCGTCGTGAATCCGGCGGGCCGCGGCGTGAGGGCGCCGCTCCCGCGAAACCACGACGGGTCCACCCCGTTCCGCCGCCCCGGGTCCCCTCGTCCCTGAATCCCCCGTCGGCGGAGCGCCGCGCGACGGGGCCCGTTTTCTCGAGAAGGCCGCTGATCCCATGTTCGGCAGGAGACCCGGAGCGACGGCGCAGAAGAGTCCGGCCCCGCGCCCGGCCGGCCCCGCACCGGTGCCGGTCTCGCCGGAGCCGATCGCGCCGGTCTTCCAGGACGGCCGGCGGGCCGAGGCCCCGCCCCGCGAGATCGCCGTCCCGGTCGAGACCGCCCGCTCGGACGACTACTACCGCACGAAGAGCATGATCTTCGGCGCGCTGATCGAGGCGATCGACCTCACCCAGCTCGCCCGCCTCGAGCCGGATGCGGCGCGCGAGGAGATCCGCGACATCGTCATCGAGATCATCGGCCTCAAGAACGTCGTGATGTCGATCGCCGAGCAGGAAGAGCTGCTCGACGACATCTGCAACGACGTGCTCGGCTACGGCCCGCTCGAGCCGCTGCTCGCCCGCGACGACATCGCCGACGTGATGGTCAACGGCGCCAACCGGACCTACATCGAGGTCGGCGGCAAGATCCAGCTGACCAACGTTCGCTTCCGCGACAACCAGCAGTTGATGAACATCTGCCAGCGGATCGTCAGCCAGGTCGGACGCCGGGTCGACGAGGCCTCCCCGATCTGCGACGCGCGCCTGCCCGACGGCTCGCGTGTCAACGTGATCGCCCCGCCGCTCGCTATCGACGGACCGGCGCTCACCATCCGCAAGTTCAAGAAGGACAAGCTCACCCTCGACCAGCTCACCCGCTTCGGCTCGATCTCGCCCGAGGGTGCCAAGATCCTGCAGATCATCGGGCGGGTGCGCTGCAACGTGGTGGTGTCGGGCGGCACCGGCTCGGGCAAGACCACGCTGCTCAACTGCCTCACCCGCTACATCGACGACGACGAGCGCGTCATCACCTGCGAGGACGCGGCCGAGCTGCAGTTGCAGCAGCCGCACGTCGTGCGCCTGGAGACGCGGCCGCCCAACCTCGAGGGCCAGGGCCAGGTCACGATGCGCGACCTGATCAAGAACTGCCTGCGCATGCGGCCCGAGCGGATCATCGTCGGCGAGGTCCGCGGCCCGGAGGCCTTCGATCTCCTCCAGGCGATGAACACCGGCCACGACGGCTCGATGGGAACGCTGCACGCCAACTCACCGCGCGAGTGCCTTGCGCGTATCGAATCGATGATCGCGATGGGCGGCTTCAGCCTGCCCTCGAAGACCCTGCGCGAGATGATCGCCGGCTCGATCGACGTCGTGGTCCAGGCCGCGCGCCTGCGCGACGGCTCGCGGCGCATCACCCACATCACCGAGGTGATGGGGATGGAGGGCGACGTCATCACCACCCAGGACCTGTTCGTCTACGACGTGGTCGGCGAGGATCCGAACGGCAAGCTGATCGGTCGCCACCGCTCGACCGGGGTCGGCCGGCCGCGGTTCTGGGAACGGGCGCGCTACTACGGCGAGGACCGGGCGCTCGCCGCCGCCCTCGACGCCGCAGAGGTCCGCGTGGAGGAGACGGCATGACGACCGCCTCCATTCGGACCCGCACGCCCCCCGGCCCACGTCCGGGCGCCGGAGCCCGCCCGTGATCGCGATCGACAGCACCCTCGGGGCGGGCCTGCTCGTGGTCTGCGCGGTCTGCATCGCCTCCGCCGTGGTGGTGCCGCTGCTGCCCGGCGAAGCGCGGGCGGCCAAGCGCCAGCAGGCGCTGGTCGGCCAACGCCGGGTCGTCGAGCGGGTCCAGGCGGTCAGCCGCCGCGAGCAGGTCGCCAAGAGCCTCAAGGAGATCGAGGACAAGGAGAAGAAGTCCCGGATCAGCCTCGAGATGCGGCTGACTCAGGCGGGCCTCGCGATCGGCACGCGCCAGTTCTACGTCTTCAGCGCGATCGCCGGCGCCGTCGTCGGCGCGTTCGGCTTCCTGTTCGGCGGCGATCCGCTCATCGCGCTCGGGATGGCCTTCGCGGCGGGGTTCGGCCTGCCGCGCTGGGTCCTGAGCTACCTGCGCAAGCGCCGGATGGCCCGCTTCATCCTCGAATTGCCCAACGCCATGGACGTGATCGTGCGCGGCATCCGCTCGGGCCTGCCGGTCGGCGACTGCCTGCGCATCATCGCCCGGGAGGCGCAGGAGCCGGTCAAGAGCGAGTTCAAGGCGATGATCGAGGCCCAGGCCCTCGGCATCTCGCTCACCGAGGCCGTCGCGCGGCTCTACGAGCGCATGCCGGTGTCGGAGGCGAACTTCTTCGCCATCGTGGTCGGCATCCAGCAGAAGTCGGGCGGCAACCTCTCCGAGGCGCTCGGGAACCTGTCGAAGGTGCTGCGCGACCGGCGCAAGATGGCCGAGAAGGTCAAGGCGATGAGCATGGAGGCCAAGGCTTCCGCGGCGATCATCGCCTCCTTGCCCTTCGTCGTCGCCTCGCTCGCCTACCTCACCAGCCCCGACTACATCTCGCTGCTCTGGACCACCTCGATCGGTCACGTCGCCCTGGTCGGCTCGGCCCTGTGGATGATCCTCGGCGTGGTGGTGATGAGCCGGATGATCCGCTTCGACATCTGACGGCGCCGGGGTCCTCGCGGCCCCGCCGCCCCGTTCCTCGCCCGGCCCCCGCGCGGCCGGCGCCATCGCTCCCGGGAGACGGCGCGTGCAGTTCCTGTCCCAGCTGATCAACCCCCACTTCGCCGGCGCGCTCCTCGCCGCGGTGGCGGCGGCGGCCACGGTCTTCACCCTGGTCCAACCGCTCATCGAGCCCGACCGGCTCGCCGGGCGCATGAAGAGCGTCGGCAAGGAGCGCGACCGCATCCGCCTGCGCGAGCGCGAGCGGCTGAACCAGAAGGCGTCCCTGCGCCAGGAGCCCAAGGCCTACATGAAGCGGGTCGTCGAGCGCCTGCATCTGGGCGACTGGCTCGGCGCCGAGAACGCCAAGAACAGCCTGACCATGGCGGGCTATCGCGGCCCGCAGGCCGAGGTGGCGTTCCTGTTCTTCCGCCTGGTGACGCCGATCGCGTTCTTCTTCGTCGCGGTGTTCTACCTGTTCGTGCTCGAGGTGCTCGACCAGCCGGTGCTGGTGCGCTTCGGCATCGTGGTCGTGGCGCTCTATCTCGGCATCAAGGCGCCGGAGCTGTTCCTGCGCAACAAGACCGCCAAGCGCCAGGCCGAGATCACCCGCAACTGGCCGGACGCCCTCGACCTGCTGCTGATCTGTGTCGAGTCCGGCATGGCGATCGAGGGGGCGTTCCGGCGCGTCGGCGTCGAGATCGCCAACCAGTCGATGACGCTCGCCGAGGAGATGGCGCTCACCACCGCCGAGCTGTCCTACCTCTCCGACCGGCGCATGGCCTACGAGAGCCTCGCCCTGCGCACCGGCCTCGAATCGGTGAAGAACATCACCACCGCGCTGATCCAGGCCGAGCGCTACGGCACCCCGGTCGGCCAGGCGCTGCGGGTGCTGTCCCAGGAGAGCCGCGACCAGCGCATGAACGAGGCCGAGAAGAAGGCCGCCGCCCTGCCGCCCAAGCTCACCGTGCCGATGATCCTGTTCTTCCTGCCGGTGCTGTTCGTGGTGATCCTCACCCCCGCCATGGTGCAGGTCTTCAGCATGAAGTAAGCCGCAGGCCGGGACCGACGGGAAACGGGAACCGGATGAGCGAGACCGACCACCACGCCGCCGCGACGCTGCAGGCCCAGGCGGCCGCCCTCCGGGCGCGCTACGGCGCCGATCCGGCCCTCGACGTGGCCTGGAACGCCACGGTCGCGGGGCTCCTCGCCCACCGCACCGTGCGGGCGTTCCGGCCCGATCCCCTGCCCGCCGGCAGCCTGGAGACGCTGGTCGCCGCCGCGCAATCGGCCGCCTCCTCCTCCAACCTCCAGACCTGGAGCGTCGTCGCGGTCGAGGACCCGGCCGCCAAGACGCGCCTGTCCGAGGTGGCGCGCGGGCAGCGCCACGTCGCCGAGGCGCCCCTGGTTCTGGTCTGGCTCGCCGACCTCTCGCGCCTCGAGGCGCTCGGGCGCGACCGCGCCAAGGCGACCGACGGGCTCGACTACCTCGAGATGCTGATGGTCGGCGTGGTCGACGCCGCGCTCGCCGCCCAGAACGCGACGGTGGCGCTCGAATCCCTCGGCCTCGGCACGGTCTATATCGGGGCGCTGCGCAACGACCCCGAGGCGGTGGCCGAGCTACTCGGCCTGCCGCCGAACGTGCTGGCGGTGTTCGGCCTCTGCGTCGGCCATCCCGACCCGGCCCGGCCGGCAGCGGTGAAGCCGCGCCTGCCGCAGGACGTGGTGCTGCATCGCGGCCGCTACGAGCCCGCGCAGGCCGGCCGGGCGGTGGCCGCCTACGACGCGGCGATGCGCGACTTCCAGGCCGGCCAGGGGATGCCGCAGGCCGGCTGGAGCGATGTCGCCCTCGACCGGGTGCGGGGCCCCGGCTCCCTGAGCGGCCGCGACCGGCTGCGGGAGATCCTGGAGCGGCGGGGCTTCGGCCTGAAATAAAGCCTGCGCCGTACGCCGCACAGAACGATATCCCGTTGATCGCCCGTTTCGTTCGTCATACAGAACGACGGGCGGAACCGGACGCCGCATGGGCCAAGAGGGAGCGGGACAACGTCCCGCATGGGCCAAGGCGATGCGCGGGACCGGTCCCGCGGGCTGGAACGGGAGAGCGACGTGTCGGACGAGAGCGTGGTGCGCGAGCAGCGGCGGGCGGAGACGATCGCCGCCGCGAACGGGATCGGCACGGACACCGCCTTCGGCGCGGTGACGCCGCCGCTC
Source organism: Methylobacterium ajmalii (assembly GCF_016613415.1). GTDB lineage: Bacteria > Pseudomonadota > Alphaproteobacteria > Rhizobiales > Beijerinckiaceae > Methylobacterium > Methylobacterium ajmalii. The sequence continues at coordinate 7,493 of NZ_JACWCT010000059.1, read as the reverse complement.
TACCTCTCGACGACCTACACCTTCGCCGAGTTCGAGCAGCCGCGGGCCTACGATTACGCCCGCCTCGGCAACCCGACCCGCGACCAGCTCGCCGACACCCTGGCGAAGCTCGAGGGCGGCGCCCGGGCCGTCGTGGTGTCGAGCGGCATGGCGGCCCTCGACCTCGCCCTGTCGCCGCTGCGCCCCGGCGACCTCCTGGTGGCGCCGCACGATTGTTACGGCGGCACCCACCGGCTGCTGTCGATGCGCGCGGCCCGCGGCCATTACCGGGTCGCCTTCGTCGACCAGGGCGACGAGGCGGCGCTCGCGGCCGCCCTCGCCGAGGGCGCCCGGATCGTGCTCACCGAGACGCCGAGCAACCCCCTGATGCGGATCACCGACATCCGCCGGGTCGCGGCGCTCGCCAAGGCCGCCGGCGCCCTGTTCGTCGTCGACAACACCTTCCTGTCGCCGGCCCTGCAGCGGCCGCTCTCCCTCGGGGCCGACCTCGTCGTCCACTCGACCACCAAGTTCCTCAACGGCCATTCCGACGTGATCGGCGGCGCGGTGATCGCCGCGGACGCGACGCTGGGCGACGAGCTCGCCGCGTGGGCGAACACCGTCGGGGTCACGGGCTCGCCCTTCGACGCCTACCTCACCCTGCGCGGCGTGCGCACGCTGTTTGCCCGCATCGAGCGCCAGGAGCGCAACGCCGCCGCGGTCGCGGCCTTCCTCGACCGTCATCCGGCGGTGGCCCGCGTCCACTATCCGGGCCTGCCCGCCCATCCGGGCCACGCCCTCGCCAAAGCGCAGCAGGCGGGGTTCGGGGCGATGCTGAGCGCCGAACTCGCGGGCGGGCGCGAGGCGGTGCGCCGGCTCGTCGGGGCGCTCACGATCTTCAGCCTGGCGGAATCCCTCGGCGGGGTCGAGAGCCTGATCGCCCACCCGGTGACCATGACCCACGCCGCGATGGACCCCGAGGCCCGCGAGCGGGCGGGCGTCGGCGACGGGCTGGTGCGGCTCTCGGTCGGCCTGGAGGCGGAGACCGACCTGCTGGCCGATTTGGCGCAGGCCCTCGACATCGTCGCGAAGGGCTGACAGCCGCGCGGCGCCCGTGCCCTAGATCCGATCGGGTACGTGGCAATCCGGGATGCCGGCCGAGCGAGGACGCGATGACAAACGGGACGATGCGCCTCGGCGCCTTCTTCTACGCCACCGGCCACCACGTCGCCGGGTGGCGCCACCCGTCGAGCGAGGCCGATGGCGGCATCACCCTCGAGCGCTACGTCGGCTGGGCCAAGCGCGCCGAGGCCGCCAAGTTCGACCTGATCTTTCTCGAGGACGGCACCGGCATCCGCGACGCCGACCTGCGCTCCAGCGAGCGCACCGCCCGCTCGACGCATTTCGAGCCCGTCACCCTGCTGTCGGCGCTGGCCGCCGTCACCAGCCGGATCGGCCTCGTCGCCACCACCTCGACGAGCTTCAACGAGCCCTACAACGTCGCCCGCCGCTTCGCCTCCCTCGACCACCTCAGCGGCGGCCGGGCCGGCTGGAACCTCGTGACCTCCGCCACCGACCTCGAGGCAGCGAATTTCGGCAACGACACGATCGCCCGCCACGCCGACCGCTACGAGCGGGCGGAGGAGTTCGTCGACGTGGTCCTGGGTCTCTGGAACACCTGGGACGACGACGCTGTGGTGATCGACAAGGCGTCGGGCCAGTTCTCGAAGCCCGACGGGTTCCGGCCCCTCGACCACAAGGGCAAGCATTTCGAGGTCCGCGGCCCCCTCAACCTGTCGCGCACGCCGCAAGGCCAGCCGGTGCTGGTCCAGGCCGGCTCGTCGGGGCCGGGCAAGGACCTGGCGGCGCGCACCGCCGAGATCGTGTTCACGGCCAACCAGACCCTCGAGGAGGCGGTGGATTTCACCCGCGACCTCAAGGGCCGCATGGCCCGCTTCGGCCGGCAGCCCGACGACCTCAAGGTGATGCCGGGACTGTTTCCCGTCGTCGGCCGCTCCGAATCGGAGGCGCGCGAGAAGTTCGAGGAGTTGCAGGCGCTGATCGACCCGGTGGTCGGGCTGGCGCTCCTCAGCCGCATGGTCGGCCACGACCTCTCGGGGCACGATCCCGACGGGCCGGTGCCGGAACTGCCGGAGAGCGAAGGGCTCAAGTCGCGCCAGCAGCTGATGCTGGACCTCGCCCGCCGCGAGGGCTTGAGCCTGCGCCGGCTCTACCTGCGCATCGCCGGGGCGCGAGGCCACTCGCAGATCGTCGGCACGCCGGCCCAGATCGTCGACGAGATGGAGGCGCGGTTCCGGGCCGGGGGTGCGGACGGCTTCAACATCATGCCGCCGACGCTGCCGGGCGGGCTCGACGACTTCATCGAGCTCGTCCTGCCCGAGCTGCGCCGGCGCGGCCTGTTCCGAACCGAGTACGAGGGCACCACCCTGCGCTCCCATCTCGGCTCGCGGCCGCCCGGCGGTCACGGGCCGGCCCGCTGAAGATACTCCAAGGGACCTCGACCGGGTGCCGTTGCGTTCTCCGTCCGGGCGCTTGCCCGGACGAAGAGTTTTCCCCATGACGCATCACCACGGCGCCCGCCTCGCGCTCGCCTGCCTTCTCCTCGCCGGCGCCGCGCCGGCCCCGGCGCTCGCGCAGCAGGGCGCCTCTCCCCGCCTCGACAAGGTCGCGAGCTTCGACCACCAGGTCACCGGCGTCACGGTCGCCCGGGACGGGCGGATCTTCGTCAACTTCCCGCGCTGGAGCGAGGACGCCCCGGTCTCGGTGGCGGAGCTCAAGGACGGCAAGCCGGTGCCCTACCCGGATGCCGGCTGGAATTCCTGGCGCAACGCCAGGAAGGACGAGATCGACCCGAAGACCCATTTCGTCTGCGTGCAGAGCGTGGTGGCGGATGCCCAGGACCGGCTCTGGGTGGTGGATGCCGGCGCGCCCGCGATGGGCGCGGTGGTGAAGGACGGACCGAAGCTCGTCGGCATCGACCTCAAGACCAATCAGGTGATCAAGACGATCCCGTTCGACGCGCCCACCATCCTGCAGGCCTCCTACCTAAACGACGTCCGGATCTCGCCCGACGGCAAGACCGCCTACCTCACCGATTCCGGCGCCGAGGGTGCCTTGGTCGTCGTCGACCTCGACAGCGGCTCGGCCCGGCGGGTGCTGTCGGGCCACCCCTCGACCATGCCGGACAAGGGCGTGACCGTGACGGCCGACGGCCAGCCCCTGCGCCGCCCGGACGGCCGCGGCGTCGACTTCTCCGCCGACGGCATCGCGCTCTCGCCCGACGGCAGGACGCTCTACTGGCAGGCGATCAAGGGCAAGACGCTCTACAGCCTGCCGACGGACGCCCTGACCGGCTGGGCGACGGCCACGGTGGTCCCCGAGATGCTCACCGACCGGACGCTGGGCGCCAAGATCGTCACGGTCGGCGAGAACGGGCCGGCGGACGGCCTGCTGATCGGCCGCAAGGACGGGCGGATGTACGTCACCTCGCCCCAGGACAACGCCGTAAAGGTCCGCGACCTCGCCAATAACGGCGCCGGTCTGACCACCCTGGTCCAGGATCCGCAGCTGCGCTGGCCCGACACCTTCGGCGAGGGACCGGACGGCACGATCTACGTCACGACCTCGCACATCCAGGATTCGGCCGACTACAAGCCCGGCGCACCGATCAGCCTGCCGACCGAATTGTGGGCGATCCGCACCGGGGCGGCGGCACCGGCGGGGGCCGCGCCGGCACGGTGACGGGAGCGGGGGGCTCCGCCCCGTGCGCCTCGCCACAACCCCTTGGCAAGGCGCGGCAACCTGTGCTGGATATCGCCCCGGGACAGCCGGACGACGCGAGGGGCGTCGTCGGCCGGTCCAGGAGTGCCGGTTTGGCCTTGCACAGGTCCCGAGAGACGACCGGTTCGCCGCTCCTGACGCCGGTCGAACTCGCCGGGCGCGTGGCGGGGCTCGCGGAGGGCGCGCGGCTCGCCGTCCTCGGCCTCACCCGCGACGGCGTCGGGCAGGTGCTGGTGGAGGCAGGCATCGGCCGTGGGGCGCTGCTCGTCGCCGCCGGAGAGCCCCGGAGCGCGACGGCCGTGGTCGACGGCGTGCTCGACGACCTCGCGGATCTCGCTCTCGCCCGCTGGCCGGACTGGCCGGACGGCTCGGCGCCGGAGGTGTCGGGCCCGTGGCTCAAGGCGGCCGCGACGCTCGCGGCCTCTGGGCGCCCGCCCCGGTTCCGGCGGGCGGCGCGGGCGCTCGAATTCGGCCAGCTGCTGCGGGCGGTCGATCCCGGCAGCGTGATCCTGGTGGCGGAGGTCGATCCGGCCTCGGCCGCGCGGGCGGCGCCGGTGATCGAGGCGCTGGAATGGTGCACCGGGCACGGCGCCGCCTGCATCGCCGCCCTGCCGGTCGTGCCGCCCGACACGCCGCCCTACGACCGCATACTCTACGGCGCCTGCACGGTCGGCCATCCGGCCACCCCGGCCGCCTCCCGCTTCATTCCCGCGCGCTCGCGCGCCCACCCGGCGAGTGCGGTCGAGCGGCGGGTCGAGGCGGCGCTCGCGGCCGATCCGGACCTCGCCGGCCTGTTCTCCGGCAACGAGACCGTCCGGGTGGCGGGAGACGGTCGCCATCCCCGGGTCGACTTCCTGTGCCGCGCGCACCGGATCGTCGTCGAGCTCGACGGGCCCGAGCACCAAGCCGAGCCGAAGTTCGGCGAGGACCGCCACCGCGACTACGAGCTGATGGTCGCCGGCCACCTCGTGCTGCGCCTCACCAACGCGCAGGTGACCGACGACCTGCAGCGGGCGATCGAGAAGATCCGCGCCGTCGTCCGGCTGCGGCGCACCGGCCCCGGACCAGGAGCCACCACCCGATGACCCGGACGCCGACACGATGAGCGAGACGCCGACCCCCGCCCAGGCGATGATCCTCTGGCGCCTGCTCGGCCGGCAGGGCACCGCGCTCAACAGCGAGATCGCCCCGAGGAAGGCCGAGCGCGAGGCGCTGCAGCGGGCCGGCTTCCTGGCGGTCGAGAGGGAGGGCCGCTCCTCGCGCCTGACCGTGACCGACAAGGGCTGGAACTGGGCCGGCGGGCACCTGCGCGACCCCCTGCCGCCGACCATGCGGGTGCTGCAGGACTGGCTGACGCGGCTCCACCACCACCTCGCGACGACGGGGGCGACGCTGGCCGAGTTCGTCGGCCCCGCCCCCGGGCGGGCGCCGCCGGCGCCGAAAGTCCGCAAGGCGCGGCCCGAGATACGGTCCAAGACACGGCCGGCATCCGGTGCCGCGCGCGTGCCCGACCCGGGCGAGGTCCGCACCCGGATCGAACGGGCCTACCTCGCCTGCACCGGGGGCCGGAAGGCCACCGCCGTCCGCCTCAGCGCCCTGCGGGCGGCGCTCGCCGATCTCGACCGCGCGACCCTCGATGCCGGGCTGGCGGCGATCCTGTCGGGCGATCCGGCGATCCGGCTCACCCGGATCGGCGATCCGAAGGCCCTCGACGCCGCCGAGCGCGCGGCGGCCTTCGCACCGGCCGGCGAGCCCTTCCACGAGATCTGGATCCAGGCATGAGCGACGCCCTCGACGCCCTGCGCCGCGTCAACTTCGACTGGGTCCGCACCCTCGACAGCGTCTGGCTCGACGCCGAGCCGACGGGCGCGCCCAACGAGGCCCTGGTGCCGGGCCTCGTCGCCGACCTGCACGCGCAAGGGGCGGGGCCGCGCCCGCGCGGCCGGGTGCTCGTCGGCGAGGCCGGCATCGGCAAGACGCACCTCGTCGGGCAGATCCGCCGCGCGGTCTGGGCCTCGGGCGGCTGGTTCGTGCTCCTCGACGTGCTCGGCCTGACGGATTTCTGGCGCAGCGCGGCGCTGAGCTACCTCACCGCCCTGATGCAGCCGATGCCCGACGGGCGGCGCCAGTCCGACGCGGTGCTGGCCGGCATCGCCCGCCGGTTCCGGGTCGAGGCGCAGGTCGAGCAGGCGTTCAACACCCCCAACATCGACGCCCGCCGGATCGTCGACCTCCTGGTGCGCGCCCTGATGCACGTCGATACCGGGCGGGCGCTCAAGCACCAGGACGTGTTTCGGGCGCTTTGCCTTCTGCGGGCCCAGGACCTCGCGGCGGTCGGCCTCGCCCATGCCTGGCTGCAGGGCTACGAGGCCGACACGGCCGCCCGCACCGCGCTGGGCTTCACCACGCCGCCGCCCTCGCCGATCGAGCTCGTGCGCGGGATGGCCTGGATCATGGGTCTCAGCGGGCCGACCCTCGTCGCCGTCGACCAGATCGACGGCGTGGTCGATGCGAGCCGGCTCGCCGCGCAGGACGATTTCGAGCCCGGTCCGGGCCTCGCCGAGATGCTGGCCGCCGGCCTGATGGAGCTGCACGAGGGCGGCGGGCACGGCATGACGCTGGTCGCCTGCCTTCCCGAATCCTGGCAGCGGCTCGAGGCGCGGGGGCTCAAATCCGCCTTCGACCGGTTCGATCCGCCGGTGATGCTCGAGGGCCTGAACCGGCCGGACGCCGCGGCGGCGCTGATCCACGGCCGTCTCGCCCCGGCCTATGCCGAGGCCGGCTTCGTCCCGCCCGCCCCGACCTGGCCGTTCGAGGAGGCGGCGATCGCGCGGGCCGCCGCGAGCGCGATACGGCCCCGGACCCTGCTGATGCGCTGCGACGCCTTCCGGCGCGCCTGCCTGGCGGAAGGGGCGGTGGTCCCCTGCCGCGACCTCACGGGCCAGGCGCCCGAACGGCACGAGCCCGCCGCCCCGCCCTTCGAGCTCGACGCCGCCCGGCGCGCGGCCGACCTCTCGGGCATCCTCGACGACGAGGAGGCCGGCCTCGGCGAGCTGCTGCGCGCCGCCTTCGACCTCTACGCCCTGGAGGACGATCCCCACGACGCGATCGACGTGGTCAGCAAGGGCGAGCCCGAGCAGAGGCTGCCGCCGCTGCACGGCCGACTGACCTTCCTGCACCGCGACGAGAACGACCGCGAGCGGCACGTCTGCTATCGCGCCCTGCTGCAGACCCATCCGATCGCCTTCCAGGCCCGGCTGCGGGCGGCGCTGACCGCCTCGGGCATCTCGACCAGGATCCCGGGTCGGGACCTGGTGCTGGTGCGCCGCGGTCCGGTGCCGCCCGGCGCCAAGACCGACGCCCTGGTCGACCGGTTCCTCGCGGCCGGGGGCCGGCTGATCGACCCGACCGACGACGACCTGCGCACCTTCGTCGCCCTGCGCACCCTGCGCGACCGGGCGGTGCGCGACGGCGAGATCGACCGCTTCGCCGGCTGGATGCGCGAGACTCTGCCGGTGCGCGCCACCGGGTTCTTCCGGGCGATCGGCCTGGCGGGCAACGCAGGCGTTCCCCGGGAGCCCGCGCCGGCGCCCCGCACCGGCCGCGCGCCCCCGCCCCCGCTGCCGCCCCGGCGGTCGCGGCGCGACCCCGAACCGGCGGAGGAGGCCGCCGTCACGCCGCCGGCGGCGGATCCCGTCCGGGCGCCGGATCCG
>NZ_JACWCT010000058.1:5625-88838 GCF_016613415.1 Methylobacterium ajmalii | reverse complement strand
GCCGCCGCCACCGCCGCGGCCTGGCGGCCGGCCGCCGCCTTCGCCCGGCGCGTGCCCTGGCTGCGGGTCGCTGCCGCCACCGCCGCCCTCGGGCTCGGCCTCGTCCTCGCCTACACGCTCTACGCGCTCACGACCCTGCCGGTGAATGGCGGGCTCACCATCGAGCCCACGGCCTCGGCCCTGGTGGTGCGCGCCGCCGACGGGCAGGCCTTCGCCACCCGCGGCGTCATCAAGGGAGCCAAGCTCGCGCCTAAGGAGGTGCCGCCGGTCCTCGCCAAGGCGATCGTGGCGATCGAGGACCGGCGCTTCTACGTGCATCACGGGGTCGACCTGCGCGGGCTCGTGCGCGCCGCCTTCCGCAACGCCGCCGCCGGCGGCACCCGCGAGGGCGGTTCGACCCTGACCCAGCAGCTCGTGCGCATGAGCTACCTGTCGCAGGACCGCACCCTGAAGCGGAAGGTGCAGGAGGCGGTGCTGTCGCTGTGGCTCGAATCGCAGCTGCCGAAGGACGAGATCCTCACCCGCTACCTCAACGCCGCCTATTTCGGCGCCGGCGTCTACGGCGCGGACGCGGCGGCGCAGCGCTATTTCGGCAAGCCGGCCAAGGAGCTGACGCTCAGCGAGGCCGCCATGCTGGCGGGCCTCGTGCGCGCGCCCTCGCAGCTCGCCCCGCACCGCAACCTCGACGGGGCGCGGGGCCGCGCCGCCCAGGTGCTCGACGCGATGGTGGAGACCGGGGCGATCACGGCCGCGGAGGCCGAGGCGGCCAAGCGCGCGCCCGCCACCGTGCGTGTGCCGACGGAGACGCCGGTCGGCACCAACTACTTCGTCGACAATGTCGCCGATTCGGTGCGCGGCCTGATCGGCACCGGGCCGGCGGACGCCACGGTGCGCACCACCCTCGACCTGACGCTCCAGAACATCGCCGAGAGCGTGATCGCGCGCCGCCTCGACCAGGACGGCGAGCGCCGCAAGGTCTCGCAGGGCGCGCTGGTCGCGATGGCGCCCGACGGGGCGATCCTCGCCATGGTCGGCGGGCGCGACTACGCCGACAGCCAGTTCAACCGCGTCACCCAGGCCAAGCGCCAGCCGGGCTCGCTGTTCAAGCTCTTCGTCTACCTCACCGCCCTGCAGCAGGGCTATCGGCCGGACTCGACGATGGTCGATCGCCCGACCCAGATCGGCGAGTGGGAGCCGGAGAATTACGGCGGGCGCTACCGCGGCGCCGTCTCGCTGCGCAGCGCCTTCGCCCACTCGATCAACACCGTGGCGGTGCAGCTCGCCGAGGCGGTCGGGATCCCGGCGGTGATCGAGACGGCACGCAGCCTCGGCATCACCTCCGATCTGCCGAACCTGCCGAGCCTCGCGCTCGGCTCGGCCGAGACGACCCTCCTCGAGATCACCCGGGCCTACGCGGCGGTGGCGGCCGGCGCCGAGACCGTCGAGCCCTACAGCGTGCGCCAGATCCTCGCCCGCGAGCAGACGCTCTACACGCGGCCGCAAACCGCCCCGACCCCGGCCCGCGACCAGGCGGCCCGCACCGGGATGCTCGACCTGCTGAGCGCCGTGATCCGTGAGGGCACCGGCAAGAACGCCCGGGTGTCGGTGCCCGCCGGCGGCAAGAGCGGCACCACCCAGGACAGCCGCGACGCCTGGTTCGTCGGCTTCGCCGGCGACCTCGTGGTCGGGGTCTGGCTCGGCAACGACGACAACACGCCGATGGCCGGCGTCACCGGCGGCGACATGCCGGCGCTCATCTGGCACGACTTCGTCACCCAAGCCCTGGCCGCGCGGGCCAAGGCCGGCAAAGCCCCGTCCGCCGGCAGGCCCGAGGCCGCCCGCCCCGTACCGGCGCCGCAGACGGCGAGCGTCGCCGAGCCCGATGCGGACCCGCGGGGCGGACAGGATCCCGCGGGCCGCGCGGTGCTGCGGGGCTCGCCCGCGGTGGTCGATACCGGCACCCTCGATTTCGACGGGCGCACCGTGCGGCTCACCGGGGTCGAGGGCCTGTCGGGCCGCAACGCCCGCGAGCTCGGCCGCTACCTGCGCCGCCGCGACGTCGCCTGCGCGCCGGCCGAGGGCGGCGCCTATCGCTGCTCCCTCGACGGCCAGGACCTGTCGGAGTTGATCCTGTTCAACGGTGGCGGCCGCGCCAGCGCCGACGCCACCCCGGACCTCCTCGCCGCCGAGGAGCAGGCCCGGTCGAACCGCATCGGCATCTGGCGGCGGTGATTAGGCTGGCTGCCTTCGGGCATCGCCGGGGAGACGGAATGACCTTGTGGGACGGCGCTCGCGCCGCCCCCCCACGGGGTGGTCACGTCAGATCAGCATCGCGTTGAGGGCGACCGTCAGGGCCGCGCCGACGACGGCGAAGCCCAGCAGCGTGACGCTGCTGACCTGATCGACGGAATCGACGTCGTGACCGACGCGGTGCTCGGGGGAATTGGCGTTCATCGCGCACTCCTTGTGTCAGGGTTGTGCCGACCAACATCCCTCGCCTCCCGCCGGATCGACTGCGCCCGCGGCGCATCGTGCCGCAGGCGCGCCGGTCTGCCGCTCTAATGCCCGCCCTCGTGGCCGTGGCTGGTGCCGATCACGCAGAGCGCCAGACCGGCGATGCCGCCGATCGTGCCGAGCGGGGTCTGGTAGCGCCAGGAGGCGTAGTAGCCGGCAGTGCCGATCACGACTCCGAGCAGGGTGAGCACGATGCCGCGGGCCGAGACTCCCGGCTTGTCCCGGTGCGGTCGGATGGCGTCCTGGTGCATCGCAGTCAAAGTCCCTCGCCGCGCCGTGTCGATCCGCCGGCCCCCGGGGGGACCGTGGGAGAAGGGGGGCGGCCGCCCTCTCCCGCCGGGAAAAACGCGGGAGACGCGGATTGGCTCACGGCGTCGTTCTCACGGCGCCGCGCCCGCGAGCGGTTCTCAGCGGCCCTCGCCGCCGATGCGGGAGAAGTCCGCGACCTCCCGGGTCGCCGCCCGGAGCGCGTTGAGGAGCGCGAGCCGGTTGGCGCGCAGGGCCGGCTCGTCGGCGTTCACCGTCACCTTGTCGAAGAAGGCGTCGACCGGCGCGCGGAGCGTCGAGAGCGCCCGCATCGCCCCCTCGAAATCCTCCACCGCCACGGCCTTTCCCGCCTCGGCGCCGGCCGTCCGCAGGGCCTCGGCCAGGGCCGCTTCCTCGGGCAGGCGCAGGAGGCCCTGGTCCGGCGCCGCGTCGTAGGCACGGCCGTCCTTCTTCTCCTCGATCCGCAGGATGTTGGCGGCGCGACGGGAGCCGGCGAGCAGGTTCTTGCCGTCCTCGGTGTCGAGGAAGCGGCCGAGCGCCTCGACCCGGCGCACCACCATCAGGAGGTCGTCCTGACCCGGAAGCGCGAAGACGGCATCGATGAGGTCGTGGCGGGCGCCCTGGTCGCGCAGGTAGACCTTCAGCCGGTCGGCGAAGAAGGCGAGGAGGTCGTCCGCGAAGGTGCCCGCGTCCCGCCCGTGGCCGGCGGACGCGGCGGCGATCTGCGCCCGCAGGGAGAGCCGCGCCTCGCTGGCGAGGACGAGCCGGATCACGCCGAGCGCCGCGCGGCGCAGGGCATACGGGTCCTTGCTGCCGGTCGGCTTCTCGTCGATCGCCCAGAAACCCACCAGCGTGTCGAGCTTGTCGGCGAGCGCCACCGCCACCGAGACCGGCTCGGACGGCACCCGGTCGCTGGGCCCGAGCGGCTTGTAATGGTCCTCGATCGCCGCGGCGACCGCCGGGTCCTCGCCCTGCTCGGCCGCGTAGTAGCGGCCCATCAGTCCCTGCAGTTCGGGGAACTCGCCGACCATCTCGGTGACGAGGTCGGCCTTGGCGAGCCGCGCCGCCCGCTCGGCGAGATCCGGGTCGGCCCCGACGACCGGCGCCAGCGCCCGGGCGAGGGCCGCGATCCGCTCGACGCGCTCGGCCTGTGTGCCGAGCTTCTCGTGGAAGACGATGTTGCCGAGCTTCGGCAGCCGGTCTTCCAGCCGGGTCTTGCGGTCGGTCTCCCAGAAGAACGCCGCGTCGGAGAGGCGCGCGCGCACCACCCGCTCGTTGCCGGCGACGATCGCGGCGCCGCCGTCGGAGGCCACCAGGTTCGAGACCAGGATGAAGGCGTTGGCCAGGCGCTCGCGCCCGTCGGGGCCGGGGGCGCCCCGCAGCACGAAGCACTTCTGGTTCGCCCGGATGGTCGCGCGGATCACCTCCGGGGGGATGGCGAGGAAGCGCTCGTCGAAGGCGCCCATCAGGGTCACCGGCCACTCGACGAGGCCGGCCACCTCCTCCAGCAGGCCCTCGTCCTCGACGAGGTCGAGGCCGCGCGCGAAGGCGAGGTCGCGGGCATCGTGCAGGATGATGTCCTTGCGCCGGTCGGCGTCGAGCACCACGAAGGCCCGCTCGAGGGCCGGCAGGTAATCGGCGAAGCGGCGCACTTCGATCGCCTGCGGCGCCAGGAAGCGGTGGCCGCGGGTGGTGAACCCCACCTCGACCCCGTCGATGGCGAAGGGCACCAGTTCGGGCGTCTCGGTCTCGGGACCGAAGCTCGCGACGATCGAGTGCAGCGGGCGGACCCAGCGGAGCGAGCCGGGCTCGCGCGAGGCCGCGCCCCAGCGCATCGATTTCGGCCAGGGGAAGCTCTTGACGATCGCCGGGATGATCTCGGCCAGGACTTCGATGGTCTCGCGGCCGGGCCGCTCGATCACCGCGACGTAGAACTCGCCCTTCTTCGGGTCGGAGACGACCTTGGCCTCGTCGAGGCTGGCGAGGCCGGCGCTCTTCAGGAAGCCCTGGACCGCCCCCTCGGGGGCGCCGACGCGGGGCCCTTTGCGCTCCTCGCGCACGTCCTGGCCGCGGGCCGGCAGGCCGGCGACGTGGAGGGCGAGACGGCGGGGCGTCGCGAAGGCCTTGGCGCCCTCGTACAGGAAGCCGCGCTCGACCAGCGCGTCGGTGACGAGCTTGCGCAGGTCCTCGGCCGCGCGCCGCTGCATGCGGGCGGGGATTTCCTCGGAGAAGAGTTCGAGCAGCAGGTCGGGCATCGGGCGGCCTCGAGGCACTCCGTCGGGAGGGCCCGGAATCGGGAGAAGGGAATTGGCGGGTGTGTAGCGCCGGGCGGCGCGGATGTCAGGCGGCGGGCGCTTCGCCCGCGAGCCCGCCCGCATCGGTGCGCCGCCAGGCCTCGCCGCAGGCTTTTGCCAGTTCGCGCACCCGCAGGATGTAGCTCTGCCGCTCGGTGACCGAGATCACCCCGCGCGCGTCGAGCAGGTTGAAGACGTGGCTGGCCTTGATGCACTGGTCGTAGGCCGGCTGCGCCATGCGGTGGCGCGGATCGTTGCTATCCGCCCCCGGCTCGCCGGCCTTGAGGTAGGCGCGGCAGGCAGCCTCCGCGTCGCGGAACTGCCGAAAGAGCATCTCGGTGTCGGCGGCCTCGAAGTTGTGGCGGGAGTATTCCTGCTCGGCCTGCAGAAAGACGTCGCCGTACGTGACCTTCTCGTCGCCCTCGCGGCCGTTGAAGTTGAGGTCGTAGACGTTCTCGACACCCTGGACGTACATCGCCAGGCGCTCGAGGCCGTAGGTCAGCTCGCCGGCGACCGGTGAGCATTCGAAGCCGGCGACCTGCTGGAAGTAGGTGAACTGGCTCACCTCCATCCCGTCGCACCAGCATTCCCAGCCCAAGCCCCAAGCGCCGAGCGTCGGGCTCTCCCAGTCGTCCTCGACGAAGCGGATGTCGTGGAGCGCGAGATCGACGCCGATCGCCTTGAGCGACGCGAGGTACAGCTCCTGGAGGTTCGGCGGGTTCGGCTTCAGGATGACCTGGAACTGGTAATAGTGCTGGAGCCGGTTCGGGTTCTCGCCGTAGCGCCCGTCCTTCGGCCGGCGCGAGGGCTGGACGTAGGCCGCCTTCCAGGGCTTGGGCCCCAGCGCCCGCAGGGTGGTGGCCGGATGGAACGTGCCGGCGCCCACCTCCATGTCGTAGGGCTGGAGGATCACGCAGCCCTGCGCGGCCCAGAACCGCTGGAGCGTCAGGATCAGGCCCTGGAACGAGCGGGTCGGCTGGAGGTCGGCGTCGGTGGCGGTCATGGGCGGGGGCTTGCGGCTCGGGCGGGGTCGGATCGTGCCGCGACCCTTGGGAACCGGCGGCGCCCGAGTCAAGCGCGCGTGCGCCCCCGCACGAACCCGAAGCGGGGCTGGAACCGAAAAACGGTCAAGCTCGTTGACAGTACAGATCCGAACACGATGCCGCCGGGCGCGGTGCAAGACTAGGGGAGACTGTCCGTGACCCACCGCCTGACCTTGGTCGCCGCCGCCGCACTGCTCTCCCTGGTCGCGACCCCGCTGGTGGTGCGGGCGGGCGCGGATGCCCCGAAGGCCGAGCCGACGGCCGCCGTCGAGGCGGCCAAGCCCGCAGCCGCCGAGGCGCCGGCCCCCGCCTGCCGCAATGTGCGGGTGGTCTATGCCGGCTACGGCACGCCGGCCTGCGGGCGGTAACGGGCGACGACGCCAGACACGCCGCCCGCGATCCCGAAGCCTGCTGTTGCGGCTCCGGGATCGCGTCCGGTACGGGCGGAATGCCGGGTTCACACGAGCGAGATCAGTGCGCCGGGGCGCGCAGAAGCCGGATCAGCGCCACACCCTCGGGCGACGGCGACCGCTCGATGCGGCGATACTCGCGCCCGTCGGGCGTGCGCGTCATCAGACCGATATGGCACATCGTGCGCCGGAGGATCGCCGGATCGCCGAAGAGGTGCAGCGCGGTAAGGCGCGCGCTGACCTCGCGCTCGTCGAAGCGGCACCCGGCCGGGATCCGGGCCCAGACCGCCCACAGGCACAGGTCCTGGATCGACCGGTGCGCCGGCCAGCTCCGCAGCCGCCCCTCGGGATCGAAGTGGCGGGCGGCGCGCAGGACCGCCGAGGGATCGGCCTCGGCGGCAGGCTCCGGCGGGCCCGGCGGCCGCTGGTCGCCCCGGGCGCGGAAGTGCTGGAAGTTGCGGTGGCCGGCGGCCCGGGCCAGCATGTTCAGCATCTCGACGTGGCTCGGCGGGCTCGCCCGCGACGCCCATTGGGCGCGCAGGGATTTGGCCAGCGCCGACACGTCGCGGGTCGCGAAGGGGATCGGGTCTCTCGGCACGGTTCGTCTCCGGATGCCGACCTGGGATCAGGTGTCGAGGGTCACCGGCTTGCGACGCGGCACGGGAACGAGGGCATGCCGAAGGACGACGGGCAGGTTTAGCTCCCCTCCGCGGGGCGGTGACGCCTGGGTGACTGCCGACCCAAAAACCATCGTAGCGGGTTTGCCCGCCGCGGCAACTCCCTGCGGGCGGCCCCGGCGCGCCTCACGCCGCCAGGCACGCCCGGGCCACTCGCAGGTAGTTGCCGCCGAGGATACCGGCGGTCTCGTCCGGGGTGAACCGGGCGAGGAGGTGGGCGGCGAGGTCGGGCAGGGCCGCGTAATCCGGCAGGGCGCTCGGGCCGACGAGGCCCATCATGTCGGTGCCGAGCCCGACATGGTCCGCCCCGACCACATCCGCCATCCGGGCGATACCCTCGGCCAGGGCCGCGAGGTCGGGAAACAGGCCCGCGGGCGGCCACAGGCCGATGACGCCGCCGGTCGCCGCGACGATCCGGGCATGGGCGGGGGTGATGCGGCGGGTCCAGGGCCGCGGCCGCGTCGTGAGCGAGGTGTGCGAGAGGACGAGGGGCTTCGTCGCCACCTCGGCCGCGCGGCGCACCAGCGCCTCGGTTCCGTGCGCCACGTCGACGATCACCCCCAGCGCCTCGCACGCCCGGATCACCGCGGCGCCGAACGCCGTCAGGCCGCCATGGACCGGCGGCTCGGTCTGGATGTCGCCGAGCGCGTTCGCCCGGTAATGCGTGAGCTGGAGGTGGCGCAGGTCCGCCCGCCGGTATGCCTCCTCGAGGGGGCCGAGATCGCCCTCCAGGAAATCCGCGCCTTCCGCGGCGACGAGGATCGCAGGCTCGGCGGCCCGGGCCGCCGCGAGGTCGGCGGCGTTGCGCACCAGGCGCAGACCCTGCTCGCGCACCAGGGCGTGCAGGCGGGCGAAGCCCCGCTCGGCGTAAGATCGCAGCTCGCCCGGCTCGGGCTCGCGGAAGGCGCGGATGCGGCCCTCCGGCGTCACCCGGTGGGTCGGCGAATCCGAGACGATCGCCAGGCAGGCGACCGCGAGGCCGCCGGCCCGCATCGGCCCCGCCAGCGGCGTGAAGGGCGCGTGCCCCTCCGCCTCCCGCACCCGCAGCACGCGGCCGGCATGGCTGTGGCAGTCGATCGTCGGGCGCGCGACGAGGAAGGCCGCGGCCCGCGCGCGGCGGGCTTCGGTCACCGCGTCGGTCGCGGCCTCGGATGCGGCGGCCGGCGCGGCATCCTGCGCGGCGGCCGCGACCGGCAGGCAGAGGAACGAGGCCGCCGCGACGAGGCCGCGGCGGGAGAGGCCCCGATGGGAGAAGCCCGGACGAGGCGGCGCGCGGTCGGGCACGACCACGGCGGCGTCGAGCCGGTAGCGCCAGCCGCACGGATCGTCGTGCAGGCGGCGAAAGCGGCCGTGCAGGGTCACCGCCCGGCCGTCGAGCGGGACGGGCGCGTCGGCGCGCACCTCGATGCAGGCGGCCGGATGGCCCGGCAGGCAGCCGCCGCAGCAGGCGGGCTCCGGCACGAGCAGGCAATAGCGCGCCTCGGCCGCCTCCGTCGCGGCGACCGGCCAGCCGGCGACGGTGACGAGGCGCGCATCGGCCCGGTCGGCCGAGCCGTCGATGAGCGCGGTCCAGGGCAGGAGCGGCGCGGGTGGGAGCGGCGCGGTCATTTCACGAGTCTCCGTCCGACGAGCAGGAGCCGCCGCAGCGCCGCCGCGGCGACCCAGCTGCCCGCCAGCGCGACCGCGAAGGCCGCGCACCCCTTCGCGACGGCACCGGCCGTCAGCCTGAGCAAACCGGCCTGCACCCAGGTCGCCACGGGATAGTGCAGCAGGTAGATCGCGAAGCCGTTCGCCGCGAGGCTGTCGAGGGCCGGGCGACGGCCTCCGGCGACGCGCAGGAAGACGGCCGGCAGGGCGAAGGAGGCGGCGGTGCAGAAGACCGCCTGCACCGCGCCCACGAGCGCCAGCGTCGCGAAGCCCGGCAGGTGCAGGGCCCGGCCGAGTTGAGGCGCCGCGAGGAAGGCCGCCCCAGCCGCGACCGCGAGCGCGACCCAGAGCCCGCAACGACGGGCGAGCGCCCGCCCGAAGCCGGCGACCGCGGCCCCGCCGCCCCGTCCGAGCCAGGCCCCGGCGGCGAAGTAGGCGGCGTAGAGGCCGATGCGGCTGCCCTGGACGGCGAGCGGCCCGATCGCGAACCAGCGGACCGGGCCGACCGCGAGGAGGAAGGGCAGGAAGGCCGCCGCCGTAACGGCGACGAGCACCGCGAAGCACCGACCCGGCCGCCATGGGTCCGCGGCTCGCGGGAGCGCCGGTCCGCGCGCGACCATCAGGGCAGCGCCGGCGTCGAACAGCAGCAGGACGCCGATGAACCAGGGCGGGCCGCTCGGCCAGGGCCCGGTCGTGACCGTCGCGAGCCAGAAATCCGAAAAACCCGGCGCGCCACCGGCCTGGAGGAACGAGGGGTAGTAGGCGAGCGGCATCAGCGTGAGGACGGCAGCGCAGAACGGCAGGCCGAGGCGCGATAGCCGGGCCCGCAGGTAGGCCTTCGCGCCGCGCCGCGCGAGGCCGTCCCGGACGAACAGGCCCGAGAGCCCGAACAGCAGCGGCATGAAGAAGCCGTCGTTCAGCATGACGAGGTAATCGAACCCGATCCAGCGCGCGGAATCGACGATCGGCGCGGTCGACAGGGCGTAGTGGACCCGGTCGACATGGCCGAAGGTGCAGTAGGCCAGCACCGCGTGGTGCAGCACGACGAGGCCGACCAAGAACCCGCGCATCCGGTCGAGCGCGACGAGGCGCCCGGCCGGCTCGGCGGGGGAAGGGCGGGCGGTGCCTGGCATCGTCGCGGGGCCGGTTGACGCAGCGTTCGATTGTAGGTCCGGCCCGGGCGCGGGACCAGCCGCTCCGCGCCCGATGATGGCCGGATGACGCGGGGGCACTATGTCCGGTCGCCTGCGACCCGGCGAGACGCTGCCGACGGGGCGCCCGCGACGAGAGGGGTCCCGGTGAAGGTCATCCATGACGATCCGCCGATGCGCGAGGAGATCGCCGCCGGCTTCTATCCCGGCTTCGAGGATCGCTGGCGCCGGGCGGAGCTCGCCGGACGCTGGCTGATGCTGGCCTTCGTGGTCGTCTGCGCCCTCGGCCTCCTCGGGCGCGGCCCCCTCAGCGAGCACACCCGCTCCAACCGCGACGGGTCGATCGTGATCCACTACGAGCCGGTGGCCCGGTTCGGGGCGCCGACGATCGTGCGGCTCGACACCCGGGTGCCGCCCGGCGGCGACCAGGTCGCGGTGACGATCGCCAAGGAGCTCGTCGACCTGTTCGGGCTCGAGAGCATCACGCCGCGGCCCCAGACCTGGCAGGTGGCGGGGGGCAACATCCGCCTCGTCTTCCCGGTGATCAAGGGCGAGACGCACGCGGTGATCCGCTTCACCGGCTCGCCGAGCTTCCGCGGCGCCGTCGATCTCACCGCTCGCCTCGACGAGGGCGAGACCCTGTCCTGGTCGCAATTCGCGGTGCCCTAACGCGCTCCACGATCACGTTGCAATCGCGAAGCTCTCTAAGCCATTGTTTTGTCGCATTTTCTGCGACGAACCGGTTTCCACTTCGTCGGAAAATGCTCTAGCGATGAATACCGTCCTCAAGGCCGCGGCGGCCTACATCATCGTGCTGTTCGTGATCCGGCTGATCGGGCGCCGCACCGCGAGCCAGCAGGCGCCGATCGACATGGTGGTGCTCTTCCTGTTCGGCGGCCTCTCGGTCAGCGCCGTGCTGGGCGACGACCGCTCGTTCGTCGGCGCGATGAGCGCGCTCTTCACCGTCGGGCTGATGCACGTCGCGGTGTCGTGGCTGAAGCTGCGCTTCGTCTGGTTCGAGCGCATCGTCGACGGCACCCCGATCGTGGTGTTCCGCGACGGCCGCTGGAACGAGACCGCGATGCGCCGCCTGCGCATGCAGCAGGCCGACATCCGCACCGCCGCCCGCCAGGAGAAGCTCGACGACCTCGACAAGGTCGCGGTCGCGGTCGTCGAACGCGACGGCACGGTGTCGATCCTCGAGAAGGAGTAGAGGCTCAGCGCATCCCCGCCGACCGCTCGCCCATCGCCCAGGCGAGCGCCTGCTCCAGCCGGTCGTTGCCCCAGAACAGTTCGCCGTCCTCGGTGAGGAAGGTCGGGGCGCCGAACAGGCCGCGGGACTTCGCCTCCTCGCCGATCGAGCGCAGGCGGCTCTTCACCGGCTCCTGGGTCGAGGCGCGGATCAGCGCCGGCCCGTCGAGGTCGAGGCCGTTGAGGAGGTTCGAGACCGCGGCGGGCTCGGCGATCGACTGGCCGCGGGCGAACTCGGCATCGTAGACCGCCCGGACGTAGGTCCCGATCCACGGCTCCTCGGCGCCGTGGACCGCGACCCGGGTCGCCGCCAGGCTGTTCTGGGGAAAGCTCTCGGGCCGCACCACAGGCGGCAGGCCGAGGCGGGCGGCCTCGCGGGCGAGGTCGCGCCACATGTGGCGGCCCTTGGCCGGGTAGAGGTTGAACGGCGAGGAGGTCCAGCCCTGCGCGGCGAAGACCGGCCCGAGCAGGAACGGGCGCCAGCGCAGGGTGACCCCGGCCGCCTCGGCGAGCGCCTCGATCCGCATGGCGGCGAGGTAGGAATAGGTCGACGCGAACTCGAACCAGAATTCGAGCGTGGGCCCGCGCGGCATCGCACCCCTCCGTGTGGCTGAAGCCGGCACCTTCGCGTCCGCGCGCCCCGCCCACAAGCGCCGGTCCGGGCGTCGCTTCGCCACGGGCCGGAGCGAGGAGTTCGGCAACGCGGTTGCACGCGGCCGGGCCGGGCTGTTAAGCCCCGGCGCGTTCACTCAGTTCCCTTTTTGCTCGAGGCCCGACCCGCATGTCCGACCAGCCCCAGAAGCGCGTGAAGAAGGTCGTGCTCGCCTACTCGGGCGGCCTCGACACCTCGATCATCCTCAAGTGGCTCCAGACCACCTATGGCTGCGAGGTGGTGACGTTCACCGCCGATCTCGGCCAGGGCGAGGAGCTGGAGCCGGCCCGCAAGAAGGCGGAGCTGCTCGGCATCAAGCCCGAGAACATCTTCATCGAGGACCTGCGCGAGGAATTCGTCCGCGACTACGTCTTCCCGATGTTCCGGGCCAATGCCCAGTACGAGGGCATCTATCTGCTCGGCACCTCGATCGCCCGCCCTCTGATCGCCAAGAAGCAGATCGAGATCGCCGAGCGCGTCGGGGCGGATGCTGTGTCCCACGGCGCCACCGGGAAGGGCAACGACCAGGTCCGGTTCGAGCTCGGCTACTACGCGCTGAAGCCCGACGTGACGGTGATCGCCCCGTGGCGCGAGTGGGATTTCCGCTCGCGCGAATCGCTGATCGCGTTTGCCGAGCAGCACCAGATCCCGATCGCCAAGGACAAGCGCGGCGAGGCGCCGTTCTCGGTCGACGCCAACCTCCTGCACGCCTCCTCCGAGGGCAAGGTGCTGGAGGATCCGGCGCAGGACGTTCCCGACTACGTCTACTCGCGCACCCTGTCGCCCGAGGAGGCGCCCGACACGCCGACGATCATCACCATCGGCTTCGAGCGCGGCGACGCGGTCTCGATCGACGGTGAGACGCTGTCGCCGGCCACACTGCTCGCCAAGCTCAACGAGCTCGGCCGGGCCAACGGCATCGGCCGCCTCGACCTCGTCGAGAACCGCTTCGTCGGCATGAAGAGCCGCGGCATGTACGAGACCCCCGGCGGCACCATCCTGCTGCCGGCCCACCGGGCGATCGAGTCGATCACCCTCGACCGCGGCGCGGCGCACCTCAAGGACGAGCTGATGCCGCGCTACGCCGAGCTGATCTACAACGGCTTCTGGTTCAGCCCCGAGCGCGAGATGCTCCAGGCGCTGATCGACAAGAGCCAGGAGATGGTCACCGGCACGGTGCGGCTGAAGCTCTACAAGGGCGGCGTCCACGTCATCGGCCGCGAGAGCCCGAACTCGCTCTACGACCAGGACCTCGTCACCTTCGAGGAGGGCGCGGTCGCCTACGACCACCGCGACGCGGCGGGCTTCATCAAGCTCAACGCGCTGCGCCTGCGCACGCTCGGCCAGCGCAAGCGCAAGCTGGGCGCGTAGGCGAAAAAAGGCCCGCTCCGGCGACGGAGCGGGCCTCGGACAGGAAAGATGCGACCGGCGGGACGCCGGCCGCGGGGCGTCTTACGCCTCGTCCTCGTCGTCGATGTCGACGAGGAACAGGATGTCGACGTCGTCCTCCTCGTCCTCGTCGTCGGTCTCGCCCTGGCTGTCATTGGCGGCCTTGGGCTCGTCCTCGTCCTCGAAATCCTCGTCGTCCATCGAGTCCTCGAAGGTCTCGACCTCGTCCTCGGTCGCGGGGCGCAGCTTCAGCGACTCGACCTTGCCCGTCCACAGCGGGCGGCCATCGCTCTTCATGGTGCGCAGGTCGTCCTGGAAACCCTCGACCTCGAGAAGCTCCCGGGCCCGCTCCTCGTTCGACCGGATGATGGCGACGGCCGTGCCGTCGATCTCGAGAGTGAACATCGTGCTTCCCTTTTCAAGGGCCGCGCCGCTCGGGCGGGCGGGGCCGTGTTACGGGGGGAAAGGCCGCCGCGCCAGCCCCGTTCCGGGCGGCCGCGAGGGAAAGTCGCGTGAACCGCGGGGCGACGGGCCGGCTCAGCGGATGCCGAAGGCTCCGTCGTCGTTCGAGACGATCAGGATCCGCAGGTCGGAATCCGGCGCGTAATCCGTCGCCTCCCACACGAAGGTGGTCGGTCCCGTCTTGCGCACGCCGGTGCGGCAGAAGCTGACGAGCGCGGCCGGGCTGCCCTTGTCCACCGTCAGGGTGAAGCGGCCGATGCGCCCGGCCCAGTTGCGCGCCGTCGTCACGATGTAGGGCACCTCGATCGCCCGGGTCAGGCCCTGCTCCTTCATCGGCGAGGCGGCGATCAGGCGCCGCACCCCGGCGAGGCCGGCCTCGTCGAGGCAGTAGCGGGCGCGGTAGGCGGGGGTGGCCGCCTCCTCGCGCGAGAGCAGGTGGTTGCCCGTGACGGGGACGTAGGCGTGGGAGACGTGCAGCTCGCGGCCGGCCGGGAAGGTCTGCTCCCAGTGGAACTTCGCCTCGCTGCGCCACAGGCCCTCCGCATCGGCCTTGGCCTCCGAGAGCAGGCCGGCCTTCTCCAGCTCCCCGAGCACCGCCGGCGACAGGCGCGCGAGCGCCGCCGCCAGGTCCGCGCGCCGCAGCGGGTTGAGCGGCAGGCCGTGGCGGGCGAGCAAACCGGTCACCTCGTTCGTGCCGAGATGGGCCCGCTCCTCCAGGAGCGGCGTCACCGGCGCGCCGTCGACCGTCACCGTGAAGCCGACGAAGTTCGCCCGGTCGGCATGGGGCAGGTCGAGCGCGCTCATCGCGAGCTGCGCCCCGTCGATGGCCGGCAGCGGGAAGGCGACCCGCACGGTCTTGGGCGCGGAGGCCCGGTTGCGGAAGACGTAGTCGACCGTGATGCGGTCGAGGCCGATGCGCAGGTCCTCGCTGGCGAGCGCGATGTCCGGGTCGCGCACCAGCACGAGGCCGCCGGCGTCGAGGGCGGCGGCGCTGTCGTTGGCCCGGGCCGGCACGGGGAGCGACGCCGCCAGGAACGCGATGGCCCCGATGCCGGCGGCCCGGATCGCACGAACTCTGCGGCCCGCCATCGCTCTCTCCCGCCTCGAAATGATCGCGACGTCCCAAGGCGGACGCCGCGGATAGATGCCTCCGGCACGGGACGTCACGGCCGCACGCACTGGCTCAGGCCCCCGATCCCGCTCGTCCGCCCCTGGATCCGGTTCGCGATCGCCCGCAAGCCCCGGGTCGGGCGGCGCGGGTTGCGCAGGATGGGGTTGGGCAGGATGGCGACCAGCATCGCCGCCTCGCCCCGGGTGAGGTCGCGGGCCGACTTGCCGAACCAGTGCCGAGCGGCGGCCTCGGCCCCGAAGATCCCCTCGCCCCACTCGGCGACGTTGAGGTAGATCTCCATCGTCCGGCGCTTGCCCCAGACCAAGTCGACCATCAGCGCCAGCGGGATCTCGAGAGCTTTTCGCAGGTAGGAGCGTCCCGGCCACAGGAAGACGTTCTTCACCGTCTGCATCGTCACCGTGGAGGCGCCGCGGCTCGGGCCGTCCTCGTCGTCGACGACGCTCCACAGCGCGTCCCAGTCGACGCCGCCGTGCAGGCACAGGCGCTGGTCCTCGGAGGCGACGACGCCCTGGACCAGCGCCGGGGCGATCGCCTCCAGCGGCACCGCGATGCGGCTCACCGGCTGGAGCGTGACCCAGCGGCCGAGCATCAGGGTTGAGGGCGGGGTCAGCGCGCGATAGACGAGCGCCAGGACCAGGACGAGGACGACCGCCATGACGGGCACGAGGAGCACGGCGCGCAGCACCCGCCGCCCGCGGGCCCGCGTCGCGCTGCCGGCGACCGGCGCGTGGCTCGGCTCCAGGCGGCGCAGCGGCCGCAGGACGTTCCCGTCCCGGCCAGCCCCGTCGCGGTCCGCCGTGACGCGCGGCTCCTGAATCCGACCCTCCTCTCGGCGTGCCCGTCGATACGAGGACACCATGACGTCAACGCGGGCCCCGCAGCACACGACGCCGGGCCGTCCCCAGGAAAATACGATGGCCGGCACCACAGGATACCCGCAGGCAGGCGATTTCACGGCGCGGCTCGCCGCCGTCGCCAAGAGCACCGAAGGCTTCCTCGCCGAGCGCCTCGGCGACGGCGTGCAGGCGGGCGAGATCGCCCGGCCGCCCCGGCTGATGGAGGCGATGCGCCACGCCGTGCTCAACGGCGGCAAGCGCCTGCGCCCGTTCCTCGCGATCGAGACCGCCCGGATGCTCGGCGGCCCGTTCGAGGGCGCGATGGCGGCGGGCGCCGGCGTCGAGCTGGTCCATTGCTACTCGCTCGTCCACGACGACCTGCCGGCGATGGACGACGACGACCTGCGCCGCGGCCAGCCGACCGTGCACAAGAAGTACGACGAGGCGACGGCGATCCTGGTCGGCGACGCGCTCCAGACGCTGGCCTTCGAGATCGTCGCCGATCCGGCCTGGCAGGCCGATCCGCTGATCCGCGCCGAACTGGTGCTCGGCCTCGCGCGCGCCTCGGGCCTCGGCGGCATGGTCGGCGGCCAGCTCCTCGATCTCGGGGCGGAGGGGCGCTTCGGCCCGGCCAATCTCGACGTCGACGCCACGCTCCAGCTCCAGGCGATGAAGACCGGCGCCATCCTGGCCTTCTCGGTCGATGCCGGCGCGCTCGTCGGCGGCGCCTCGCCCGAGGAGCGCCGCGCGCTTCTCGCCTACGGCCGCGCGCTCGGCCAGGCCTTCCAGGTCGCCGACGACATCCTCGACCGCGAGGCTTCCTCCGAGGCGATGGGCAAGCGCACCGGCAAGGACAAGGATGCCGGCAAGGCCACCCTCGTCGACCGCCTCGGCCTCGACGGGGCGCGTGCCGAGTGCGAGCGCCTGGTGGGCGAGTGCGAGACCGCGCTCAAGCCCTGGGGCGAGGCCGCCGCGACGTTGTGCGAGGCCGCCCGCTTCACCGTCGCCCGAAAGTCTTAAAATCCCTCGATTCCCGCGGGGGGACCGCCTCCCGCCCTCCCCTCTCTTCCCGGTTTGAAAGATCCACGCCATGGCCACGCACAAGATCCTGCTCCTGCCCGGCGACGGCATCGGCCCCGAGGTGGCGCAGGAAGTCTCCAAGGTCCTGGCCTGGTTCACCCGCGCCGGGATCGCGCAGTTCGAGACCGAGACCGACCTCGTCGGCGGTGCTGCCATCGACGCCCACGGCGTGCCGCTGTCGGAAGCCGCGATGGACCGGGCCAAGGCCGCCGACGCGGTGCTGTTCGGCGCCGTCGGCGGGCCGAAATGGGCCGGCGTGTCCTACGCCAAGCGCCCCGAGGCGGGCCTGCTTCGCCTGCGCAAGGACCTGGGCCTGTTCGCCAACCTGCGCCCGGCGATCTGCTACCCGGCGCTCGCCGAGGCCTCGGCGCTCAAGCGCGAGCTGGTCGAGGGCCTCGACATCGTCATCGTGCGCGAGCTCACCGGCGGCGTCTATTTCGGCGAGCCGAAGGAGATCGTGACCCTGGAGGACGGCCAGAAGCGCGCGGTCGACACCCAGATCTACACCACCGGCGAGATCGAGCGGATCGCCGCGGTCGCCTTCGACCTCGCCCGCAAGCGCCGCAACAGGGTCGCCTCGGCCGAGAAGCACAACGTGATGAAGACCGGCGTGCTGTGGAAGGAGACCGTCACCAAGCTCCATGCCGAGCAATATTCCGACGTCGGGCTGGAGCACGTGCTGGCCGACAACTGCGCCATGCAGCTCGTGCGCAACCCCAAGCAGTACGACGTGCTCGTCACCGACAACCTGTTCGGCGACATCCTGTCGGACGTGGCCGCGATGCTGACCGGTTCGCTCGGCATGCTGCCCTCCGCCTCGCTCGGCGCGGTCGAGAACGGCACGCGGCGCGCCCTCTACGAGCCGGTCCACGGCTCGGCCCCCGACATCGCCGGCCAGAACCTCGCCAACCCGATCGCCATGATCGGCTCGCTGGCGATGGCGCTGCGCTACTCGTTCGGCCTGCTCGAGGCCGCCGACCAGCTCGAGGGCGCGATCACCCGCACGCTCGCCGCCGGCACCCGCACCCGCGACATCGCCGGGCCGGGCACCAACGCGGTCGGCACGACCGAGATGGGCGACGCCATCGTGCGCGAGCTGCAGGCGCTGGCGGGCTGAGATCTCGCTGGGCCGCGATACGGTCACTCCCACCCGCGGCCTCATCCTGAGGTGCCCACGTCAGTGGGCCTCGAAGGAGGGCTCCAGAAGTCACACCGGTTTCTGGAGCCCTCCTTCGAGGTCAGTCCATCTTCGATCGACCGACACCTCAGGATGAGGCCGTGGATGGGATGACGTTCAAGCCGATCCCGGTTTTCGATCGACAGGAAGAACCACCATGCGTCTCTGCGTGTTCTGCGGCTCCAGCGACGGGGCCCGTCCGCTCTACCGCGAGGCGGCGACCGCGCTCGGGCGCCACTTCGCCGAAGCCGGGATCGAGCTGGTCTATGGCGGCGGCAAGGTCGGGCTGATGGGGGCGGTGGCCGACGGCGCGCTCGGTACCGGCGGCCGGGTCACCGGCATCATGCCCCAGGCCCTGGTCGAGAAGGAGACCGCGCATCGCGGCCTGACCGATCTGCGCGTCGTCGCCTCGATGCACGAGCGCAAGGCGATGATGGCCGACCTCGCCGAGGGCTTCGTGGCGCTGCCCGGGGGGCTGGGCACCTTCGAGGAGATGTTCGAGGTCTGGACCTGGGCCCAGCTCGGCTACCACAGGAAGCCGCTCGCGGTGTTCAATGCCGGCGGCTTCTACGACGGGCTGCTGGGCTTCCTCGACTCCGTGGTTGAGGAGGGCTTCGTGCGCGAGCCGCACCGGGCGATGCTGATCGTCGGCACCGAACCGGCCGACCTCGTGGCGCGGATCCGCGCCTACGAGCCGCCGCGGGTGATCAAGTGGGTCAAGGCCGAGGAGCGGTAACGGCCTACAGCCCCTCTGCCGCGAGGATCGCGTGACGCGGACATGGAAACGGGCCGCTTTCGGGGCCCGTCGCGCATCCGGATCGTGCCGCCCGGCTCAGTAGCCGTAGCGGGCCCGCGACAGCGGCGAGGTCGGATCGAGGTAGTCGACCGCCGAGAGGTCCACCGTGACGGCGGTGCGGCGGGCGCCGATGAACGGTCCGTTGGTGATCGGGTCGGGCAGGATGCCGGCGCCGCCGAAGCGCTCGCGGTTGGCGATGTAGGGCGGCGAATTCAGGTAGGAGGCGGTGATGAAGTGCGGGTTGGTGGCCGGGTTGCCGGTCGCGCCCGAATTCGCCTCGACCACGTTGCCGGCATCGAGCCAGCTGCGCGGGCGCACCCGGATCGCGAGGCCCTGGCCGTCCTTGTAGCTGCGGATGACGTAGCTGTCCTGCGCCTGCGAGGCAGCGGTGCCGGCGCCCAGGGCCGCGAGGGAGAGAAGCCCGGTCAGGGCGAGAGTCTGGAAGCGCATGACGCACCTTTGCTGAACGTCGCCAGGGGTAGCGTCGCACTCGTTAAGAAACGACGCCTATGGGGAAAAAGACGTGCGAGCGCGGCCGAGGTTCCACCTCACGGCGAAGCCGGTCGCGAATGCCGCACTCTCGCCGCATTCTTGCGGATCGCCCGGCGGGGCGCCGGCACCGCCGCGGTGGTGGCCGGCTCCTCCGGCGGACACGCGGCCATGCGCGGGCCGGCCAGCATGGCGGCGAGCGGCGCCGGCAGGTCGGCTCCCGGCAGCGCCGTGAGGCGCTCGACCGTGCAGGCGACCGCCTGCGGCTCGGGCAGCTGACCCAGGGGGGCGCAGAGCCAGCCTTCGAGCCGCAGGGCGGCCGTGATCCGGAACGCCGTGCAGGCGCGCCGCCCCTCGCCGTCCGCCAGGGTCGCGTCGACGGTATCGAGGGCGCCGAACCGGCTCGACACCTGGCCACGCTCGCCGGTGCGCACCACCGAGAGGCCGCCGGCCTCCGCGGCCCGGCGGGCCAGGGTGACGAACAGGCTCCCCTCCCCGTCCGGTCCGGAGGACTCGGCGGCGACGAGGCGCAGGTACGGCGCCTCCTGGACCGCGAACTCGCCGGCGGTCAGGGTGTCCTCCCGCAGGCCCGGCTGCGTGCGGGCGCTGACGGTCGCCTCGCCGAGGCGGTAGCGGTCGGCCGCCGCCTCGCGCCAGGCCGGCGGCGCCACCGCGGGAGCGGCGTAGCGCGGCACGAAGGCGGCCGGCTCGGCGGCGAGCGGCGGGTCGGCGAGGCGCCGCTCGCTGGCGAGCACGCTGAGCAGCGCGATCACCCCGGCGGCGCCGAGGGTGCGGGCCAGCGCACGCAGGCGCCAGGCGCCGCGCGAGAGCCGGCGGGGCTCCGCGCGGGACAAGGGCCGCGGCAGCAGCGGCTCGACGGGACCGATGTCCTGGACACCGATGTCCTGCACGAGGGCTCGGCCCGCCCGCGCCAGGGCGGCGTCGTCGAAGTCCGGCCTGTGCCGCACGGGCTCGCTCCTTCGGTTCGCGCAATCTCGCGAAACCAAGAGTCGCATCGCATTTTAGCGATTTCCTTGACCCGGCCCGGCTTGTCCTCAGGCGGCGCGAGTCAGGGTGAACGGCACGCTAACGCGTGACGGGTTGCGGAATCTGTCGCCGGCTCCCGATCCGGTCCGCCATTCACCCCTTGACAGGTCGTCGTGTTCGGGCTGTTGCTGTGCGCGCTCGCGCACCCCGTCTCGGGTGCGCCTTTCGAGGACTGACCCCGCGCCATGCGGCTCGTGTCGACCACGACGAAACGCAAAGCCACGACGGCGATTACCGCCGCCGGCTGAAGCCTCGCGTCGTCCTCGGATCCCTCCCCGTCCGTGGCGGACGGAGGCCGGGCTTACCCGAAGCCCGCCTGAGATCGTCCGGGGAGGAGTTAGTCCGAACTGGAGCGATTGAGATGGGTTACAAGGTTGCCGTCGTCGGAGCCACCGGCAATGTGGGCCGCGAGATGCTCGACATCCTGGCCGAGCGCGCCTTCCCGGCCGACACCGTGGTGGCGCTCGCCTCCCGTCGCAGCCTGGGCCAGGAAGTGTCCTTCGGCGACAAGACCCTGAAGGTCCAGGCCCTCGACCAGTACGACTTCTCCGACACCGACATCTGCCTGATGTCGGCCGGCGGCGAGACCTCGAAGGAGTGGTCGCCCCGCATCGGCCAGCAGGGCTGCGTCGTCATCGATAACTCGTCGGCCTTCCGCTACGATTCCGACGTGCCCTTGATCGTGCCCGAAGTGAATGCCGACGCGGTGGTGGGATTCACCAAGAAGAACATCATCGCCAACCCAAACTGCTCGACCGCGCAGCTCGTCGTGGCGCTGAAGCCCCTGCACGAGGCCGCCACCATCAAGCGCGTCGTCGTCGCGACCTACCAGTCGGTCTCCGGCGCCGGCAAGGAAGGGATGGACGAGCTGTTCAACCAGACCCGCGCGGTGTTCACCGCCGGCGAGGTCAAGATGCAGAAGTTCACCAAGCGCATCGCCTTCAACGTCATCCCGCACATCGACGTCTTCATGGAGGACGGCTCCACCAAGGAAGAGTGGAAGATGGTGGCCGAGACGAAGAAGATGCTCGACCCCAAGATCAAGCTGACGGCGACCTGCGTGCGCGTGCCGGTGTTCATCGGCCACTCCGAGGCGGTGAACGTCGAGTTCGAGCGCCCGCTCTCGGCCGAGGAAGCCACCCAGATCCTGCGCTCGGCGCCCGGCATCCTGGTCGACGACAAGCGCGAGCCCGGCGGCTACATCACCCCCCACGAGGCGGCGGGCGAGGACGCGACCTACATCTCGCGCATCCGCGAGGACATCACGGTCGAGAACGGCCTGTCGTTCTGGTGCGTGTCGGACAACCTGCGCAAGGGCGCGGCCCTCAACACGGTCCAGATCGCCGAGGTGCTGATCAACCGCAAGCTGATCTCGCCCAAGCAGAAGGCGGCGTGACGCGCCCGGCCCTCCCCTCGAGGGAGGGCCGCCCTGCTCCGCGAGGAAAGGACCGGGATCAGCGACGCCCGGCCTTCGCACGGCACGAAGCCGGCCTTCCGCGATCACGTCTTTTCTTCCACCCGCCCAGACCGGACGCTGCCCCCGACGAGATGACGGGAAGGCTCTGCGATGGACATGACGATGGCGGGCGGCCTCGTGTTGCCGGCCCTGCTGGCGGCCGCGACGATCGGGCTGTGGGCCTTCGCCCTCCTGCCCGAATTCCTCACCGCGCTGCTGTTCTTCGCCGCCGCCACGATCCTGCGGCTCGCAGCCCCCGAGGTGATCTTCTCGGGCTTTTCATCCTCGGCCTTCTGGCTGGTGCTGAGCGGCTTCGTGATCGGGACGGCGATCCGCAAGGTCGGCCTCGCCGATAGGGTCGCCGGTCTCCTGGCGCCGCGCCTCGTCGGCTCCTGGCCGGCCCTCGTCGCCGGCACGGTCGGGCTCACCTACGCGCTGGCCTTCGTCATGCCCTCCAACATGGGCCGCATCGCCGTGCTGATGCCGGTGGTGATGGCACTCGCCGACCGGGCCGGGCTGCCGGCGCAGGGGCGCGGCAGGACCGGCCTCGCCCTGGTGGTGGGCTTCGGCACGTTCCAGCTCTCGGCCAGCATCCTGCCGGCCAACGTGCCGAACCTCGTCATGGTCGGGGCGGCCGAGAGCGCCTACGGGATCCGTCTCGCCTACCTGCCCTATCTCGCCCTGCACGCGCCGGTCCTGGGGCTGTTGAAGGGGGCGGTTCTCGCCGGCTGCGTCGTCCAGCTCTTCGCGCCCGGTCCCCTCGCGCCCGTCGCCGCCGGACCGGCGCCCGCCCCGGTGAGCGCGGCGGAGGTGCGGCTGGCGATCCTGCTCATTGCCACCCTGGTCCTTTGGATGACCGATTCCCTTCACGGTGTCTCGGCGGCCTGGATCGGCCTCGCCGCGGCCTGCCTGTGCCTACTGCCGCGGGTGGGCTTCCTGTCCGGCGACGAGTTCGCCGCCGGGGTCAACGTCCGCACCTGCCTGTACATCGCCGGCATCCTGGGCTTTGCCGCCTTCGTGGCCCGCACCGGGCTGGGCGACCGGGTGGGCGAGGCGCTGCTGCCCTGGCTGCCCCTCGATCCGGCGCGGCCGGCTGCCAGCGTCGCGGGCCTTCTCGGCCTCGCGACAGTGCTCAACGTCGTCGTGACGGCGAACGGGGTCCCGGCCCTGTTCACACCCCTCGCCCACGGGCTCGCCGAAGCCAGCGGCCTGCCCCTCGCCACGGTGCTGATGGTGCAGGTGATCGGCTACGCGACCCCGCTCCTGCCCTACCAGGCCTCGCCGGTCGTGGTGGCGATGGGCATGGGGCGTGTCCCGGCCCGGGACGGCCTGCGCCTCTGCCTCGCGGTGGCGGCCGTCACCGCCGTGGTCCTGGTGCCCCTCGACATCCTCTGGTTTCGCGCCCTCGGGTGGCTGTGAGCCCGGGTTGCCCTGCGGGCGGCGCTGTCGCAGTGTCCGCGCCGATCTGAGATCCGCCGGAGCACATCCCCCATGGCCCCCACCATCCTGTCCGTCCGCGACGACACCCTGGCGGTGCTGGAGCGCCTCGGCGTCCCGGCTTCGGCCTTCGCGGCGGAAGGCGGAGAGGGCGGCCTGCCGGCGCGCTCGCCGATCGACGGCGGCGTGGTGACGACAGTCCGCGAGACCACCGCCGCGGAGGCCGAAACGGCGCTGGCGCAGGCATCGCAAGCCTTCCTCGCCTGGCGCCGGGTGCCGGGCCCGCGCCGCGGCGAGCTGGTGCGGCTGCTGGGCGAGGAATTGCGCGCCCACAAGGACGATCTCGGCCGCCTCGTGACGCTCGAAGCCGGAAAGATCCTCTCGGAGGGCCTCGGCGAGGTCCAGGAGATGATCGACATCTGCGACTTCGCCGTCGGCCTGTCGCGGCAATTGCACGGGCTCACCATCGCCACCGAGCGGCCGGACCACCGGATGATGGAGGTCTGGCACCCGCTGGGCGTCTGCGGCGTCATCACGGCGTTCAACTTCCCCGTCGCGGTCTGGGCGTGGAACGCCGCGCTGGCGCTCGTCTGCGGCGATCCGGTCATCTGGAAGCCGTCCGAGAAGACCTCGCTCACCGCGCTCGCCGTCCACGCGCTCGCCGCGAAGGCGGTGAGGCGCTTCGGGTCGGACGCACCCGACGGCCTGCTCGGCCTCCTGATCGGCGGCCGGGAACTCGGCGAGCGGCTGGTCGAGGACGGGCGGGTGGCGCTCGTCTCCGCCACCGGCTCGACCGCGATGGGCCGGCAGGTGGCGCCGAAGCTCGCCGCCCGCTTCGCCCGGGCGATCCTGGAGCTCGGCGGCAACAACGCCGCCATCGTGGCGCCTTCGGCCGATCTCGACCTGGCTTTGCGCGCCATCGCCTTCGCGGCGATGGGCACCGCCGGCCAGCGCTGCACCACCCTGCGGCGGCTCTTCGTGCATGACAGCGTCTACGACGCGCTGGTGCCGCGCCTGAAGGCCGCCTACGGCTCGGTGCGGATCGGCGATCCGCGCGACCCCGCCACCCTGATCGGCCCGCTGATCGACGTTCATGCCGCCGACGGCATGGCGCGCGCCCTCGACGAGGCCCGCGCCATCGGCGGCACGGTGCATGGCGGCGAGCGCCTGCGCGACATCCGCGGCGAGGCAGCGGCCTATGTCCGCCCGGCTCTCATCGAGATGCCCGAGCAGACCGGCCCGATGCGCCGCGAGACCTTCGCGCCGATCCTATACGTGACTCGCTACACCGGGCTTGAGGAAGCGATCCACGCCCAGAACGCGGTGGCGGCCGGCCTGTCCTCGTCGATCTTCACCCGTGACCTGTCGGAGGCCGAGATCTTCCTGTCGGCCTCGGGGTCGGATTGCGGCATCGCCAACGTCAATATCGGCCCGTCGGGGGCCGAGATCGGCGGGGCCTTCGGCGGCGAGAAGGAGACCGGCGGCGGCCGCGAAGCGGGCTCGGATTCCTGGAAGGCCTACATGCGGCGCGCCACCAACACGATCAATTACGGCAAGACCCTGCCGCTGGCGCAGGGGGTGACGTTCGAGGTGTGAGGACGGGGGCCGGCGGTGGCGGCCCCCGCCCCGGTCAGCGGCCCATGCACTGGTAATGGATCTCGGTGCCGGCGGGCACCGGGGCGTAGGCCAGCGTCACGGCCGTCGGCGTGACGGATCCCGACGGCACCTGCCCGCTCGTCATCCAGAAGGTGCAAGCCGGCTTCTGGGCGCGCGCGGCGGCGAAGGCGATCCGGCAGCCTTTCGAGCCGGCGGGAAGCGACACCACGCCGTGGTCGTCGGTCGCCCCCGCCGCGAGGCTGCCCGAGGCGCAGGACGCCAGAGCCGGAGCGCTGCCCCTGGACCAGAGGTGGTTGCCGTAGCTCAGATCGGCATTGTCCCAGATCGCGGCACCATAGGCCGTGCCGCTGGTGCTGCGGCCGATCGTGAAGGCGCCGACCGCGCCGTTGCGGCCGACATAGCTGCCGCCGTCCCATTCCACGAACGAGCTGGTCGGCACGGCGATGGCCGTCCCGTTGGGGAACGTCGCCTGCTTGAAGTCGATGCCGCCGCCGGCGTGGCGGCCGCTCCCCTTGAGGATCACGCGGCTGTCGCTCTCGTCGACGAGGAAGCCGCCCTCGTGCCGGCGGCCGGCGAGGGCCCGAATCGTCGACCCGGAATGGCCGGCGTCCAGCAGGACGTGATCCTTGATGACGGACCCGACATCGGACGGCTCCCCGGCGATGTGGATGAAGCTGTGGGCCCCGTAGGGCGCGGGCCCGCCGGCGTTGACAGCCCCCGATCCGACGAACTGGTAGGCCAGGAACGGAAACGTGCCCGCCGCCCCGCCGCCGTAGAACGTGCAGGCCATGAAGAACCGCGTCCCGGCGTTCGAGTCCTCGTTGGCGTTGTTGCAGTCCTTCTCCTCGCCCCAGGCGGTACCGGCCCCCTTGTAGCGGACCGAGAAGTTGAAGTTGGTGCACCAGACCTGGCCCGATCCCGCCTCGGCGGTGCAGGCGACGTTGAGCGCGGTCTTGCCGTCGTTGATCCCGGGGCTGAAGAACCGCCACCGGACCGAGCCGTCCTGGTAGGAGGCGGTGTTGCCGGTCGGGCCCCGGCTGCCGGAGGTTCCGCCGGAGATCACCTCGTAGATGCAGTCTGGAAGGTCCGTCTGGAGCACGCCGCCGTTGGGGGCGCTGCAGACCGATCCGAAGACCTTGACGTAGTCGCCGGTCGCGAACGCGGTCTTCGCCGCCCACCGCTTGTATGACCCGGTCTTCGATGTGAAGTTGATGGCGAGCGCGTTCTCCTGCGCGTCCGGCCCGGCCTTCGTCGTCGTGTTGATGAGCATGTGGGCCCGCAGGTGCGGACCATCGAGGCAGCCGCCGACGGAGCAGTAATCCACGAAGGGGCCCGAGGGCGTGATGTAGATGCCGTCCGACTGCGGGGCGTTGGAGGGCGCGTGCGCGTCGAGGAACGCCGGCGTCCCGGTCGAGGGCAGGAGCCGGATCGGCGCGCCGCCGGCGCCGCCGCCGACGGTGAGTCCGTCGCGCGCCTGGACCGGGCCGCCGACCTCGAGCTCGTCGAGGCGGCCGGCCTCACGGGCGAGCGCGGGCGACGCGCCGAGCAGGACGGCGAGGGCGAGGATCAGGATCGCGCGGGACATGGCAGAAGTTTCCTCATCGCGACGGCAGCGTCGCAATGTCCGGCCTCGGGCCATACGTCATCGGACGGCACTGGGACGAGCCGGGACGGCGTCGACCGTCAGGCGCGGCCGGCGTGAGCCGCCGCGTCGCGACGCCCCGCGACGATCGGCGGGCGTCCGGGATCGGCGCGGGTAAGAGGTACGGCGGTCGGCGGCTGCCCCTCACGCCGCCGGCATCGCCCGCTCGATCATCCGGGCGAACAGCGAGACGCCGTAGGGCGTCGCCTGGTCGTTGAAGTCGTAGGCCGGGTGGTGCAGGCCGGCACCCGGGCCGGTGCCGAGGAAGATGTAGGCGCCGGGCCGGGCGTTCAGCATGTAGGAAAAGTCCTCCGCGCCCATCATCGGGGCGACCGCCCGCTCCACCGCGTTCTCCCCCGAGACCTCGGCGGCGATGTCGGCCATGAAGCCGGCGCGCTCCCCGTCGTTGACGGTCACCGGGTAGCCGCGGCCGTAATCGGCGCTCGCGGTGGCGCCGAAGGCGGCGGCGATGTTCGAGGCCACCTGGCCGATGCGCGCCTCGCACAGGTCGCGGACCGATTCCGAGAGCGTGCGCACCGTGCCGTTGAGGATCGCGGTCTCCGGGATCACGTTGAAGGCGTCGCCCGCCTTGACCTGCGTGATCGAGATCACCGCCGATTCCACCGGGTCGACGGTGCGCGAGGCGATCGATTGCAGCGCCGTGACGATGTGGGAGGCGACCAGCACCGGGTCGATGCAGTTGTGGGGCGCCGCCGCGTGGCCGCCCTTGCCGCGCACCGTGATGGTGATCCGGTCGGCCGCCGCCATGATCGCGCCCGGGCGGATCGCGAAGTGGCCCAGCGGCAGGCCCGGCATGTTGTGCAGGCCGTAGACCTCCTGGATGCCGAAGCGCTCCATCAGGCCATCCTTCAGCATCTCGTCGGCGCCGCCGCCGCCTTCTTCCGCCGGCTGGAAGATCACCACCGCGGTACCGTCGAAGTTGCGGGTCTCGGCGAGGTACTTGGCGGCCCCGAGCAGCATCGCGGTGTGGCCGTCGTGCCCGCAGGCGTGCATCTTGCCCGGCACCGTCGAGCGATGGGGAACGCCGCTCGTCTCCTCGATCGGCAGGGCGTCCATGTCGGCGCGCAGGGCCACCACCTTGCCCGAGCCGCCGCTGCGCCCGCGGATGACGCCGACGACGCCGGTCTTGCCCAGGCCCGTCACCACCTCGTCGCAGCCGAAGGCCCGCAGCCGCTCGGCCACCAGGCCGGAGGTGCGGTCGAGGGCGAACAGCAGTTCGGGATGCTGGTGGAAGTCGCGGCGCCAGGCCGTGATCTCGTCGGTGAGGGCGGCGACGCGGTTGATGACGGGCATGTGACGATACGCTCGTGTGGGGGCGGAAACGGACGCGCAGGATGCAACAGGCAGAGCGGCGCGCGGTCAACTCCCTCCGGCCATTCGCGAACGGCGCGGGCCCGGCGCCCGGCGCATGGCCTCGCCCGGTTGGCCCGAGATTTGTTAGAGCTGCGCGATCGCGCCGGCCCCGCGGGACGTCCTGCGAGACGAACCGGGGACGATGCATCATTTTTCATCAATCCGGCGTCGCGCGCGGCGCCGGAAGGCTCTAGTAAGAGCTTCAGCGTCCCCCGCGGAGTGTGCCCGTCGATGTCGTTCGTGAAGTCCCGTCCGCTGCTGGCCTGCCTGACCGCCGCCACCGCCCTGATGGCGGTCGCCGGTGCCGCGCCGGCCTCGGCCGCCAACACCTTCCGGTTCGCCTTCCAGGGCGACCTCAAGTCCCTCGACCCGTACACCCTGAAGGAGACGTTCACGATCGCGGCGCACGGCGCGGTCTACGAGTCCCTCGTCACCCGCGACAAGGACCTGAAGCTGGTCCCGGGCCTCGCCGAATCCTGGGAGACCCCGGAGCCGACCCGCTACCGCTTCAAGCTGCGCAAGAACGTCAAGTTCCACGACGGCTCGCCCTTCACCGCCGACGACGTGATCTTCTCCGCCGAGCGCGTGCGGGCGCCGGGCTCCAACTTCCAGACCAACGTGCCGGCGGACGCCACCTTCGTGAAGGTGGACGATCACACCGTCGACATGGTGCTGAAGAACCCCAACCCCATCGCCCTGTACCAGTTCGGCGGCTGGTACATCATGTCGAAGACCTGGGCCGAGAAGCACGATGCGCTGAAGCCCACCCCGGTCGCGGCCTCGGCCCCGAGCTACGCGGCTTTGCATGAGAACGGCACGGGCCCGTTCACCATCACCGAGCACCAGCCCGGCGTGCGCACGGTGTTCAAGAAGTTCGACGGCTACTGGGGCAAGGTCGAGTCGAATCTCGACGACGCGATCTTCACCACCATCAGCAACGACGCCACCCGCGTCGCCGCGCTGATCTCGGGCGAGGTCGACTGGGTCGATCCGGTGCCGCTCCAGGACCAGAGCCGGGTCAGCTCCAGCCCCAACGCGGTGGTGGTGAACGCGCCCGAGCTGCGCACGATCTACCTCGGCATGGACCAGACCAGCGACGAGCTGCGCGGCTCCAACGTGAAGGGCAAGAACCCGTTCAAGGACGTGCGGGTGCGCGAGGCGTTCTTCCGCGCCATCGACGAGGACGCGATCGTCAAGCGCGTCATGCGCGGCCAGGCCACCGCGGCCGCCCTGCTGATCGCCCCGCCGCTCTTCCCGCTCGCCGGCGAGTTCAAACGCCCGGCCTACGACCCGAACAAGGCGAAGGCGCTCCTGGCGGAGGCCGGCTACCCGAACGGCTTCGAGGTGCCCCTCGACTGCCCGAACGACCGCTACGTCAACGACGAGGCGATCTGCCAGGCCGTGACCTCGATGCTCGCCCGCGTCGGCGTCAAGGTGAACCTGATCGCCCAGCCCAAGGCGAAGTACTTCGCCAAGATCCTGAAGCCCGCCTTCGACACCTCGTTCTACATGCTGGGGTGGACGCCGTCGTCGATGGACTCGCACAACATCCTGTTCGAGATCGCCGGCTGCCGCACCGACAAGGCCTCGCCGCGCGGCACCACCAACCTCGGGAACTACTGCAACCCGAAGGTCGATGCGTTGGCCGACAAGATCGAGCGCGAGACCGACCAGGAGGCCCGCAACCTGCTGATCAAGCAGGCCTACGAGATCGTCATGAACGACTGGGGCTACATCCCGCTCCACCAGCAGGCGCTGGCCTGGGGCGTGTCGAAGAAGGTCAAGCTCGTGCCCCGCGCCGACAACCAGATGATGCTGTACTGGGTGTCGAAGGAGCAATAAGGCGCTTTGAGAGCCAATCCCCTGTAAGGACGAGCACTTCCCCTCCCCCTTGTGGGGAGGGGCTAGGGGTGGGGGTGGTGCTGGAGGCACCGCCCAGCTCTACGCGGCACGACCCCCACCCCTGACCCCTCCCCACAAGGGGGAGGGGAAAGCGCTCTATTTTTCAAACTTCAGCCCGAGGGAATCCTCGGACCACACCAGAACCCAAGAAACCCCCTCATGCTCGCCTTCATTCTCCGCCGCCTGCTGCAATCCGTCGGGGTGCTGCTGGCGGTCGGGCTGATCGCCTTCGCGATGTTCCGGTTCGCCGGCGATCCGGTGAACCAGCTCGTGGCACCCGATACGCCCTATGCCGAGCGGCTGCAGATCCGCCAGAGCCTCGGCCTCGACGATCCGGTGCTGGTGCAGTTCGCCCGCTACGCCGGCAACGCCGTGCGCGGCCAGTTCGGCAACTCGTACCAGTTCCGCCAGCCGGTCTCGACGCTGCTCGCCGAGCGCATGCCCGCCACCCTCGAGCTCGCGCTCTGCGCCACCCTGTTCGCGCTCACCGCCGGCATCCTGATGGGGGTCTACTCGGCGCTCCGCCGCGACAGCGTCGGCGCCAAGCTCGTCCAGGCGATCTCCCTCGTCGGCGTCTCGCTGCCGACCTTCCTGATCGGCATCCTGCTCATCTTCCTGTTCTCGGTCACGCTCGGCTGGCTGCCCTCCTACGGGCGGGGCGACACGGTGCGGCTCGGCTGGTGGACCACCGGCTTCCTCACCGCCTCGGGCTGGCGGGCGCTGATCCTGCCCTCGATCACACTCGGGCTGTTCCAGATGACGCTGATCATGCGCCTCGTCCGGGCCGAGATGCTGGAGGTTTTGCGCACCGACTACATCCGCTTCGCCCGGGCGCGGGGCCTCACCACCCGCTCCATCCATTTCGGCCACGCGCTCAAGAATACGCTCGTCCCGGTCATCACGGTGGCCGGCCTCCAGCTCGGCTCGATCATCGCCTTCTCGATCATCACCGAGACGGTCTTCCAGTGGCCGGGCATGGGCCTGCTGTTCGTGCAGGCGGTGCAGAACGTCGACGTGCCGATCATGGCCGCCTACCTGCTGCTCGTCGCCCTCATCTTCGTGACGATCAACCTCGTGGTCGATCTCCTCTACACCATCGTCGATCCGCGCCTGCGCCTCTCGGTGCGGCGGGCGGCCTGAGGATTTTTGAGAGTCATGGCCTCCCCCGCCTTTCCCGCCGCAGCGCCCCCGTCGCGCCTCGCGCGCTTCCTCGATTCCGACCTGTTTGCCAACTTCAAGCGCTCGAAGCTCGCCATCGCGGCCTTCGTGGCGACGGTGCTGTTCATCGCGCTGGCGCTGCTGGCCCCCCTCATCTCGCCGCAGAACCCCTACGACCCGGCGCAGCTCGAGCTGATGAACGCCAGCCTGCCGCCGCTCTGGTACGCCGACGGCCAGGCGCCGTTCCTGATCGGCACCGACGACCAGGGCCGCGACGTGCTCTCGGCGGTGTTCTACGGCATGCGCCTGTCGCTCCTCGTCGGGGTGCTCGGCGTGCTGCTCTCGGGCTTCATCGGCATCGGGCTGGGCCTCATCGCCGGCTATGCCGGCGGCTGGGTCGACACCATCATCATGCGCGTCGCCGACGTGCAGCTGACCTTCCCGGCGATCCTGATCGCGCTCATCGTCGACGGCGTCGCCAAGGCGGTGGCCGGCGGCCACATGGATGCGGAGGCGCAGATCGCCCTGATCGTCGTGGCGATCGGCCTGTCGTTCTGGGTGCAGTACGCCCGCACCGTGCGCGGCTCGGTGATGGTCGAGAAGAACAAGGATTACGTCCAGGCCGGCCGGCTCATCGGCCTGTCGGCGCCGGTGATCCTCACCCGCCACATCCTGCCGAACGTCACCGGCCCGGTCTTCGTCATCGCCACCATCAACCTGGCGCTCGCCATCATCACCGAGGCGACGCTGTCCTTCCTCGGCACCGGCCTGCCGGAGACGATGCCGTCGCTGGGCACGCTGATCCGCACCGGCAACCGCTTCCTGTTCTCGGGCGAGTGGTGGATCGTCGCCTTTCCGGGCCTGGCGCTGGCCGGCCTGGTGCTGGCGATCAACCTGCTCGGCGACTGGCTGCGCGACGCCCTGAACCCCAAGCTGCAATGACCGACATGACCCAACCCGTCCTCTCGGTGCGCGACCTGCGGGTCGAGTTCGCCACCCGCCGCGGCGTGCTGACCGCTCTCGACGGCGTCTCCTTCGAGATCAACCGCGGCGAGGTGCTCGGCGTCGTCGGCGAGTCCGGCGCCGGCAAGTCGGTGACCGGCTCGGCGGTGATCGGCCTGATCGACCCGCCCGGCCGCATCGCCGGCGGCGAGATCCGCCTCAACGGCGAGCGCATCGACAACTTGCCCCCGGACGCGATGCGCAAGGTGCGCGGCAAGCGCATCGGCATGATCTTCCAGGACCCGCTGACCAGCCTCAACCCGCTCTACCGGGTCGGCCGGCAGATCGAGGAGACGATCCGCACCCATACCGACCTGTCGGCACGAGCCGCCCGCCAGCGGGCGATCGACCTTCTGGCCGAGGTCGGCATCCCGGCGCCGGAGCGGCGGATCGACGGCTTCCCGCACGAATTCTCCGGCGGCATGCGCCAGCGCGTCGTCATCGCGCTGGCGCTCGCCGCCGAGCCGGAGCTGATCATCGCGGATGAGCCGACCACGGCGCTCGACGTCTCGGTCCAGGCCCAGATCATCACGCTCTTGAAGCGCCTCGGGCGCGACCACGGCACCGCCGTGATGCTGATCACCCACGACATGGGGGTGATCGCCGAGGCCGCCGACCGCGTCGCGGTGATGTATGCCGGCCGCGTCGCCGAGATCGGCCCGGTAGCCGCGGTGGTGGGCGATCCGCTCCACCCCTACGCCAAGGGCCTGATGGGGGCGATTCCGTCGCTGTCGCACGAGGCCGACCGCCTGGCCCAGATCCCCGGCGCGATGCCGCGGCTCTCGGCGATCCCGCCCGGCTGCGCCTTCAACCCGCGCTGCCCGAAGGTGTTTGCCCGCTGCACGGTGGACCGGCCCGAGCCCCTGACGGTCGGCTCGCACCGGGTCGCCTGCCACCTCTACGACGCGACCGGACAGGCCGCCGCATGAAGCCCCACATCGCCTTGAAGCCCGTGATCACGCCCCAGCCCGACTACGTGCAGGTCCGCGACCTGCGCCGCCTGTTCGACGTCTCGCGCCCCTGGCTCAACCGGGTGATCGAGCGCCAGCCGCGCCAGTACCTGCGCGCCGTCGACCACGTCTCGTTCTCGGTCGCCAAGGGCGAGACCCTGGCGATCGTCGGCGAATCCGGCTCCGGCAAGTCGACGGTCGCCCGCATGGTGGTCGGCCTGATGCCGCCCTCCGACGGCGAGGTGACGATTGCCGGCATCTCGATGACCGACCCGCGCCAGGCCGCCGAGCGGCGGCAGCTGCGCCGGCGCATCCAGATGATTTTTCAGGACCCCTACGCCTCGATGAACCCGCGCTGGCGGGTCGACCGGATCGTCTCCGAGCCGATCCGCGCCTTCGGGCTCCTGTCGGGCGAGCGCGAGATCCAGGCCCGCGTCGGCGAGTTGCTGACCCTGGTCGGCCTGCACCCCGACGACGGCAAGCGCTACCCCCACGCCTTCTCGGGCGGCCAGCGCCAGCGCATCGCCATCGCCCGGGCGCTCGCCTCCGAGGCCGAGTTCCTGGTCGCCGACGAGCCGACCTCGGCCCTCGACGTCTCGGTCCAGGCCCAGATCCTGAACCTGATGCGCGACCTCCAGGACCGGCTCGGCCTGACCTACCTGTTCATCAGCCACAACCTCGCCGTGGTGCGCCACATGGCGAACCGCATCGGCGTGATGTATCTCGGCCGCATCGTCGAGATCGGCGGCGGCCGCGAGCTCTTCACCGCCCCGAAGCACCCCTACACCCGCATGCTCCTCGATGCGGTCCCCGACCTCGCCCATGTTGGCCGCCAGCGCGTGCCGGTGCAGGGCGAGATCCCGAACCCGATCAACCCGCCGTCAGGGTGTACTTTCCATCCGCGTTGCCCGTTCGCGAATGACCGGTGCAAGGCGGAGGTGCCGGCGTTCCGGGATGGGGTGGCGTGTCATGCGGTTGAGGAGGGGCGGTTGATGCCGGGGGGTGTGGCGGCTGTGGCGTAATGAGGTGCGCCGCGGTCTCAAGAAGAAGATCGCGGCATGTCTCGAGGACAGCGACTCGACAGCCCAAACTACATTGCGTGGGCAGCACGTGCGGCGCTTAATTTTAAAATTAAACGAATTTGTATTCAACCATGTCTGATTACAAGCGGCTCTCCAAAAACGGCCGGTCAAATTGCCTCGGCTTGTGGTACAAAAGAGATGAGCTACAACGCGCCTGCTGGACATGCACCCAGAGGGGTGTCGGAGAAGGGTAGTAGCAGCTCGTCCTGCATTTCCACGGGCGGCAGGTCGGGAGGGCGCTATGGCCGAGACACAGATTGAATGGACGGACGCCACCTGGAATCCGGTCGCCGGCTGCACAATCGTTACCGCTGGCTGCACTAATTGCTACGCAATGGAGATGGCGCGTCGCCTTGAGGCGATGAGCGTAGTCAAATATCAAGGATTAACTCGGCGCAGCGGACAGCGTACAGTATGGAATGGCGTGGTTCGGGAGGATCTAGATTCGCTTAAAATACCTTTCGGCTGGAAAAAACCGCGGAAGATATTTGTCAATTCGATGAGCGATTTATTTCACGAGGGCGTTAGCGACGATTTTATAGTAAGAATATGGGATGTGATGCGCCAAACATCCCATCATAATTATCAGATTCTGACTAAGCGCCCTGCGCGCATGGCTGATTTTATTGACAAAAATATCGGATACATTCTTCCGAATGTTTGGCTGGGAACAAGCGTTGAGAACGCAGACGTTGTAGATCGCATAGATCATCTTCGAAAGGTACCCGCTAGCATTCGTTTTGTATCCTTTGAACCCCTGATTGGCCCTGTCGGGGCAACTAGTCTCGCCGGCATCCAGTGGGCTATCGTTGGCGGTGAAAGTGGGAAATCGGCGCGTCCCATTCGCGAAATGTGGATTGACGAAATCTACAACCAATGCTCAGTTTATGGTTGTGCGTTTTTTTTCAAACAGTGGGGCACTTGGGGCAGGGACAATAAGCGTCGATCAAAAAAGGAAAACGGACGCGAATATCGCGGCCGCATATGGAACGAAATGCCGACGTTTTGACATTCTGACCCTCTGCCCGGCTTAGCGGGGCGATTTCGTGGTAAGCAAATCTTATGACTGGATTGCGGGCGCGCATCTCGATGATCACACTCGACGCAAGCATAAGATATTACGGGAATATTTTTATCAATATGTGATGGTAAAATGCGCGAGACCTATACAACCGAAGTTTCGCCTTGCAGTTGTTGATGGATTTTCGGGTGGGGGTCGCTATATATGCAACACCCCGGGATCTCCGATCATTTTTATTGAAGAACTACAGCGCGCAGCAAACGCCGTCAATGCTCGAAGAGCGGATCAAGGCTTAAATTCTGTTTTGGAAATTGAGTGCTTATTGATTTTAAATGATGCCAAAACTGATGTGACAAATCTCCTAAAGTCTCACGTTGAGGCTATTTTGTTAAATTCCAAGGAGGCATGTCCGAGTCTCAATCTAAATGTTATATATTTAAACGACATATTTGCTTCTTCTTATCCCGAGATCAGGAATTTGATTTTGAAAGGCAGATATAAGAGCGTCATATTTAATTTAGATCAGTGTGGCTACGCTGCGGTGGACAATCTGACGCTTAGCGAGATAATGAAAACAACGCCATCTACTGAAATATTTCATACATTCTCAATACAAAGTTTGATGACCTTCCTCAGCAGAACAGATCCAAACCTGCTGGAGGCACAAGTCAGAACATTAGGCATATCATCAGCTGATTTAAGAAATAACGATGATATTATGAGCAACAATATGTTCCTTGGCATGGCCGAGCGGTTAGTATTTAATTCATTTAAAATCACGGCGCGATTTGTAAGCCCGTTTTCGATTAGAAACCCAGATGGTTGGCGCTATTGGCTAATCCATCTCGCCAATAACTATCGAGCTCGCCAAGTTTATAACGATGTATTGCATGGCAATGGCACTCAAGCCCACTTTGGAAGGTCCGGCCTCAATATGCTGAGTTACGATCCATCAAACGAACAAGATTTGCTCTATTTATTTGAGGACGAAAATCGCAGATATGCACAGGAGCAACTTATCAATGACATACCCCAATTCATTTCAAATTTTGGAAACGCAATGAGAGTCTCTGATTTTTACGAGGCAACTTATAACATCACGCCCGCTCACAAAGACGACATTCACTCCGCAATGATCGAAAACAGCGAACTTGAGATTCATACTCAAGATGGGGGCCGTCGTCGAAAGGGCAACACTATTAACATCAGAGATACAATCAAATTAAAACCACAACGCTCCCTTTTTCATTTTTCAGCATCCTTACACAAAATAGTAAGGTGATTTTCTGTCTATTACGTCAAGATATTTATCTAATAAGCAAATCGGGTATTTCAGATATTTTCAAAGAAGCTACTTTGGATGCTCCGCCTTCGTCATTCCTAATTGCTACTACAAATCGCTTCAACGGGCGATCTGACACAGAGAGCCACCCGGCAAGGCGGTGGGCTTTTGGACTGAGTCCTATTGGCATGCGGTTGTACAAGCCGGTCACTGGAAAAATGTTTTGGCGCGTGAAACCTGACAAGAGCTCGCATGCCGCACCGGCAGCCAGATCCGGAATAGCCACTAAATCCTCAATTTGGAGAGATCCGTTGTCAGATTTTACACATCCTAAACGCAGTCCTCCAAGGTTATAAGACATCATGTGCGACGAAACAGCAGCAAAGAGGTTTGTTAAAGCGATGATTTGATTGTCGTTTGATGCTACATCGTCTTGGTCACAAATCCATATTAAATTTTGCTTTGGAACAGACATCAACGCTGTGCAAAGCGCGCTTAAATATGTCACTCGCATCAGATGTTCGTGAACGACAGGCTTCCACGCGCTCGTAAGCTTTCGATAATTATCACTATTGTGAGGAGAGAAAATACTTCCGTGAGATTTTTCAATCCCGACGACTACTAAAGCTCCCTCTATCTCATCCGCCATAAGCAAAAATGGCAAAAGCGCCCGCCTCTTGGCCTTATCATTTAGAGCTTTGAATGACATGCGCCTTTTATTTTTTAGCGCTTCAGATCTAAAAGCACGTTGGGCGGCGAACCACCAATCATTTCTATCTAAATCTAGCAACATAAATGCATAAGTTGTATATAAAGATTCGCGATGGGTTCCGCTAAAATCTGCACATAAAAAGAGTTCTTTGCCTCGAACTCCATGAGGAAATCCGGCTCCCATCAATTTATTTGCAATAGATGTTGCTAACATTGCGAGAAGCCCACTAGGAGAGTCGGTATTATTGATTATCTGCAGATTATCTTTAATATACATTCTGTCACCTATATCTGCTGGTCAGCAACAGCACCGACGAAGAAACAAACATCAATTTAGTATAAAATATATTTCATTAGCTTGTATGTGATTATCCATGATGCGACGCGGCGGGAATGGGGATTGGCCACGAACACACCGTTCGTGGCCGGCACCAAATGTAAGGCGGCGCAGCCGCCAACCGTCAG
This sequence comes from Methylobacterium ajmalii, assembly GCF_016613415.1. Lineage (GTDB taxonomy): Bacteria > Pseudomonadota > Alphaproteobacteria > Rhizobiales > Beijerinckiaceae > Methylobacterium > Methylobacterium ajmalii. Next base: position 51,425 of record NZ_JACWCT010000058.1, on the reverse strand, counting down.
CTCTTCACCGCCCCAGCCGTCAACCCGCCCACCATATACCGCTTGAACACGTAATAGATCGCGGCCGGCGGCATCGCATAGATCAACCCGGTGGTCATCAGCAGCTCCCACGGCGAGTCGTCCGCCGCCAGGAAGCTCCCCAGCGCCACCGGCAGGGTCACGTCGGTGTCGCGGGAGAGGAGCAGGAAGGCGAACAGGTACTCGTTCCAGGCGAGCAGCAGCGCGTAGACGCCGATCGCGACCAGCGACGGGACCATCAGCGGCAGGTAGACGAAGCGGAAGAGCTGGGGCGGCGAGGCGCCGTCCATGATCGCGGCTTCGTCCAGTTCCACCGGCAGCTTGTCGGAGGCCTGCTTCAGCACCCAGATCGCGTAGGGGCTGGCGATCGTCACCATCGCGAGGATCAGGGCCCACTTGCTGTTGAGCAGCCCGTACGCCCCCATCGTCTTGTACATCGGCACGGCCAGGAACGCGGCCGGGATGAAGTAGGTGAAGAGCGCCATGTTCATCACGGTCCGGCCGCCCTTCACCTTCAGGCGGCTGATCGCGAAGGCCGCCGCGGTGGCAACAACCAGCGTCAGCACGCCGGTCGCGAAGGCGATGACGGCCGAGTTCCAGAATTGCTGCCAGAAGTTCGACAGGAAGTAGTGCTGCTGCCCGAACACGATCTTGAAGTTCTGCAGCGTCGGGTGGGCCGGGAACAGCGCCCCCGACATCGCGTCCTGCTTGGGCGAGATCGCGAACAGGACGAGGTGGTAGATCGGGATCACGGTCCAGAGCAGGACCGGGATGCCGATGAGGAGGAGCTTGGCCTCCGTGCCGGCCGCCTTGAGCCAGTTGGTGCGGGCGGCGGAGCGCTCCTCGGCGGACGGCGTCGCGCGGGCTGTCAGGGTCGTGCTCATTTCGAGAGCCTCTTCATCAGCACGTAGACCAGCGGCAGCACGAAGGGCATCGCGCAGACCACCGCCGCCATCGAGGCGTCGACCTGATCGAGGCGGAGATACCGGATGCCGAGGGTCGCCAGCACGTGGGTGAGATCGGCGGGACCGCCGCCGGTGAGCAGGTAGACCGAGTTGAAGTCGCCCAGCGTCCAGATCATCGACAGGATGGTGCAGGTCACGTAGAGCGTCCGCATCGACGGCCAGGTGACGTGCAGGAACTTCTGCCACTTGGTGGCGCCGTCGACGGAGGCCGCCTCGTAGAGGTCCGCCGAGATGGCGAGACGGCCGGCGAGCAGGATCAGCGTCCAGAACGGCAGCGACTTCCAGATATGGACGCCGATGGCGAGCGTGAGCGCCAGCGACGGGTCGTTGAGCCAGTTCGGGCCGTCGTCGCCGGTGAGCCGGAAGATCAGCGAGTTCACCACGCCCCATTCGGGGTTCAGCATGAACCGCACGGACAGGATGGTGGGGATCGACGGCACCGCCCAGGGCAGGATGAACAGCACCGACAGCCAGCGGATCCACTTCCGCTCGTTGGTGAAGAAGCCCGACAGCACGAGCGCGATCGCCATCTTCACGTTGATGCCGACGATGAGGAACACCAGCGTGTTGACGACCGCGCGGGCGAAGATCGGGTCTTCGGCCAGGTGCACGTAGCTCGCGGGGCTGCGCGCCAGCCACAGGCCGTAGCCGATCGGGTAGATGACGAAGAAGATGAAGATCAGCAGGTAGGGCGCGATCAGGATCAGCCCCCAGGCCTGCCACGAGGTCAGGCGGAAGGGCTGGGCCGCGGCGACCGGCGCTGCCTCAGCGACCGTTGCGGACATGGTCGGTCTCCTCGATGAGGCCGGGATGGGGGGTACGCGAAAACCGAGAGCGGGCCCCGAGCGCCACGCGATCGGACCCCGCTCTGGATGGTGTGGGTGGAGGCACGTGTGCCTCTCCTGTTGTTCCGTCGGGCCGTCTGTAAAAAGAAGAGCACCGGTCTCCCCTCTCCCCGCGGGCGGGGAGAGGGCCGTGTTCCCGTTCAGGGAACACGGCTAGCGGAGGCGCAGCCGAAGCGAGGGTGAGGGGGTGTTTCCGGAGGAGCCTTATCCGTCGAGACCCCCTCACCCTCGCCCTTCGGGCTTGCCGCGCCCTCTGAACGAGGGCTCGGCCCTCTCCCCGCCCGCGGGGAGAGGAGTATTCCCGCGCTTTTCCTCGTCCCGGACAGCCCTTACGTCTTACTGCCCGGCGATCTGCTTGATGCGGGCCAGCATCTCGTCGGCGGCCTTCTCGACCGGGACCTTCTCGCTCACCACCCGGTTCATCGCCTTGGCGAAGACGTTCTCGTTGTTGACCAGCGTGAACTTGTAGTTCTTCACGTAGTCGAACGGCTCGGTGCCGGACTTGAACTGGTTGTAGACCGCCTTGCGGTGCTTGTCGGCCTGCCAGAACGGGCTCTCGATCGAGGCGGTGGTGACCGGGAACCAGCGGCCGATCGCGCCCTCGACGTAGGGACGGAGGTTGTCCTCCTCCATGATGAACTTCACGAACTCCTTGGCCGCCGCCTTGTTCTTGGCGCCCGAGAAGACCACGCCCTGCTTGACGTCGGCGCGGTAGGTCATCGGCTTGCCGTCCGGCCGGTTCGGGAACGGCGCGGTGATGATGGTCTCCTCGTAGGCCTTCTTCGAGGCCTCGCGCTGCTCGGGCGTGTTGTTCGGGTTGACGCTGTCCTCGTACCACTTGGCGGCGATCGAGATGGTGAAGTTGTGCGTCATCACCGTGGTGCGGTTGTGGAACGCGACGTTGTTGTCGGGGTCCTTCCAGGTCGTGGCCGACGGCGGCACGCAGCCCTTGACGTAGGGATCGGTGTAGTCCTTGAGCGCCTTGACCACGCCCTCGCGGGTCTTCGGGTCGTCGACGGTCAGCTTGCCGTCGGCGTCGACCAGCTTGGCGTCGTAGGCGTCCATGAAGGCGTAGAAGGACTGGAAGCTGTCGGTGGATTCGACCCCCATCGGCGCGCCGATGCCGTAGGTGCGGGTGCCCGAGGCCTTGCGGTAGCCGGGCTGGACCTTGTCGCACCAGAACGCCCAGTAATCGGACCACTTCTGCGGGATGTCGGCCTGCTTGAAGCCGGCCTTCTCCAGCATGTCGCCCCAGATCTCGGTGTGGAGCGTCTGGCGCTTGAGCGGGAAGCCGTAATAGGCCTTCTTGCCGGTCTGGCCGTTCATGAGCAGCACGTGCTCGACGGTCTGGGGCGCGAAGCGCGACATCATCGGCTGGAGGACGTCGGTCAGGTCCTCGAGCTTGCCCTCATAGGCCCACTTGCCGGCGGCCTGGTTGTTGTAGGTGTCGGAATAGCCGACATCCGGCGGCGAGCCGGAATCGAGCGCCGCCACGGTCTTGGGGATCATGTCCTGGATCGCGTATTGCGACAGCTCGACCTTGATCCCGGTCTTCTGCTCGAACTTCTTGATCGTCGCCCAGAGCGACTCGTCCTCGGACCGATAGAAGCCCTTGCTGAACCAGACGGTGAGCGTCTTGTTGTCCTGCGCCACGGCCGGCAGCGCTGCCATAACGAGGGCGCCCAGCGACAACGCTCCCGCGATCACTCGCTTCATCGATCGATTCCTCCCAACGCCGCCCCGTTGGTCGGGCGGCTTATGCCGCATATCAGCACGCCCCGCGGGCCGAGGCAATTCGGCGAAAGTCAATGACGGTCCGGATCAAGCGAAATTATATGGCGCGCGACGGAGCATGACTCGCAGGATTATTCCACCAGTCGACACACTCCGCACGCAACGGCGCGGCCGTGCCCCGCCGCAATACACGGCGTTCCTGCACCGACGCGCCCCGGGTTCGAGACGTTACGCTGGCGCTAACAGGAAATCGACGACGTCGGACGCGGCGGACCGGGCGTCACGGCGTCCGGGCGGACAGGGCCGCCGGGCCCGCCGCCACGCGGAAGCGCGCCCTCCCCTCGGCCTTGGCGGCGTAGAGCGCGGCGTCCGCCGCCGCGTAGAGCTCGGCGGAGGAGCGGCCGTCGGCGCGGGCGATGCCGATCGAGGCGCCGATGCTGAAGGTCCGGCCGGCCCAGGCCACCGGCTGCCCGAGCGCGGCGACGAGGCGGGCGGCGACCTCCTCGGCGATGCCGGGCGCGGTCGTGGCGAGGAGGACCGCGAACTCGTCGCCGCCGATCCGGGCGACGAGGTCGCCGTCGCGGCACGACCCGCGCAGGCGGCCCGCGACCTCGACGAGGCAGGCATCCCCGGCCGGATGGCCGAGCGTGTCGTTGACCGGCTTGAAGCCGTCGAGGTCGATCAGCAGCAGGGCGCCGAAGGGGGAGCGCCCCGGGGCCTCGTCGAGCGCGGCGAGGCGGGCCTGGAACGTCGCCCGGTTGGCAAGGCCCGTCATGGCGTCGAACTCGGCGAGGTAGCGGGTCCGGTCGGCGAGGAGCTTCTCTTCCGTGATGTCCTGCTTCATCCCGAAGATCCGCACCGGGTCGGCGCCCTCGCACTCGACCACCGCGTTGATGCGGATCCAGCGGCGGCGGCCCTGGCCGGTGACGATCTCGGCGTCGAGGGTGAAGCCGCCGCGCTCGGCGATGGCCCGCCCGCGGGCCTCTGCGAGCGCGGCCCGGGAGTCCGGCGCGTAGCAGGCGACGATCCGGTCGCGGTCGAGGGGCGCGTCGCGCGGCAGGTCGAACATCGCGTAGACCTGATCGGTCCAGGTCAGGGTCTCGTCCGGCAGGGCGCATTCCCACACGCCGATCCGCGCGGCGGTCGCGGCGCGGTCGAAGATCTTGCGGCTGTGGGCGAGCGCCCGCCCCTGCGCGGCCAGGGCCTGCGCCAGGCCCTCCCCCGCCCGGGCGAGGCGGCCGAGGCTCTCGGCGGCGACGGAGAAGTCGGCGAGGCGCCGCTCCTGCACCCGCGTCAGGCGGCGGGGCCGGGCATCGAGGAGGGCGAGGAGGCCCGGTCCGGACCCGAGCGCCTGGGTCGCGACGAAGCGCCAGCCCGGCGCGCCGGCGACCGCCGGGTGGGTGCGCCAGCGCGGGGCGGCGAGGTCGGGGACGACGCGCAGGCCCTCGCCGGAGACCGCCCGGCACAGGGCGGCCGCCGCGGCGTCGGGCGTCGCGCCGCCGCTCGCCCAGGCGGGCGCCCCGCCCTCCGGACCGAGCAGCAGGACGGCGCGCACGGCGAAGGCCTCGCGGACGCGATCGAGGAACGCGACCACGGTGTCCGCCCCCGGAGCGAGGGACGAACAAAGGTCGGTTGCGTCGTACAACCCGTTGCTCGCGTGCATTGCAGGCGGATGTCACATGCCGAACAGTCTGACCGGACGTAATGGCCATGACTTAAGACATGATTGATCGGCCGGAATTCACCGGTCAAGCTCCGTTCGTCGAAGGACCGGCGGCGAACATGGTCGCCGCCGCGGCCAGGATCGACGGCGCTTCGCCTCAGCCGCGGGTGAAGCGCAGGCTGTCGCGGGTGAGCTGGTCGATCCTGGTGCAGCCCATCAGCTTCATGTCGCGCTCGATCTCGATCCGCATCAGCTCCAGCGCCCGCTCGACGCCTGGCTGGCCCGCGGCCGCGAGCGGGAAGAGGTAGTAGCGGCCCAGGCCCACCGCCTTGGCGCCGAGCGCCAGGGCCTTGAGCACGTGAGTGCCGCGCTGCACCCCGCCATCCATGATCACGTCGATCTTGTCGCCGACGGCATCGACGATCTCGGCGAGCTGGTCGAAGGCGCTGCGCGAGCCGTCGAGCTGGCGCCCGCCGTGGTTCGACAGCACGATGCCGGTGCAGCCGATCGCCACCGCGCGCTTGGCGTCCTCCACCGACATCACACCCTTGAGGCAGAACTGGCCGCCCCAGTCGCGCACCATCTCGGCCACGTCGTCCCAGGTCATGCCCGGATCGAGCATCTCGGTAAAGTAGCGGCTGATCGAGAGGGCGCCGCCATCCATGGCGATGTGGTTCTCGAGCTGCGGCAGCCGGAAGCGCTCGTGGGTGACGTAGTTGATGCCCCAGGCCGGCTTCATCGCGAACTGCGCCATGCCGCCGAGGGTGAGCCGGAACGGAATCGCGAAGCCGGTGCGCTTGTCGCGCTCGCGGTTGCCGCCGGTGATGCTGTCGACGGTCAGCATCATCACCTCGATGCCGGCCTGCTTGGCGCGGGCCATCATCTCGCGGTTCAGGCCGCGGTCCTTGTGGAAGTAGAACTGGTAGACCTGGGGACCGCTGCTGATCCGGCGCGCCTCCTCCAGGCTGACGGTGCCGAGCGAGGAGACCCCGAACATCGTGCCGAACTTGCCGGCCGCCGCCGCCACGGCGCGTTCACCCTGGTGGTGGAAGAGCCGCTGCAGGGCGGTGGGCGAGCAGTAGACCGGCATGGCGAGGCGCTGGCCCATCACCGTCACCGACATGTCGACGTCGGTGACGCCGCGCAGGACGTTGGGAACGAGGTCGCAGGCCTCGAAGGCGGCGGTGTTGCGCCGGTAGGTGACCTCGTCGTCGGCGCCGCCGTCGATGTAGTTGAAGATCGGGCCGGGCAGGCGGCGTTTCGCCATGCGGCGGAAGTCGTGGAAGCTGTGGCAGTCGCTCAGGCGCATCGGGGCTCTCGCATCAAGGCTTTCCCGGGGGGCGATCCCGCGGGCGCGGGGAACCGCGCGGCCAGGCAGAGGGAAGGACGGGGGCCGGGGGGCGCAGCCCCCGGCCCGGTCGGAGGATCAGTGCGCCGGCACGAGCGCGGTGAAGGGCGGCACGTAGGCCTGGAGCATCACCAGGAGGCCGACGAGGCAGGCTAGCGCGACCGAGTGGAAGAACACGTAGCGCAGGATCTTGGCCTCGCCGCCGTACCATTGCGTGGCCGTGGAGGCGACGACGATCGACTGGGCGTCGATCATCTTGCCCATCACGCCGCCCGAGGAGTTGGAGGCGGCCATCAGGGTCGGCGAGAGGCCGAGCTGCTCGGCGGTGATCTTCTGCAGGCCGCCGAACAGCACGTTCGAGGCGGTGTCCGATCCGGTCAGGGCCACGCCGAGCCAGCCCAGCATCGCGCCGAAGAACGGGTAGATCCAGCCGGTCTGCGCGAAGGCGAGGCCGAGCGTCGCGTCGGTGCCCGAGTACTTGGTGACGTAGCCGAGCGCCAGCATCGCGGCGATGGTGAGGAGGGAGTAGCGCACCAGATAGGTGGTGCGGCCGTATTCCCGTACCAGCCGCAGCGGGGAGAAGCCGAGGATCAGCCCGCCGACGAGGCCCGCGAGCAGGATGCCGGTCCCGGTCGCCGAGAGCAGGTTGAGGGTGTAGACCGCGGCCTCCATGGTGGGCTTGGCGACGACCGGCGGCATCTTCACCACCAGGTTGTGCAGGGCGGGCACCGGCAGCTTCCAGACCCAGAGCGAGTCGAGCCAGGCGCGGAATTGCGGCGTGCCCCAGGCGAAGACGAACACCGACAGGATCATCCAGGGCGTCCAGGCGCGCAGGACCGCCCGGGTGGTGTGGGTCTTCGGCTCCGCCACCGGCGCCTGCGCGCCGTCGTCCCCGGTCGAGGTCCAGATTCTGGCCGGGCGCCAGACCCGCAGGAAGCCCGCGAGCGCCGCCATCGAGCAGAGCGCGGCCACCACGTCGACGAGCCAGGGGCCGTGGAAGTTCGAGACCAGGTATTGCGGCACCGCGAAGGACAGGCCGGCGACGAGGAGCGCGGGCCAGACCTCCCACATGCCCTTGCGGCCGGCAAAGGCCCAGATCAGCCAGAACGGCACCAGGACCGAGAAGAACGGCAGCTGGCGGCCGATCATCGCCGAGAGCTCGATGAGGTCGAGCCCGGTCACCGCCGAGAGCGCGATGACGGGGGCGCCGAGCGCCCCGTAGGCGACCGGCGCGGTGTTGGCGATGAGCGAGAGGCCCGCGGAGGCGAGCGGCGAGAAGCCCAGGCCCATCAGCATCGCGGCGGTGACCGCCACCGGCGTGCCGAAGCCCGCCGCACCCTCGAAGAAGGCGCCGAACGAGAAGGCGATGAACAGGAGCTGGAGCCGCCGGTCCGGGGTGATGCCGGCGATCGAGTCGCGCAGGACGTCGAACTGCCCGGTCTTCTCGGTGAGCCGGTAGAGGAAGATGACGTTGAGGATGATCCAGCCGATCGGCAGGAGGCCGAAGGCGGCGCCGTAGACCGCGGTGGCGCCGGCCATCGGGGCCGGCATGCCGAAGCCGAGCACCGCGACCGCCAGGGCGACGGCGAGGCCGGCCAGCGCCGCGACATGGGCCTTGAGGTGCAGGAAGCCGATGCCGCCCAGCAGCACGACGATCGGCAGGGCGGCGAGCGCCGTCGACCAGACGCTGTTCGACAACGGATCGTAGACTTGATTCCAGCTCACCTTGTGGATCCTCCCCTCTTCGACTCTCTCGTCCTCTCGGACCGTCTCGCCCGTTGCGGGCGCGTGCGGGTCCTTCGGACCTCTCTCTTGCGGATGCGGCTGCCTTCGATCCGCGCGGCCGCCATCGCCGTCCCGCACCGGGTGCGGGGGCGTGAGCGGGCGCACCGGCCGACGGGACCGCGCGACCTCGATGACCGACTTGAACCAGAGGCATGGGAAAGGTAAAATGATTTTACCAACCCGGTCAATTGGAAATCGCGATTTCCCGCATTATAGTGCCGGTCAGGGTGACGGTGGTCGGCGGAGCGCGGGATGGAGCAGGACCCGATCAAGGGCGCGAGCGTGGCCGAGGGGACGGCCCGCCACCTCAAGGACCTCATCCTCGAAGGCTCGCTCAGCCCCGGCGACCTGCTGCTCCCCGAGCGCGACTTGGCGCTGCGCCTGAACGTGTCGCGCCCCACCCTGCGCCAGGGGATGAAGATCCTGGAGGAGGAGGGCCTGCTGGTCGCCTCGGGGGGTGGGCGCGCGGTGGCGCCCCTCGGCCGGGAGATCACCGATCCGCTGATCGCGCTCATCGCCTCCCACGCCGAGGTGGTGGACGACTACCTGGAGTTCCGGGCGACGACGGAGCGGATGGCGGCCCGGCTCGCCGCCGCAAGGGCCAACGCGGTCGACCGCGACCGGCTCACCGCCTGCATGGCGCGGATCGACCGCGCCCACGAGGAGGGCGTGCACCGGGAGGAGGCCGAGGCCGACGTGGACCTCCACGTCGCGGTCTACGAGGCGAGCCACAACCTCGTGGTGCTGCACACGATGCGGGCCCTGTCGGGGATGCTGCGCCAGGGCGTGATCGAGAACCGCGAGAAGCTGTTTGCCCGCCCGGAGACCCGCGACCGCCTGCGCGCCCAGCACCGGGCGATCTACGAGAGCGTGATGGCGGGCGACGTCGAAGCGGCGGGCGAGGCCGCCGAGGCGCATATCCACTACACCCACCAGGCCCTCACCGAGATCAAGGCCGCGGAGGCCCGGCTCCAGGTCTCGCTGCGCCGGCTCAACGGCGGCAGCGTCTCGGTGCGGCGCAAGGGCGAGCGGTAGGACCCAGTCCTTGAACGGGGCGCCGTTGCGCAGCGCGCCGGGCTTGCGGGCGAGCACGGGGACACAGGCGAGCGGCACGAAGGCGGGAGCCGTCACGCCGGCCTGCTGGCGCTTCCGCGTCTTGGCGTAGCGACGGACGGCATCATAGCCGCCCTCGTAGCCGAGTCCCCGCAGCGCTTCGAAGATCCGGGTCAGCGTCAGCCGATCCCGCGCCGGCTTCCCGGCATGGGCCGCCAGCATGCGGTCGAGCTCGTCGCGCCAGGACCCGAGCTCGGGCGCAGGCTGGACGCTGCGGGTGTAGCGGAAGATGGTTGTCTCCGGGCGGGCCCCCTTCCTGACGACCTTGCGGGAGAGTTTCAGCTCCCGGCAGATCTGCTTGATCGGCTTATGCTGCACGAAGTACGCGCGGCGGATCTTCGCGACCAACATCCTCCGCGAGCCTTCCGTTTCGAGTATGGGAGGCGTCTGGATGACGTATCCTGGGGGCTCGTTTGGACACCGATCACCCCGGAAACGGGGTCCTTATCCCTCGCCTGATAACAAGCCGGGGGCGGCGACCGGGGCGGGCGAGGTGACGACGACCATCGCGGGCGTGGCCGGCCGGGCCGAGGAGACCGGCGCGGCGGCGTCCCAGGTCCTGTCGGCCTCCTCGGAGCTGTCGCGCCAGTCCGAGCACCTGACCGCCGAGGTCGCCCGCTTCCCCACCACCGTCCGGGCGGCCCGGGACCGGGTCGTACCCGGTCGATCCGGCGAACGATCGTAGACGAATGATCAAGCCACCATGACGCTGGTGCAGCCGGTCGTCGTGGCGAAGTTTCCGTCTTGTTCCGCTCCCCTCCGTAACGTCTTATGACGGAAGTCATAACATAAATCTTCGATTAATTCTAACGACCAATGTCGACAGGGCCCGACTCGCCTAGCGATCCTGGATTATGCATGCTGCCGGCATAGGGATCAGCAAGCGAACGGCGCCATGGACTGCATTTCACCCGCTCCCGCTCCCGTCCTCGTCGAGGAGCAGACGGCCCTGCTGCAGCGTCACCTGGTGACGATCTCCGACGCGATCGTGCGCACCCGCGAAGAGATCGCCGGGCTGCGCCAGGAGCAGGATGCCGGGCGCGCCCGCGACGAGCTCCAGGCCGTCGTCCAGGGCACCGAGCGGGCCACCAACACCATCCTGGGCGCCTCCGAGACCGTGGACGACCTCGCCGGCCGGATCGTCCGCGGTGCCGCCGACGAGGCGACGCGCGGCCATGCCGCCGCCATCCAGGCCCAGATGCAGACCGTCTTCGTCGCCTGCAACTTCCAGGACCTGACCGGCCAGCGCATCTCGAAGGTCGTGCGCACCATCGCCTTCATCGAGGACCGGGTCGCCGAGATGCTCCGCGTCTGGGGTGCCGGCGCCGCCCCCGCGGCAGCCCGCAGCGACCGCCGCCGCGGCGAGGACGCCCTCCTCAACGGCCCCGCCCTGCCCGACGTCGCGGCCGTCTCGCAGGACGCCGTCGACGCCCTGTTCGCCTGATCCTCCCGCCGGGGCCCGACCATGCACCGGATCCTGATGATCTCGGACGATCCCGGCCGCAGCCGCGGGCTCGCCCGCGACCTCGGCGAGGGCACGGCTTGCGAGATCCGCGACCTCTACGACGACGACGCCCCGGCCGGCCCGGCCTCGGCCCTCCTCGCGGACGTCGAGGACCACAGCGCCGAGGCGCTCGACCGCCTGCGCCGCATCCTGGCGGTCGCCCGCCACGGCGCCCCCCTCGTCGTCCTGCTGCGCCAGAATTCGGCGCGCGCGCGGCTGTTCGGCGTGGCGCTCGGCGCCTCCGAGACCCTCTGCGCGCCCTTCGACCCCGCACGGGTCCGTGCCGCCGCCGGAATTCCCCACCCCGTCGTGCTCGACCCCTGCACCCTGCGCGCCAGCGAGGAGGCGCGCCAGTTCTTCGGCTCGGTGTTCGTGCCCGACGGCCCCGTCACTACCCGCGTCGTCGAGACCGGGACCGACTTCATCGCCCAGGCGGTCCGCGACACCGGCATCCGCGACTGGGTCCGGGCGGTGCGCCGCTTCGACGACGCCACCCACCAGCACTGCCTGCTGGTCACCGGGCTCGCCGCCGCCTTCGCCCGCAGCCTCGGGCTCGGCGAGCGCGAGTGCCACCGCCTCACCAAGGCCGCGCTCCTGCACGACGTCGGCAAGATCCACGTCCCCTCGGCGATCCTCAACAAGCCGGGCCGCCTCGACGCGAACGAGATGGCGATCGTGCGCCAGCACCCCGACAAGGGCTACCGCATGCTCGCCGGCCAGGGCTTCGAGCCCGAGATGCTCGCGGTCGTGCGCTCCCACCACGAGATGCTCGATGGATCGGGCTACCCCGACGGATGCCGGGAGGACGACATCCCCGACCTCGTACGCCTCGTCACGGTCTGCGACATCTACGCCGCCCTGATCGAGCAGCGCCCCTACAAGCCGCCGCTGCCCGGCGAGGAGGCGATGGCGATCCTGGAGGGCATGACGGGCCGCCTCGATCCCGCGGTCGTCGCCGCCTTCCGGCCGATCGCCGCGGCCTTCACCCCGCACTTCCCCGCCGACGCATGAGCGTGCGCCTGATCTCCCTCCTGCCGCGCGGCCTGCGCTCGGCCCGGACCTGGGCCGCCCTCGGGGTCGTGGCTCCCCTCGGCATGGTGGCGGTGTGCGGGGCGATGCTGGCCGACATGCGCCGGGACGCCTGGGACAAGGCCGCCCGGACCTCCTGGAACCTGCTCCAGGTGATCGAGCGCGACGTCGACCGCAACGTCGAGATCATCGATCTCGCCCTCCAGGGCGTGATCGAGAACCTCCAGATCTACGATCTCGAGGAGGTGAAGCCCCACTTCCGCCAGCGCGTCCTGTTCGACCGGGCCGTCAACGCCAAGGACCTCGGCGTGATGCTCGTCCTCGACGAGCACGGCAACGCGATCTACGACGCCGCCGGCTGGCCGGCGCGGCGCCTCAACAACGCCGACCGCGAGTATTTCAAGGCGCACAAGGCCGATCCCGACCTCGGGCTCCACATCAGCCGGCCGGTGATCTCGCATCTCGCCGGCAAGCCGGTGATCGTGCTCAGCCGCCGCGTCGCCATGGCGGACGGCTCGTTCAACGGGATCGTGCTCGGCAGCCTGTCGCTGTCCTACTTCGACCGGATGTTCGAGCGGATCCGGCTCGGGCCCGGGAGCACGATCGCGCTGTTCCTCGCCGACGGCACCCGGATCGTGCGCCACCCCGAGCCCAACGAGGAGCTCGCCCCGAACTTTGCCTCCTCGCCCAACGTCCAGCGCTTCCTGCGCGAGGGCACGGGCAGCTTCGTCGGGGTCACGCCGAGCGACGGCGTGGAGCGGTTCTACACCTTCACCCGCGTCGGCTCCCTGCCGCTCTACCTCAGCGTCGCGCTCTCGACCCGGGAGATCGAGGCCGGTTGGCGCACAAAGGCGATCGGGATCGGCCTCGTCGTCCTCGCCCTGTGCGCCCTCGCGGTCGGGCTGTCGGTCCTGGTCGCGGGCGAGCTGCGCCGGCGCAATGCCGCCGAGGCCGAGCTGGCGCTGCTCTCGCGCACCGATCCCCTCACCGGCCTGCCCAACCGCCGCGCCTTCGACGAGACGTTCGAGCGCGCCTTCGCGGAGGCGCGCCGCCGCTCCTCGCCGTTGGGCCTCCTCGTCGTCGATGCCGACCACTTCAAGCGGTTCAACGACCGCCACGGGCACGAGGGCGGCGACCGGGTGCTGGTGGCGCTCGCCGGCGCCCTGTCGGCGAGCGCGCGCCGGCCGGGCGACCTCGTGGCGCGTCTCGGCGGCGAGGAATTCGCCGTCCTCCTGCCGGACACCGACGCCGAGGGCGCCGCCCGCGTCGCCGAGAACGTGCATGAAGCCGTCGGCTGCCTCCTCGTGGAGGCGCGGGACGGCCCGGTCGGCCGGATCACCGTCAGCATCGGCCTGGCCTTCGGGATGCCGCGCGCCGGCGGGGAGGCGGCCGAGCTGTTGCGCCTCGCCGACGCCGCCCTCTACGAGGCCAAGGCCGCCGGGCGCGACCGCACATGCTACGCGCTGATGGCGGACGACGCCGTGCCGGGCGAGATCGCGAGCTGGATGCACCCGGCGAGCGACGAAGCCGCCCCGGCGCATTGCGGCGCGGCCGGCCGGCAGCCCGGCGGCCCCCTCCCCTTCCCCCTCGCATCCTGAAGAAGGCCTGCCGTGCACGTCGCCCTGATCGATCCGAGCCGCGTCGTCCTCAAGATCGTCGCCGGCATGCTCGAGGCCGGCGGCCACACCGTCGTGGCGTTCTCGAACTCCGCCGCGGCGCTGGCCCATGTCGAGGCCGACCCCTCGGTCGCCTGCGTCCTCACCAGCCTCGAGGTCGAGCCGCTCGGCGGGCTCGAGCTGTGCTGGTCGCTGCGGGCGCTGGTCGACGAGCGCCGCCCCCTCACCATCCTGGTGATGTCGAGCGCGCGCGACGACCGGCCCCTCGGCGAGGTTCTGGACAGCGGCGCCGACGACTTCCTGTCGAAGCCGCCGAGCCCCCAGGAGCTCCACGGCCGCCTGCGCGCGGCCGAGCGGGTGCTCGGCCTCCAGCGCGCCCTCATCCGCCAGGCCGACACCGACCACCTCACGCAGCTCCTCAACCGCGGCGCCCTGATGCGCCGGGCCGAGAGCGACGTCGCCGCCGCCTCGGCCGAGAACCCGCTGGCGATGCTCCAGGTCGACATCGACCACTTCAAGTCGATCAACGACCGCTTCGGCCACGACATCGGCGACCAGGTGATCCGCCGCGTGGCGCAGATCCTGCGCGAGACCGGCGAGACCAGGGCGACCGCGGGCCGCCTCGGAGGCGAGGAATTCGCCGTGCTGATGCCCGGCCACGGCATCGCCGGCGCCGCGGTGGCGGCCCATCGCATCCGCATCCAGTGCGCGGCGGGCACGGTCCCGGGACTGCCGGACCTGCGCTTCACCGCCAGCATCGGCCTGAGCGAGTGGGCGCCCGGCGACACCGTCGACAGCCTGCTCAAGCGCGCCGACGTCGCCCTGTACGCGGCCAAGCGCGGCGGGCGGGACCGGGTGGCGGTGGCCGGCCCCGACATGGAGCCGGCGATGGTCGGCTGAACGCTTAGATCGAACGGCCTATTGGATGCGAAAAACACCCTGTTATGCTTTAGATGTGCAATGGATTTAATATATTTTAATGCATGCCTGCAATACCGATAAAAAATAAATCCAGGGATTTTATCATGTTTGGTTCGGTGTCCGTCTCCGGCGACCTGAGGGCCAAGTTCGAGGCCCTGGATCGCTCCCAGGCCGTCATCGAGTTCGCCCCCGACGGCACCATCCTGACGGCCAACGACCGGTTCCTGGCCGCCATGGGCTACGCGCTCGACGAGGTCCGGGGCCGCCACCACAGCCTGTTCGTCGAGACGAGCCACCGAGACAGTCCGGAATACCGGAGCTTCTGGGAGGCCCTGGGCCGGGGCGCCCACCAGGTGGCCGAGTTCGAGCGCGTCGCCAAGGACGGCCGGCCGGTCTGGATCCAGGCCAGCTACAATCCGGTGCTCGACCGGTCGGGACGCGTCGTCAAGGTCATCAAGTTCGCGACCGACATCACGGCGCACAAGCTGCACGCCCTCGACCTCGCCGGCCAGATCGCCGCCCTCCACCGCTCCCAGGCGGTCATCGCCTTCGACCCGGCCGGGACGATCCTCGGCGCCAACGCCAACTTCCTCGACGCGATGGGCTACGCGCTCGACGAGGTCCGGGGCCGCCACCACGGCCTGTTCGTCGATCCCACGGAACGGGCGAGCGAGGCCTATCTCGGGTTCTGGCAGCGGCTGGGCCGCGGCGCCTTCGAGGCCGGCGAGTTCCGCCGCATCGCCAAGGGCGGGCGCGAGGTCTGGATCCAGGCGACCTACAACCCGATCCTCGCGCCGGGCGGCAAGGTGCTGAAGGTGGTGAAGTTCGCCGCCGACATCACCGCCCAGGTGCAGGAGCGCCGCCGGCGGCACGAGGCGCAACGGACGATCGGCCTCGAACTCGACGCCGTCGCGGCCTCGGTCCGGGGCGCGAGCGCCCGCACCGCCGAGGCCATGGACCTGACCGGGCGCGTCTCGGACGACATCCGAGGCGTCGCCTCGGGGGCCGAGGCGCTGTCGGTCTCGGTCGGCGAGGTCAGCCAGCAGGTCGGCTCCGCCGCCCGGATGGCCGCCGAGGCGGTCGCGCAGGCCCGGCACACCGGCGCCGTGGTCGAGGGCCTGAGCGATCTGGCCGCGCGGATCGGCGACGTCGTCGGGATGATCCAGGCCATCGCCGCGCAGACCAACCTGCTGGCGCTGAACGCCACCATCGAGGCCGCCCGCGCCGGCCCGGCCGGCCGCGGCTTCGCCGTGGTGGCGGCCGAGGTGAAGGCCCTGGCCGGGCAGACCGCGACGGCCACGACCCAGATCCGTGACCAGATCTCGGGGGTCCAGGCGACCACGCAGGAGGCCGCCACGGCCATCCGGTCGATCCGCGGCACGATCCAGGGGCTCGACGCGATCTCGACGGCGGTCGCGGCGGCGGTCGAGGAGCAGTCCGCGGTGACCCGGGAGATCTCCGGCAGCATGGCCGCGCTCGCCCGGAACGTCTCGGCCTTCGCCGGCGGCATGGCCTCCATCGCCGATGCCAACGGGGCGATCGAGGCCGCCACCCGGCACGTCCGGGAGCTCTCCCGGTCCGTCGGATGAGACGGGGCTGACCTCGACCGGGTCGATGCCGGGCGGTGAGCGTGCGCCCAGCCACGGCGGGGTGGCATGAACGACAACCGCGCCGGTCCCGATCGGGCCCCGAGGACGCAAGCCGTCCTGAACAGGTCCAGGGCTTCGGCCGCCGAGACGGGCGCCGCCTCAGCCCGGACGCGCCTTCTTCGCGTTCGCGGTCCTGCGCCTGGCGGCCCTTCTCCCCGACGACGCGCGGCTCCGGTCGGATCGAGGGGACCGGATGGCCCACGGGAGCAAGTCGGCCGATGCCTTGCGCCGCAGATGCTCGGGGCGAAGCGTCGATCGGATGACGGCGCGGGCACCGGGTCCGCACGAGCACGGTTGCCGGTTTCGGCCGGTGTCGGGCTCGCGCTGGCGGGCCGCCGGGATCGGCACCGTCAGCCGCGCGGTGATCGCGGCCGCGAGCCCGGGTCGGGGGCGAATCTCCCCTTCGAAAGCCGGTGCGAGCGAGGGGTTGCTGCACGCGACGGACGCTCGAACTCAGGCTCCGGCGTCCATCGCGAGCGTGCCGGGCAACGATCCCCAGCCGCCCGTCCCGTCAGGCGATACGGGCGCGTCGCTCTCGATCGGGATGCGGCCCGTCGGAGCCCCCCTGGCGACGCGCGAGGGGGCCCTCCTGGAGCACGCGCACGAAGGTGCTGACCTGCTCCTCGATCAGCGAGGATTGCGACCGCATCGTCCTCGCGGCGTCGAGAACCGCCCCCGCGTTCCGCTCGGTCTCCCGCGCCTCCGAGCGGACTTCCGCGATGTTGAGGGCGAGCTTCTCGGTGCCGTCCGCCGCCAGCTGCACGCTGCGGGCGATGTCGCCGGTGGCGGCGTTCTGCTCCTCGACCGCCGAGGCGACGGCGGTCGTCGCCGTGAGGATGTCCCGCATCATGCCGACGAGCTGCTCGTTGGCATCGAGGACCCGGCGCGTCGTCGCCCGGATCTCGCCGACGCGGGCGACGATCTCCTCGCTCGCCTGCGCCGTCTGGCCCGCCAGGACCTTCACCTCGGCGGCGACCACCGCGAAGCCCCTGCCCGCCTCCCCGGCCCGCGCCGACTCGATGGTCGCGTTCAGGGCCAGCAGGTTCGTCTGCGAGGCGATCGCCTGGACCGAGCCGATCACCGCCGCGATGCGCTCGCCGATTTCCGCCATCGCCCGCGCCTGGCCCGCCGAAGCCGTCGCCGTCTCGCTGCCTTGCCGCACGATGGCGGCGACGCCCTGGACCTGCCGGGAGATCTCCTGGATCGAGCCCGAGAGCTGGTCGGTCGAGGCGGCCATCATCGTGACGTGCCCGGAGGTCTGGCTCGACGCCCGCGTCGCCGCATCGGCTTCCTGCGAGGTCTGGCTCGAGATCGCCGTCAGCGCCTCGGCGGTGCGCTGCATCTCGGCGGTGTTGGTCGCGACCGTCTTCACGACCTGGCCCATCGCCTGGCGGAAGGCGGCGAGGCTCGCCTCGAGATCCTGGATGCGCTGCTCCTTCTCCCGCTCGGTGAGCGTCACTTGCCCCTCGAGACGCCCGCGCTCGATCGCGTTGTCGCGGAACACCAGCACGGCGTTGGCCATCGCGCCGATCTCGTCGCGCCGCTCGACGGAAGGGATCTCCTGCTGGAGACGGCCCTCGGCCAGCTCGCGCATCACGCGCGCCAGGTGGCTGATCTTTCCGGCGATCGAACGCCCGATCGACAGGGCGAGGGCCACGATCACGGCCGTCGCGAGGGCGACGCCCTTGAGCAGGCCGAGGAGTGCATCCCGGACATGCGCCGCGGTATCGTCGGCGTAGACGCCCGAGCCGACGATCCAGCCCCAGGGCGCGACGCCCTTCACGTAGGAGATCTTGTCGACCGGCTCGTCCTCGCCGGGCTTCGGCCACTGGTAGGGCACGAAACCGCTGCCGGCTCTGCGCACCACAGCGACCATCTCGACGAAGAGGGCCTTGCCGTTCGGGTCCTTGAGCTCGGAGAGGCTCGTGCCGTCGAGCTTGGGCCGGGTCGGGTGCATGATCATGCGCGGGGACATGTCGTTGACCCAGAAGTACTCGGCTGCGTCGTAGCGCATCGCCTTCAACGCCGATATCGCCAGCCGCTGGGCCTGATCGCGGGACAAATGTCCGGCCTGTTCCTGATCGGCGAACCCCGACACGAGGCTGTGAGCTGCCTCGACCAGTTGCCGTGTCTTCGTCATGCGGGCCTCGACGATGGTGTCGCGCAGGGCGAAACCCGTGAGAACCACGATGGCGGCAATCCCCAGGACGGCCGCCGCCGTGAGCGCGTGCAGCTGGGCTCTGACTCCGACGGCCAATTTTTCCTCCTCGAAACTCGCCCTTCCGTTGCATCGGAATGTTCGAGCTTATTTCGAGTTGTAATCTCCTAAAATATATCTTGAATTTATTTAAGAAACTTGACCGCCCATGATTCTGCCGACGTCGATCGAACAAGGTCCATGCAACTGGGCCGCCCATCGATCTAACAGCTCCTGCGGTCGGATGGCGGCCGTCGACTTGCGAAGAAGCTTCGCGCCCAGCCCGTCCCATCGTCGTTCCGCCCGTATGACTGGCGCGAAGGCCTCGAGCGGTCGACGATCTGGGATCGCCATCGAACCTGGACAGGTGTGAAATCGGAGATCGGAAATCAGGGGGAGGTCCACGAGGCACGCGCTCGACCTCTGCGGGACGACCCCGAGCGACGCGGCCGGCCCGTGCGGCGAGGATACGGAAGACCCGCGGGGTCGCGCGACAGGCACGAGGATCGGAGGCGGCCCGACCACGCGTCAACCTGGAAGGCCATCAGGGAGCGGTCGTCACCATCAGGCTGCCGACTCTTGGGCGCTCGGCCGGGCTGTCCCGGCAGCCACGCGCTCACGCCATGGTAGAAGGGAGCCCGCGCCTTGCGTGGATCTGGTAGGCGAACATACTCCTCCACGCGACCCTTCGGTGACGACCTACCGAAACCGAACTTCAGGATTGCCCTGGTCGTCGACAGTCACCCGATCGGAAACTCCGTCGGTCTTGCCGCTCAAGCCCGGCACCTCGTCGAGCTGACGTAAGCTGGTGAACCGGCCGCGCTCCTCGCGGTAGCGCACGATTTCGAAGCCGTGCCCCTTCAGCATCGGTACGCTGTCCAACTCCTCGGCGGTCGCCGCGTTGAGATCGATCACCGGTCGTGCTCCTTGTCTCGCCATTCGTCTCTCTGCCGCAGACGCCCGCGCCGCACCGTCCTGTCGCTCGGGCGGAGGCGAAAGCGGCAGGACACTCGTCTCCTGCCGTGGATTCGTCAGGCAGCGGCGGGCGGTCCCCCAAAGCGTCAGATCGTGATCCGGCCGGTGAGCAGGAGCACGACCAGGATGATGAGCAGGATGCCGCCGATTCCGAGGCCGCCCGTGCGATAGCGCCCACCGCCGTAGAAGCTGCCGCCGCCGCCAAAAAGCAGAATGAGCAGGATGAGAACGATCAGGAGGGTCATGGAGGGGTCGTCCCTGACGGCTAGGCTGCTGGATGGAAGGAATGCTGCCCCTCCGTCTTTCGTTCCTTCGCCAGGGTGAACCGCTCCGGGTTTGTCGGAGGCCGGTTGTCTTCGGTGAGGCGGCAGGGCCACTGGTCGCCGACGTCGGCGCGATAGAGCATTTTCCGACGAAGTGGATGCCGGTTCGTCGAAGAAAATGCGATAAAACAATGACTTGGACAGCTTCGCGATTGCACCGCGATCGTGAAGCGTTCTAGCGCGCTTCGGTCTCGGCGCGAGGATCAGTGCCGATCGGCGCGGGCGAAGCGGCGATGGTCGTCGCGATCGATCCACTCCGGGATGGCGCATGCGACCGCCATGACGGACCGCCACGGGCCGCGCCGGTGGATGACCGCTGCCTTCAACGCACCGTCGACGGTCTCCGCCAAGGCTTCGTCTTGGTGCACCTCACAAAACTCCCGCCGCGATGTCGCTGCCACAGCAAGCCGAGGCGGTGATCGGGAGTTTTGTGAGAGACACTTGGCCCTCCCCGCCGCACCCGCGACGCGATCCTCGCGCGCCGCATGAACCGGTCGACCGCGCCGTCGGGCGACCTGCCCCAGATCCGTGATCCCTCATGCCGCGTGCGCCGGAACACATCGCACCGCAGCACGGCCACCTATATTCCGATTATCGCAAGAGAGCAGGCCACATATCTCGGCCTGCAGCGTATGAAGGAGCATGGATACCAGATGAAGACCCGCATCGCCGCCGTCGTCACCGCTTTTGTCCTTGGCGTCGCCCCGATCTCGTCCGCCATGGCATCCAGTGCGAACTCCCCGGCCAACCCCTTCGCCCCGCGCGACGTCGAGACCACCGGCTCGATCGGCGGCCGGGCCAACACCAGCGTGCCGTTCTACGGCGCCTGCCCGATGAGCTCGGCCTCGGAGGGCAATGCCAACCAGCAGAACTTCCCGGTCAAGCAGTACGGCCAGACCACGGGCGGCTACCGCTGCTAACGGAGATCCATCGATGAGCGAGATGAAGCTTCTGCGCGCCGTGTCCTACGGCATGATCGGCGTCCTGGCCGGCGGCCTCGCCATGACGGCCTTCGGCACCGCCAGCGCCCTGATGAACATGTAAGGACCGAGCAAGACAACAGAGGACCGCCCCCCGGGGGCGGTCCTCTTCGTCTGCGCGAGGACCGGCGGCGACCGTCACCGTGGCCTGAAATACACACCCGGCCCGGAAGGTCCGGCCTACCCGGAAATCGCCGCAAACCGCCGTCACCTCTTCGACCCGACGGCGCGAGGCTTACGTCGGCCCCGGGCCGCCCCGTCCGGCGCTCGATCGGACGGCAAGCTTGGCACTTCGTTAAGCACTCACTCGCATCCTCGCGCCCACACCCTTCGGAGACCCTCAGCGTGCGCGCTCTGACCTCTCACGGCCTTCCGCGCCTCGGCGCGGGCGCGGCGCTCGTCGCCGCCCTCTTCGTCACCGCCGCCCCCCAGGCCCAGGCCCGCGACAATGTCGGCGCGGCGATCATCGGCGGCGCGGCGGCCGGCATCCTCGGCGGCGTCGCCGCCGGCGCGATCATGAACGGTGCCCAGGCCGCCCCCCCGCCGCCTCCGGCCTACGTCGTGCCGCCGCCGCGCCGGGTCTACGTCGAGGAGCCCGAGACCGTGATCGTGCGCCCGCGCCGCGGCCCGATCTGCCACTTCGAGCGCCGCAAGGTGTGGCTCGACGACGAGTCCTTCACCTACAAGCGCGTCGAGGTCTGCGAGTAGGCCTCGCAGCCCCTCTAAAGATTCAAGGGCCGGCACCCGGGCACGGGGCCGGCCCTTTTCATGTCTTCACCCCGTCCTTCACCAGGATCCAGTCCTCGATCACCACGGCGTCGAGACCGGTGGTGGAGAACATCAGGATCGCGTCCTCGGCGGTGTGGAGGATCGGCTTGCCCATCACGTTGAAGCTGGTGTTGAGCAGGATCGGCACGCCGGTCCGCTCCGCGAAGGCGCGGATCAGGGCGGCGTAGGCCGGGTTGCGCGCCTCGGTCACGCTCTGGAGGCGGCCGGTGCCGTCCTCGTGCACCACCGCCGGCACCCTGTCCCGCATCTCCGGCCGCCAGACCAGGGTGCGCTCCATGTAGGGGCTGTCCTGGTAATCCTCGAACCAGTCGGGCCCGGCCTCGGCCAGGATCGAGGGCGCGAAGGGCCGGAACGCCTCGCGGTACTTCACCTTGCCGTTGAGGATCGCCTTGGCGTCGGAAGGCCGCGGATCGGCCAGGATCGAACGGTTGCCGAGGGCGCGCGGCCCGAACTCCGCCCGGCCCTGCACCCAGCCGACGAGCCCGCCCGCCGCCAGGATGTCGGCGGCGGCCTGCGTCACGCCGTCATGGCCGAGATGGCGCAGCCGCGGCTCCCACCCGACCATCCGCTCCAGGGGCTCGGTCGAGACCCGCGAGCCGAGATAGGGCGTGGCGAGCACGCCCGGCCCGGTCCAGTCCGGGTGGTCCTCCCGATACGCCAGCCAGGCCGCGCCGAGCGCGTTGCCGTCGTCGGCCGGCGCCGACGGGACGTGGAGGCGCCGGAACTCGCTGCGCCCGAGCAGCCGGCCGTTATAGGACGAGTTGAGCGCGCAGCCGCCGGTGACGACGAGGTTCTCGTGGGGGCTGAGCCGCCAGGCCTCGGCGACGAGCACGTCCATCATCTCGGAAAAGATCGCCTGGCCGCAGGCTGAGAGGTCGGCCCAGCCGTCCTCGTCGGCCTCCGCCGGGCGGCGGGCGCGGATCTCGTCGGCCACCGCCTGGACGGTGGCGGCGTCCGAGAAGCGCAGGCGGCCGTTCTCGATCCGGTACAGCCGGCGCAGGAGCGCCATCAGCTCCGGGTCGGGCCGGCCGTAGGGGGCGAGCCCCATGATCTTCCATTCCTCGCCCTTGGCCTGGTCGAAGCCGGCGAGGTCGGTGACGAGGCCGAAGAAGAAGCCGACCGATTCGCGGCCGCGATGGCGCTTGACCTCGACGAGGCGCCCCCCCTCCATCCGGTAGATCGCCGAGGCGCCGGTCTCGCCCATGCCGTCGACGACGAGGCAGGTCGCGTCCCGGAACGGCGAGCCCCACAGGCCGTAGGCGGCGTGCGTCAGGTGGTGGGGGTAGCGCCTGAGTCCCGCGATGGTCGAGCGGCCGCCATGGGCCCGGTCGAGGCCGAGCAGCGTGCCGTAGCCCGCCCGCCCCTGCGCCAGCGCCAGCTCGGCGATGAAGGTGCGCTCGGCCCGCTCGGGCACCAGCGAGCGGTTGAGGGCCGGCGAATGGGCTTTCAGCGCGTCGAGCCCGAAGGCGCCGGTCCCGGCCTGGTCGGCGAGGTAGCGGCTGAACTCCGGCCCCCAGGTGGTGGCGATCACCAGCTCGGCACCCGGCGGCAGGTGGGCCTTGAGCAGGCCCGCCATGCGGGGCGCCGAATCCGGCTCGCAGTTCGGGGCGCGCTTGTACTGCAGGTAGCGCTCCGTCGCCTCGGCGAAGAGCACCGTGCCGTCCGGCCCGACCAGGGCGAGGGCCGGGTCGTGGAAGGTGGTGGCGAGGCCGAGATAGTAGCGCATCGGGTCCGTCGATCGGGTCACGCTGCCGCTCTAGCAGCGTCGCCCCGCCCTGTCAGGCGGGTCCGGAGCGTGGCAGAGGCGCATCGGGGGCGGGCTCTCGCTGCGTGATCGCGCCGGATTTCGCCCTCGTTTCCGATGCCGATATGCTAGCCCGGTCATCGGGGTACGGCCCGTCGGGCCGTCGGACGAACATGGGGCGGCGCTCTCCTCGCGGGGCGGCACGGACAGCACGGTGCGCGACATCCTGACCGCCCTGGCGGGCCTCGTCATCCTGATCCTCGCCGCGGCGCTCGTCGCGCCGCCCTTCATCCCGTGGGAGGCCTATCGCGGCTCCCTCGACGCGGCGCTCAGCCGCTCGCTCGGGCTCGAGGCCCGCAGCGACGGCCGCCTGGAGATCCGCCTGCTGCCCTCGCCGCGCCTGCGGGTCGACCACCTGCGCCTCGCGGCCGGGCGCGACCGGGCCTCCCTCGACGCGCGCTTCGTCAAGGCCGAGATCGCCCTCACCCCGCTCCTCTCCGGCGAGATCCGCTTCACCGAGACCCGGATCGGCCGCGGCGAGGTCACCCTGCCGACGACGGAGGCCGGCGCCCTCCTGCCCCTGCCGCCCCTCGCCGGAGAGGGCCGCGACCTCGCGGTCGAGGACCTGCGGGTGGCCCAGCTCCTCGTCACCACCCGGGTGGCGGCGACCGGGCGCACCGACCAGGTCTACGCCGAGACCGTCCGTCTCTCCGCGCCGCGGCTCGCCGGCCCGTGGCGGGCCGAGGGCCGCGTCGAGGGGGTAGCGTTCCGCCTCACCACCGGCGAGCCGGGACCGGACGGGACGGTGCCGGTCAAGCTCGGCGCCGGCGGCGACACGATGCCCCGGCTCGACCTCGACGCCCGGGTGAGCCTCGTCCCCGGCCCCGAGGGCGGCAGCGTGCCGGCAGCCGCCGGCAGCGCCCGCCTGGTGGTGGGGCCGCCGGCCCAGGCCGCGGGCGCCGCCCTGCCGTTCTCGGTCCAGGGCGGGTTCAAGGCGAAGGGCCGGCTCGCCACCTTCGAGACCTTGAGCCTCGAGGTCCCCGGCGAGGCGCCGCTGCGCTTTACCGGGCGGGGCAGCCTCGACCTCGCGGGCGCCCGGGCCGCCCTGAGCCTCGAGGCGCGCCGCCTCGACCTCGACGGCTTCCTGATGAGCGCCACCGGCCAGGCGCTCCTCGGCCGCGGCCTGTCGCCCGGCGCCCTGCCGGGCACCCTCTCCCTCGACGTCGCGGTCGACAGCCTGACCCTCGCCCGCGAGGAATGGACCGGCGCCGCGTTGAGCGCGGTGCTGCGGCCCTCCGGCGCCGTGGCATTGCGGCGGCTCGCCGGCAAGGCGGCGGGCGGCCTGGGGCTGGCGCTCTCCGGCGACGTGACGCCGAGCGGCGGCCTCTCGGGCCACGTCGCTCTCGACGCTCCGGCCTCCGACCGCCTCGCCCGCCTCCTCGACCGGCTCGGCCTCGGCGGTCCCCTCGCCGGGCTCCTCGACGGCCGGCCGTTCTCGGCCGAGGCCGACGTGGCGGCGGCCCTCCCCGTCCTGTCGCTGCGCAACGCCCGGGTGGCGCTGGGGAGCGCGAGGCTCACCGGATCGGCCCGCTACAGCCCGGCCGGGCCGGACCAGCCGCGCCCGCGCTTCGACGCCCAGATCATCGCCGACGGCCTCGACGTCGCCGAATTGCCGCCGATGCGCGGCGCGGTGGCCGCCCTGCACGACCACGATGTCGGGCTGACCCTGCTCGCGCGCGACCTGCGCTACGGCCCGACCGGGCCCCGCACCGGCGAGATCGCCGCCAGCCTGCAATCGGAGGGCGCCGCGATCCGCCTCGACAGCCTGGAGGTGCGCGACCTCGCCGGGGCCCGGGCCAGCCTGTCGGGCCGGATCGGGGCCGACGGCGCCGGACGCATCGCCGGGCAGGTGAGCGCGCCGGCGGCGGCCCCGCTCATCGACCTCGTGTCGCACGCCTTCGTGGACGAGGCACGCCTGGTGCCGGGCTTCCTGCGCGACGGCCCGGTCGCCCTCGACCTGACGCTGGAGCGGGACTCCGGCACCGACCCGGACCGGCTGCGCGGCCATGCCCGCGGCACCGCGGCCGGCGGGCGCCTCGCCCTGTCGCTGGCCGCCCGCGCCGGGCGGCTCGACGACCTCGACATCCGCCTCGACGGCGTCCCCTCCGGCCGCTGGCTCGGCCGGCCGGCCGACCCGGCCCTGGCGATGCCGGCGGTCCTCCACATGGCAGGGCGCCGCGACGGCGCGGAGGGACCGCTGCGCCTGACCCTGGACGGCGAGTTCGCCGGGGCCAAGGTCGGGACCGCCCGGGCCCTGGTGATGCCGGCGGCCGGCGGTCCCCTGCAGGACGGCGCCCTGACCGTGGCGGCCACCGACCTGCGTCCGCTCGCCGGCCTTCTCGGCCGCGCCGCGCCCCCGCCGGACCCGGTGCCGGCGACGCTGACCCTCGGCCTGTCGCGCAGCGGCGAGACGCCGCGCCTCGCGGTGACCGGCACGGTGGCGGGATCGGCGGTCGACGCGACCCTGACGCGGAATGCCGGGGGCGACGTCACCGGCACGGTCGCCCTCGAACGGGTCTCCCTGCCCTGGCTCGCCGACGCGATGGTGCTGAACGGGGGGACGGCCCCATCCGGGCCGGAGGCGTGGTCCGCGGTGCGGTTCGGCCCGGCCCCGGTCCCGCCCGCGACCGGCCACGTCGCCCTGACGGTGCGCCGCCTCGATCTCGGCCGCGGCCTCGCGGCGGACTGGGCGCGGTTCGACCTCGGGTTCGGGTCCGAGGGTCTTTCCATCCGCGACTTCACCGGCGGGCTGGCGGGCGGGCGGCTCACCGGCGGCGCCACCCTGGCGCGCCAGGGCGGGCAGGCGACGCTCGCCGCCGAGGGCGGCCTGACGGCGGCCTCCCTGACGGCGCTGACCGGCGGCGACGCCGTGAAGGGCCAGGTGTCGCTGCGCCTGCGCCTGGGGGCCGCGGGCGACAGCCCCGCCGCGCTGGTGGGCAATCTCGCCGGCAGCGGGGCGCTGGAGCTCGCGGGCCTGAGCGTGCGCGACCTCGATCCCGCGGGCATCCCACGGGCCCTGACCCGGCTCCTGTCCGAGGAGGACCCCCTGCGCGCCGGCCGCGTCGCCCAGGTGGTGGCGGAGGAACTCGACCGCGGCTCCCTGGTGGCGGCCGGGCCGGTCTCGGTCCCGGCCTCGGTGGTCGGCGGGGTTTTGCGCACCGGCGGGCTCACCCTCGACCTCGGCCCGACGACCTGGACCGGCCTGGTGCAGGTCGACGCCAAGGCCTGGCGCCTCGACGCCCGCGGCACGCTCACCGCCACGGCGACGCCCCGCGCCTGGACCGCGCCGGCCCCGACGCTGGGCCTGGCGCTCGCCGGCCCCGTGGCGAAGCCGCAGCGCGACCTCGACCTCGTGCCGCTCTCCAACGTGCTGGCGGCGGTGGTGCTGCAGCGCGAACTCGACAAGATCGAGACGGTGGAATCCGACCGCAACGAGATCGCCCGGCGCCGCGGCCGCCTGGAGATGGACCGCGCCCGGGCCCTCGAGGACGCACGCCAGGCCCGGCAGCGGGCGGAGGAGGCGGCACGGGCGGAAGCCGCCAGGGCTGCGGAGGCCGCGCGAGCAGCGGAGGCGGCGAGGCTGGAGGCGGCAAGGGCAGCCGAAGCAGCGAGAGCAGCGGAGGCCGCCCGTGCCGCGGAAGCCGCCAAGGCGGCCGAGGCCGCTCGCGTGGAGGCCGCCCGCGCCGCGGAAGCCGCGCGCCGGAAGGCCGAGGAGGACGAGGCCGCCCGCCGTCAGGCCGGCGGCGCGTCGGAGACGGACAGTCCCTGACGCGAACCGGCAGCGGTCGGCCGGGAGGGCGACGATCGCCCTCGGTTCCGTCCGGCCCGTCGGCGTGGTAGCGAGGCGCCTTTCCCCTCGAACCCCTTCGTCCCGCGCATGAATCCCATCTTCGCCGACCTGCCGACCACCGTGTTCGAGGTGATGTCGGCGCTCGCCCGCGAGACCGGCGCCGTGAATCTCGGCCAGGGCTTCCCGGACGATCCGGGCCCGGCGGACGTGCGCGCCAAGGCCGCCGAGGCGGTGATGGAGGGCTGGAACCAGTACCCGCCGATGATGGGGCTGCCCGAGCTGCGCGGAGCGATCGCCCGGCACTACGCCCGCTGGCAGGGGCTCGACCTCGACCCGGACACGGAAATCATGGTGACCTCGGGCGCCACCGAGGCGCTCGCCGGCGCCCTGATGGCCCTGATCGAGCCCGGCGACGAGGTCGTGCTGTTCGAGCCGATGTACGACGCCTACCTGCCGCTGGTGCGCCGGGCCGGCGGCGTGCCGCGCTTCGTCACCCTGACGCCGCCGCACTTCCGGCTGACGGAGGAGGCGCTGGCCGCCGCCTTCTCGCCGCGCACGAAGGTCGTGCTGCTCAACAATCCCCTCAACCCCTCGGCCACGGTCTTCCCCGACGAGGACCTGGCCCTGCTCGCCGGCTTCTGCGAGCGGTTCGACGCCGTGGCGCTCTGCGACGAGGTCTGGGAGCACGTCGTGTTCGACGGGCGCCGCCACCGGCCGCTGATGGCCTTCCCGGGCATGCGCGAGCGCACGGTGAAGATCGGCTCGGCGGGCAAGATCTTCTCGCTGACCGGCTGGAAGGTCGGCTTCGTGATGGCGGCCCCCGGGCTGATGCGGGGGCTGGCCAAGGCGCACCAGTTCCTCACCTTCACGACGCCGCCGAACCTCCAGGCCGCGGTCGCCTACGGGCTCGGCAAGGAGGATTCCTACTACGAGGGCATGCGGGCCGACTTCGCCCGGGCCCGCGACCGCTTCGCCGACGGGCTCGCGGGCCTCGGCTTCCGGGTGCTGCCGTCCGCCGGCACCTACTTCCTCAACCTCGACATCGCGCCGCTGGGCGAGAGCGACGACGTGGCGTTCTGCGAGCGGCTGGTGCGGGAGCACGGCGTCGCGGCGATCCCCGTCAGCGCCTTCTACGCCCACCGTCCGGTGCGCACCATCGTGCGGTTCTGCTTTGCCAAGCGCGACGACACCCTCGACCGGGCGCTGGAGCGCCTGCGCGGGCTCGCGCCCGGGCGCGCCGCCTGATGCGAGACCTCCTTGTTGAACGGGGGAGCCGGGGCCACATCCTGGAGCATGAGCACCACGCACACGCTCCGGAGTTCCGGGATGACCTCTTCGCAGACGGCCGGCCCTGTCCCGCCCTTCGGGGCCGGGTCCTTCGGCGCCGGGGCCGAGTTCCAGACGGGCGGCTTCCAGGGCGCGGGCTTCAAGGACGCCCGCTTCCCGCAGGACGACCCGCTGGGGCTGCGCGCCCAGGCGGCCCAGGCCATGGCGGGCTCGACGCCCGAGCAGGTGATGGCGCGGCTCGAGCTGCTCGCCCACATCCTCGACACCGCGATCGTGCTGCCGGGCAACCGGCGCATCGGCCTCGACGCGATCGTCGGCCTGATCCCGGTGATCGGCGACGTGGTGACCACGGCGATCTCCTCCTACATCGTCTGGGAGGCCCGTCGCCTCGGTGCGCCGCGCTGGCTCATCGCCCGGATGGCGGCGAACGTGGCGATCGACGGCGTGGTCGGCGCGGTGCCGCTGGTGGGCGACCTGTTCGACGCGGCCTTCAAGGCCAACCGCCGCAACGTCGTGCTGCTGCGCCGTCACCTCGAGCGCAGCGGGTCGCTCAAGCCGAGCGTGATCGACGTCACCGCGACGCGGATCGACTGATCCCGCCGCGCCCGACCGTGACCGCCCGACCGGGGGACGCCGCATGAACCAGCGCCCCCCGACCCCCGAGCTCGACGCGATTCCCGTCACCTCGCCGGCGGCCGCGCCGGTGATCCTGCCGCTCCCAGGTGCTGCCGGACACGGCCGGCTGTCGCCGCTCAACCGGCGGCGCCTGGCGAACTTCAAGGCGAACCGGCGCGGCTACTGGTCGTTCGTGCTGTTCTGCCTGATCTTCGTCCTGAGCCTGTTCGCCGAGTTCATCGCCAACGACCGGCCGATCGTCGCCTCCTACAAGGGCGAGATCCTGTTTCCGATCGTGGTCGACTATCCGGAGGAGAAGTTCGGCGGCTTCCTCGCCCGGACCGACTACCGCGACCCGGTGATCGGCAAGGAGATCGCCGAGCACGGCTGGGCCCTGTGGCCGCCGATCCGGTTCTCGTACAACACCCACAACCTCGACCTGCCGGTGCCGGCCCCGGCCCCGCCGACCTGGCGGCTCTCGGACGCGCAGTGCCGGAGCATCGCCGAGAAGACCGGCGGCACGACCTGCCGCGACATCGAGTGGAACTGGCTCGGCACCGACGACCAGGGCCGCGACGTCGTCGCCCGGCTGCTCTACGGCTTCCGCCTCTCGGTGTTGTTCG
The DNA here is from genome assembly GCF_016613415.1 of Methylobacterium ajmalii. Lineage (GTDB taxonomy): Bacteria > Pseudomonadota > Alphaproteobacteria > Rhizobiales > Beijerinckiaceae > Methylobacterium > Methylobacterium ajmalii. The sequence goes on along the minus strand of NZ_JACWCT010000058.1, from coordinate 21,852 downwards.
GCCTCACCCTGGCGCTGGTCTCGTCGGTCATCGGCGTGCTGGCCGGGGCGGTGCAGGGCTACTTCGGCGGCTGGGTCGACCTGGTGTTCCAGAGGGTGATCGAGATCTGGACCGCGATCCCGTCGCTCTATCTCCTGATCATCATCTCGTCGATCATCACGCCGAGCTTCTTCGTGCTGCTCGGGATTCTGCTGCTCTTTTCCTGGGTGTCGCTCGTCGGCGTGGTGCGGGCGGAATTCCTGCGGGCGCGCAACTTCGAGTACGTGCGCGCCGCCCGCGCGCTCGGGCTCTCGAACGCCCGCATCATGTTCCGCCACCTCCTGCCCAACGCCATGGTGGCGACGCTGACCTTCCTGCCCTTCGTGCTGAACGGCTCGATCACGACGCTCACCTCCCTCGACTTCCTGGGCTTCGGCCTGCCGCCGGGCTCGCCGTCGCTCGGCGAGATGCTGGCGCAGGGCAAGGCCAACCTCCAGGCGCCCTGGCTCGGCCTGACGGGCTTCGCCGTCATCGCGGTGACACTGAGCCTGCTGATCTTCGCCGGCGAGGCGGTGCGGGATGCCTTCGATCCGAGGAAGACCTTCCGGTAGGGGGCCCGCGAGAACGAGGCCCGAGATCGAGGGTAGGCCGGCCTTCGCCCCCGGCGATGCCCTCGGTCAGCGCGATGATGATCGTCCGACGTCGCGCTCCGGGTCACTCGAACGGGTGATCGAAGGAGATGCCGGCGAACTCCCCCCGCCGCCACATCAAGGAGGCGCGGCGGGTGACGTTGGCGTGCCGGATGACGATCCAGAAGCGCTCTGAGAGGACATAGCGCCGGGACAGACCGATCTTTGCCCCACTGTCCGACAGATCGCGGACGATGCAGGGAATCTGATCGTAATGGGAAATCACGATCGTGGCCGGCATCGAGGTCACATGACGCACTCGTCCGCGCTTATCGTCGATAGCATGGTCCAGGGCACGTTCTCGATGATCGGACTGCACGACAGGGGCGCCGCTCATCCTATCCAGACTCCTCTACAATCTATCGAGTCGTTGTATCGCGCACTCTTGCATATGGTCCCACGACGGCCTGATGGCCGGAGCCGTGGCTCGATACTTGGATACGAAGGTTAAACAAGTCCTGCCGTTCAATCTTTGCGTGTGGATTGTGACGAATGCAAATGGGCCGAGCGATGTCGGCACCTGGAGCGGCGCCCGACCGCGGGGCAGCACGGGACACGATGCTGATGATGGATACGGTCCGCCCGGTCTTCGGCCTGTCGTAAGCCATCCCCCTTTCCCGGACGACTGAAGCGTCAGCGGAAGGAGATCCGGGAAAAGGTTGGCCCATCACGGAACGTCGGCCTCTCGGCATGCGCATCCGTCAGTATCGTGGACCGTGCGCTGTAACCGGATGCCATGCCAAGGCTCTGATGTCGCGTCGCTTCGTCTCGACGAACCGGCGTCATTCCCTCAAAGAATGCCTCAGACCACCAGCCCGCCCACCGGCCGCAGCGCCTCGGTGCCGGGAAACACGCTGCGCGCCAGCACCGCCGGGGAGAGGCCGAACAGGTCCGCCGCCAGGCCCTTGGCGACCGCCCGCAGGTCGGTGGTCGGGGCGAGGTCGCGGCCCTGGTGGAGCTGGGCGGGGGCGAGGCCCGGCCAGTCGGCCAGCACCCGGCCGCCGCGCACCGCCCCGCCGAGGAGGAACGCCACGGTGCCGGTGCCGTGGTCGGTGCCGGTGGTGCCGTTGACCCGGGCGGTGCGGCCGAACTCGGTGACGACCAGGATCGCGGTGTCGGCCCAGCGCGGGGCCAGCACCTCGGCGAAGGCGGAAAACACCCCGTCGAGCCCACCGAGCAGACCCGCGAGGCGGCCGGTGGCGCCGCCCTCGTTGGCGTGGGTGTCCCAGCCGTCGAGGGCGAGGGCGGCGATGCGCGGGCCGTCGTCGGTAGCGACCAGCCGCGCCGCGCCCTCGGCGAGGCCGCGCAGCCCCCCCGCCTCCTTCGGTCCGCCCTTGGCGAGCGCATCGACGTCGAGGCCGCGGGCGAGGGAGGCGGCGAGCGCCGGGTCGCCGGCCTCGTAGAGGGCGAGCACCCGCCGGGCGAGCTCGTCGCTCGCCCGCGGCATCCGCGGCGGCGCCCAACCGAGGACCGGGGCCGGCCCGCGCAGGATCAGGGGCGGCACCACCCCGACGCCGAGCGCTGTGCGGGGCGCGATCCCCTCCCCGGCCGGCAGGGCGGCGACGAGGCGGTTGAGCCAGCCGCTGGCGGTGTGGCCGGGGCCGGGCTGGCCGCTCTCGAGCACGTCCTGCCCGTCGAAGTGGGAGCGCTCGCGGTAGCCGGTGGCGCAGGCATGGACCACCAGCGCCTGCCGGGCGGCGTAGAGCCGGGCGAAGGTCGGCAGGGCCGGATGCAGGGCGAAGAAGCCGTCGAGGGGCAGGGCCGCTCCCGGCCCGTCGCGGGTGAGCGCGATGCCGGGCCGCAGATCCGCGTAGGCGGGATCGCCGAGCGGCGCCACCGCCGAGAGCCCGTCGAGGGCGCCGCGCAGCACCACAACGACGAGGCGGGCGTCGCGGGCGCCCGGGGCGGCGGTGGCGGTACGGGGGATCGCGCTCCAGGCGAACAGGGCGCCGGCGGTGCCGAGGATGCGGCGGCGGCTCGGATGGGTCTCGCAGAGGTCGGCGTGGTCGCTCATCGGTGTCACCGTCGCTGGAACTCGGGCGCCATCAGCAGCAGGGCGATCCCTTGCGCCCGGCTTTCCGCCCGGCGCAGCGCCGTGCGGGTCTCGTCGGTCGCGAGCGGGCCGAGCACCGCGTCGGCGAGGGCGAGCGGATCGGTGCCGGCGGCGAGCTGGCCCGCCCGGGCGGCGAGGTCGAGGCGCGCCCGCAGGCCTTCGGGCGAGGCCCAGGCGCCCGCCTCGTCCGGGTAGCCGTTCGGGGCCGCGGCCGACCAGTAGGGCTGGCCGAGGCTCGCGAGCCCCGCCATCACCATCCGGGGATCCGGCGCGAGGCCGAGGCCGCGCGTCGCCGCGACGAGGAATTCCTGCGGCGAGCGCACCTTGCGCTGCGCCGGGTCCCAGGCCTCCGGCGCCTCGACCAGCGCCAGCGACACCCGGGCGAGGTCGCCGTCCTGGTCGAGGAAGGTCTGGGCGAGGCGCGCCACCAGGGCGGGGGGCGGATCGTCGGCGACGAAGTGGCGGGCGAGCCGCAGGGCGACGTGACGGGCGGTGGCCGGATGGGCGGCGAGGTCGGCGAGCGCGAGTCGCAGCTGCTCGGGCCCGACATCGAGGTAGGTGCGGCCGAGCAGCGTCACCGCGCCGGGCTCGTGCTCGCCGCGGCGGAAGGCGGTCGCGCCGGGAAGGCCGTCGGCATTGCCCTCGCGCGTGAGCGACCAGCCGGTGAGGATGCGGGCGAGCGCCGTCACGTCGTCCTGGGTGTAGCCGCTCCCGACCCCGAGGGTGTGCAGCTCCAGGATCTCGCGGCCGAGATTCTCGTTGAGCCCCTTCTGCCGGCGCTGGCCCGCCGGCGAGTTCGGGCCGACCGAGGCGACGTTGTCGAGGTAGATCAGCATCGCCGGGTGGGTGGCCGCGGCGAGCAGGAGATCGCGGAAGCGCCCCAGCACGTGCGGGCGGATCGCCTCGCGCTCGAAGGCGCCGGCCGTGACCCGCAGCTGCGGCCCCCGCGCCACCGAGACGGTGAAGTGGTTGGCCCAGAACCAGACCAGGCGCTCGGCAAACCCGATCGGTGCGGCCTGCGCCAGGGCGAGGCGCGCGGCCACCTCGGCCCGGTACGTGCGCTCGGGGACCGGCGGCGCCGGCGGTCCCTCAGGCAGGCTCGCGCCCGGCGCGCCCTCCCGGGCGAGCTTGCGGGCCTGCTCCTCGGTGCGCAGCGCCGAGAGCAGCGTCGGCGTGGCCTCGAGGTCCGGTCCGCTCGGCAGGGCGACCGCGCCCGCCGTCACCTCCCGGCGCAGGGCGTCGCGGATCGGCTCCTCGCGGGCGAGGTCGCCCGGGCGGGCCCCGAGCCCGAATCGCCCGAGGGCGAGCGCCGTCTGCCGCGGATCGACCGTCATGCTCCCCCCTCGCCTCTCCCGCACAGACCTCCATCACGCGCCACGCGGGCTTAACCGAGGCTGAGCGGCGGATGACGGTTTCGTAAGGTGAGGCCGGGGCGGGCTGCCGCCCTCTCGGAGCCATGCCGTTCGGTCTTCATTGTTTGGGATCGCAATGAAACGTGACCGCATCCCAGCCACGCGTGATGATGCGTCCAGGGGCTCGGAGTGCTTCGAAGACCAGGATACTGTCTGAGAGACGACGGCACGTCGCCAATGGATTCGATCAGAATGAATGCCAGAAAAATACCTTAAAAGGCACGACCCTCGGGCAGGCGTCCGCGGCACCGACGGCAAGAAGAAGATACGGGGGCTTCAAACGCCGCGTGACGACGTGTTTCCGTGACTTTGCCCTGGCCGCAGCGGCGACGGCGGCCAACGTCCACGATACGCAAGTGGCCGGTCGGGTGCTGGATCCTGGCGCACAGGCGGACCGGGCGCCGGTGCGGGTGACGGTGGACGGGATCTGGATCGATCGCGATCACACCCAGGAGCAAAAGATCGGCCGGGCAACTTGGCGTCTCACACCGACAGCCACCGCCGCACCTGCGCCTCGACCATCCCCGAGCGCGGGCCCGCCTCGACCACCTGGCCGCGATCCATCACCGCGTAGGTGTCGCAGAGGTCGCGGGCCCATTCGAAATACTGCTCGACCAGCACGATCGCCATGTCGCCCTTGCCCCGCAGGTAATCGATCGCCCGGCCGATATCCTTGATGATCGAGGGCTGGATGCCCTCGGTCGGCTCGTCGAGGACGAGGACGCGGGGGCGGGTCACCAGGGCGCGGCCGATGGCGAGCTGCTGCTGCTGGCCGCCCGAGAGGTCGCCGCCGCGCCGGCCCAGCATGTCCTTGAGAACCGGGAAGAGGTCGTAGATCTCGGCCGGCACGTAGCGGTCGGCGCGCTTGCAGGGGGCAAAGCCGGTCTCGAGGTTCTCCTTCACGGTGAGGAGCGGGAAGATCTCCCGGCCCTGCGGCACGAAGGCGATGCCCTGGCGGGCGCGGTCGTAGGGGGCGAGCCGGCTGATGTCGCGGCCGTCGAGCTTGACCGCGCCCTTCGACACCGGCTGCTGGCCGACGATGGCGCGCATCAAGGAGGTCTTGCCGACGCCGTTGCGGCCGAGCACCGCCGTCACCTTGCCTGCCTCAGCCTGGAGCGAGACGCCGCGCAGGGCCTGCGCGGCGCCGTAATGGAGATCGATGGTCTCGACGGAGAGCATGGAAGAAATCCTCAGAGCCCGTTCGGCTCGTCCGACGGAATGGCCGCCCTCACCGCCATCCTGGGGCGAGCCGGGCTGAGAACCCGGGATCCATGACCGCTGACCTCGAGGAACGAGGCGACCGGCGTCCCGCTTCATCCGGCATCGTCGGCGGTTATGGATCCCGGGTTCCGCTGCGCGGCCCCGGGATGACGGGGAGGGATGCCGATGGGAGCGCCTGTCCGGCTTTCGCCGCCACCGACGCTCTCAGCGGCCGAGATAGACCTCGACCACCCGCGGGTCGGCCGAGACGGAATCGATCGAGCCTTCGGCCAGCACCGCGCCCTCGTGCAGGCAGGTGACGCGGCATTGCAGCGCCCGCACGAAGTGCATGTCGTGCTCGACCACGATGACGGCATGATCCTTGGCGATGCGGCGCAGGAGCGTCGCGGTCGCCTCGGTCTCGGCATCGGTCATGCCGGCCACCGGCTCGTCGACGAGGAGGAGCTTGGGGTCCTGCGCGAGCAGCATCCCGATCTCCAGCCACTGCTTCTGGCCGTGCGAGAGATCGGCCGCCGGGCGCGCCCGGTGGGCGATGAGCCCCACCGTCTCCAGGATGGCGTCGATCTGCGCCCGCTCGATCCGGTTGCGCCAGCCGAACAGCGAGGCGGTCGCCGCGCGCGGGCCTTTCAGCGCCAGCAGGATGTTGTCGGCGACCGACTGGCTCTCGAACACCGTCGGCTTCTGGAACTTGCGTCCGACGCCGAGCTCGGCGATCGCCGCCTCGTCCATCCGGGTCAGGTCGTGCACGCCGTCGTAGATCACCTGGCCGGTATCGGGCCGGGTCTTGCCGGTGATGCAGTCCATCATCGTGGTCTTGCCGGCGCCGTTCGGACCGATGATCGCCCGCATCTCGCCGGGCATCAGGGTCAGGGACAGGCCGCGCAGGGCCCGGTAGCCGTCGAACGTGACCTTGATGTCGTCGACGTAGAGGAGCGCCTGGGTGAGCCGCTTCTCGTGAACCGGGTCGGAGGGGGAAAGGGCGACCGCCGCGCTCATGATCCGCGGCCCTCCTCGGCGAGAGTGGGGGGAATGTCGGTCCGGACCTTGGCCCGCCGCGCGCCGAGGCGCTCGGACAGGGTGCCGAGGATGCCCTTGGGCATGAACAGGGTGACGACGACGAACAGGGCACCGAGCGCGAACAGCCAGGCATCCGGCAGCGCGCCGGTGAGCAGCGTCTTGGCGTAGTTGACCAGGACCGCGCCGAGCGCCGCGCCGACCAGCGTCCCGCGCCCACCCACCGCGACCCAGATCACCGCCTCGATCGAGTTGGCGGGGGCGAACTCGGACGGGTTGATGATGCCGACCTGCGGCACGTAGAGGGCGCCGGCCACCCCCGCCATCATCGCCGAGACGGTGAAGGCCAGGACCTTGAAGTGGGCCGTGCGGTAGCCGAGGAAGCGGGTGCGGGACTCGGCGTCGCGGATCGCGATCAGCACCTTGCCGAAGGCCGAGGTCGTCATGAACCGGGCGACGAGATAGGCCAAGGCCAGCGCTACGGCCGTCAGGACGAACAGGACGACGCGGGTGCCCTGCGCCTGGACGTTGAAGCCCAGAATGTCCTTGAAGTCGGTCAGCCCGTTGTTGCCCCCCAGCCCCATGTCGTTGCGGAAGAAGGCGAGCATCAGCGCGAAGGTCATCGCCTGGGTGATGATTGACAGGTAGACGCCGGTCACCCGCGAGCGGAAGGCGAGCCAGCCGAACACGAAGGCGAGGAGGCCCGGCACCAAGAGCACCATCACGGCCGCGAAGGGAAACCAATCGAAGCCGTGCCAGTACCAGGGCAGGGACTTGTAGTTCAGGAAGACCATGAAGTCGGGCAGGATCGGGTTGCCGTAGACGCCGCGCGGCCCGATCTGGCGCATCAGGTACATGCCCATCGCGTAGCCGCCGAGCGCGAAGAACGCGCCGTGGCCGAGCGAGAGGATGCCGCAATAGCCCCAGACGAGGTCGAGGCTGAGCGCCAGGATCGCGTAGGCGAGGTACTTGCCCATCAGCGAGACGGCGTAGGTCGGGACGTGGAACGCCGAGCCCGGCGCGGTGAGGAGGTTGAGGGCCGGCACCACGAGGCAGGCGAGCGCGAGCGCGGCGAGGAAGATCCAGCCCGGCTTGTCGATGCGGGAGAGCAGCATGGTCAGGCCTCCACCGCCCGGCCCTTGAGCGCGAACAGGCCGCGCGGCCGCTTCTGGATGAACAGGATGATGAAGACGAGGAGCAGGATCTTTCCGAGCACCGCGCCCGCATAGGGCTCGAGGAACTTGTTGGCGACGCCGAGCGTCAGGGCCGCCACCAGCGTGCCCCACAGGTTGCCGACGCCGCCGAAGACCACGACCAGGAACGAATCGATGATGTAGCCCTGGCCGAGATTGGGCGAGACGTTGTCGATCTGCGAGAGAGCCACGCCCGCCACCCCGGCGATGCCGGAGCCGAGGCCGAACGTGAAGGCGTCGATCCACGGCGTGCGGATGCCCATGGCGGCGGCCATGCGGCGGTTCTGGGTGACGGCGCGGGTCTTCAGGCCGAACGATGTCGCCTTCAGGATCAGGTTGAGGGCGACGAAGACGGCGAGCGCGAACACCACGATCCACAGCCGGCCCCAGGTGATCGAGAGGCCGAACAGGTCGAAGGCGCCCGACATGTAGGACGGCGCGCCGACCTCGCGGTTGGTCGGCCCGAAGACCGAGCGCACCGCCTGCTGCAGGATCAGGCTGATGCCCCAGGTGGCCAGCAGCGTCTCCAGCGGCCGGCCGTAGAGGTGGCGGATGACGGTGCGCTCGATCAGGATGCCGACGGCGCCGGCCGCCAGGAAGGCGAGCGGGATCGCGATCGGCAGCGACCAGTCGAACAGGCCGGGGGCCTTCTGGCGGATCAGCTCCTGCACCAGGTAGGTGGTGTAGGCGCCGAGCATCACCATCTCGCCGTGCGCCATGTTGATGATGCCCATCACCCCGAAGGTGATGGCGAGCCCGATCGCCGCGAGCAGCAGCACCGAACCGAGCGAGACGCCATACCAGGCGTTCTGGACGTTCGCCATCAGGGCCTGGCGGGTCTCGATGCCGGATACGCCGCGGGCGGCGGCGTCGCGCACGCTCTGGGCGGGATCGGTCGCGAGGCCGCGCAGGATGCCGAGCGCTTCCGAGTCGCCGCGGGCCTGGAGGGTGTCGATCGCCGAGAGCCGCTCGATCTCCGGCGCGCCGGACTTCGCCAGCAGGGCCGCGGCGCGGGCCTCCTGGAGGCTGCGCTTCACGCCGGCGTCAGACTCGCGGGCGAGCGCGGCGTCGAGGGCGGGGAGCGCCGCGGCGTCGCGGGCCTTGAACACCGCATCGGCGGCGTTGCGGCGGGTCGCGGCGTCGGGGGCGAGCAGGTTGAGACTGCCGAGCGCGGCGTCGATCGCGCGGCGCACCCGGTTGTTGACGCGCACGGGCTTGAGGCCGTCGGGGCTCACCGCCGCGCCGGTGCGGGCATCGACGACCTTGGCGCCGTCCTTGATGGCGAGCGCCTTGTCGTCCGGGCGGTAGAGCAGGCGGTTGTCGGTCAGCGCGCGCAGGACCGGCCCGGCCTTGGGATCGCCGCTGGCGGCGAGCGCCGCGATGGCGGCCTCGATGTCGGAATAGCTGTCGCTGGCGAGCCGGGCATAGGCGGCGTCGGACCCGGTCTGCGCGGCGGCCGGCAGGGCCAAGACGGCGCAGAAGGCGGTGCACCAGGCGACGAGGAGAAGGACGAGGCAGCGGCGCATTCAGGGGATGTCCGAGAGTGGATGTGGTGTTTTCCGCTCTCCCGGATGGGCTGAAACAGCCGCACATCTCATCCGAGAGCTTCCAACCTTGAAAGTCGCGCGCCTCCCCTCCCCCTTGTGGGAGGGGTAAGGGGGATCGAAGATCCCGCGTGGGGGCGGTGCCGGATAGAGCTCGACGCTCCATTCTGCACCGCCCCCACCCCTAGTCCCTCCCCATAAGGGGGAGGGGAAGCGCTCGCATCGACAATGGGTTGGACTTCACAAGCGAAGTGCGCGGCCGTTGTCCGGCCTGGGAGAGGAGTCCAGCGCTCATGAGGGCGAGCGCATTCGCGCTCGCCCATGGTCGGTCACGCGATCACGCGCCGCCGCACTTCTTCGTCTTGGTGTTGTAGTTGCCGCAGTTCAGCTTGACCCAGTCGGCCTCGAGGTCCTTGGAGCCGTCGAGCTGCTTCGACCAGGCCTCGCCGGGGATCAGGCCGTCGGTCTTCCACACCACGTCGAACTGGCCGTTGTCCTTGATCTCGCCGATGAAGACCGGCTTCGTGATGTGGTGGTTGGCCAGCATCTCGGAGGTGCCGCCGGTCAGGTTGTCCTGCTTGATGCCCGGCAGCGCCGCGATCACCTTGTCGGGATCGGTGGTGCCGGCCTTCTCGACCGCCTTCACCCACATGTTGAAGCCGATGTAGTGGGCCTCCATCGGGTCGTTGGTGACGCGCTTCGGGTTCTTGGTGTAGGCGTGCCACTTCTCGATGAACGCCTTGTTGGCCGGCGTGTCGATCGACATGAAGTAGTTCCACGCCGCCAGGTGGCCGAGCAGCGGCTTGGTGTCGATGCCGGCCAGCTCCTCCTCGCCGACCGAGAAGGCGACGACCGGAATGTCGGTCGCCTTGATGCCCTGGTTGGCCAGCTCCTTGTAGAAGGGCACGTTGGCGTCGCCGTTGACGGTCGAGACCACCGCGGTCTTCTTGCCGGCCGAGCCGAAGCTCTTGATCGCGGCGACGCGGGTCTGCCAGTCGGACTGGCCGAACGGGGTGTAGTTGATCGAGATGTCCTCGGGCTTCACGCCCTTGGCCTTCAGGTAGGCTTCGAGGATCTTGTTGGTGGTGCGGGGATAGACGTAGTCCGTGCCCTCCAGCACCCAGCGCTCGACCTTCTCCTCCTTCATCAGGTAGTCGACGGCCGGGATCGCCTGCTGGTTGGGGGCGGCGCCGGTGTAGAACACGTTGCGCTCGCTCTCCTCGCCCTCGTATTGGACGGGGTAGAACAGGATCGAGTTCAGCTCCTTGAACACCGGCAGCACGGACTTGCGCGACACGCTGGTCCAGCAGCCGAACACCGCCGAGACCTTGTCCTTGGCGATCAGCTCGCGCGCCTTCTCGGCGAAGAGCGGCCAGTTCGAGGCCGGATCGACCACGACGGCCTCGAGCTTCTTGCCGAGCACGCCGCCCTTCTTGTTCTGCTCCTCGATGAGCATGAGCATGACGTCTTTGAGCGTCGTCTCGGAGATCGCCATCGTGCCCGAGAGCGAGTGCAGGATGCCGACCTTGATGGTCTCCTGCGCCGAGGCGACCGTGGTCGCCAGCGTGCCGAGCGCCAACCCGCCCGCGACAGCAGCGCGCGAGAGCCAACCCTTCCACGTCATCGTTATCGTCTCCCTGGGCCGATGCGGCCACGCCCCGATCCGCAAAGCTCGTGCCAAGGAAAATCCGGAAAAGGTTCCCGTGCCTGCGGGCTCAAATTGTGGGCAAGCGCCGGATTTCGGGGCCGCCTGCCCGCCTTTTGCCGAACGCGCTGCTCGCCCGGGCGCCATTCTGCCTAAGCCGACGCCAAGGCTACGCTCCGGCTGCACCTGCCCTAGTTGTCCAGTCGAGCGACAATCGACGAGGCGTGAGGAGAACCGGGGTGATCGAGGACCTCTGGTACAAGAACGCGGTGATCTACTGCCTCTCGGTCGGCTCCTTCATGGATGCCAACGGCGACGGCATCGGCGATTTCGAGGGACTGGAGCGGCGCCTCGATTATCTGCTCGGGCTCGGCGTGACGGCGATCTGGCTGCACCCGTTCCAGCCCTCGCCGGGCCGCGACCACGGCTACGACGTGGCCGACTATTACGGCGTCGACCCGCGCTACGGCACCCTCGGCGACTTCGTCGCCTTCACCCACGCCGCCAAGCAGCGCGGGATGCGGGTGCTGATCGACCTCGTGGTCAACCACACCTCCGACCAGCATCCGTGGTTCAAGGCCGCCCGCTCCGACCCCAACGCTCGCACCCGCGACTGGTACGTCTGGTCGAAGACGAAGCCGGCCAACGCCCACGAGGGCGTGGTCTTCCCGGGCGTGCAGAAGAGCACCTGGACCTACGACAAGGAAGCCAAGGCCTGGTACTTCCACCGGTTCTACGACTTCCAGCCCGACCTCAACACCGCCAACCCCCACGTCCAGGCCGAGATCCTGAAGATCATGGGGTTCTGGATCCAGCTCGGCGTCTCGGGCTTCCGGATGGACGCGGTGCCGTTCGTCATCGCCGAGAAGGGGCCGGAGGTCTCGGGCGAGCCGCACGAGCAGTTCGAGCTCCTGCGCCTCTTCCGCGAGTTCCTGCAATGGCGCCAGGGCGACGCGATCATCCTGGCGGAGGCCAACATCCTGCCGCGCCAGGACCTCGACTATTTCGGCGAAGACGCCGACCGCATGCACATGATGTTCAACTTCCAGGTCAACCAGGCGCTGTTCTACGCGCTCGCCTCGGCCGATGCGCGCCCGCTGGTGAAGGCGCTGCAGAAGACCTGGAACCGCCCGCCCTCCGCCCAGTGGGCGATTTTCCTGCGCAACCACGACGAGCTCGACCTCGGGCGGCTCACCGAGAAGCAGCGCCAGACCGTCTTTCAGGCCTTCGGCCCCGACCCGGACATGCAGCTCTACGACCGCGGCATCCGCCGGCGGCTGGCGCCGATGCTCGGCGGCGACCGGCGCCGGATCGAGCTCGCCTACAGCCTGATGTTCACCCTGCCGGGGACGCCGGTCCTGCGCTACGGCGACGAGATCGGCATGGGCGACGACCTCTCGCTGCCCGAGCGCGACTGCGCCCGCACGCCGATGCAGTGGTCGCACGAGCCCCAGGGCGGCTTCACGTTGAGCGACCACCCGGAATCGCCGCCGATCCACGAGGGGCCCTACGCCTATTCCCACGTCAACGCGGCGGCGCAGCGCTGCGCGCCGGAATCGCTCCTCAACTGGATGGAGCGCATCATCCGCATGCGCAAGGAGGTGCCGGAGATCGGCTGGGGCGACTTCACCGCGCTCGAGACCGGCGATCCCGGCATCCTCGCCCTGCGCTACGACTGGCGCAACACCGCGGTGCTGTGCCTGCACAACCTCGCGGCCGAGCCGAAGGAGATCACCTTCGCCACCGGCCTCGACGGCGACGGCCGCAACCTGATCGACCTGCTGACCGGCCAGCGCAGCCTCGCCAACGACGACGGCTGCCACTGCGTGCTCCTGGAGGGCTACGGCTACCGCTGGTACCGGGTGGGGGGCCTGGACTACCTGCTGCGGCGCAGCGAGATCTGAGACCCATGCCTTTTGCGGTGTCTTCGTGGCCATCAGCTTAGCCGTTTCGAGGACCCTGGCGGTGGACACCTGCTCCCGCGCCATGATCACCGCCATGTCGGACTTCTCGTCCTTGCGCTTGCGCGGTCTCGAAGCCGGCTTCGTCGAAGGTGCGGGAGACTCTGTGGCCGAAGGCGTCGGTCTCGGCGGTGACGTTGTGGTGCTCGTCGTAGGCGAACCGCTGGGCAAGGGCCTCGGCGGCGCCGGGGAGGGAGGTGGTGCGGCGCGTGGCGGCGTCGTAGGTGAAGCGCGACTGCGAGCGGCGGGTGCGGTTGTGCCAGGCGGCCAGCAGGTCGCGGTCGGGCTCCCAGAGATACGCGACCGACATGCCGAAGGCGCAGTCCGCCTCGGTCATGCGGCCCATGGCGTCGTAGGCGTAGCGGGCGAGGTCCAGGCGCGGGCCGTCGGTGCCGATCAGCGTGATGCCGGTGCGGCGGCCGCGTTCGTCATTCGTAAAGGCGAGCGCCAGCCCGTCGGTGCCCTCGGCCCGTTCCAGCACCCCGTCGGCGTCGCGCAGGAAAGTGATGGCGTGGCCGTCGAGGTCCTCGATCCGCACGAGGCGGTAGATGTCGTCCTCGTCCTGGCGGAAATGCTTGATCAGGCGGCGGTCGCGCAGCTCGAGCTGGCGCAGCCAGGGGGCGCGCAGGTCGAGATGGGGGACGCCAGCATTGTGGCTGGCCAGGAAGTTGAACGGCCGGTCGAAGCGGACGACCTTGCCGTCGGCCTGGTGGAAGTCGAGCTGGCCAGGCTCCGGGTTGGCGACGATCTCGTCGAACATCGAGATCTGGCAGGGGCCGAGCGGGCTGATGTAGTCCGGCGGCAGGGGCAGCTTGAGGCCCATGGAGCGCGCCCCGTCGAAGGGCAGCGTCGCCGGGATCAGGAAGTCGTGCAGGTCTCGTGGGACTTGCCGGTGGCGACGGAGACGGGTCCGTCCGGCGCGCCTCGGCCGCCAGACGGTGGTTCTCCCCATGGTTCATCCACCACTCGTCGTCGTGGCGCGCCAGGGCACCCCTTCCGCCCGCACGCGCCACGACCCGTCGATGATCTGCCCGTCGATCTCACCGACCGGGGACGGCGGAGCCGGAGCGTGGCGGAAACCGCACCGCCCCGTACAACCGCGTCACGCGCAGGGTCTCGATCCCCCGGCCGCCCTCGAGGAACACGATCGTCACGGCGCGGTCGTCGTCGAGGTAGAACGTGCTGGTCCGCGTCGCCGGGAAATCGTCACGGTCGGGGTCGAGCTTGCCCGTGGCGCTCTCGACCGTCTCGCCCTCGGCCTCCAGGTCGAACGGCAGAGGCGCCCGCAGCGGATCGAACGTCACGTCGGCGATGAGCCACTGGTCGGGATCGCACGTGGTCGCCCTGTCCCAGAAGGGATAGTGCAGGCGCAGGGCCACCCCGCGCTCGGGCGCGGCGTAGGGGGCGAAGCGCTCGGGGCGCGACGGCGGAAAGGTCCCGGCCTGCTGGCCGAGCCAGGCGCCGATCTCGGGCAGTTGGTCCGCGATGCCGGTGCACCAGACGAGACCGGCCAGCCGGTCGCTCCAGGCCCGGGCCTCGGGCCGCTCGGACGGTGCGCTCATCGGATCGGCGGATGACCGGGGAAGTCGATCCGCTCCCAGGCATGGCCGTCGAAGCGGACGATGTCCTTGATGCTCATCGCCCACAGGACCCCGTGCGCGCTGTCGACGAAGTGCGGGTCGGCGATCTCGGGCTGCAGCCCGGTACGGACCGGGGCGATGCGTCCGTCGCGATAGGTGAAGAGGCCGAACGGATCGCCGCCGCTGGCCGCGAGGTAGAGCGTGCCGTCGTACATGGTCATGCGCTGGAACAGCGTCGTGCCGAGGCCGGTGCCGGGGCAGAGCCGGAACCCGGTCCTGTGGTTGCCCTTGAGCAGGGTGCCGTCGCCGCCGCAGATCCAGATCGCGTCGTCGGACTCGACGTGGATGTCGATGAGGGTGGAGCGGACGGGGCAGTCGAGCTTCCGGACGGTCTCGCCGTTCCAGAAGTAGATCGATCCGCGCTGTCCGACGGCGTAGACCGCGCGCTCGTGGGGACCGTTGATGCGGGGCATGATGCAGTAGGCGGAGGCCGGCGTTCCGGGCGGCTGGCGCAGGTCGGGCGCGAGGCAGTGCCAGGTCCCGTCCCCGTAGCGGCTGCGCCTGTAGAACTGCAGGCCGTCGCCGCAGGCAAACAGGCTGTCGCCGATCTCCTGGATGTCCTGCATCCGCCCGAAGTACTTGGAGTCCGGCGCATGTATGCCCGTCTCGGGTATGCGTTCGGAAATGGTCGGAAATGAAAAATAACTAACATCGCCTTCAGCCGAAATGACGCAGAATCCAGCGTACTCTGCTCCTTCGATCTGAGTGATAGTGACGCCCTGAACGCAGCTATCAAGCGCAAACGATCCCCACTTGTTGTCGTCTCGATCATGGTGATCGTAGACACAAAATCGCGTGAAAGGTGAATATGTATTGTTTTCCTCCGGAGCAGCAGAAATACCAAGACGTCGGCCACATTTCATGCGCGTTAACAAATATTGCGTTTTCATTTTGGATGAGCCTTATCTCTCTGTTCCTGGTTTGACAATGTTTAACAACCTTGATGTTACGCTATCTTTGCCGATCGGATTTTCGGTACCTCTAATCGGCGTGTCCGGATCGAACCTCCCGAATTCGTCATAAGTCTTCGTCAGGATTTCGCCGCTGCATTCCGGTCTCGCCGCGAGGGCGTGCGACACCGAGATGTCAACGCCCTCACCGAGGGAAAGCACCCCACCGTTGTCGGCAGCCCTGGACTGGATTTCGCCGTCTCCCCCATGGGCGGCGTTATGGGGAGTTCCCTGGGTCGACTTGTTGCCGATCAGGCAGATCGCGGGTCCATCGCCGAACGACGTCAGGCGACTTCCATCGTTGGCGTAGAGGCGGTCGCCTCTCTCCCGCATCTTCCTGTTGCCCGCCCCGAGAAGATAATCCGGGACGATGTGGTGCGCCTGCGACCCGGGGCATTCGACCTGGCAGGCCGTCTTCTGCTTCGAGTAGGGCTCGACGGTGCAAGGGCATTTCCGTTGGAGATCCCGCGCACTGATACGGACGCTGCCCGTTCCCGATTTCGTTCCTGACTTTTCTTTTTTTTTCTTTATCCCGAGATTGTACAGCGGCCGCTGCATGTAGTCCGAGAACGTCTCCCCTTCCTCGGGTTTCAGTCCCTTGATGCCCTTCCACACCGCATCCGCCGCCGCCGTTCCCTGCCCCTGCGGGATCGGCGGCACCGGCATCGGCACCGGAACGGGCCCCGGCATCGGCACCGCCAGTTGCGCGTATTGCGCGCCCGGACGAACCGCATCCGGGCGCGCGTCGCTCGCCGTCTC
This sequence comes from Methylobacterium ajmalii, assembly GCF_016613415.1. Classification (GTDB taxonomy): domain Bacteria; phylum Pseudomonadota; class Alphaproteobacteria; order Rhizobiales; family Beijerinckiaceae; genus Methylobacterium; species Methylobacterium ajmalii. The sequence continues at coordinate 5,792 of NZ_JACWCT010000058.1, read as the reverse complement.
GCCCGGCGGCCCGGACGCACCCGGCATCCGCGGCGTGATCTCCTTCTCCTCCGGCGTCTCGTAGCGCTTGGCATCCTTGACGTAAGTCAGCCGACCATACGTGTTCCTGTGGTTCATCCACCACTCGTCGTCGTGGCGCACCATGGGGCGCCCTTCCGCCCGCACGC
>NZ_JACWCT010000058.1:2147-5440 GCF_016613415.1 Methylobacterium ajmalii | reverse complement strand
CTCGACGACCACGTCTTCGGCTCGCACTCCGCCCCCCGCGTCCCCGACCTCACGCCCCCGCCAACCCCCGGCTCGTCGCCGTAGCACTGCCGGATCAGAGAGCCCCGCACGTGCGAGCGCTCGTCCTAAAAACGTCCATCAATAATTATTTCATTAATAATACTATATTGCATTATCAATAAGTTGCGATATTTCATTCCACGCAATTTCATTTGACGAGTCGATGGGCGGCAAGCAATCTCTAATGGTGTCAAAGTTATAATCCATTTTACCAACATCTGCTCCGGCATCCAGAAGCAGCCTAACCATATCAACATTGAGGCGATGAACAGCCATTCCTAGGGCAGACCTCCCTTCAATAGCGCTGCACTGATCGATGATTTTTTCTGCTCCTTTTGCGAGCAAATTCTTTGCAAATTCTAAGTCGTTATTTTCGACACACCAATGCAGAGCAGAGTTTCCTTCATCATCAATAACGCTGGGGTCGGCGCCTGCATCTAGTAGGAATTGTGCTATATCTGGTAGATCATTGGAGAGGGCGATCAGCAATGGCGTCACACATTCTAAATCGGGCTGATCTGAATTTATTTGCGATCCATATTTTATAAGCAAGCTTATCATTTCAAAAGGACCACCGTTCTCGACCGCCAGTATGGCTTCATGCAGTGGGCGAATTTTAATTAATCCTTCTTTGATCTGATTCGGATCCGCACCATTTATGAGCAAATATTCTGTTTTTTTAAATCAAACTGTTTTATTGTACGAAATATCTCCTGCATACTTCTGCTCCTTATTGATCTATGGGTATGCACACCTGTGCTGCCACCAATTTTGTCTTGGTGATAGCACCATCAAGAAACTTGATCTGATCGGCATGGCCTTTATCGGGCTTTCCTTTAAAACACTCGTCTTGTATTTTTTGACGCGCATCTCTAAGTTTTTGCAAACTTTCGATTCTTGCAAGCGCAAGGGCGCAAGTGACTGTCGACAACCATTTTTCGTTGTCTGATTTAAATTATCGATTTGTAACAACTTTAGATTGTAGGTCTTTCATGATATTTTTGAGTTCTTCGTGTCTTTCGTCACTACAAGTTCGTTCGACCGCGGGCCTGCTGATTCTAACGCTGTCTTCCTTCGCAGCAACAGGCGCTTGTGCCTTTTTCTTTTTAATTTTAAGGTTGTAAAGCGGTCGCTGTAAATACTCTGAAAACGTTTCCCCGTCCGCCGGCTTGAGCCCCTTGATGCCCTTCCACACCGCATCCGCCGCCGCCGTTCCCTGCCCCTGCGGGATCGGTGGGACCGGCATCGGCAGCGGAACGGGCCCCGGCATCGGGACCGCCAGTTGCGCGTATCGGGCACCCGGACGAACCGCATCCGGGCTGGCGTCGCTCGCCGTCCCGCCCGACGGCCCGGACGCACCCGGCATCCGCGGCGTGATCTCCTTCTCCTCCAGCGTCGCGTAGCGCTCCGCATCCTTGAGGTAAGTCAGCCGACCATACGTGTTCCTGTGGTTCATCCACCACTCGTCGTCGTGGCGCACCATGGGGCGCCCTTCCGCCCGCACGCTCGACGACCACGTCTTGGGCTCGCACTCCGCCCCCCGCGTCCCCGACCTCACGCCCCCGCCAACCCCCGGCTCGTCGCCGTAGCACTGCCGGATCAGCGAGCCCCGCATGTGCGAGCGCTCATCGGTCTGGCAGACTCAGCGCGGCCGACCAATCTGTCGCACGTCGCGGAACCGCCCATACGGATAGCCCGGCTCCGGCGAGGTCTGTTCCACCAACCGGTAGGGTGTGAGCTGAGCAATGATGTCGAAATATTCCGGCACACGCACGCGTTGGCGGTCGTCTTCGCTGCCGCCGAGCTGGCGAGCCGGCACGTAGCCGTACACTTCACCGTCCGCCAGGGGGCCTAGACGCCTACGCACGTCATAGAAATCATCCGCATCATCTACAATAATATCGATAAGCAGGGCGCCAGCAAGAAAATTTTGCGAATATTCCACTCCTGTATCGGGATCGGCAGGCACGGCAGCTGCATATCCTACGCCGAGTTCGGAGCTATGGGGGAATGCCGTCATGCCGTACTTTTTTCTGTGCCACATTAGAGCCGCCTCGCCTTCACCAGTATAAGCGACCATACTGATGTCCTCTGGTCTCAGCTCCGGGTCGCCCGCGAAAATGGTTCTGACCAGGGGATCGAATAGGACGGGATCGCAGATCCAGAAGTACCCGTCCCGGTAGGAACCCCATCCGTGCTCGACCCAGAAGGTGATCAGCGCCTCGGGCACGCGGCCTCGGTAGCGTGCCGCCTCGTCAGGCGCGAGCCTGCGGGCGTTCTGCGGCTCGCCGAACCGCTCGACGATCATGGCAAATATGTCCTTCTCAGCCATAGAAAATCTTCCTCTTGTATCATTACTCAGGGAATATATTACTGAACGATCAAGGATATGCCCAGAGGGCACTGCCCCCGGCACATCTCGTCGGCATGCTCGCGGACCTCCTGCTGTCGGCTCGTGGGTGATCCTGTCTCGTGCACATTCCATTGCGAGCCAATGGATGAGTTGATGTTGCTATCACCCATATCCGCAATGTCGAGCTTGTAGCCACCAGCAACCATATCGAGGCGATGGAGCGCAGCAAGATCGCTTGTATTCGCCAAAGGATTTTGGCGTTTCCACTGTCTACGAAATCTTCTCTGAGCATTTTCTGCATCTTTTCGATCGAGTTCTTTCTGAAATGGCGTTTTTTTCGTAAATGAATCAATATCGTCGCGGCTTTTGCAGGGCCCTTTAGCATTTAATTTGTCCTGCTGAAGATCGAGCTGCCTCTGGTATTCAGGCCTGCTGTAGCCGTTCAAATCAAAAACGACTTGTCGCGGCCGGCACCGCTTGCGCGAGATCCGAACGTTCTCGTCCTTGTTGAGCGGGGTCGTGGTCGCAAGTAGAATACCCGCAGCAACCGCACTCGTCACGGCGCCTGCGGCACCGACGACCCCCATCACGGCACGGCGCGCAACGCTATCTCGGCCAGGTGTCGGGATTTCTTGAGGTTCGGGCTGAGGGGGCTGAGTAGGTTCCGGTACCGTCGATGGGGCCGACAGCGGGGAAATATCCGGAGCCGTGTTCGGCGGCTGGTAGAACGCCCATTGTATCCGGGGCTCGACTTGCTTCTCCTCCGGCGTCTCGTAGCGCTTGGCATCCTTGACGTAAGTCAGCCGACCATACGTGTTCCTGTGGTTCATCCACCACTCGTCGTCGTGGCGCACCATGGGGCGCCCTTCCGCCCGCACGC
>NZ_JACWCT010000058.1:0-1962 GCF_016613415.1 Methylobacterium ajmalii | reverse complement strand
CTCGACGACCACGTCTTCGGCTCGCACTCCGCCCCCCGCGTCCCCGACCTCACGCCCCCGCCAACCCCCGGCTCGTCGCCGTAGCACTGCCGGATCAGAGAGCCCCGCACGTGCGAGCGCTCGTCGGTCTGACGCACGCTGTCGGCGGTGCTTGCCCCCTCCACCTGATGATGCGTGTAGATCCTGTAGGGCACGATCGCGGTCGGCGAGCGGCACCAGTCCATCGCCTCCGCGACGACGATCCCCTCGCGAACCGTCCGCGAGCCCTCCCGCGGCAGGCTCACGAACCCGCCTCCTCGCTCAGCCCGTGCTCGCCCGACACCGCCAGGCCCGCCGCCTCGGCCAGCGACGCCAGCGCCAGCACCGCCCCGTGATAGGCCGGGCAGCGCGCCACCCAGCCGCGCCAGGTCAGGTCCACCCGCCAGGGCGCCGCCTCCGCCCGCAGGTCGAGATGCACCCCGTCGAGGTGCAGCCGCGCCGACACGGCCCGGCCGTCGAACCAGGCGTGGTGGGCCACCGGCACCAACCCGGGCAACCGGAACGTCAGCGCCCCGCCCGGCACCAGCCCGTCGAGCCGCACGGTCTCGTCGCCGTGGAGGCGTGGCCGGATCAGGGCGGGCGCGGCGGTCTGGAAGAAACGGTAGTCGAAATCCGCCGGCATCTGCGGGCAGCGCTCGCGAAGCCACGCCTCGTCGCGGGTGCCGCAATGCCCCTCGCGCCAGCGCCAGAACGGCGGCACCGGGCCGAAGCCGGCCGGGCGCGCGACTGCGAAGGGATCGGCGAGGGCCGCCTCCGGCACCTCGATCCGGGGCGCCGGCAGCACCCGGCCGACCGGGCTCCAGTCCCGGTGCAGCTGCCCCGGGCCGATCGGGTTGTCGGGGCTCGTCGTGCCCTCCGGATCCCCCACGATGCGCCCGCCCGCGGCGAGGCGATAGTCGAGCGGTACGCGGGTGGCGGGCTCGGCCGGGCCGAGCTTCCAGGTCGGCCGCAGGAAGCGCAGCGCCGGTTGCCAGGCGCGCGGCCCGTGGACCCGCAGCGCCGCCCGCGTCTCGCCCACCGTCAGCGCGACCGTCCACGAGCGGGCCGGCCGGCCGCCGGGCGCGTGGGCGTGGCCGAGGACGGTCACGTCGGCGCCGGGCTTGTAGGGAATCAGGTCCCCGACCTGCACGAGCGGCGTGCGATGGGGATCGCCGGCATAGACGTCGTTGAGCACGAGCGCCTGGGTGTCGGCGAGGCTGAGCGCGCCCTCGGCGGAGAGGTCGTAGCGGCCGCGCACCGCGACCACCGCCATCCCGATCCCGTCGCGGTGCAGGTCGCCAAAGCCGAGAGCGGCGAAGGGCGTGTCGTTGCGGATGAGCATCGGACGTCCCCGTCAGCGCGACGGGTTGAGGTCGATGACCTTGCCCCAGTGCTTCACCTGGTCGGAGAAGTCGGTGGTGAAGGTCTTGCCGGTGATGGTGACGTTGCCGTCCTTGTCCATCGTTAGCGTCGAATCGCCGACGACGATCCGGAACACCTCGCCGACCTTGACCAGCATCTCCTGGCCGACCTCGATCACGTACTGCTCGCCGACGGTGTGGGTATGCGCCTTGCCGACGTTCTCCCGCATGGTCTGCCCGACATTGACGACCTTGCTGACGCCGACCTGCTCGGTCGAGGCGATGCCGGTGGTGGAGTTCTGGAAGCGGGTGACCATCGTGTTCATCACGCCGCCCAGGCCGCCCATCATCCCGCCGACCTGGCCGGCGAGCGCCGTGCCCGCCGCCGCCATGCCGGCCCCACCGGCGGTACGCATGCTGCGCACGCTCGCGTCGTTGATCCCGGCCCGGGTTCCGTCGATGCCGGCGCCGATCAGCCCGCCGATGCCGCCGCTGCCCACCAGCCCGCCGAACCCCGTCGCCAGCGCCCCGAGGGCGGAGGCCGCGGGATCGCCCGCGGCATCGCCGCCGCCCGCCCCGGCCG
>NZ_JACWCT010000057.1 GCF_016613415.1 Methylobacterium ajmalii | reverse complement strand
CCCCGGCCCCGCGCGTCGCCCGCGCCGCGATCCGCGCCGGGATGGCGCGCCGCGTCACGGCCAGGTGCTCCCGCTCGGCGGGCCGGGCCGCGGCCCGGCGGGGTTTCGCGACGCTCCGGGGTTTGGCGGCAAGGAGCGGGTTTTTTGCCGTCGCCGTCGCGGGTCCCGCTGCCGACGGGAGGGGCGGCGCCTCGGCGGGCTTCGCCGGCGGGTCGCTCCAGGGACGGGAGCCGGACCGATCCCGGTCCGGACTCTGGGCCGAGGCCGGCGCTCCGCACAGGAGGCCGAGCAGCAAGGCGACGCCGAGGCGACGCATCCCGTCACGCATGATCGCACCTCCGGGTCGGCGGGCGCGGAAAGCCGGGCTCCATGTCCCGGCCGTGTCCGGGAACCGTAGCGGGACGCGCCGGGGCCGTCCATTGTCAAAGACTAACAAATACTGTCGTCCGGGCGCAGGAAACTGTTTCGCCACGGTACGAAATGCGGCATTAGGTCCTGCGGAATGCGTTAACCAAACCCTCCCCGCCCGCGCCGCAGGCGCTATATCGCGCGCAATTGAGTGACGGGCGGTGATTCGATCGGGCCCACCGCTTGCCACCCCGAACCCATGACCTCACCGGGACCGATGCCGATGATCCAGTTCGAGACGAACCCCTCCATTGCGGGACGGCTGGCGGCCCGCGGCGCGTCATTCGAGGCCAGGCTGCGCCGCGCCGCCATGGTGCTGACGCTGATGGTCGGCGTGCCGTTGGTTCTCGCCTGGTTCGGGCTGATCGGCTGGGGTGTGCTCTGGCTCGCGCGCAACGCCCTGGAACTGTCGGTGAGCGCCCTCACGCTCTGACGGGTCGCCGGACCGGCGGCGGAAACAACCCGGGCCGGCGCGGCCCGCGGGTTGCAGGGGCGTGGGCGCGGTGCCAGGAACAGAGGGCCCGCAACCGTCCGCCCGGAGGCCCGCCATGCTGTCCATCGACCTCAACTCGGACCTCGGCGAGGGTTTCGGCGATTACCGCTGCGGCGACGACGCGGCGATGCTCGAGGTCGTGACCTCGGCCAACGTCGCCTGCGGCCTGCATGCGGGCGATCCCGAGATCATGGCCCGCACCTTCGCCATCGCCCGCGAGCGCGGCGTCGCGGTCGGCGCCCATCCGGGCTACCCGGACCTGTGGGGCTTCGGCCGCCGGGTGCTCCCCTTCACCCCCGGCGAGGTCGAGCGGCTGGTCGCCTACCAGGTCGGCGCCGCGGCGGGGCTCGCGGCCTATGCCGGCCACCGCCTCACCTACGTCAAGGCGCACGGCGCGCTCGCCAATCTCGCGGCGGTCGAGCGCCCGGTGGCGGACGCCATCGCCAAGGCGGTCAGGGCCGTCGACCCGTCGTTGTCGCTGCTCGCCATCGCGCTGACGGCCCAGGTCGCGGCCGGCGAGGCGCAGGGCCTCGACGTGCACCAGGAGATCTTCGCCGATCGCGGCTACACCGAGGCCGGGCTCCTGATCCCCCGCAGCCAGCCCGGCGCGATGATCACCGACGAGCGTGAGGCCGCCGACCGCGTGCTCGCGATGGTGCAGGAGGGAGCGATCATCGCGGCGAGCGGCCGGCGCCTGCCGACGCCGATCCGCTCGGTCTGCGTCCACGGCGATTCCGCCCATGCGGTCGCCACCGCCCGCGCCGTGCGCGCCCGGCTCGAGGGCGCCGGCGTGCGCCTCGCCCCGTTCCGGGCCTGATTCCGATGGAGAGCCCCCGCCTTCTGGACGCCGGCGAGGCCGCCCTCGTGGCGGAGTTCGGCACCACCGTCGACCCGGCGATCCACGACCGGGTGCTCGCCCTCGACGACGCGCTCCGCGCCGCGCCGCCCGACGGTCTCACCGAGACGGTGCCGACCTACCGCTCGCTGATGATCCACTACGATCCCCTGGTCCTCGACCGCGACGACCTCGCCGCCCGGGTGACGGCGCTGGCGACCGGGCCCGCCTCGGCCCGGCCCGGCGCCGCCCAGTGGATCCTGCCCTGCTGCTACGACCCGGCCTGCGCCGAGGATATCGGCGCGATCGCCCAGGCGACCGGGCTCACGGTCGAGCGCGTCGCCGCGCTTCACGCAGGCGCCGAGTACCGGGTCTACATGTACGGCTTCGCCCCGGGCTTCGCCTATCTCGGCGGCCTGCCGCGGGAACTGGCGGTCTCGCGCCGCGCCACCCCGCGCCCGCCGCACCCGGCCAACGCCCTGCTGATCGGCGGCGGGCTCGCGGCGGTCGGCACCTTCCCGATGCCGACCGGGTGGTACGTGATCGGGCGCACGCCCGAGCGGCTCTATGCCCCGCAGCGGCCCGAGCCGTTCCCGGTCGCGGTCGGCGACACGCTCCGGTTCGAGGCGATCGACGCCGCCACCTTCGCGGATCTCGAAAACCGCGCCGCCGCGGGCGAGATCGTCGCCCAGCGCCGGGAGGCCGCATGACTTCGCGTCTCAGCATCCTGTCGGCCGGTCCCGGGGTGACGCTCCAGGATGGCGGGCGCCACGGCTATCTCCGTTACGGCATCACCGCCGCCGGGCCGATGGACCCGCTCGCCCACGCCACCGCCAACCGGGCGCTCGGCAACCCGCTCGGGGCCACCGCCCTCGAAGTCTCCCTCGGCGGCGTCGAGGTGACGGCGGAGGGCGGACCGCTCGGGATCGCGGTCGCGGGCGGCGCCTTCCGGCTCGCCCTCGACGGCGCGCCCCTGCCGCCGGCCTGCGCGCTGACGCTCCACCCCGGCCAGAGCCTCGTCGTGCGGGCGGGCCGGGTCGGGGCGTGGGCGTATCTCGCGGCGGCGGGCCGGTTCGATCTTCCTCCCACCCTCGGCTCCACCGCCACCCATACCCGCTCCGGCTTCGGCGGGCTCGACGGCCGGGCCCTGCGGGCCGGCGACCGGCTGGCGGTGCGCGACGCCCGCCCCGGCCCGACCGATCCCCACGCCCTCACGGCCCCCTGGCTCGACCGGCCGCCGGAGGAGATCCGGGTGGTGCTCGGCCCCCAGGACGATTTCTTCCCGGACGACCAGATCGCCGCCTTCCTGGCCGGGCCCTGGACGGTGACGACCAAGGGCGACCGGATGGCCTGCTTCCTCGACGGGACGCCGCTCACCCACGCCAAGGGCTACAACATCGTCTCGGACGGCATCGCCATGGGGGCGATCCAGGTGCCGGGGGAGGGCTGGCCGATCGTTTTGATGGCCGACCGCCAGTCCACCGGCGGCTATCCCAAGATCGCGACCGTGATCGGCCCCGATCTCGGGCGGCTCGCGCAAGCCCAGGGCGGCACGCGGATCCGCTTCCGCGCCGTCGACCGCGCCGAGGCGGTGGCGGCGCGCCGCGCCGAGGCGCAGGCGCTCGCCGGGCCGGTGGCGATGGAGCCCTTGATCCGCACCGATTTCACCGCCGAGTTCCTGCTCGGGCGCAACCTGATCGGCGGGGTGGTGGACGGGGCGGACGCTCACGCGCCGTAGATCGGAAACCGCCGGCACAGGGCCAGCACCTCCTCCCGGATCGCCGCCAGCCCGGCCGCGTCGTGGGGTGCTGCCACCACCCGGGCGATCCAGCGGCCGACCTGCCGGAACTCCTGCGCGCCGAAGCCCCGCGCCGTGCCGGCATTCGAGGACAAGCGCAGGCCCGAGGGCGCCTCGGGCGGGCGGGTGTCGAACGGGATCTGGTTCTTGTTGACCGCGAGCCCCGCGGCCTCGAGCGCCCTGGCGGCGACGTCCCCGGTCACGCCCTGGGGCGAGAGGTCGACCAGCATCAGCCCGCAATCGGTGCCGCCGGCGACGAGGCGCATCCCGGATGCCGCGACGCTCTCGGCGAGCGCCCGGGCATTGTCGAGGACCGCCTGGTTGTAGGCCCGGAACTCGGGCCGCAGCGCCTCGCCGAAGCAGGCCGCCTTGGCGGCGACGGCGTGCATCATCACCGAGCCCTGCACGCCCGGGAAGATGCCGTAGTTGATCCGGTCCGACAGCGCGGCGTCGTTCCACAGAACCAGCCCGCCCCGGGCCCCGCGCAGGGACTTGTAGGTGGTCGAGGTCACGATGTGGGCGTGCGGGAACGGGTGCGGGTAGAGCCCGGTGGCGACGAGGCCGGCGAAATGCGCCATGTCGACCATCAGCAGCGCCCCGACCTCGTCGGCGATGGCCCGCAAGCCCGCGAAGTCCAGCGCCCGCGCGTAGGCCGAGCCGCCGGCCACGATCATCTTCGGCTTGTGCGCGCGGGCGAGCGCCGCGACCGCCTCCAGTTCCACCCGCTCGCTGTCGCGCGCCACGCCGTAGCGCACGATGGTGTAGTCGCGCCCCGTCAGGGTCGCCGGGTGGCCGTGGCTGATATGGCCGCCGGCCTCGACGCCCATCGACAGGATGGTGTCGCCGAGCTTCAAGAGCCCGAGGAAGACGCCCGCATTGGCGTTCGAGCCCGAATGCGGCTGCACGTTGGCGAAGCGGCAGCCGAAGAGCCGCGTCGCCCGCTCCACCGCCAGGGCCTCGATCGCGTCGGCATGCTCGGCGCCGCCGTAGTAGCGGGCATAGGGCAGCCCCTCGACGGTCTTGTTGGTGAGGACCGAGCCCTGCGCCTCCAGCACGAGGCGCGAGACGATGTTCTCCGAGGCGATCAGCTCGATCCCGTCCCGCTGCCGGGCGAGCTCGCCCCGGATCGAGGCGGCGAGTGCGGGGTCGGCGTCGAGGCCCCGGTCGAAATAGCCGTCGTGGAGGAGGCGCATGGTCGGGGGCTCGCTCGGTGTCCGTCTGGTCCCGACTGTCGGGCTTGCCGGGCCGGCGGGCAAACGGGATAAGCTTGGGCTGAGGCCAAGCTCTCCTTGGCCTCTGGATCACCCTGCCGAAGGCCTCGCGATGGACCAGGGCGGCCGGCCCTCATCCCCCTCCCTCAACGCCCTGCGGGCCTTCGAGGCGGCGGCGCGGCACGGCGGCTATGTCGGTGCGGCGCGGGAGCTCCACGTCACCCCGGCGGCGATCGGCACCCAGGTGAAGGGGCTCGAGGCCTGGCTCGGCCGGCCGCTCTTTCACCGCCTGCCCAACGGCCTCGTCCTCACCCCGGAGGGGCGGGCGGCCCTGCCCGCCTTGAGCGCGGCCTTCGATGCTCTCAACGGAGCGGTGCGGGGGATGCGGGCGATCGGCCGGCCGCGCAGCCTGACGCTCGCGGCTTTGCCCTGCATCGCCCAGCTCTGGCTCGCGCCCCGGCTCCCGGCGCTCCAGGCCGCCTTCGACCTCGACGTGACGATCCTCACCCGGGACGAGCAGCCGGACTACGACCGCGACCTCGTCGATCTCGGCCTCTATGTCGGCGACGCGGCGCCCGCCGGCTGCACCTCCGTGGTGCTCGCCCGCGACGACCTGTATCCGGTCTGCACCCCGGCCCTGGCGGCGGGCCTGCATCACCCGGACGACCTCGCCGGGGCGACGCTGCTGCACGATTCGGTCTGGCGCAGGGACTGGCCGCGCTGGCTCGCCGCCCACGGGCCCGGGGCGCTGCGGCCGGCCCGGGAGGCGGCGTTCTCGCTCTACAGCCTCGCCCTCGATGCGGCGCTCGCCGGCAGCGGCGTCCTCATCGGCCACAGCGTGCTCGTTGCCGGCGCGCTGGCGGATGGGCGCCTCGTCGCGCCGTTCGGCGACCGGGCGGTGGCGGGACCGCCGCTGCGGCTGGTCGTGCCGGCGGGCGGGGAGGGGGCGCGGCTGGCGCCGGTGATCGGCTGGCTGTGCGGGGCGGAAGAACCTGGCCGGCGCGACGCCCCGCCGGTCACATGACCTTCTCGAATCGGAACGCCTCGCCGTCGCCGGGCAGGTCGCTCTGCCCTGGCCCGTGCGGGTCTGGGTGATGCGCGCCGAAGAACTCGACGATCCGGAAGCCGCAGACGTTGACGTAGAAGTGGATGTTTCGCTTCTCGAAATAGGGCGTGTGCGTCTCCCAGACCCGCGTCTGCGGAAAGTGCCGCTCGATTGCGAACCAGGCCCGGCGCCCCAGGCCGCGTCCATGCGCACCGGGCGTGATGAAGAACAGGTCGAGCGCGTTGCGATGCGTCTCGCGATCGATCGTCACCACGGCGCCGCCGACCACCCGGCCCTCGTGCCGGATTCGCAGGACCACGGCGCCCGGATGCGCGAGGGTGGCGTCGAGGTCGTCGTCGGAGGGGATCGGGCCGTCCGGCAGCGCCCCGAACTCCGCCACCACGGCGATCGCGAAGGCCTCCTGCAATTCCCGCTTGAAGGCCGGGAGATCGTCGGGATGCGCGGGGGCGAGGGTCACCGTGTCGGTCGTCATGCCCCGCTTCTAAGCAGGTTTCGCAAAAGTGGTCACCGGTTTTGCGACAAAAATCTGCGACAAAACAATGACCTAAGCGGACGAAGCGTTGGCCTGCCAACGCAAGTCTGCTTAGACCGTGACGGCCCCGGCCGTCAGGGCCGCGCCGCTCAGGCCGCGGCCCCGGTCTTGCGCGTCCCCACCGCCGGCAGGGGCGCCTCGACGGTCGCGACCACGCCGCGCGGGCGGTACTCGACCTCCGCGCTGCCGCCGAGCTCGGCGGCGAGCACCCGCTCGATCATCCGCGAGCCGAAGCCGCGGCGCGCCGGCTCGACGACCGGCGGGCCGCCGATCTCCTCCCAGCGCAGCCACAGGCGGCCCGGGTTCGAGCCGTCGACGATGTCCCAGTTGAGGATCACCCGGCCCTGCGCGTTCGAGAGCGCGCCGTACTTCACCGCGTTGGTGGCGAGCTCGTGCAGGGCCATCACGAAGGCCAGGGCTAGCCGCGGCGGCAGGCGGACGGGCGGACCGCCGGTCTTGAACCGTGTCCCCTGGCCGGTGCGGAACGGGCGTAGGGATTCCTCGACGATCTCGGCCAGCGTCGCACCCTCCCAGCTCTCGCGGGTGAGCACGTCGTGGGCGGCCGAGAGCGATTGCAGTCGCGCGTTGAAGGCGAGGCGCGCCTCGGTGAGCGAGGCGGCGTGGGTCAGGGTCTGGTTGGCGATCGACTGGATGGTCGCCAGGGAGTTCTTCACCCGGTGGTTCAGCTCCTCGGCCAGCAGCGCCCGGTGCTCCTCGCCGCGCTTGCGTTCGGTCACGTCGAGGGTGACGCCCGCCATGCTCAGCGGCTCGCCGTCGGCATCGTAGAAGGGCTGGCCGCGGATCTCGAGCCAGCGCACCTCGCCGGCCGGCGTACGGATCCGGTACTCGATGTCGTAGTCGCTCCGGTTCTCGATCGACTCGCGGATCGCCGCCTGCATCCGGTCGCGGTCTTCCGGCAGGATCGCGTCGATCAGGTCCTCGAAGGTGAACGGGTCGCCCGGCTCCCGGCCGAGGTTGCGCTTGCAGCTGTCGGAGGCCACGAGCCGCATGCCGTCGAGGTCGAGGGTCCAGGAGCCCAGCCGCGACGCCTTGAGGATGAAGTGCAGCCGCTCCTCGCTGCGCCGCAGGGCCTGCGAGCGCCGCTCGATCTGCTGCTCCAGGGCATCGCGGTCGCGCTGCAGGCGCACCAGCCGCTCGCGCTCCAGCGTCACGTCGAATTGCGAGGCGAAGTAGTAGGTCAGCTGGCCCTCGTCGTCGAAGACCGGCGAGACGAGCAGGCGGTTCCAGAACGTCTCGCCCGACTTCTTGTAGTTCTGGAGGTCGACCTCGATCGAGACCCGACGCTCGATCGCGTCGCGCACCCGGGCGACGTCGTCGCGGTTAGTCTCGGGACCCTGCAGGAAGCGGCAGTTGCGGCCGAGGATCTCGTCCCTGGTGTAGCCGGTGAGCTTCGAGAAGGCGTCGTTGACGAAGACGATCGGGTTGTCGGCCTGGTGCGGGTCGGTGACCAGCATCGGCATCCGCGTCGCCCGCACGGCCGCGGCGAACGGATCGGAGCTCGCGCCGACCCGGGTCAGCTCGGCGGCGATGCGGTTCTCTTCGCGGCGGTCGGTCACGCGTCGGTCGTCCCTTGCGCGCCCGTCGGAGGGCGCGCGTCTGCCACTATCTCATGAGCAAGGGTCCGGTTCGGTGCAACGCTCCGGACCGCTGCAAAAACGCACGTCCGGAGAGGTTGGTTCAATCGCGTGCGATTGAATATATCCGGCCGCACGTCATGGACGGCGCGCGGCGGTCGGTCGCTCCGTCACGGATGCGCTTCCGGGAATCCGTGCCGCGCGTGCAGGACGCGCAGGATCGCGTCCTTGTCGTCGACGAAGCGCATCGGGCCCCGGCGGCCGGTGGCGAGGCCATCCGGGGCATCCGGGGCGAGCACCAGCACGGGCAGCACCTGGTGTGCCTCGCCGAGGCGCGAGACGAGGGCGTCCCGCGGCCGCGGCCAGGGCAGGCGCGTCACGTCGAGCCGCCGCGCCAGGTCGGGAAAGCCCGCCAGCACCCCCTCGATCAGGGCGCAGTGCCAGCAGTAGTAGCGCCGGCCCGGCAGGGCCGGGTCGGCGAAATCGGGGGCGAGAAGGTAGAGGTGATCGCGCATCCGGGCGATCCTCAGGCCGGCGAGGCTCAGACGTCCTGGCGCGGCAGCATCCGGTCGAGGAGGGCGTCGCGGCGCACGATCAGGTGCCAGGCGGTGGCGAGCAGGTGCAGCGACACCAGGGCGTAGACCGCGTACTGGCCGGCGAGGTGGATCTGGTCGGCGAGGTCGGCCACCGCCTTGTTCTTCTCGAGGAAGGGCGGGATCGGAAACAGGAAGAAGTACTGCGTGGTGTTGCCGGCGGCGGCCGACAGCACGAGGCCGCTCAGCGGCATCAGCAGGAACACGAGGTAGAGCAGCCAGTGGTTGATCCGGCCGAGCAGGGCCAGGCCGGCCGGCACGAAGGGCTCCCGCGGGGCCGGGTGCCAGGCCCGCCACAGGATGCGCAGGGCGACGATGGCCAGGATCGTGATGCCGACCGACTTGTGCAGCTGGAAGAAGAAGCCCTTCGACGGGCTCGCCGGCAGGCTCGTCGCCACCCAGGCGAGCGGCAGCACCGCCAGCACGAGGGCGGCGGTGAGCCAGTGCAGGGCCTGCGCCAGGGCGGTGTAGCGCGGCTGCTCGACGCGAGCGATCGTCGCCGGCGCGCGGGGGAACGGGTCGAGCATCCGAAACGGCCCTCGGGGATCGCCGCCGCGGATCTGCGGCGGTCGTTCCGTCAAGCTAGCCGGCGGGCGCCCGACGGTCACCCTGGAATGTCTCGAAAGTCCCCAGGCGAGAGGCGCGGCGCCTCCGGACGCCCGGCGTCAGATCGCCGCCGCCGGGTCGCCGCCGAGGGGATTGCCCTCGTCCTCGTTGCGGTCGTCGTTCCGGCCGCGGCGCCGACGACGGCGGCCGCCCTCGGCCAGCGACTGGGCCAGCACCCGGAACGGCGCGGTCAGGCGGCGCACGTCCTCGGCCCGCTCCATGAAGCGCTCGCCGTTGCGGATCTCGCGGTCGAGCGCCGCCATGGTGCGGGCGAGCGCCGGGTCCTCGTCGTCGAGCCACACCTCGGTCACCCGGGCGAAGGCGATGACGACGCCCTGGAGCTTGACGCGGCCGAGCGGCCCCTCGGTGCTGATCCCGGCCGAGGCCAGCATGAAGCGCTGCGAGTTCAGCGCCACCTGGTTGAGGGCGGCGAGCGACAGCGGATCGCCGCGCAGCGCGAAGACGATGCGGCGGAGCGCCGGCTTGTAGGGGTCCATCGCGTCGAGGCGGCGCATCAGCACGTCGAACAGCCGCTCGCGGGTCGGCTCGTCGTCGAGGTCGTCGCTGGCGCCGTCGAGCACCTGCTTGTCGATCATCCGGGCGAAGCCCCCGAGCACCGCGCCCTTCGAGGGGTAGCACTCGCGGAACTCGGCCAGGCTCACCCCGGCCTCGCGGGAGATGTCGCCGATCTCGATGTCGTTCCAGGGCTGCTCGGCGGCGAGACGCATCAGCGCCTCGACGATCGCCTCCCGCGGCGGCAGGCGGGTGGCGTGCGGCGTGTCGCCGGCGCCGTCGTGCTCGCCGGTCGTCTTGGGGTTGCGGGCCATTGGGGGCGCTCCGATACCGTAGGCTGACGGGCGCGCGCACCAGCCGTCGGGGCCGGGCCCGCCGCCGTCACCCCTTATCTAGGGACCGCACCGCCCGACGGGCAGGGGCCCGCGGCGACGCGGCAGGGCGTGGTTGAGGCCGGCGTGTCAGCCCGCCAGTTCCTCGGCCCGGGCCTTGGCCGCCGCCACCGCGTCGCGCATCAGCGGCGCGAGGCCGTCCCCGGCCATCAGCACCCCGAGGGCCGCCGCCGTGGTGCCGCCCGGCGAGGTCACGTTCTGGCGCAGCGTTCCCGGCTCCTCGGCGCTCTGCCCGAGGAGTTCCCCCGCTCCGGCCACGGTCTGGCGGGCGAGGCGGTCCGCCACCTCGGCCGGTAGCCCGGCGGCGACGCCCGCAGCCGCCAGCGCCTCGGCGAGGAGGAACACGTAGGCCGGCCCCGAGCCCGAGACCGCCGTCACGGCGTCGATCAGGTCCTCGCTGTCCAGCCACTCGACGAGGCCGACGCCCGACAGGAGCGCGTGGGCGGTCCGGCGCTGGGCCTCGCTCGTCTCCGGCGAGGCGGCGGCGCCGGTCGCGCCGCGGCGGATGCTCGCGGGCAGGTTCGGCATCGCCCGCACCACCGCGCGGGCCCGCGGCAGGCGGTCCTTGAGATTCGCGATCGTCTTGCCGGCCAGCACCGAGACCACCAGGGTGCTGGGCCCGGCCAGCGCCGCCACAGCGGCGGCCGCGGCGTCGAGCCCCTGCGGCTTGACCGCCAGCACCAGGGCCTCGGGCTCGCCGGGCTCGGCCGGGTTGAGCGCGACGCCGTGGCGCTCGCACAACGCCACCATGGCGGGGGCGGGATTGGGGTCGATCACGGCGGCATGCGTGCCGGGCAGTCCGTCGGCGAGCCATCCCTCGAGCAGGGCGCCGCCCATCTTGCCGGCGCCGACGAGGACGAGCGAGGCCGGCAGCGCCGCCCGGGAGCCGGCCTCGCTCACGCCTCGCCCTCCGTCTCGAACAGCACCGCGTCCAGGGCCTCGCGGGCGGTCTTGCCGGCCCAGATCACGAACTGGAACGCCTGGAAGTAGCGCTCGCAGGCCTCGACCGCGGTCTTCAACATCGCTTCGCACTGGCCGTTCGTCGGCTCGGCGCCGCCGGTGAGCACCAGCGAGTGCCGGAACATCACCACGTGCTCGCTGCTCCAGAGGTCGAAATGACCCACCCAGAGCTGTTCGTTGACGAGCGAGACGAGGCGCAGCACCTCGTTGCGGCGCCGGTCGGGCACCTTGAGGTCGAAGGCGGAGGCGACGTGCAGCGCCTCGACATCCTCGATCCAGGTGAAGGCGACATGGTACTCGGCCCATCGTCCGGCCACCGCCACCGACATCTCGTCGGTCTCAGCGCGATCGAAGATCCAGTCCCGGAGGGAGGCGAGGCGCTCGACGACATCGAGCGGGTGCTCGGCGCGGGTCAGGTCGTCGATGGTGAGCTGGGTCATGGCGATCCAAGTTTGGCTCGTCCGAGCGGGATACAGCTGCGTCAGCGGACGCGGCGGGTGTCGTCGTCAAGGCAGATCGCGACCCGGGCACGGTCAGGACGTGCCGGCGATAAGCTTAAGTTCCGACTTGTCTCCCCCTGGGCGACGGCGAATCAGTGCGTGACCCACTATAGCCCGGGCGAGTCGAGGGACTCAAAGCGGAAACCCGCGGGGCCGGCGGCAGGCCGCCGGCTATCCACCGAAGCTTCCTGTGCACAAGCGCCGGGCATCCGGCGCCTGTTGCACGGTCCTGTGGCAGCGGCTCCCGCGTCAGGCGGTCGCCGTGTCGGCACCGGCGGCCTTGGCACCGGCGGCCTTGGCACCGGCGGCCTTGGCACCGGCGGTGGGCGTGCCATCGGCCGGCTTGGCCTCGAGCGCCGCGACGCGGGCGGTGAGCGCCTCGTTCTGGGCCCGCAACGACGCGACGAGATCGCGCAGAACCTCGACCTCCTCGCGGGTGGCGACGTCCATGTCCCGCAGCATGCGCTCGATCTGCGCCTTGACCACGGTCTCGGCCTCGCGGCGCACGCCCTGGGCGGCGCCGGCCGCGTCGGTCATCAGGCGGGCGAAGTCGTCGAACAGGCGATTCTGCTGCATGGAAAAAGATCCTGTGAGGGCGGGTCCAGCGCCCAGCACTAGTGCATTTCCCGGCAAAAGGGGCCCCGGCCGGACGAGAAATGCGCGTGCGGGCTTCGTCCTCGCCCGCGAATGCGGCACCATGACGGAAGCGGTGCCGTGCCGGGAATCCCGGGGCCGGTTTCTCGCGACGGTATCGCCGGAGGCGGACAGCAACACACGGATGCACTTCGATGGCTTCAAGCAAAAGCCGGACTGCGGCATAAGGCGAACCGTGAGCACGACACCGCACATCCTGATCGTCGAGGACGATCGCGAGATCAGCACGCTGGTCGCCCGCTACCTCCGTGGCAACGATTGCCGCGTCTCCATCGCCGGCGACGGCCGCGAGATGGATCGGCTGATGGCCGATTCCCGCGTCGACCTCGTCGTGCTCGACCTGATGCTGCCGGGGGAGGACGGGCTGTCGATCTGCCGGCGCCTGCGCGCCGCCTCCGGCATCCCGATCCTGATGCTCACCGCCAAGAGCGAGGAGATCGACCGGATCGTCGGGCTCGAGATCGGGGCCGACGACTACCTGGCGAAACCCTTCAACCCGCGCGAGCTGCTCGCCCGCATCCGCGCCATCCTGCGCCGGGGCGCGGCCGCGCCGGGACGCGACGACGAGGGCGTGCGCCGCCACGCCTTCGGGGGCTTCGTCCTCGATGCGGGCCTGCGCCAGCTCCTCAACCCGGAGGGCGCGCAGGTCGCGCTCACCGGCGCCGAGTTCGACCTCCTGCACGCCATGTGCCTGCGGCCGGGCCGGGTGCTCTCCCGCGACCAGCTCCTCGACCTGACGCAGGGGCGCGCGCCCGGCCCGTTCGAGCGCAGCATCGACGTGCTGGTGAGCCGCATCCGCCAGAAGATCGAGCGCGACCCGCGCAACCCCGAGATGATCAAGACCATCCGCTCCGGCGGCTACCTGTTCACGCCCGAGGTGGTCTCGACATGACCCGGCGGGCACCGGCATGAGGCGGTGGGGGCCCGTGCCGGGCCGCATCGCCGGGCAGCTCGCCCTCCTTGTGGTGGCGGCGATCGTGGTCACCCACGTCGTCGTCACGGTGGCCTTCCTGCTGCTGCGCCCGGAGCTGCGCCGCTCCGACGAGCGGCCGAACGCGCTCGCCAACCGCCTCGTCACGGTGGTCCACATGGTGGCGGCGGCCCCGGCGGAGGACCGGACCGACGTGGTGGCGGCGGCCCGCCGCAGCGCCTCGGCCCTGCACCTGACCCTGCTGCCGTCCAACGAGCCGAACGCCCCCCCGGCGGCCAGCGCCGAGGTGCCGGAGATCACCGGCCTGCGGGCGGCCCTGGGGGCGGGCTACGGCGTCTCGGCCGAGCACATGCCCGGCGGCGCCCTGCACCTGCGCATCGCCGGGCCGGCCGGCCTGCAGCTCACCGCCGACCTGCCGCCCCTGCCGCTGCCGCACCCGCCGCTGACGAGCGCGGTGCTGATCACCCTGGTCTTCCTGGCGCTGTCGCTCACGCTCCTGTCGATCTGGGCGACGCGGGCGCTCACCGCGCCGCTCGCCCGGCTCGCCGAGGCCGCCGAGGCGTTCGGCACCGCCACCGAGGCCCGTCCGCTGCCCCAGCACGGCCCCGAGGAGGTGCTGGCGGTGTCCAGGGCGCTCGGGCGGATGCGCGACCGGGTGCTGCGCCTCATCGACGACCGCACCCACATGCTGGCGGCGATCAGCCACGACCTGCGCACCCCGATCACCCGCCTGCGCCTGCGGGCGGAATTTCTCGAGGACGAGGTCCTGCGCCGGCAGTTCCTGCGCGACCTCGACCAGATGAACGCGCTGGTCGAGGCGGCCCTGTCCTTCGTGCGCGACGGCCAGTCGCGCGAGGGCCTCGGCCTGATCGACCTCGCCTCGGTGGTGCAGACGGTCTGCGACGGCTTCGCCGATATCGGCGAGGCGGTGCGGGCCGAGGAGGTGCAGAGCGAGGATCTCCGCCCGGCCCTGGTGCGCGGCTCCTCCGGCGAATTGCAGCGGGCGCTGACCAACCTGATCGACAACGCCGTCAAGTATGCCGGCGGCGCCACCGTGCGCCTCGTCGAGGCGGGGCCCGGCCGCGTCGCGGTCGAGATCCTGGACGACGGCCCGGGCATCCCGGAAGCGGAGCGCGCCCTGATGCTCCAGCCCTTCGTGCGCGGCGACCGCGCCCGCACCCTCAACGAGGCCGGCGGCTTCGGCCTCGGCCTGTCGATCGCGAGCGCCATCGCCCAGTCGCATGGCGGCACGTTCAGCCTCGAGAACCGGGAGCCGCAGGGCTTGCGCGTGCGCCTCGAACTGCCCCGGGCCGCGGGTGCGCCGGTGCGCCAGGCGGCGTGACGGGAACACGCCCGTCCGGATGGCCCGGTGCCCTCAGCGGGCCAGTTCGCGCAGGCCGAGGCGGATCAGGGTCTTGGCCTCCATCCCGGCCGCTCCCTCGCCCGCGCCCTTGAGGGCCGCCGCCACCGCCGCCGAGGCCTGGACCTGGGCGTAGCCGAGATTGACCAGCGCCGAGATCGCATCCGCCACCGGCTGGGGCGCGGTATTGGCCTCGACCGCCCCGCTGAGCTGGATCAGCGCCGGATCGATGGGCGAGAAGGCCGGGGCCTTGTCCTTCAATTCGGCGACGAGGCGGGCGGCGAGCCGCGGGCCGACGCCGGGTGCGCGGGCGACCGCGCCCTTGTCGCCGGTGGCGATGGCGGTGGCGAGGTCGCCCGGCTCCATCACCGAGAGCACGCCGAGGGCGACCCGGGTGCCGACGCCCTGCACGGTCTGGAGCAGGCGGAACCACTCGCGCTCCGCATCGGCCCGGAAGCCGTAGAGGCGGATCATGTCCTCGCGCACATGGGTCTCGATCGCCAGCTCCGCCGCCTCGCCGGTGGAGGGCAGGCGCTGCAGCGTGCGGGCCGAGCAATGCACCACGTAGCCGACGCCGTGCACGTCGAGGATCACGAAATCCTCGCCGTAGGAATCCACGACGCCCTTCAGCTTGCCGATCATCGCCGCCACGGTCTCCGGCGGGCCGACAGGCGGGCCCGGGTCCCGGCCCTTAGCGAGCCGGGACCCGGGCCACAAGGCGGGGCGATGCCGCGCGCGGTCCCGTGCGTACGCTTGCGCGCCCACCGGATTTTCACTAGGAACCGGGGGCAGGTGCAGGTGCATCTGCACGCGTCGGGGCGTAGCGCAGTCTGGTAGCGCATCTGGTTTGGGACCAGAGGGTCGCTGGTTCGAATCCGGCCGCCCCGACCATCCTCTCCATGGATCAGAGCCCGCGATGTCGACCGCCCGCATCTTCCGCCCTGCCAAGGATCCGAGCCAGTCCGGCCTCGCGCGGACCAAGCAGTGGACGCTGGAGTTCGACCAGACGAGCCCGCGCGAGACAGAGCCGCTGATGGGCTGGACCTCGTCCTCGGACATGCTGCAGCAGGTGCGGCTCGAGTTCGACACCAAGGACGAGGCGATCGCCTACGCCACCCGCGAGGGGATCGCCTACCGGGTCGAGGAGCCGCAGGAACTCCTGCGCCGCGGCCTCTCCTACTCGGACAACTTCAAGTACAACCGCACGATGCCCTGGACGCACTGACGGGATCGTGCCCGGTGGCCGGTCCGGTCGCTGGCGACGGGTGTGCGAGCCATGAATGAAGAGAGCCCGGCGCCTCGCGGCACCGGGCTCTTCTCGTGTCCGCCGCCATCCGGGTCAGCGCGGGGCGCGCTTGGCCAGGATGCGCTGCAGCGTGCGGCGGTGCATGTTGAGGCGCCGCGCCGTCTCCGAGACGTTGCGCCCGCACAGCTCGTAGACCCGCTGGATGTGCTCCCAGCGCACCCGGTCGGCCGACATCGGGTTCTCGGGCGGGTCGGCCCGCTCGCCCGGCTCGGCCATCAGGGTGCCGTGGATCTCGTCGGCGTCGGCGGGCTTCGCCAGGTAATCGAAGGCGCCAAGCTTCACGGCCGTCACCGCGGTGGCGATGTTGCCGTAGCCGGTGAGGATCACGCCGCGCGCCTCGGGCCGGCGCTCCTTCAGGCGGGCGATCACGTCGAGGCCGTTGCCGTCGCCGAGCCGCATGTCGATCACCGCGAAGGCCGGCGGCTGGGCCTCGACCGCCGAGACGCCCTCTGCCACGCTTTCCGCCACGTGGACCCGGTAGCCGCGCGCCTCCATCGCCCGGGCGAGGCGGGTCGAGAACGGCTTGTCGTCGTCGACGATCAGCAGGCTGCGGTCGGCATGGTTGAGGAGGGCGTCGCCCTCCGGGATGGTACCGGGCGCGGCCTCCGGGCTGAGTGTTCCGTACTGCGTCATCGAGCGACGCTCCTTCGACTTTCGATCAGTATGTTCAGGACTTTATATAGGAACGCCGGGGGCCTGCGTCAGGGGTGCGGCGCCCCCCGCAGCCGGGTTTCGGAGGCCTTTGACCTCCCTCTCGAAAATGTGACGTGTCCAACCGATCCGCACCACCGCCCCGGTCGAGGGGTCGACCGCGTTGGTGAGCGAGAGCTGTGCGCCGGAACGCTCGATCAGGGTCTTGGCGATGAACAGGCCGAGGCCGAGCCCCGTTCCCCCGTCGGTGCCGGCCGCCGCCGCGCTGCGGGTGCTGACATAGGGCTCGCCCACCCGCAGCAGCACCTCCGGGGCGAAGCCCGGTCCGTCGTCGCGGATCTCGAGCGTGACCCGGTCGGCGCTCCAGCGCGCCTCGATCGACACGCAGCTCTCGGCGAAGTCGATCGCGTTGTCGACGATGTTGCCGAGCCCGAACATCACCCCCGGGTTGCGCCGGCAGGCCGGCTCCGGGCCTTCGCCCTTCGTGGTCACGTCGAGGATGATGCCGAGGGCGCGCTGGGGCGCCACCAGCTCCTCGACGAGGTGGCTGAGGGTGATGGTCTCGATGAACCCGCCCTGGTCGGCGTCGAGCGAGGTGAGCTTGGCGAGGATGCCGCGGCAGCGCTCGACCTGGTCGCGCAGGAGCGCCAGGTCCTCGGCGACGCTCGGGTTCGCCGAGGGGCCGAGCTGGCGGTCGAGTTCCTTGGCCACCACCGTGATGGTGGCGAGCGGCGTGCCGAGTTCGTGGGCCGCCGCCGCCGCCAGCCCGTCGAGCTGCGACAGGTGCTGCTCGCGGGCGAGCACCAGCTCGGTCGCGGCGAGCGCCCGGGCGAGCTGGCGCGCCTCCTCGGCGACCCGCCAGGCGTAGACCCCCGTGAAGGCGGTGCCGAGCAGGATCGCGGTCCAGACGCCCGAGACGTACAGGAACGGCAGTTCCAGGGTCTCGCCGGCGAACCACGGCAGCGGCCGGTAGACGAGGGCGAGCATCGTCGACAGGCCGACGGCGAGGAGCCCCAGCGCCAGGGTGTGGGCCGGGGGCAGCGCGGTCGCGGAGATCAGCACGGGTGCCAGGAAGAGCAGCGCGAACGGGTTCTGCAGTCCGCCGGTGAGGAAGAGGAGCGCCGCGAGCTGGATGATGTCGAAGGCAAGGAGCAGCACCGCCGCGTCGTCGCTGAGCCGATGGCTCGCCGGGTAGCGGATGCGCAGCGTCAGGTTGAGCCAGGACGAGGCTGCGACGACGAGGAAGCACCAGCCGAACGGCAGGGGCAGGCCGAGGCCGAGATGGGCGCCGGCCACCGCGGCACCCTGGCCCGCCACGGCGAGCCAGCGCAGCCGCACCAAGGTGTCGAGGCGCAGGTGGCGGGCGTCCCGCACGGGATCGGTCTGCGAGGTGTCGGACATCGCGAAAACGATAGTGCGCCGCCGACCAAAGCCCAGGGCGGGGCGGCGGAAACCCTCGCGGCCGCAGCGCGTTTCCCAAACATGGCCGCGACGGGCCCGGCGGGTCGGTCGACAATGGGGTATGCCGGCGCCGCCGGGGACGGACGGCGCGACCTCGCCCCGCTGCGTCGCAAGCTTCCCGGGATACCCGCGGTAGTTGAGGTAAAAAGGGCACAGTGACGGGTTTCGACCGTTTCGTTTTCCTGAGATCTTGCCCTCCAATACCGATACTCTATTGTCTGGCTCCCAGATGGGACAGGCGTCTCCTGGCGGCGGGTGCGCGCGCCGCTGGGTCAATCGTGGACGGTGGCGTCATGGATCTCTCGTATTTCTGGTATGAAGCAGCGCACTGGATGTTGACGCCCGCCCGGGCGGCCGCCGACGCCACGCAGCTCGTGTTCAAGAACCCCGCCAACCCGATCACCTATACATCCTACGGACGCACGGTCTCGGCCGCCTGCGAGATGTTTGAGCGCACCACGCGGCGCTATGGCAAGCCGGCCTTCAACCTGCCCACCACCACCGTCGAGGGGTTGGTCACCGACGTGACCGAGCGGGTGGTGTGGTCGAAGCCGTTCTGCCAGGTCATCAAGTTCGACCGCGCCCTGAAGCGCCCGACGGCCCAGGCCCAGCCGAAGGTGCTGGTGGTGGCGCCGATGTCGGGCCACTACGCCACGCTGCTGCGCGGCACCGTCGAGGCGATGCTGCCCGCCCACGAGGTGATGATCACCGACTGGATCGATGCCCGCATGGTGCCGCTCGAGGCCGGCCGCTTCGACCTCGACACCTACATCGACTACCTGATCGAGATGTTCCAGGCCCTCGGTCCGGACCTGCACGTCATCGCGGTGTGCCAGCCCTCGGTGCCGGTCTTCGCCGCCGTCGCCCGGATGGAAGCCGACGGCATGCCCGGCGTGCCGACCTCGATGACCCTGATGGGCGGCCCGATCGACACCCGCCGCTCGCCCACCGCCGTGAACTGCCTCGCCGCCGAGCGCGGCTCTGAATGGTTCAAGCGCAACTGCATCACCGTGGTGCCGCCGGGCTATCCCGGCACCTGGCGCGAGGTCTATCCGGGCTTCTTCCAGCTGTCCGGGTTCATGGGCATGAACCTCGACCGTCACCTGACGGCGCACTGGGACATGTTCAAGCACCTCGTGCACGAGGACGGCGACTCGGCCGAGAAGCACCGCGATTTCTACGACGAGTACCTGTCGGTGATGGACCTGACGGCGGAGTTCTACCTCCAGACCGTCAACACGGTGTTCGTCGAGCACGCCCTGCCGAAAGGCGAGATGCGCCACCGCGACAAGACGGTCGATCCGACGGCGATCCGCCACTGCGGCATCCTGGCGGTGGAGGGCGAGAAGGACGACATCTCGGGCGTCGGCCAGACGCTCGCCGCCCTCGACCTGACGCCGAACCTGCCCGCGGAGCGCAAGAGCTACTACCTGCAGCAGGGCGTCGGCCATTACGGCGTGTTCAACGGCTCGCGCTTCCGCGCCAACATCGCCCCGCGCATCTCCGCCTTCATGCACGAGATGCAGGGCACCGCGCAGGACGGGCAGGGGGACCTGCGCCAGGCGTCCTGAGCGACCGGAGGCCACTCGCCCGAGCCCGATTCGATCCTCGCCTCCCGGCGCCCGACGGCGCCGGGATTTTTCGTCGGATGCCCCGATGCCGTCGTCGCCCGCCCGCTCCCTGCGCGCCTGGTTCGCCGGCCTGCTCGCGCGGGTGGGACGCGGCGCGACCCTGGCACGCCGGGGTCCTTCCTCCTACAAGGGCGGGATGCGAGTCGCGCTCCTGCGCCGGTCGGCGCCCGAACCCTCCCACCTCACGGTCGTCCACGCCGGCACCAGC
This sequence comes from Methylobacterium ajmalii, assembly GCF_016613415.1. Taxonomy (GTDB): domain Bacteria; phylum Pseudomonadota; class Alphaproteobacteria; order Rhizobiales; family Beijerinckiaceae; genus Methylobacterium; species Methylobacterium ajmalii. The sequence goes on along the minus strand of NZ_JACWCT010000057.1, from coordinate 6,300 downwards.
TACCCGGTCGCCCTGCGCCGCCGCGCGGCGGCCCGGCGCATCACCCTGCGGGTGTCGAGCGCCACCGGCGAGATCGTCCTGACGCTGCCCGAGCGCATCGATCTCGCCGCCGCGCAGCTTTTCGCCGAATCGCACGGCGCCTGGATCGCCGCCCGGGTGGCGAAGCTGCCCGAGCGCGTCGCCTTCCTGCCCGGCGCCGTCGTGCCGTTGCGCGGCGTGCCGCACCGCATCCTGCACTGGTCGACCGCCTCGGGCGCCACCGTCGCCACCGCGGCGCCGGACGGCGCGCCGGTGATCGCGGTCTCCTGCGGGGAACCCCACGTGGCGCGGCGGGTGCGCGACTTCCTGGAGGCCGAGGCGCGGCGCGACCTGACGGAGGCGGTGGCGCGCCATGCCGGCGCGCTCGGCCGCGCGCCCCGGCGCCTGACCGTGCGCGACACCCGCAGCCGCTGGGGTTCGTGCTCGGCCGCCGGCCACCTGAACTTCTCCTGGCGCCTGATCATGGCGCCGCCTTCGGTGCTCGACTACCTCGCCGCCCACGAGGTGTCGCACCTCGCCGAGATGAACCACTCGGACCGGTTCTGGGCGATCGTCGCGCGGCTCTACCCGGGCTACGACGAGCCCGAGGCCTGGCTGAAGCGGCACGGCACCGAGCTGCACCGCTACGGCTGACGGCCCCGACGCCCTCGGGGCCTCGCGAGGTCAGCCCTTGGTGCGCACCACCACCACGCGCTCCGCCGGCCAGGTCGGGCGCGGATCGACGTGCCCCGGATAGAGCGTGCGCGGCGCGATGCTGTCGCACAGCTCGCGCTGGCGCAGGATGATCTCGCCGTTCTCGCCCCGGCGCCGGATCACGCCGCCGTCGCGGCAGAAGCCGGCGATCTCGGCCGAACGCGCCGCCCGGCGCCCGCGCGGGTTGCGGGGCACCGGCGGGTGCTCGACCGTCAGCGTGGCGTCCCGGTTGAGCGAACGCTCGACATAGGTGGTCTCGTCGACCGGCAGCGGCTCGGCCGCCGCGGCACCGGCGGCCAGCGCCGCGGTACCGGTGGCCAGGACCAGGAGGGCGAGGGAGGTGGCGGGAAGTCTCATCGGGGCGGCATCTCGCTGGAAAGGGGAGAGCGGGCGGGGTACGGGGAACGGGGCTCCCCGTGCTCCCGCTCCGTATGGGCCGGGAACCGTGCGAAACCCCTAACGGCCGCAGAGCGCCGGGCGCATCGCCGCCCACGATAAAGCTAAGCCTGCTCGCGTGCACGGGTTCCGTCCGCGGGGCCCGGATCGGCGCCTCGGCTTGACAGCATCCCTGCCCCGTGGTCGGAACGCCCCCGGACCGGCGCGTGGCCGGGGCAGCGGAGCGGTGAGCGGCGTGGGAGACAGCGTGCGACGGATCGGACGCCGGGTGCGGGCCGCCGCCCTCGGGCTCGCCCTCGGTGCGGGCCTCGGCCTGCCGGCCGGCGGCGCCCTGGCGCAGGGCGCGGTCAAGCAGACCTTCGACGACTGGCAGCTGCGCTGCGAGACGCCCGCCGGCGCCAAGGCCGAGCAATGCGCCCTGGTGCAGTACGTCGCCGCCGAGGACCGGCCGAACCTGTCCCTGGTGGTCATCGTGCTGAAGACCGCCGACAACCGCGGCACGCTGCTGCGGGTGGTGGCGCCGCTCGGCGTGCTGCTACCCTCGGGTCTCGGCCTCAAGGTCGACCAGGCGGAGATCGGCCGCACCTCGTTCGTGCGCTGCCTCTCCACCGGCTGCGTCGCCGAGGTGGTGATGGACGACAAGCTCATCAACCAGCTCAAGACCGGCCAGCAGGCCACCTTCATCGTCTTCCAGACGCCCGAGGAAGGGGTCGGCATCCCCCTGTCCCTCAAGGGGTTCAAGGACGGCTTCGACAGCCTGAAGTGATCGACGATCGGGAGAGGACCGTGACGGCTCGTTGTCTCCGTACACTCCGCCCCGGCGCGCTGGGTCTCGGCACGCTGGGTCTCGCCTTGGCTCTCGTGACGCTCGGCGCCCCGGCGCGGGCCCAGACCGCCGCGCCGCAGGAAGAGGGCAACCCCTTCGTCAACATCTTCAAGTACGGCAGCACCACCAAGCCGCCGGAAGCTCCGCCGAGCCTCGACGAGGTCTACTGCCCGACCATCGACGTCACCGAGGGTGGCTCCTCGCTCCAGACCCTCGCCGGCGGCACGGTGCGCACGCAGATCCGCCTCGGCCAGCTCAGCCGCGCGTGCCGGCCGGGGCCGAACGGCGGCACGGTCGTCTCGGTCGGCGTCCAGGGCGTCGTCCTGCTCGGCCCCGGCGGCGCCCCGGGCCGCTTCAACGCGCCCGTCACCATCACGGTGAAGAACGGCACCCAGATTCTCGCCCGGCGCACCCACCAGGGCGCGGTGACGATTCCCGCGGGCCAGGCCAGCGGCACCTTCACGGTGGTGGAGGACGGCATCGTCGTGCCGGCCGCCCTGGCGAAGGATTTCGACATCGAGGTCGGCCTCGGCAGCATGGGCAAGCCGGCGCGGTCGCCGCGGCGCAAGCAGGCCGCGCCGCCGCCGGCCGACGGTTGACCGCCCGGGTGGCATCCGGTTCCTGCCGCCTCGTTCCCCACCCGGACCCGGATTTCACCCGCGCGCTGATCCCCGGGCGGCCGGCGGCCGGGCGCTGGCTTTCCCTCGACATCGCCCTCGACCGCTTCGCCGACCCGGTCCGCCCGCTCCTGCGCTTCGTGCGCGCCGACGGCGGCCATGAGGACGCGCTGCTGCCGGGCGCGGTGCTGGGGCGCGCTACCTGGCTCGGCCCGGTGCCGCCCGGCACGACCGCCATCCTGCTCGCCGCCCCGGCGGAGGGGTTCCGGGTCGCGGCGCGGCTCCTGTCCCGCCCCGCCATGCTGGCGCTCTGCGCCCGTCGGCGTCCGGACAAGCTGCCGGTCGCGCTCTACCAGTGGCTGCGCCGCGACGCGCGCCGCCTGCGCAACACCCTGCGCATCGCCGCCGGGGTGATGCCGATCGACCGCTACCCGGCCTGGAAGGCGGCCCGCACCCGGCCGGCCGAGCCCGGCTTCGACCGGCCGCCGTCCGGTCCGCTGCCCCGCCTCGGCCTGATCCTGGAGGCGGCACCCGAGGAGGCGCCGGCGGTGCGCCGCACCCTCGCCGCCCTGCTGGCCCAGGATCACCGCGACTGGTGCCTCGCCCTGCGCTGGCGCGGCCCGCCGCCCGCGGGAATGCCCGCCGATCCGCGGATCTCCGGCGATGTCCTGCCGGCGGGCGCCGCACTCGGCCACCTGCGGCCCGGCGACGAGCTGGCGCCCGACGCGCTGACCCATCTCGCCGCGGCCTTCGCCGGCGAGGAGCCGGCCGACCTCGCCTACGCGGACAGCGAGACCGAGACGCCCGGCGGCCCGCGCCCGGCCCTCAAGCCGGGCTGGAGCCCGGACCTCGCCCTGACGACGCTCTATCCGGGCCGGCCGCTCCTGGTCGCGGCGAGCCTCGCGGCGCGCAGCGGCTGGAGGCCGGACGAGGGCGCCCGCGCGCTTCTCCTATCCTCCGCCCTGGCGGGCCCGGAGCGGGTTCGCCGCATCCCCCGCATCCTCTGCCGCACGGTGCCGGACGCGCAGGACCCCGACGGACACGCCGCCGACCTCGCCCAGGCCCTGCGGCGGACCGGCGCCCCGGCGGTCGTGGCGCGCCGGGGCGACGTCCTCGACCTCGACTGGCCCTTGCCCGAGCCCGCCCCCCTGGTCTCGGTGATCGTGCCGACCCGCGATCGGCCGGACCTGCTGCGCGTCGCGGTGCGGGGCGTCCTGCACGATACGGACTATCCGGCGATCGAGCTCGTCATCGTCGACAACGGCTCGACCGATCCCGCGGTGGCGGCGCTCTACGCCGAATGGGCGGCGGACCCCCGGGTGCGCCGCCTCGACCGGCCGGGCCCGTTCAACTTCTCGCGCCTCGTCAACGACGGCGCCGCCGCCAGCCGCGGCGCGGTCCTGGTGCTCCTCAACAACGACGTCGAGGTGCTGCATCCCGACTGGCTCTCCGCGATGGTGCGCCAGGCCCTGCGGCCCGGGATCGGCGCGGTCGGCGCCAAGCTCCTGTTCGGCAGCGGCCGGATCCAGCATGCCGGGGTGGTGGTCGGGCTCGGCGGTCGGGCCGGGCACATCCTGCGCAACCGTCCGGCCGACACGCCGGGGCACCTGCGCCGCCTCACCGTGGCGCACGAGGTCGCGGGCGTGACCGCCGCCTGCCTGGCGGTGGCGCGCGACAAGTTCGAGGCGGTCGGCGGCCTCGACGCCGAAACCTTCCCGATCGACTTCAACGACATCGATCTCTGCCTGCGCCTCGGGGCGCGGGGCTGGACGTCGATCTGGACCCCGCGGGCCACGCTCGCCCACCACGAATCGGTCAGCCGCGGACCGAGCGTCGGCCCGGCCCGGGCCCGGTTCGAGGCCGAGGGCGACCGGTTCGCGGCCCGCTGGCGGGCGGTGATCCGCGACGACCCGTACTATCACCCGGCCTTCTCGGTCACGACCTTCGGGGAGGAGCTGGAATGAGGCTGCCGCCTCACCCGGCCTTCGACATCCTGCGCTTCGCGGACGGGCAGCCCGGGCCCGCCCGGCGCTGGCTCGTCCGGCTGCTCCTGGCGCTGAAGCGCCCGGGCGAGGCCCGGGACGTCGCCCGGGCTCTCCTCGCCGGCAAGCGCGTGCGGGCCCGCGACCGCGCCGCGATCCTCTGGGGCAGCCGCCACGCCCTCCGGCCGCTGCCGCCGCTGCCGCCGGACCGGGGCGAGGCGGGCCTCGATCTCCACGTCGCGACCCCGGCCGAGATCCTGTCGGGCGGCGCCGGCGCCGCCGCCCTCGTCGTGCTGACGGCACCGGGCCACCGGCTCGTGCCGGGTGCCGCCGCCGCGATCGCCGAGGCGTTCGCGGCCGATCCCGGACTCTTTGCTCTCTACGGCGATGCGGTGGTCCTCGGGGCCGGGGGCGAGCCCCGGTTGCCGGTGCTGCGCCCCGCCTTCGATCCCGACTACCTGCTCGCCGCCGACTATGCCGGCCCGGTGGTCGCGGTCCGCCGGACGGCGCTGGACCGGCTCGGGCTCGATCCCTCTCTGCCGGGCGTCGAGGCCGCCGACCTGCTGGTGCGCCTCGCGGCCGAGGACCCGTCCGCCGTCCGCCACCTCCCGCGCCTCCTCTCGACCTGGTCGCCGGCCGCGGCCTCCCCGCCCGAGGGCTGGGCGTCGTCGCGCCGGACGCTGGTCGAGCGCCATCTCGCGGGTGCCGGCCGGGTCGAGGCCGCGGGCGGTCTCCTGACCTTGCGCCGCGACCTGCCCGCGCCGCCCCTCGTCAGCCTGATCATTCCGACCCGCGACCGGGTGGAGCTGCTGCGGGCCTGCATCGAGAGCATCCGGGCCCACACGGACTGGCCGTCCCTCGAGATCATCGTCTGCGACAACGACAGCCGCCACCCGCGCACGCTCGCCTATCTCCAGCGGCTCGCCGCGGAGGGGGTCAGGGTGCTGCCCTGCCCGGGCCCGTTCAACTTCGCGGCGATGAACAACCGGGCCGCCGCCGAGGCTCACGGCACGCTCCTGGTCTTCGTCAACAACGACGTGGTGGCGCACCGCCCCGACTGGCTGCGGCGGATGGCCGAGGAGGCCCTGCGGCCGGAGGTCGGCGCGGTGGGCGCGAAGCTCCTCGACGTGCGGGAGCGGATCCAGCACGGCGGCATCGTGCTCGGCACCGGCGGCCTCGTCACCCACGCCCACCGCCATTTTTCCGGGACGGCGCCGGGCTACCTCGCCTCGCTCCGGGTCACGCACCGGGTCTCGGCGGTCACGGCGGCCTGCCTCGCGGTGGAGGCGAAGAAATTCCGGGCGGTCGGCGGCTTCGACGAGGCGGCCTTCGCGGTCGACTTCAACGACGTCGACCTGTGCCTGCGCCTCGACGCGGCCGGCTACCGGACCCTGATGGTGCCGGGCGCGGTGCTCCACCACCACGAGGCGGCGAGCCGGCGCTGGAATCCGGAGGCCCGTCTCCGCCACGAGGCCGAGGTGGCGGCGCTGCGGGCGCGCTGGGGGGAGCGGCTCGCCGCCGATCCCTGGTACCACCCGGGCTTCGATCCGCGGGCGGGGACGTACGAGAGGCTGCGGCCGTGGGCGGAGGCGCCGTTGCGGTGAGGCCCGACCGGGGAGAGAGGGGAGCCCGCGTCCCTAGCCCGTCTTATTCACCGGGCAGTGGCTTGCGGCGTGTTTTGGGCTGATGGCGCGCGGGCTCGGGCGTCTGTTCTGACGCGTGTGGACCTGGATCGTTCTGTCAGCAC